>DATDOV010000076.1:0-9254 GCA_035293105.1 Blastocatellia bacterium
GCGGTCAACCGACTGCGGCGCAAGAATACTGCCAACTACCAGCCACGAACCGTCAACCACGAACCACAAACCACGAACCACGAACCACGAACCACGAACCACGAACCACGAACCACGAACCACGAACCACAAACCACGAACCACCTCTTACCTCCCATCCCAGAATCGTTCACTGAGATACTTGTCTCCGCTGTCGGGAAAGATGGTCACGATGACACCTGATTCGAGAGCCGTGGCCAGCTTGAGCGCGCACGCGACAGCGGCGCCGCTCGATACGCCGACCAGCAAGCCCTCCTCCTTGCCAAGTCGCCGCGCGTATTCGTGGGCCTCCTCAGTGTCGGCTTCAAGATTCGCATCGGCGACACCCGGGTCGTAGATCCCCGGCACGATCGCCGATTCCATGTGCTTGAGGCCTTCCAATCCGTGAAAAGGAGAATCGGGTTGAAACGAGATCGTCTTGATTTCGGGGTTGAGTTCTTTGAGCCGCCGGCTCGTGCCCACGAACGTTCCGCTGGTTCCAAGACCCGCGACGAAGTGCGTGACCCGGCCGCCGGTCTGGTTCCAAATCTCAAGCGCCGTCGTTTCGTAGTGGGCTTTCCAGTTCGCCGGGTTGTTGTACTGATCGGCGTAGAAGTACGATTCGGGATTTTCGGCGTACAACCGACGGGCCTCGCGAATCGCCCCATCCGACCCTTCAAGCGGACTGGTCAGCACGAGCTCGGCGCCGTAGCTCTTCAGGATTCGCTTTCGCTCTTCGCTTGCATTCTGAGGCAGCGCGAGCTTCACCCGATAGCCGCGCGCCGCGCCGATCCATGCATAGGCGATTCCGGTGTTGCCCGAGGTCGCGTCGAGGATCGTCTTGTCCGGCGTGAGACGGCCCGAGCGTTCGGCGTCGAGAATAATGCTAAGTGCCGGCCGGTCTTTGACCGATCCCCCGGGGTTGAACCACTCGGCCTTGGCATAGATTTCAACGCGGCCCAGGTTCGCCGTGAGTTTGCGAAGTTTCAGCAGCGGCGTGTTGCCGACGAGTTCCCAGGCTTCCATCGGCTCGCGCGCTGATCGCAGCAAGTTCGTGTGAGTATCGACCGAATGCTTCGCATCCATAGGTTGTCGGGTGTACAGGAATGGCTCGCCGCTTGGGTCGAAGAATAGCACTCCGTTGCGCAATACTCAAAGTGACGGATCGTCGCCTGACGGATTGTCATCGCGGTCGCGGCGCGCTCAGGCTTTCCGCAAGCGACAGTTGGGCGTTCCGAGAGTTCGGATCAAGGGCCAGCGCCTCTTTGAATAACTCGATCGCGCGCGCATGCCGGTCGTGCGCCGCGAGATAGCGCCCTCGATTGACCAGCATGTCAACGTAAACCGGCAGCACTTTGCGCCGGACCACGCTGTCGTCCTCGAACTTGATGGAGCCATCGGCCAGCCCGCGCATTGTCAACGCCGGCTCGGCTGGCTCGCGGAATCCGCGCCCGGTGAATAGCTGAAAAACCAGCCCCTGAGGGACGAGTTGATAAGTGCTGAGCGACTTGGTCAACTCGGCGTCCTGTCCCCGGAGTTGGACCCCGATGTCATAGGTGACACACACGGCTCGCTTCTTGAGGTGTTCGCTGACGAAGGCGCGGATCATCTCATAAAACCGCGCGTTGATCCGCTCGTTCAGCGCGGCGTCCCGAGCGTATGCCTCAGGCTCGCGGTCCCAATGCGTGAGGTCCTCAAGAAACGCGTCGACCTCGTCTCGCGTGCTTTCCATCAGCTCGGGATACTCGCGCTTGAGATAATCGAAGTACCACGACCGCCTAAGCAGCGTGATGTCGATAGCGGTGACGTCGCGGCGCACGCCTTCAACGTGGCGGAGGTATAACATCGGCGAGTAGACCTGCCAGTCTCCGGTCAACAGCATGCCGTCCGGCTCAACCGTGCTTAAGATGTTCTGCACGTAGTCGCGCGCGATGAAGTAGCGGCCGCGATCGTTGTAGCCGAAGTTCGAAGCCAGCGCGATCGCGGGCACGACTAGCACTAGCAGGACCGCCGGGACTGCAAGCCGGCTGACTCGGCGCGGCAGCTCGAGCGATCCGACCTTGAGCACTACCCACTGAGCGCCGAAGCCCGCCGCCATCGCGAGAACAAGAAACGTGGGAAGGTAGTAGGCGTCTTTGTCTTCGTCGATCCCGTAGTGAAGACCGAACCCGACGTTGAAGGCTATCACCAGACCGAAGACCAACAGCAGTACCCTGTCGCGTTGAAACAAGGCGACGACACCGGCGAGAGCGAGAACAAGTGCGAGGGGCATCCATATGGGGCCGAACTCGCGCGACGTGAATCGGATGAACTCCGCAACGAGCCTCGGAGAGTACTCGAAGTAGGTCTGATACTGGCGGCCGCTCACGTGCCACCACAGCCGTTCAAGGGTGCGTGGGTCGCCCCAATTCATGATCGGCGAGCGCGACGCGGCAAGCGGGAGATATGCATACGCCGCAAGACCCGCCAGTGATGAGAGCGCGGCATAGAGAAGCCTTCTGCTAACGAAGAACCGCCGGCCTTCTGTTGCGAGCACCAGCGCCACCATCGCCGGAAGAGCTAGCCCCACGGTGACGTGATGAACGCACATTCCGAGCCCGAAGATGAAAGCGGCCGCGTAGAGGAAAACTGGACGCGGGGACGTGGTGATCCCTGAGGGACGAGACGGCTGCAGGCCCGCTTCCGGGCGTGGGCGGATCAGCGGGTCGACATGGCCGCGCCGCCAGCGGAACAGCAAGGCAAATACGAGCAGCAGCAGCAGGGTGTTGAGCGTGTACACTTCGGCGACCGTCGCATAAGACCAAAACGTGCGCGAGCACGCAAACATCAATCCTGCCGCGACGGCGGGCACGAGCGTGGCGCTGTCGGAGCGTTGCTCGGCGGCCAAATCCCTGCCCGCGTTGATTCCTGCTGCTATCCTCTTGGCTTTTCTTCCGCGCGCGGTCTTTCGCGCACTCCGTTGCCTGATCGCAGTCAACACCGATGCGTGGGCCGCCGCTTCACCCACGATCCACGTCAGCGTCGCGACTGTCAGGGCGGCAAAAAGCGCTGATGCGAAGTTCACGCGAACGGCAACGCTACCGACGGGAATCAACGTTGCGAAGTGGGCCAGCAGAACATAGACGGGGAAGCCGGGTGGATGCGCAACGCCGAGAGTCTCCGCCGCGACTATGAGCTCGCCGCTGTCGACTAGAGCGACGGTCGGCGCAAGAGTCCGGTAGTAAAGCGCGAGCGATGAGACAAACACAATACCCACGGAGAGCGGCAGCAGACCGGCCCACCTGCTGTGTGTCACCCGGCTGGAATCGGATTTGTATTGCGCCTGCGACATTGGGGAAGGACATTATTCATGCAGGAGAAGGCATCCGCAATGGGGCGACCGTCACTCATCGGTCTCTTGCCTTCGTGTCATCCCGAGCGGAAGGTGCAACGAAGCTACCGAAATGCTTCGCTTCGGAGTGCCGGGTGACGACGACAGCGGTCACTCGAACGAATGCCCTACTGGCGCTTTGCAGCCTCAGTCGGGAACCCAGCAAACCCGCGACGGATCGGCGGCTGAGCAGCCTGACGTTCATCGGTCTGCCGGCGCGCCATGTTATAATCCGCCCATATTCGATGGCCTATGTAACGATACTTGAGCCGATGTCCACGGGCGACGTGATAGACCGCGCCGTCCGGCTCTATCGCCGCAACTTCACCCCGCTGATTTCGATCGTCGCCGTTCCGTCACTGCTAGGCTACTTCGTCACAATGATGTTCTGGTTCGGCCTTAGTGAGTTGACGAACCCCACGCCGACGTCGGCTGGAGTCGGCGGCATGCTGTTGATCTTCGGCCTGCTGGGCTACGTCGTGTGGGGCTTTATCTGGCTTGCGACGGTGTCAGGGCTCTCTCGCGTCATCGGCGATCATCTGATGCTGGGCGAACCCATCACGTTTCGGAGATGTTTTGCGGCAGTCAGGCGGCGGCTGGGCGACATCACGCTGATGGGGTTGCTGTCCATTGCGCTGCTGATGGCGCTATACATTGTCTTCGGCATCATCACCTTCGTGGCGTTGATGGTAGTCGGTGTGCTGACGGCCCTCACCGCGTCAGCGGGGTTGCCAACGTGGCTATCCGTCACGGTCATCACGATCGTCATCGTTGCCGCGGTACTAGGCGGCGTGGCGGCGATCCTGATCGTGATGGCGCGCGTCGTCTTCCTGCCGCAGGTGGTGATGATCGAAGGCCAGTCAGCCGGGTCGGCGATTGGCCGCGCGCTGCGACTGGGCGGACGTAACTGGTATCGCGTCGGCGCCATTGTCTTGTTCACCTATTTCGTATCGCTTTCTATTGTCGCCGCACTCAGGCTGCCGTTGATGACCGGCCTTTATATGGCGGGTACGTCGATTGAAGATATGCTGACGAGCCCGGCGTGGAACGTCGTGTATCAAGGCTTCGACCAGATATCGAGCCTGCTCGCGCTGCCGATCTGGGTCGTCTCGTTCACGCTGCTCTACTTTGACAGCCGCGTGCGCAAGGAGGCTTATGATGTCGAGCTTCTTGCGCGCGAAGTGAACCCGGGGTTCTACTGGCAGCCCTCGCCGCAGCCGGCTGGCTACCAGCCGCCGCCGGTTCCCTTTCAGCCGATCTTCGTTCAGACGGGTCCGCTCGGCCTGGCGGGCTACCGGCCTCCGCCGCGTCCCGCGCCTTCTCCGCCCGTGGAGCAAACGCCAGCGGAACCATCTTCGCCGGCCGACGAGCTTCGTAAGAAGTTCGAGGAAGCAGCGACCTCGCTTCACGCGGCTCATGGTGAAAGCGGCGGCGCTGCATCTCCGGGCGCCCTCGACGATGCAGGTACAAGCGACGAGAGTCCTGGACCAACGCCGTCAGGAGACCTATCGGCGGTTGGCACGGAAGGCGCACGGTCGGTTGACGTTGCTCCGGCAGAGTGCAAACAATGTGGCGCGGAGCTGAGGCCCGGCGCGCGGTATTGCATGAAGTGCGGAACGATGGTGTAGAAGACAGCAGACGGTGATGAATCTCGAAATGACCACCGTACACCGCGAGTCCGTAGCGAGGAGGTTAACTAGGGCTTGAAGTGGACGCTCACAGTGTTGATCCTAGTGTTCCTGGCGACGGTTGGGGTGCAGGCGCTTGGCGGGTCGCTGCCTGATTACGAGAAGCGGGTCTTTCGCGCGGCGGAGCAGATCGAGCGAATCAAGAAGGACCCCGATTACGCCGATGAGGGCATCGGCTACGTCAAGAATCTCGTCCCAGACGCCGAGACGATCGAGATTGACGGACAGAAGGTCACGACCGATAACAGGTGGCTTCATTCACTGCTCGATCGTTCCAAGACCGAAAGGGACCCGCAAACGCGACTCGCGCTGCTGACTGAAGCGGCGGCCCGGCTTCGGACTTTGGATGAACAGATTCGCGACGGAAGCAAGGGATCGTCGGGCGCTAGCGCCTCATCGCAGGCCCGTGACGATATTCGCGGTATTCTCGCCCGGCCCGAGTATCGCAAGAAGGTTGAGAACCCGGTTGCGGCGTACATGACGAAGCTTCGCCGGCAGGTGCTCGAGTTCCTTCGCGATCTCTGGGTGAAGATTTTTTCAGCGATCAGCGGTGCGGGCTCCGCGGCTGGCTGGGTTTTCAGGGGCATTGTGATCCTTGCGCTCGCGGGCGCGGTTTTCGCCATCGTGAAGATGATCGTGAACAGGAAAGGCCGCAAGAAGCGCAGGCCCAAGCGCACGGTGCTCGGCGAAGAGATCGAGGCGGGCACCACGGCGGTGGACCTGGCGCTCGCGGCGCGCGAGGCGGCCTCCTCTGGTGATTTCAGGACCGCGATGAGGAAACTCTACATCGCGCTGTTGTTCGAGCTCGCCGAGCGCGGCGTCATCGAGTTGGAATCGAGCGCGACCAATCACGAGTACCTTGCCCGGCTATCGAAGTACCCTAAGCTGACTTCTCCTATGACCTATCTGACCGAGCGGTTCGACTACATCTGGTATGGGATGTTCCCGTCATCGGCCGAGGATTTTTCGGCTTGTCTCGGCGCATATGACCAGGCAATGAAGAACGCAGAAGCGACCGGTCGGAAGCCTGCAGCAAACTGAGCGATACCTCTCTCGTCGCCTCCCGCGCGTCAGAGAGGCCTAATCTCGCATCGTTCGCGGACCCCGCGGATGAGGCTCGCATTGGAGCTAAACCGTTAGTGCTGCGAGGTACCCGAGGCGTGCAAGATTCGTCATGACGGCCCGGTTCCTGGGAATACTTGGCCGACTTGGCCGCCCGCAGTTGATTAGGCCCATCCCGGCGACTAGAATCCCAAATCCCCGGGCGGAGGTGAACGCTCAGAAGGAAACTCTTATGCGGCTTTTCATCACCGGCGGCGCCGGATTCATCGGCTCCAATTTCATCCGGTTTTTCGTCGACGCCTACCCCGATTGCGACATAGCCAACTTCGACAAGCTGACCTACGCGGGCAATCTGGGCAACCTCAAAGCCGTCGCCTCCCGCCCCAGCTACCAATTCGTCCGCGGAAACATCTGCGATCGCCAGGCAATCAATCAAGCCATCAAACACTGCGAGGCCGTCGTCCACTTCGCGGCAGAATCTCACGTCGATCGCTCCATCGAGGACGCGGATGAGTTTGTCCATACAAACGTCCTCGGGACACAAGTTCTCCTGGACGCCGCCCGAGAGGGGAATCTCCGCTTCGTCCATATCTCGACCGATGAAGTCATGGGATCGTGTGAGGACGGCTATTTCACCGAGTCGTCCCCGCTGCGGCCCAACAGCCCCTACGCCGCATCCAAAGCCGCCGCCGAGCATCTCGTGCGCGCCGCCCACGTGACGCATGGATTGGACGTCGTTACTCTCCGGCCCTCGAACAACTATGGGCCGTTCCAGTTTCCCGAAAAGCTCATCCCGCTGATGATCACCAACGCTCTCGAAGACCGCCCGCTGCCCGTCTACGGCGACGGTCTCAACGTCCGCGACTGGCTCTACGTAGAAGATTGCTGCCGGGCGATCGATGCGGTGCTTCACAGGGGCCGAACAGGAGACGTCTACAACATTGGCTCGCGCGCCGAGAAGACCAATCTCGAAGTCGTTCGCGCGTTGCTTGACCTCCTCGGCAAGCCGCATTCGTTGATCGAGTTCGTGAGTGATCGCCCGGGACACGACCGGCGCTACGCGACAGATCCGACGAAGATTGAAACCGAACTTGGCTGGCGGCCGAGCGAGAGCTTCGAGAGCGGGCTCGAGAAAACAGTGCGTTGGTATATGGATAACACAGACTGGATTGCACGGGCACGGTCGGGCGAGTACCTCCAGTATTACGAACGAATGTACGGCGCGCGAGAACGGATAAACGCCGAGGGATGATCGTTGGACCGGCCTTCGGCGTCCGGAACAATGTTGGAAGATGACAATCAACAGGCCCGCGCTTCGGGCAACGGATCGGGTCGACTTCACACGGACGCTGGCAGGTCCAGACTTGCGCTCGTGACCGGCGCGGGCGGCTTGCTCGGCCGGGCGATGACCCAATGCCTGACCTCCGGGTGGCGAACGCTCGCGATGAAGCGCGCAGAACTCGACATCACCAGGGAGGACGAAGTGCAGCTCTGCATCAGCCACGCGCGGCCCGACGTGGTGATCAACTGTGCGGCGCTGGCCGACGTTGATCGCTGCGAGACCGATGCGCCGGCGGCGTTCGAGGTGAACGAAAGAGGCCCTCGGCTCCTGGCGCGTGCTTGCCGCGAATCGGGCGCCGAACTGGTCCACATCAGCACGGACTATGTCTTCGATGGCGAAAAGGACGGGTTCTACACGCAAGAGGATCCCCCTCACCCGTTGAGCTCGTACGCCGGATCGAAACTCGCCGGCGAGATGGCGGTCAGGGATGAAGCCGAGCGATTCTACATCGTCAGGTCGTCGTGGATATTCGGGCTGGGCGGGAAGAACTTCGGCAGCCGGGTCATCGACTACGCGCGCCAGGGTCGGCGGGTGAGAGCGGTGACCGATCAGACATCGATTCCGACGTACGCGCCGGACCTCGCGAGGCGAATTGAGACGATAATCGAGATTGGCGCGCGCGGTCTGTATCACGTGACAAACAGCGGGCCGGCGACCTGGTATGACTTCGCGCGTGTTGCGCTGGATCTGGCGGGACTTGGAGACATCGCCGTCGAACCGGTGACGCGCGATGAGTTAGGTCAGCCCGCGGTCCGTCCGCGCAACAGTGCGATGCGATGCCTAGTTTCTGAGAGGTTGGGGCTGAGACCGTTACGCCACTGGCGCGAGGCGCTCGCGGAGTTTGTGAGTACACAGTAGAGACCGTACCAGTATCGCCGGGCGAGCTCGCTTACGGTGAAGTGCATGCGCAGGTGTCACGCTGTTGCAACTCTCAAAATGTCCTCATTCTTCGCTCTTTTGGGAATGTCCTTTTTTTGATGTCGACGATTGTTGTCAATTGCGGGGACGAACTCGTATATGTACGGTGAAGTCGGCTGGCCGGAGGATAGGGCAATGCTGAGGTTTGCTTGCGTTGCCCGCCACGCGTTGCTTGCGCTTCGCCTCACTGCTTGCGCTTCGCCTCACTCGACTCGACTCGCTCGACTCGCTCGACTCTCGACGCAGTTGACAAATCTCAGTTGCATGATAGAATCACGTTTTGCCTTGAGGCTGCAATTCGGGCAATGCGATCTTTGAAAACTGGATAGTGCGTTTATGAACCAGACGTTCTGAGAGTTTTGGTGGAAGTGACCAAGAAACGAAAGGTCATGTTCGGCGAATACTCGAAGATGACCAGGATTCTAACTGAGAGTTTGATCCTGGCTCAGAATCAACGCTGGCGGCGTGCCTAACACATGCAAGTCGAACGCGAAAGCCCCTACGGGGGTAAGTAGAGTGGCGTCCGGGTGAGTAACACGTGGGCAATCTACCTCCGGGTGGAGAATAACCCGCCGAAAGGCGGGCTAATACTGCATAATGCAGCGGCACCAAATGGTGATTAGTTGTTAAAGCGGGGGACCCTTCGGGGCCTCGCGCCTGGAGAGGAGCCTGCGGCAGATTAGCTAGTTGGTGAGGTAACGGCTCACCAAGGCGACGATCTGTAGCTGGTCTGAGAGGACGGCCAGCCACACTGGCACTGACACACGGGCCAGACTCCTACGGGAGGCAGCAGTGGGGAATTTTGGGCAATGGGCGAAAGCCTGACCCAGCAACGCCGCGTGAGGGAGGAAATCCT
>DATDOV010000077.1:0-3945 GCA_035293105.1 Blastocatellia bacterium
GATGTAGGCTTGGTAAAACCCGACACCATTCTCCACGAAGGAGCCTTTTTCTTAGGTGATTATTTTTGAGCTCCTGCTGAGGTGAGCTTATAGAGGGAGGGAAGAAGCCTTGCTACCTACCGCGTAGCGGTTTAGTTCAACCGCTGCTTCCGAAGCCCGAACTTATCGCTTTCTATGCTGATTGTAAAGAGCGTTCCTCCGCGGCCATAAGCGGCGAGGGGATCTCAAAGGCCTGGTTACGAGTTGGAGACCGCCTGATATCAATGCGACGCACGGAAGTGACAGGCTGCGCGTGTGTTGGCATCGCCTCTCAGGTCGCCAACAACGCGACGTACTTGCCGTCAACGTTCTATCGTGTGTTACGTAGAAGCGAAAGGATCGAGAATACGGAGCCCCGCGATCCAGTCAAAGTCACGTACGTTGCGAGTAACAAGTGTAAGATCATTGGCGATGGCCGTTGCCCCAATGAGCGCATCCCCGAGAGTCATCTTCCGCTGCCGACGCAATCTCACTGCCTCGCTTATCACAAGATCTGATACCGCCAGAATCCTAGACACGCTGAAGAACTCCTCGAAGTGAGTGCGTTCAGCCTCTGTTAGCCTATGGTAGCCTAAGACCTCGACCACGCTAATCGCGGAAACGGCCGGCGCCTCGGCGGCGACAAAGCTTCGGAGGTCTTCGTGCTCCGGCTCAGCGGCGTAGATGATGATGTTGCTGTCGAGTAGCACGCTTATCGCCGTCCAGGGAGTTCGCGATCCTCGCGCTGTTCACGCTGCCATTTCGAGGGATCAGCGATGGAGGGAACACCACCGCTCAAAGCAAGGCGCCGCAACGCCTCTGCCATACGCGGGCCACGCGTGTCCTCTGCTATGCCGGGCTGATTGGGAATGGTTACAAACACGGTCAATCCCGCATGGCCTCGAATCTGATCGGGGACATCTTCTCCCCACTCGATTCGATCACCTCTAAGAGTGGCCTTGTATGTCGACTGCATCTCCATTACCTCACGCACGCATGCTCACACTAGACCCCGGCGGATGGCAAGGCCGATGGAGCGAGTCGCGCAAGCAACCGAGAGGGTTAATCCACAACGCATTCGCGCGGGCCGCCTGTTCCTGGACAGAAGCCGGCAGACGGGCCAGTCCTTCCCGAAACTCCTTCGTGACTTGATTTCACGACTGGCGGTCGCGAGGTTGGAGGATTTCGTCGAGCGCGTAGACAATCTCCAGCGGCAATTTCACGTTGCGCTGCATCGGCTAAGCGGTCCCACTGCTCGTCGGTCGTGGCTTTGAACTGAGCGTCCCACGTCTCTTCGTCTGCCAACTCGGCCAGGATAAGGCTCGCAATAGAATCTTGTTCTTCAGCCGACAGCTTCTCGATTTCACTGATCTCTTGCTGAAGTAATCCAGTCATATGATACGCGCATTCTATTGTTCGGAGTTGAAAGTGACAAGGAGGGGATGCCGCGGCGAGAGACTCTAGTCGAAGAGGAGTTTCATGCCGGAAGGACGGCCAGTAGGCGCAGACTGTCGAGTCTGCGCACTGAACTGCGGCCGCGACGCCCCTCGCAGACTGGACAGTCTGCGCTACATCCCGCTTACCGCGATGCCCCGTCCGGCGACGGAACCGAACCGTGATAGATCCG
Source organism: Blastocatellia bacterium (assembly GCA_035293105.1). Classification (GTDB taxonomy): domain Bacteria; phylum Acidobacteriota; class Blastocatellia; order UBA7656; family UBA7656; genus DATDOV01. Next base: position 1,646 of record DATDOV010000077.1, read on the forward strand.
CTTGTACGAAAGCACCATCGGGCTGTTAGTCTGCGCCTTCACGACGGGTGTGCCTGTTGGGCCGCCTGACTCCACAACGTACCCCGGATAGAACGGCGGCGACTGGTGCGCGTCGTACCTCGGATCCCACACGCCTTTGTACAAGTAGCCGTGAAACTGACCATCGTACACCCCGAGGTTGTCGTAGTTGGTCGATTGCGCGCCGCCAACCAACGTGAAGTTGCCTCTGAATGGCCGGCCGCGGAAGTTCAGCACGTCAGACCTGATTCGTCCGCCAAACGGAAGACCGTTCGGGCCCAACACGCCGGTACCGTCCGCGTTCTTCAATTCGAACGCCGCCATCGAGCCGTGGACCGTCAGGTTGTCGGGCGCGGTGCCATCCCCCGGAATGAAGATGTTGCCGCCCGAAGCGAATATGCCCAGCACGTTGTTCGCGCTCTGGTTGATCGGATTGCCTGCCGCATCGACCACCGACGTCTCGTAGGTCAAGTCGCCCGTCAGCGTAATGCTCCCGCCCGCGACCGGTTTGTTGGGATCGCCCGTCGCCCGGCCGCCCGCGGTCACCGTCAAGGCGAAGTTCGAATCAATCGCCGGCGCCGGCATGCCATTCCCGTCGCGGCCCGGTCCGTGAAGTGCGCCTACGCTGCCATAAACGTACAGCGACGCCGCCGAGCGATCGCCCTTCTTGACGATCGAGCGGTCAAGCGGAATGCCTCGCAGCGTCCGCGCGCCATGCCCGGCATCAACAGTAGTCGTGCCGGCGTCGAGGTCGACTACGATCGTGGTCGTCTGCCTGCCCTGGGTGATCCTGATCGTCTCGCGGTTCCCCGCCGGGTCCGCTGTGAGTTGAATGTCCTCCGCGTCGCCCATGATGTAGAACCCGCTTCCGGTGAAGGCTTCGCCATCGGTCGGGATGTACACGCCGCGCGCGAGGGTGGGCGTCGTACCATCAGGATCCTTCGGCGTGGCCAGCGAGGTCCCTAAGTCAGTAGCCGAGCGAAGCGCCGCGTGCAGTTGACCATCGGAGGGCGGGCCTGCCGATAGCTCGTATCCGCCGTCGAGCACGGCTCTCGCCTGATCGAACGCGTTGGTGGTCGGCGGAATCGGGTCCACGCCGCGTTGGAATCCCGAGCGGAACTTCGGAGCTACAAGAACGCCATCGACGACATCCGAGTCCGCGTCGACCGGCGGCGGCGGAAAGCCCGCGCCGTGACGGTAGTAGCTCGCCGTCTTGAATGACTGAGTCACGTAGCCGTTGAAGCCCGGCGGGTTCGAGCCATCCGCCGTGGTCCAGAATCCGAATCGCTCGTTCGTGTGAATGCGGCCGGAGAACCTGTCGCCCGGGCCGAGGCCCTGATAGATGAACGGACCTTCGGGGTTGTAAGGATCGAACTTGTCCAGGAAGAGCGCGAACTCGGCGAAGCTCCCGACCCGCAAGCCGCCGCCGTCGGCCCGGACCAGCAGCTTGAAGTTTATGACGCCCTCTTCAACCAGCGTCACCATGCCGTTGAGTCCCGACAGGCCTTCACCGATCGATTCGAGCTGGTAGCTGACCGTGTAGGGTTCGATCTGGCCGCGCCGCGGATTGACCTCGTCGACGAGCTTGATCTTGCGGCTGGCGTGCGCGGGGTTCTGGTCGGTAGCGGGATACGGCATCTTGATGTCGGTGATCTTGACCTTCGTCCGATAAGCCGCATCGTTGGGGAAGTGTTCGGTTCTGACGGCCATCTTCTCCGCTGCCGCGATGAAGTCACCAGGGTTGAGCGTCGGCTGGCCGGGGCTCACCTTGGGCGGATCGGGGAGCGACCCGGTGACGAACTGCTCGCTGCGCAGGATTCGATGGAGGTTCCCGATGCCGGCTTCGGCGGCGTAGAAACCGCTGGTGATGTTCTTGTAATTCGACGTGATGAATTTGTCCGAGACCGACGAGAAGGTGACCGCGAGTCCAAGCATCAACATCAACGATAGGATCAACAGCACGCCTATCAGCGCCATACCCGATTCGGTCGATGTGCCGCACGCGCCGAAGGCGATTGGGTTTGCAAACGGACGTTGGTTGACCCTTCTGAGCCGTCCCGTGGAAACTTGAGTATCTGTCTTACGCATGGCGTTTTCTCCGTCTGATCCGAACCTCAATACCGTCTGTTCAATCTCCGTCCCAGCTTGGGCGCCTCACCGATCCTCCGTGAGTTGTACCGGTATCCGCCGCCTTGCAAGCCGGTATCGCCGCCCGAGCCCGGCCCGTTTCCGCCGGGTCCGCCCCAACCTGAGCCGCCCGGTCCGCCGCCGCCCGAGCCGTC
>DATDOV010000078.1:0-101647 GCA_035293105.1 Blastocatellia bacterium
AAGAGCCGGAAGCTCGTGAGCGACTACATCTCCTACTGCACGACGGTGATGAAGGGGTACGCAATGAAGCAGCGAAGTATTTGAATCGGCCTCCGGGGAGTGGCTAAGCCTGCCTGTGTAGTACTTGGCCGAGTTGAATCAGCGCCCGCCCGGTGTTCACGCTCCCGTTTTGAAACCCGTGAGGGCGGTTTTGGACGATGCCGCCCATTCCTTTTGGCTCACACGTGAACAGCGTGCGGTGACGGGAGTCGGTACGTCCTGTCGCCTCGTTGTACCAAATGAGGGCTACCTTCAGATGGACCGCTTCGAGCGGTTGATCCGCGTGGCCGAGGAAGACTCTGGAACGGGATTGCTGTCGCTGGTGACGACTTACACGTACGACGTGCTAGATAAGATAATCTGACCGGCGTGAACCAGGGCGGCCAGACTCGATCGTTCACTTACGATTCGCTCTCCAGATTGAAGACTCAGACAGCCTGAGGGCGGCGCGGTAGGTTTCGCCTACACGGACTTCGACGCGGTGCTGAAGCGGACCGACCCGCGAGGCGTCGAGAGTCACTTCAAGTACGACTCACTGAATCGGCCGACGAAGGTATGGTACACGGGACTTGGCGGGGATGATCTCGGCACGGTGAGGCCGGCTCTCCCCTCGACCGTTGAGGCGACTGCGGACATCGACATCACCTACAAAACCACCGCGCCCGGCAACGGTGCGGTCGCCAGCATCGTCGACACCGGCGGCTCCGAGTCTTACACGTATGACGGCTTCTGGAGACTCACGAGCAAGAGCCACAGCATCACCGGCAACACGAACACCTACACGACGAGCTATGAGTACAATCAGTTCAATCAGCAGACGGCGGTGATTTATCCTTCCGGCAAGCCCTTGAGAACGAGCTACGATGCGCGCGGCCGACTGATCAGGCTGGACAAGATGAACGGAGCGACCGTTGCGCAGCAGTACTTGTCATCAATCGCGTATAATACCGCAGGACAGGTGACTCAGTTGAAGCTTGGCAACACAGGCACTCAGACTACGGAGAACTACACCTACAGCGCAGACCGGTTGCAGTCGACGGGTCAGAGCGTGGTGAACAGCGGCGGGACTACTTTGATGAACCTGACGTACAGTTATCAAGCCGCACCGGGAGCTTCGGGTGTAGGAACCGGCGCCGGGAACAGCGGCCAGTTGATGTCAATTACGGGAACAATCAACGGTCAGTCACGAGCGCAGAGCTTCACCTACGACGATGTTGGGAGACTGGTGACGGCGACTGGCTGGGGCGCGTGGCAACGGCGGTTCGAGTACGACCGCTGGGGGAACCGGACGGGGGTGTGGGACGCGACCGTGGGTGGCACTCAGATTCAGTCGATCGCATTGCAACAACAAGCCGGCTCATCGCCCGTGGCTCCAAGCAACCGGATGCAGACGGTGACGCAAGCGGCTTCGGTGCTGACTCAGCAATACGACGCAGCGGGGAATCTGATCAATGACGGAGTGCACGCGTATCGCTACGACGCCGAAGACCGGCTGGTAAAAGTCGATGCAGGAACGGCAAACGAAGCGGTGTACTCGTACGACGCGAACAACTGGCGGGTGAAGAAGGTGGTGGGGACCGGAGCGAGCGCGGTGACGACTTACTACGTGTGGGAAGGCGCGGTAGTGATAGCCGAATACAGCACAGCACCGGCGTCGGGCCCAGGTGGGTTGAGGTTCTATCATCCTGATCGGTTATCGACTCGGATGATCACCGACGCGAGCGGAGTCGTGAGAGGCACGCAGGACCACTTGCCTTTTGGTGAAGACGCCGGGACGGTGGGTGAGACTGAGAAGCACCGCTTCACGAATTATGAGCGTGATCCTGAGAGCGGAACCGATTACGCGGTGAACCGGCAGTACGCTGCTGCTAGCGGAAGGTACACGCGCCCCGACCCGGTACCGGGGAATATACTAGACACACAGAGCATGAACCGGTATTCGTATGTTCTCAACGATCCAGTGAATCTCACAGACCCATCTGGCCTGGAGTCCCTTTTTGGCCCGTTTATGGATGCATCAGTGCGCGGTCCAGGGGTCTATCTGGATGGGGCCGCCATCTTTCCCGAGCAATACGGTATGGCCTTCAATCTCGTGCGGATCGGCGCGGCCGGCATCTCTGTCGGGGTGGCGCTGCGAATAACCCACCTCTTCACGCTGCCCGGACATGATGACGGACCACCTGAAGGTGGGCCTGTGGAGGTGTATGGATATGAGTTGGTAAACGTCTTCGTTACGGGGTTGTCGCAGAATCCAGCCTCGCAGAATCCGCCTTGTCCGCCGACCGGATCACAACTGGCGAACGATCCAGCGGTGGTTAGGTCGATGCGACAAGCTTGGCGCGAATCCAGAATCGGCACTCGTAATGGCGTGCGGCGCGAACATTGGCTTCGAGTGGCTTGCCGGAACGAACTTCGCGGGCAATCAGGCCGTCCAACTTCAGGGCAATGTGGCGACTAACTGCTTCACGGGTTTTTTGATTCAGTCCAATGGCAGCGGGCATCTGACGAATAACGACATAACCGGCCCGGGCGGCGCGGGCACCGGCGTAAACATCCTGTCGGCTTCGAGCGAGATGATTGATGCAGCCCTTGGCCCAAATGAGATCAGCGGTTTTGCCACGGGCGTCAATGCCGCGGGCAATGCGACGATCAACGGGAACGCCATCACGGGTAACACAACGGGGGTGGCCGTTGGAAATCCCACTCCGACAGTGAACATGAGCTTCAACCGCATAGCCGGGAATGGCGCGGGACTGACAAACGCCGGGCCGGGTGTGGTGAATGCGGAGAACAACTGGTGGGGTTGTAACGCCGGACCTAGACAGTGCGATATTACTCCCCGCTAGAAATTGGTTCTCAGTCTCGGCTCGGGCAGCTTCGAGGTATGACAGAGCCTCGGCCAGCGCTTCCCCTTCTTCGCCAAGACGGTTGATCCATTCCACGCCGCTCCACCCCCGCCACCAGCTCAATTTGCCGCTTCGCGTAGTGACGGATGTCGAGCTTCATCTGATTGAGGGCGTCTTCTCCAGTCCGCAGTCCTTGAGATATTCGACTACCCGCCGATACCCGTGAGCCTGAAACGCGTTCGCATCGAAAGGAATGCCCGACGCAATCAGCGACTCAACCTCTTCGACAAGCCCGCTTTCAAACATGCGCGCAGCCCTCTCGCTGATTCGATCGTACAAACGATCGCGAGGCGGATTGAGACAGATCGCCCGAACACCGGAGGCGAATTCGGGAGGGGCCGCCGTCGCGGGTTGGACCTCCGACAAACGCCGCCCGGTTTGAAGACTTCGAGAGCGCGCATAGTGCGTGACCAATCGCCGGTTTGCTAGTCCTGCTCCTGCTCATCCCTCCTTGACACACCCACCATTTGACACACGCACCCACCCGCCCTTTCACAATTGACTTAAGCGCGCAAAGCCAATACCCTGTCTCGCGCATCACCAAACCCCAGTCAATGATCAGAAAAGAGAGAGCAGAGAATGGCTGACCAACCAGACGACAATCGCTCGCGCAATGAGATTATTGAACCCGATGCTTACGAACGCGAGGAGACAACCGACCTCAAAGACACTACGCGGGATCGCCCCAAAGGGCTGGCGCTGCACACCCGAATCCTCATCGGACTGGCGGTAGGTGTTGCTTCCGGCCTCGCGGTGAACGCCGGAGCGGGAGGCGGCAACAGCAAAGTCGCCTGGGTCATATCCAACATCACCGAACCAGTCGGACAGCTCTTTCTCCGGCTGCTCTTGATGATAGTCGTGCCGCTCGTGTTCTCATCGCTGGTTGTGGGAGTCGCGGGGATCGGCGACATACGCAAGCTCGGCCGCGTTGGGCTGAAGGCGTTTGCGTACACGGTAGTGATATCAGCGGTGTCAGTGGCTATCGGCCTGACGCTGGCTAATACAATTCGACCGGGGAATCGAATCGATCCTTCGACTGCCGCGGCCCTTCAAGCTCGCTACGGCTCGGACGCCAACAAGCAGGTGGAGGAGGCGCAGAAGGGGGGAGCGACTGATTCGGCCATGATGCAGGTCGTCAAGACTCTTGTGCCTGCCAACCCGATTGCTGCGATCGCCGGGCTCAAGCCCAACCCCAGCGGCACGATCAAGGATGACACTCCCAACATGCTTCATCTGATGTTCTTCGCGCTGATTCTCGGTGTCGCCGTAACCCTCGTGAAGCCAAGTGTGGCGGGGCCTCTTGTGCGAGGGCTCGAGGCGCTTTACGAGATTTCGGCCAAAGTCATCGACCTCGTTATGAAGGTCGCCCCCTTCGCCGTCGCCTGCCTGTTGTTTAACAACACGGCGCGGTTTGGATTGGACCTCTTAGGGGCGCTCGGGTGGTTCATGGTGACTGTCCTGGTAGGACTCGCCTTGCACATGTTCGGAGTCTACTCGCTTTCAGTTTACTTCCTCTCGCGCATCTCGCCGCTGGAATTCTTCCGCCGCATCAAAACCGTGATGTTGACGGCCTTCTCGACTTCATCCTCCAATGCAACCTTGCCGACGGCGCTTCGAGTGTCGGAGCAGAACCTTGGCGTCCCGCGTGAGATCAACAGCTTCGTCCTGACTATCGGCGCGACGGCAAATCAGAATGGCACGGCGCTCTATGAAGGTGTGACGGTATTGTTCCTGGCGCAGCTTGCGGGAGTTGACCTAACTCTTGGTCAGCAGGTTGTGGTTGCTTATCTGGCGATACTCGGCGGCATCGGTACGGCGGGCGTGCCGTCGGGCTCGATTCCCTTCATCGTGGTTGTGCTGGCTACGATCGGGGTGAACCCGGCACTGATAGCGATCATTCTGGGTGTGGACCGGATCCTCGACATGTGCCGGACAACACTCAACGTTGCCGGCGACATCACGGCGGCGACGTATGTGGCTCGTTCGGAAGGCTACGAACTTCTGAAGCCTCAACCGAGTCCCGCCACGAGTTCGACATAGTCCGACCAGGCCGATTCGCAGACTGAGCACCTGCCTCGTAGTTCGGGCTCTCTTCTCAGGCGCGAGCCGCCTGAAGGCGGAGCTACCAACCCCGCGCGGTTCGGGCGATGAGCGGATGGCAGCGGCTCGGGCTACCTGGTTTCGGTGGTCCGGCGCTTCGTCTCCCGCATGCCGGTTCCGTAGTTGCGCCCGTTGTAGGTTACGCCGGGTATGACCTTGCCGCTCACACCTACATAGTCGTCCTTGCTCGGCACTCCGTACTTCTCGCTGACAACCCATAGCCGGCCGGTCCCATCGTCGATCTCGAACACGCCGGCCCCGGCCACACCGTAAGAGCGAGTCACCCGGCCAACTACTGTTACCTCTTTGTTGAAGTAGCGCCCCGGATCGCTGGTTATGTCCCCGATGCGTCTGCGTTCGGGGCAGCCTGTCAGGGCCAATGCAAAGAGCGCTATGAAAGCGCCGCAGAAGAGTCTGTTCTTGTTCATTGTTCGATCTTCCTCCTGACCGGTCCAAGGATGTGAAGGTGGTAGGGCTTAGTGGGCGTGGCCGCACGAACCAAAAAACAGCCGGCCGCCCAGTGGGAGAGTGGGAGAATGGGAGAATGGGAGAGAAATTCGAGATGCGAGGTTTCTCCATTCATGGATCGAGTCTAATATATAATCGCTTCACAACCGTATGGCGATATCTGACGACGACAGTGAAGACGGCGAGCTTCCTGGCCACGCGCTCAGCCCGAGCGAAGTCTACAGCGAGATGCAACGCCGGCTCGAACAAGGCGCGCGCGCTGCGATGGCGACCGTGGTCAAGACGCGAGGCTCCACTCCGCAGCAGGTCGGCGCCAAGATGGTCGTCTTTGACGACGGCTCATTCATCGGCACCGTCGGCGGCGGGTGCGTGGAAGCCGACATCTGGGCCGATGCGCGCGAGGTCCTGCGGACGGGAGAGACCGGGCTTTTTCATTTCAATCTCGCCGGCGACTATGAAGACGCTGAAGGCATGGTCTGTGGCGGTCAGATGGATGTGCTCATCGAGGCGTGGTCGTTTGATTGACCGGAGCAGCCCCGCAGCTTGTGCTGCGCAACCCCTCAATAGAGCGAGCGACGCCAGCCCCGAGAGTCACGGGCCGAACGTTGCGTCGAATCGCGAAGGCCGGCTGACCGCGTCGAAATAGACGCGCAGGCCAAGAACGTTGCTATGTCCGGCGCACGACCCGCCAGCGCCGTCCGTCCCAATCCGCGTCAGCATCTTCAATGAGAGCACATCGGTCGTGCCATTGAACGACGCGGTCGAAAATGGAGCAATCGGGACGATGGTTTCTTTCGCCTTCGATGGGTTCCGTGTCACGCCCTCGATGCAGTGGACCTCGCCCGATGCCACCAGGATCGCGTTGAGGTATACCTCGACCCTCACATCAAAGTCTGTGCCCTGATCGTCGCTGTTCTTCAGTCCCAGCCACACGTGCGCGTCGCTGAGCGCAGTTAGAGGACCCGATGTCAGCGACGGCGCGGCGGTCCACGTGCCGACTTCTTTCCACGGGTTGCCTCCGCTGAGGCTGATTGCAGGCGAGTCCTTGAATTTCGCAGTTGCTTCAGCCGGCGCCGTATTGTCCAGGAAGAGAGTCGGCGGATTCGCTGTGACGCCCGCCCCGTGCAGGAAGAAGTCGAGGGTGACGGCGGATGGCGGATCAAAGATCTTAGCGACGAAGCCGTCGTTGAACCCCCCAAAGCCAGGCTGAAAGGAACCCGGTGTTGTGCTGAAGTCGGCGGAGTCGGTCCGGCCGCCGACGAAGGCATTCCCGCCGGCGTCGACGACGATGCCACTGCCAAAGTCCGCTCTGCCGCCTCCAAGGTATGTTGAGTAGACAAACGAACTGCCCGCGGCGTTCAGCTTCGCCACGAAGACGTCGCCGCCGTTTGAATTGCCGCCGCCGAAGGTGGATTGAATGGCATTTGTTGTCGGAAAGTCGCTCGACCGCGTATCGCCCGTTGCGTGCGCGCTTCCCGATGAATCGACGGCGATGTCAGAGCCGTTATCTTCGCCTCCGCCTCCGAGGTAGGTTGAATAAGTTAGGGCAGTCCCCGGCGCGTTTACCTTCGAGACGAATGCGTCTGAACGCCCGCCCGCGAAAGCAGGTTGAACGGCATTCAACGTTGGGAAGTTGAGCGACGATGTTCCGCCCGTTACGTAGGCACAACCGGAAGAATCGACGGCGATGTCATTACCCCCGTCTCGACCGGCGCCGCCGAGATACGTCGAGTAGACCAACGAATTGCCTGCACCGCTCAACTTTGTGACGAAGGCATCGAGCACGCCGCCGAAAGTCGCCTGGAACGGATTTGCCGTCGGGAAGTTGGTCGAATCCGTCGGCCCGGTGACGTAAGCATTGCCTGCGGAGTCGATGGCAATGCCTTCGCCGTTCTCGTTGCCGCTTCCGCCGAGGAACGTCGAATACACGAGGCCGCTTCCCGCCGCGTTCAGCTTCGTCACGAATGAGTCGTCCAGACCGCCCCCGAAAGCCGCCTGGAAAGGACTCGCCGTTGGGAAGTCGCTGGAAAGCGTCGTGCCTGTGATGTAGGCATTGTTGGACGAGTCGAGCGCGATTGCGAGTTCCAGTTTCAGATTAACCGGCCTGACAGAATCAAGATGGCCAGGTGCCCGGCCGCCGGGGCACGGCACCCGCATCATTGCCTACGTGCGATATGGACGAAAAGCACTGCGCCGATATTGCACATTTCTTTTCCGCGCTCAGACTCTGTCTTGCTCTGTGCTAAACTTCTTGCTCAATGTCAGCCCACCGCGTGCTCATAGTCGACGATGAGGAGTCCGCCCGCCACGGCCTGAGCGAGTTGGTCACGAGTTGGGGCTACGAGACCGAGAGTGCCGGCGATGGCAAGGAAGCCATTGAGCGCGTCGAGGAGTTTGCTCCTCTCGTCGTCATCACCGACGTCGTCATGCCGCGAGTCGACGGCTTTCATTTGCTGAGTCGAATCCGATCCGAACACCCCGACACCGCAGTCATTCTTCTCACGGGCCAGGGCTCGGTCGACGCAGCGATCCGGTCAGTCAAGGATGAGGGCGCCTTCTATTACTTCGAGAAGCCCCTCGATACCCGCCGGCTTCAACTGGTACTCAAGCGGGCGGCCGAGTTCGGCAGCGCCCAGCGCGAAAACGAGTTGCTGCGCCGCCAGCTTCGCCAGTATGGCGCTTTCGGCGATATGGTCGGGACCTCGGACGCGATGCGCGACGTGTACACGTTGATCGAGCAAGTTGCTCCCAGCGCCGTGTCGGTCCTCGTGACCGGTGAGTCGGGAACAGGAAAAGAGCTGGTCTCGCGCACGATTCACAAGCTCAGCCCGCGCGCGGCTCAACCCTTCGTCGCAATAAACTGCGCGGCCGTGCCTGAAACGCTCATGGAGTCGGAGCTGTTCGGACACGAAAAGGGCGCGTTCACCGGAGCGGCTGCGAGGCGCATGGGCTGCTTCGAGCTGGCGAACAAGGGAACGTTACTGCTCGACGAGATCGCGGAGATGCCGGTCTTGCTCCAGGCGAAGCTATTGCGCGTGCTAGAGGACAAGAAAGTCCGCCGGCTCGGGTCCGCCAAGGAAGTCGACGTCGATGTCCGAGTCATCGCAGCGACAAACAAGGACCCAATCACCGCGGTGAAGGACGGCCTCTTGAGGGAGGACTTGCTGTACCGACTTAACGTAATTACAATCAAGCTGCCCCCGCTCAGAGATCATCGCGACGACGTTCCGCTCCTTGCACAGCACATGCTCGACGAGATGAGCCGCCGCCATCACAAGTCGGCGCGGCTGATATCGACCGCAGCCATGGACGCGCTCATGGGATATCAATGGCCCGGCAACGTGCGAGAGCTTCGAAACGTAATCGAGCGTGCGGTGATCCTCTGCGGCGAAGATCAGATAGAGAAGCGTCACCTGCTTCCGCACATCACCGGTCAAGAACCCTCACCCACAACCGACGCCGTGATGATTCCGATAGGTATGCCGCTCGATGAGGTTGAACGGCGCGTGATTTTAAGCACCCTCGCGCGGACCGACTACAACAAAACGCGGACGGCGGAAACTTTGCACATCAGCCTCAAGACGCTTCACAACAAACTCAAGTCGTACCGTGAGGCGGGCGAAGAACAGATCGACTAGTGGCCACGAACCGAGACGACAAGACACATCACGAAAAGGTACGGAGACCGTGCGGCCTCCGGGACTAAGCGGGAGCGTCCGCTCCTTCAGGCTGACGTGTTCAACGTCTCTATCTCTGCTTGAATCTCGATGGCAACCGCAGCAGCAAGCGAACGGCTTTACGACGAATCGATGGAAGGTGAAGAGCCGGCTTGGCGAGGGACCGCTTCGCTGTGGCCGCGGCTGGGAGTGCGTTCACGGCAAATAGCGCTGATCACGCTGCTGGTCGCTATCGTGGTTATGGTCGCGACGGTCGCCAACATCGCCTACCTGACGGGCGTGATCATCAATCGCACGGAGGAGCAGGCGCGGCAGCTCTCGGATCAAATATCTTATGCCGTTCAACAGGAACTGGCGTACAAAGTCCTGGTCGATGATCCCGGAGGGGCTTACGCTGCGCTCGCGAGCGAGAACTCTTCGGTTCGCGGCCTGATGGAATCCACGATCGTCACCTCGCGGCCGGTCATCTATCTGTACTTAACCAACGAAAGCGGCGAGATAATCGCGGACCCCAAAGGACGCAACGAACTGGCGGCAAACCGGCATATGATCGGCGACACGGGCGTCAATCGGCCGGATCTCAGCGTGTTCGCCCGCGAGCAGCCGCACGTCCAGCTCTATCAGATGTTATTCGGCGCGCCGATTTACGAGTTCCGCGAACCGCTGAAGGGCGTCGGCTCGCTTACAGGTGAGCTTCACATCGGCGTGTCGGCGGTGGCGCTTCGCAGGCAGCTCTTTTCGCCAATCGCAATCAACGTAGTGATCGGACTTCTGGCAATCGTCGGCGCGGCGATGGTCGCGATACTCTCGGCGAATCTCTTGATGAAGCCGCTCAAGGCGATATCGACGAGCATCGATCACATCGAGTCGGGCCGCGACACCGGCGACCTGAAACAGCCGAGCCTTCCGAGGGACGAAGTGATCACCGGGGTGACCAACCGGCTCCGCCAACTCGGCGAGCGGCTGGCCGGTGAGCGCAGCGAACTCGAGATCATGCGCGGGCGGCTGCGCCAGGTCATAAGCCACCTCGAGGAACGGTTGCTATTGATCAACCGGGACGGCCGCGTCATCCTAGCCAGCCCGGACGCGGAGCGGATACTCGGGCTCGAGGGTAGCGACCTCACCGGATTGCGGCTCGACGAGAGTCTGGGGACCGGGCATCCGTTGGTCGCGCTGGTTCACGGCGCGCTCGGCGAGCGCAGATCCGTTGCGCGCTCGACGGTACACGTGCCTCACGGGTCGCGCACGAGACAGTTGCTCGCTTCGGTTCAGTACATCGAAGACGGCGGCGAGCCCGTCGGAGCGATGGTCAGCCTCCGCGACTACGAGTCATACCAAAAGTTCGAGTCGCAGTGGGACCTCTCGAAGAAGCTCGCCGATCTGGGCCGCATCACGTCGGGCATCGCGCACGAGGTCAAGAACCCGCTCAACGCGATGGTGATTCACCTCGAGATACTGCGCTCGAAGCTCGAATCAGGCGCGTCGGACCCATCGCCGCAGATCGAGATACTCGACTCGGAAATCAAGCGGCTCGACCGCGTTGTTACAACGTTCTTGAACTTCACCCGGCCGGTCGAGGTCCAGTTGCAGCCGCACGACCTCAATGATCTGGTTCGACAAGTGGTGACCCTGGCGTCCACGGAAGCTCAGGAGCGCGGCGTAAGCATCAAGCTGATGCCCTCGAAAGCGCCGCTCATCGTGCGCGCGGACGCCGACCTGCTCAAGCAAGCGCTCCTCAACGTGATCATAAACGGATGTCAGGCGATGCCCGAGGGGGGACCGCTTAAAGTCATGACGTCTCGCGAGCCCGACGGCGCGGCCCGGATCAGCATCAGGGACCGCGGCGTCGGCATAGCGCCCGAAGCGCGAGACCACATCTTCAACCTCTACCACACAACCAGAAAAGACGGGACCGGAATCGGTCTCGCCCAGGCATTCCGGGCGGTTCAGCTTCACAACGGCAGCATAAGGTTTGATACCGAAGTAGGAATCGGGACTACCTTTGAGATAACGCTGCCGGCGTCAAACTGACAACGAGTGATCCTCGGCGCACCTCTTGCGGCCGAGGTTCATCATATCGCCGGGTGTGACGGCACGAATGAAGCGGATGGGATTGCCGGAGGAATCCAATGCGTATGCAATCCTTGAAGCGATCCGTCGCGGTCACAACGCTCGCGCTGCTTCTGACAACAACCTTCGTGGCGGCCCAAAGCGAAGAGCCAGCCCTGAGAATTGGCCGCCACACCCAGCAATCAAAGGACTACAACAGAATCGTGCCGGCCTTGACTCTGGATCGTGCGGCCGCGTTCCGGAGGGTCAACCCAAGTGGCGCCGCGTCCGCCTCGCCGCGCGAAAGACGCCGAACGCCTCTCACGGATCGAGCTACCGCGCTTTCGCGGACTCGCCAGGCGGCGACGGTTGAAACGAACAGTTTCGGAACCGGCGGAGGAGATATTTTCGAAGCCGAGCCCAACGACCGGATCGCTCAAGGCGTGTCGTTGCCGGTCAACATCTTCGGCAGGATTAGCTTCGACGGCGATGTGGACTTCTTTTCATTCAGGGCTCTCGCCGGACAACAAATCACGATCGAAGCATTCGCCGCAAGGCTGCGAAATTCGGACCTGATCGCCGACATAGTGCTCTTCGACACCGACGGACGGATGATCGATCGGGAGGTCGGGGATGAGGACGTCGACCCGCTGATCCGGTACACGCCGTTTCGCGACGAGGTCCTTATCGCCGGCATCGCGGACATCGACGATTTCGGCGGCCCGAGGTCGGACTACATGCTCAACATAACGCGCGGCGACGACGTTGACGAGGAAGAACCTAATGATCGCTCGGCTCAGAGGCTGCCGGGACTTCCCGTGACCATTTTCGGAGACATAGACGGCCGCACCGATGTTGACTTCTACAGTTTCGTCGCCGTCGCCGGCCAGACGCTCATCGTCGACGTGGACGCCGAGGTGCTTGGATCGAGGCTCGACCCTGAAGTCAATCTGTCCGACCCCGAGACCGGAGTCGAGTACTTCTACAACGACCAGTACGACGGCGACGACTCGCGGTTCAATCTCGTGCTGCCTCATACGGGGCGTTACGTAATCGGCATCGGCGCGTTCGACAGCAACTCGAGCGGATTCTACCGGCTCAACGCGTCGCTGGTGCCGGCGGTCGCCGCGCCCTTCGTCAGCCGCGCCATACGGCTGTCGCGAAAGACGATCGAGGTGAGCGGCTCGGGCTTCGGGAGTGGATCGGTTGTCGAGGTCAGGAGCCGGGGGCGCAGCACTTCAATCACGATCTTCGGAACGTTGCGCGCGAAAGTGAAGGCGCGGATTGGAGACGTAGTGACCGTCGCGAATGCGCCCGACGACAGGCGATCCAATCCCGTACTCGTGCAGTGACGGTAGGTCCAGCAATGAGGACGGAGGTTTGCTCCCGTCCTCGCGATTGGCAAGAGATGGGGTGTGCCCGAAAGGGAAGATTCACGACCCGAGTGGTTCACCGGTTCAGTGGGCGAGCGATCGACCGCTGGCCGGAGCGAAGAACACGGCAACGAGAGGAGACCCGACAATGTCATCAAGATTCATCGCGGTAGTGGTGGCGGCGATGCTCGCGGCGGCGGGCGTCAAAGCCTTCAGCAACGGCCAGCCCGCCATGGCGCAGGTCGAGGCACAAAAACCAGCCGGCTCTGTCGCGAACCAGGCGACGGCTCAATCCGCAGCAACCGACGAGGCCTACGTTGCAGACTATAAGACCGGGTATTCGGACGGGTTCAATCTTGGCGTGGCGGGGCTTGGATATCCCGACCAGTCGAGTATAGCCAACGACTCGCGCGGGTACCTCGACGGACTCGGTGAGGGCTACACGGATGGCCAGAACCAGCAAGAGAGCCTCCAGAGCCAACTCTGTGGCTCCTCCGGCGCCGGCGTTGCATCGAGCACACGCACGACATACGCGCCTGCGACCCGATTCGCAAGTGGGAGAACACCCGCTGCGCGGATCGTGCGAGACGAGGCCTACAACAGGCCCGAGCGCGTCGATCGCGGCATCGGACAGCGGACGAGGCAGGTACTGTTGATCGCGGGAGGCGCGGCCGCGGGCGCAGGAGTTGGCGGCGCCGTCGGAGGTAAGAAGGGCGCAGCCATTGGCGCGCTCGTTGGCGGCGGAACTGGCACCGCGCTGGCGTTGACTAAGAAACCGAGGCGCGCATTCAACGATCGAGTTTCCGGTAAGAGCATGCTCACCAAGACGCTCATAGGCGCCGGAGCGGGAGCTGCGATCGGGGCGCTCGCCGGGGGCAAACGGGGCGCGCTATCGGGTGCGGCACTTGGCGGCGGCGGCGGTGCGCTGTGGTCGCTGATGAGCGGCGAACGGCCCCGCCGCCGGTGATGATTGTCCGGCGGGTTACCCCTGGACGCCACGGGCTGCGAGATTGTCGAGAGTGCCTCGACTTTTTCGCGCGGTCAGCCCGTGGCGCCGCGCCGGAATCCCCTTTGCCTCCCATCGACCGAACACGCAGAACGAACACTGTAGCCGGGTGGAAAATCCCAAAATCATCTGATAGTCTTCTCAAACTCAGGAGGGCGCTTAGCTCAGTTGGTAGAGCACTGTGTTCACACCGCAGGGGTCACTGGTTCGAGTCCAGTAGCGCCCACCATGTAGCTCCAGCATGGACGCCGACAGGTGAGAGTTAGTCGCTATGATGAGACGGCCGACTAAGGTCATCAGCAAGGTAGTGGATTCGGTCCACGTCATAAAAGTCACGGGGCGAATGGACCCGGGTGACGCCGCCGACAAGTTGAGTGAAACGGTGCAAGAGCTTGCGGGCGAGGGCGAGAGTGACATCTTGCTCGACCTTCGGTCGGTCACTTACATCAGCAGTACTGGCGTTGGAAGTTTGATCAAGTGCTACCGGGCGGTGTTGAAACAGAAGGGGCGGCTCAAGCTCCTCTCGCCTTCGCAATCCGTCAGGAATATCCTTTCGATTTCGAAGCTCGACGGCGTGTTCGAGGTTTTCTCCGATGAGAAGGCGGCGCTGGAGAGTTTCGCTCAGAAGTAGGCCCGACGCGCTTAGGGTTTCTTTGGGTCCTTTGGACGACTCTTGTCGGGCTTGTTAGTGTCCCCTCGCTTCTCTTTTTCCTTCACCACTGGAGGTCCTGGAGGGTCCTTCTTTTTCCCGTCATCTTTCTTTTGGGCGTAAACTGCGAACGTCGGAGACGGTAAAGCCGGCATCGCTGCAACAGCGAAAACTGCGACCAGCATGGCAAGGATAATGCGCCTGATCATAACTGCTCCCACACAATACTACAACGTCTGCTCATCCTCCCAAAGCTTCTTCGATCCGTGCTTACAGCAAGGGCGGTTCCAAACACCGCCGGCAATAAAGTGAAGCCGTGTCCGTCTTTAGCCTTCTCATCGCCGGGTTTGACCATGGTTCATCGCACTTCCTGGTTCGGTCCTCACACGAATTAGTGCAACGGTGGGATGCGAGGGGCGGGCGGCTCGTTGCAGTGACCCGCGCCAGGCGGAGCGTGTTTGGGTCTGCGATTCGGGTGGAGTACAGCGCCTTCGCCGGCTATTTCTTTCGCTTGTTCACCGCTTCCTTGAGCTGCTTGCCGGCGGTGAACCGAACAGCCTTGGTGGCGGGGATTCTGATCGGCTCGCTGCTGTAAGGGTCGTAGCCTCGCCGCGCCCGCCGGTGTGAGACGGCGAAAGTACCGAACCCAACCAGCGTCACTTTGTAGCCCTTCCGCAGACTGTCGGTGATGGCTCCCTTGACTGCGTTAATGGCGCGCTCGGCTTCCGCCTTCGTTATCGAAGCCGAAACAGCCACTTTCTCGATCAAATCACCCTGGTTCATCGTCCCTCCAGTGTACCTGATTAAAGATCCGCGGCTTGCCTTGCTTCTTGCAACCGTGCGCCCGCAAGCCTATAGCACTTGCCCGAACGAGTCAACAGGTTTCACTCGGAGATTGTCAACCTGGAATCGGTTCTGGGAGCCTGATGCAAGGGTGACTATCCTAGGCATCGGCCACGCGAAGCAGGACCTTCATACCTTCGGGATCGCGAGCTGAGTCAAATGCGCGAACCGCGTCGTCGAGAGGGAAGATCTCCGAGATCAGACCTTCGACGCTGACGGCGCCGGCTGACAACATGTCTATCGCGGGGCGGAAGCGGCCACACCGAGATCCGACTACCTCGATCTCATTCACGACTACTCGAGACATCTCCACTGAAGTCATCCCGTAATGAGTCGTCTTGAGCACTACCTTCCCTAGCGGTCTGGCCAGTCCCAGCGCAAGCTGCAAGCCTGACGGCGAGCCGGTCGCGTCGATCACTACATCGAATGACTCCGCGAAGCTCTCGGACTTCGCATCCTCGCCGACGCCGACTATGTGAGTCGCAAGGCGGTTCTTCGCATCGGCCGCCAGCGCGAGCTCCAGCTTCCACTCATGCCTGCCGAAAACGGTCAGCGCACAACCCGTCCGCCCCAGCACGCGCACTATCAACTGGGCGAGCTTTCCATCACCGACAACGGCGACCGAGACCGCCGGGCCGATATCGATCTGATCGAGGATTCGAGCTGCGGCGGCTAGTGGCTCGACGAACACCGCGGCTTCATCGGGCAACGAGTCGGGGACTTCGATGAGGTTGTTGAGCGGAAGCGAAAGGAACTCGGCAAACGCACCGTCACGGCCCTTAATGCCGAGGACCGTTCTCGCCCGACAGTGCCGCGGGTCACCGGATCGGCAAAGATCGCATGCATTGCACCCGACGTTGATCTCCCCGACAACACGGCGCCCTATCCAGGAAGAGTCGGGCGATTCGACGACGCGGCCCACAAACTCGTGGCCGAGGATTCCGCGGAAACCGGCGTAGCCCTTGACGATCTCGATATCGGTGCTGCAAATCCCCGCGCACCTGACCTCGATCAGCGCTTCATCTTTCCGCCGCGGAACCGGGGCGTCCGCAATGAGCCTCAACTCGCCGTCGAACTTTGCCGCTTTCATATGCCGCTCAGTCAGGGCCGAGTGAATGTGAAGGGCACGGAGTCGTTGCCGCTGCCGACCGGACTTTCAACCACGATCACGACAGGCCGGCCGCGCTTGATGAGCTTCTTCAACTTCTTTTTCGTTGCAAACATCATAGTGTAGGTGCCGTCGCCCTGAAATGGGCCCGCAAAAACGACTGAAGACAGAATTGTATCGCCGCCTCCCGCGCGAACCGTCACCCTCGCCGTTCCGTCCACGAAGCTCGCGCCGGCTATCTTGAGCGCCTTGCCGCCATCGGGCCCCGTTGTGTATTCGACGCTGGTGACCGTCGGCGCGCCAAGGCGGAACCGCAATGTTCCGCCGCTCCCCTTTCCGCTCGCCTCAATCAGATAGACCTCGCCCGCGCGCGCAGCGAAGGTCAGCATCGAGCGGTTCGCCGCACTGATCTGGTCTCCGAAATCATCACTGCAGGCCACGCGAGTCAGCGCCCCACACCCGCCGGCGTAAACGCTCAAGACCGTGTCGTAGTCACTGCCGACTGTATCGACGCCATAGACCGTATCCACAGGCGGCGTGAGCGAGTACCATACCGAATTCGAATCGCGGCCCCCCGAACATGTGATCGGATCATCGGGCGACGATGTTGCGAGCATCGTATCCAGAACATCGACAAACGGGCGCGTGGTAGTGATAACGCGAGGGCTAAGGCAGTCGTCATTTACGGGCGGAACCGGCCCGCCACCCGAAGCGTCGAACGTCACCTGACCGTAGTAGATATCCTGCTTACCTTCGCGAGTATCGGTCCACAGCAAATGTCCCTTCCCGCGCGCGGACGCGAGCCCGATGTAGTCGCCTATCCCGATAGGATTGCCGAACGGTTGCGTCTTCGAAGCTTGGATTCGAGGGTCGGAGACCTGCCCGCTGACCCTCGTGTTCTCGAAGCTCGCGCCGCCATCCGTCGAGCGCGCGATGTAGGTGTTCATCGCCTCGCCGGGATTGCCTCGTCGGTCGTAGAACGCGACTTCGACCGAGCCGCTCGACGAGTCAACGCTCAACCACGGAAAGAACTGATCGGCGACGCCCACGTCGTCATTGGCCCTCACCGGCGGAAACTCTTCGGGGCGCCCACCGTTGGGCGGGCCCAGCCTCTTCACCAGGATGTCGGCGTCGGTTCGATTCGGCGCTTCGGCCCACGCAACATAGATCATCCCGCGACCGGGTCCCGTGCTTCGGTCGACGTCGATCACCGGAAAGCTGTTCATTCGCGGCACGCCGGAGATGTTGAGCACCGGCGAAGGCACTGAGAGCGAGCCGACGAATGCATGAATCCTGAAGTCTGTGCCCGGCGCGACCGAGGGCGGAAGAAACGTCTCGCCGCCATCCGTCGATGCGTTGAAGAGCAACACCCTCGGGTTTCCGATTCCTTCCCACGCGGCGTAGAACTCGCCGTTGGGTCCGGTCGCGATCGAGGGTCCGCGCATGTCACCGAAGTGACTGATCAACTTAGGTTCGGAGAACCCGAACTGCCCCGGCCTTCGGTGTGCAACAAAGACACCCGCGCGATTCACGCGGTCCTCACCCCGGTCTGTTCTGATCCACGCGGCGTGGATCGTGTTCCGGAACGGGCTTGAAGGCGAGTTGTCGACGGCGATGTAGCTCTTGTCTACCTGCTTCGGATCACCGCCGCTTCCGATGTCGATGGAGATGGGCGCCGGGTCGGAAAACGTCCGGCCGCCGTTTGTCGACTCGAACAGGTATGCGCCCGAGTCGAAGCTTGAATCGTCAAGCATCAAGACTGAAAGGTAGAAGGTCCCATTCGAGTCGCACGCGACGGCCGGATCGCTGCATCGCGACCATGTCTTTTGAGGGGTCTCGAGACTCACGACGCCGTTGCCCCACGTCTGACCTCCATCCGACGAGTAGTAATATGCAACGCGCTGCGAGCCGGCGGCGGCGGTTCCGGCGCCGAGAATCAGTTTCGACGCGCCTACGATAATTCGATCGTTGATCGGGCTCACTGCAATCGAGGTCTCGTTGCGTGGATCGGGATCCGCGGACGGGTTCACCCTCAAGTCCCTCTCAACCGAAGGCAGCGCCTCACGCGAAGACTGGGCGCTTACCAGCCCTCGAACACCGCCCGCCGAGCTCAAAAACAGGGCGGCCACAATCAGTGCTAGCGTTTGGTGCGTTATGTTCATCTCGTGGGCTTGATTCGCGATGCGACAGATTTTTTCACACGGGCTGATCTCACGCAAGGTGCTGTGTCAGATGGATTTTCCGAGTCAATCGAATTATTGACAAAGCAAGATCGGCATATTAGACTCAACCCGTTGTTTGAAGCTGTTTTTGAAAGTCACCGATAAGGGCACACCAGGAGCGATCCTGGGTCGCAAAGCCAAGGTCTTCGGGCGAAGCTTCCGGCGAAGCTTCCGGCGAAGGATGACTGGCTGCCGAAGTGAAGTTGAAGAACTGCTCCCATCTCTGTCAACTCCACTCAGTCCCCAGCGCGAGTGAGCGTCAGCTTCAGTATCTGTCGGCTTCGTCTGAGCATCGCGATCAGTTGCCTTTATTGGAACCAAGCAGCCCCGAATTCCCTGGAGGGTAGATGCGGACATCACTGGCCGTCGCAATAACCGCTCTCATACTTTCAACCGCCGCCGGCGCTCACGCGCAGGAATCAGATCAGCCGTTGAACGCCGATTCGACAGCCGCCGCTGTCCGCCAGCAGTCGCCGCACACTCCGGCGATGGTCGTCCACGAAATCACCGCGCCGCCACAGAGCCAGCAGAACTTGCTGCCGACACCTCGAGTGCCGGCGGCAAGTTCTGCGACTTCCGGTGCAACCAAATCCGGGCCTGCGATGCCGCCGGCGAGCCCGCCGGCAATGGTCGTCCCGCCGGCGCGGACCTTCGGTCAATCGGGCGCGTTCGATATCGAGTCTACGGGCAATGCCAAGTACGATGAGTTGATAATGAAGTCATCGGCGCGCCACGGCGTCGACCCGAACCTTATAGTGTCGATGATGCGACAGGAATCCGGTTTCAACCCCTCTGCGCGGTCATACAAAGGGGCCGCCGGGTTGATGCAGTTGATGCCGGCAACCGCGCGGCGGTTTGGAGTCGGCAACGTCTACGACCCCGCGCAGAACATAGAAGGCGGGACGAAGTACCTTCGATTCCTGCTCGACACGTTTGATGGCGACGTCGAGCTCGCGCTTGCGGGCTACAACGCGGGCGAGAACGCGGTAATCAGCTCCGGCTTCAAGGTGCCGCGATACCGCGAGACTCGAAACTACGTCAAGAACATCTCCGCGAGATACGGCTCAACAAAACATCGATCGGCTGGAACGCGGGCCGCAAACGGGCAGGCTGCCGCGCCGGCGCCGATCACCCTCTCGAAGGGAGGCAGTAGAGGATTGACGAATAACTATTAGCCGGATGCATCCGGTGACCCCACCCTCCGGATACGTTGTGCCAAACAACGCTGATTCTGTTGTATACTAACGCCCCGGCTGCTCACTGTCGGAGCAGCAGTTGGATTCCCCCACATCAGCCGAAGCCGATGAGTAGTTCGCGCCGTCAAAAAGTAACAGTGAATGTCGCCGTCCTCGCGGTGGTCTTGTGCCTAACTGCGAGGCCGACCTTGAACGCCGCCGATCCCGAAAGCTCACGCGAGAAGGGGCCGCTTTCGCTCGCCGAATCCGTGTTTCGGCAGGCAGGAGATATTAGCCGCGCTCTGCACGAGCAACCGGCCGAAGAGAGAACCGAGAGCGAGTTTCGCCGGGTGATCGGGGCTTACGGGCAGGTGGTTCGGCTGAACACCGATACGTTCTTTTCGGCGGAGTCGCTTGCACGGATGGCCGAGCTGACGCGTGAGCTGGCCGACGCCAGGGGCGAATCCGCGCTCTACCAGGAGGCCATCGAAACCTATCGCAGAATCCTCGCCGAGCATCCGCATAGCAGTTTCGTCGGCGACGCGCTGATCGGCATTGCGCAAATCTATGAAGAGAATCTTCAGGACCTCGACGGGGCGGCAGCCGCCTACCGGGGGATCATTCGGGAGTTCCCGTCGTCGGTGCTTGCTCGAGAAGCCCGTGCTGTGCTTTCTCGCTTTGAGGCGCAACTTCGCGACCGCGCTCCAGATGTGACGATTCCAGAGAGCTACGCCGCCGCCGACACCAAACCGGAACTGACGAATGTCAGGAACTACACCGGCCCGGACTATGCGCGACTTGTCATCGACCTCTCGGAGGAAACTCGGTACTGGGGCGGGCGAATCGGCGGCGACCGAATCGTGATCCAACTGCGCGACGCAAACATATCACGCTCGCTGTTGGGGAGGCGGTTCATCATCGGCGACCCGACGCTGCTGAAGCGGATAAAAGTGCGAGCGGAGAGCGCCTCAGGCACGACGGTCGAGGTCGAAGTCGCGAAGATGGCTGACTACTCGATGTTCAGTTTGATCGAGCCTGCGAGGCTCATAATCGACGTGCATGCGAGCCAACCGCGAACCACGCCGACGATTTCCAGGTCAGAATCCGGCACCTCAGGTGCAGCGGCGTCTGGCAGGGCCGGCTCGTGGAAGAATCAACGACCCTTGCTCTCGTTACCTGAGATCAGCGATCCGATCCTGCCCCTCGCGCCGGCGGAAGCCGGTGTGGCCGCAGCGCCCGGTATCGCGACCGAGACCTCAACAGAGTCACCGGTGAAACGAATCGTGATCGATCCGGGCCACGGCGGCCACGACACGGGAACAATCAGCCCAACCGGGCTTCGAGAGAAGGACCTCGTGCTGGACGTCGCGCGGCGGTTGAGGGCTTACATCAAGCATGCGTTTCCCGCTGTCGAGGTCGTTCTGACTCGCGATTCCGACCGCTTCATCGCGTTGGAGGAGCGCACAGCCATGGCGAACTCGCGCCAGGCCGATCTGTTCATTTCGATACATGCCAACGCGAGCCCGTCGCGCGTGGCGGCGGGGGTCGAGACATTCTTCTTGAGCCCTGACCGCGCACCGGCTAGGGACCCAGAAGCTGTAACCCGGCAGAACCCGCCCTTCGCCGGCGGAAGCAAGGGGCCGACAGCCCAGCCGGTGTTTGCCAGCGTTACGGTGGGCAATCGCGTGGGCGAGTCTCGCGAACTCGCGCGCTATATTCAATCGGGCCTTGTGCGCGGAATCGGAGCGGCGTCACCAACGATGGCGGCCAATCGCGGAGTGAAGCACGCACCGTTCGCGGTGTTGGTGGGCGCCGCGATGCCGAGCGTGCTCGCCGAGGTGTCGTTCTTGTCGAACCCTCGCGATGAGGTACTGCTCCAGACCACCCAATTCCGCGAGCGAATCGCAGCTTCGTTGTTTGCCGGACTCAACGCCTACCTGAAGAAGAAACGCCCGGTTGAGGGCAAGAGTGCGACGGCTCAGGCGGTAGAAGGCAAGGATGCGGGACCTGGAACTCGCGGGCTTACGCAGGATTGAACTACACACGATGAGCGCGAACGCGATGCCTGCTTGTCACCCTCGCTCAACTCTGCACGGCAGGCACGGCCTGGATTCTCTCGGCTCTTAGGCGCCTGGGCAGACGCCGCGGCAATCGCAAAAAGCCCAAAGAGAATTGGGCCGGCAACGAACTCGCCGACCCTCGATAGGTGTCCCGTTTGTTCTGTGAGGCGGTCACCGGAGTGACCGCCCCGGCCCTGTATCTCCGATCAACGCGCAACGAGAGGCTCATTGGGATTATGCTGAACGTACACGAGCCGGCCGCCGCCGCCTGATTCACGGTGAACAGAATCCCCGCAATCGTGATCGTTCCGGTGCGAGGCGTCGCGCTGAGGTTGGCCGCCACCGAGTAGTTGACGGTACCGCTTCCCGCGCCGGCTCCGCCCGACGTGACCATGATGAACGCGTCGTTGCTGACGGCCGTCCACGCGCAACCTGCGGTCGTGGTGACATTCACGCTTCCAGTTCCGCCGGCGGCCGGGAAGCCCTGACTTAACGGCAAGATCCCGAACGTGCACATGACGCCCGTCTGAGTCACCTTATGCACGTTGCTGCCGACGATGATAAACCCGACGCGGGGGCCGGCCAACGAGTTGGCGGCCACTGAGTACTTGACGGACCTCGATCCGGTGCCGCTCACGCCTGAGACTATGGTGATGAAGGCGTTAAGGCTCGTCGCCGTCGAGCTGCACCCTGTCGGCGCAGTCACGCTGACGGTAGCCGCTCCACCGCTTGACGTGAACGAGCGGTCAGTCGGCGAGATCGAAGTTATGCAAGACGTGCCGGCCTGATTGACGGTGAACGTCAACCCGGCGATGGTCATCGTGCCTGTCCGTATGCCGGCACTGCTCTTTGCCGCCACCGAGTAAACGACCGAACCGTTGCCGGTACCGCTCGCACCCGAAGTGATGGTGATGAATGCGGCATTGCTGACCGCCGTCCAGTTGCACCCCATCGGAGCTGACACGTTGACAACGCCGGTGCCGCCGGTCGCCGGGAACGCGTCCTCGGTCGGCGCTATCCCGAATACGCACGAGATCGTCCCGGCTTGAGTCACCGTGAACGTCTGGCCACCGATTGTGATAGTGCCCATGCGCGTGCCCGGATTCGGATTGGCGGCGACCGAATAGTTCACCGTGCCGTTGCCCATTCCGCTCGAGCCCGACGTGACCGTAATGAACGCGTCGTTGCTGACCGCCGTCCACGCGCAACCTGCGAGCGCGGTCACCGACACCATGCCCGTCCCGCCGCCGACGGGGAAGGACTGGGCCATCGGCATGATGGAAAGCGTGCTGCAATCGATTCCGGCCTGAGTGACGGTGAACGTCTCGCCCGCGATCGTAATCGTGCCCATGCGCGAGCCGACGTCGGACTTGACGGCTACGGAGTAGTTGACCGTGCCGTTGCCCGAACCGCTCGCGCCTGAGGTGACGGTGATGAACGCGTCGTTGCTTACTGCTGTCCACGCGCAGCCGATCGGCGAGGTCACCGCGACGGACCCGGTCCCTCCCGCGGCGAGGAACGACTGACTGGTCGGCATGATGGAGAAGACGCACGGCGCGCCGGCTTGATTCACGGTGAAGGTCTGTCCGGCGATGGTCATGGTACCCACGCGCGGCAAGCTGCTTGGGTTCGCTGCTACCGAGTACTCGACAACGCTGCTGCCCGACCCGCTTCCCGGAGACGTAATGGTGATGAATGCGTCGTTGCTGACGGCTCCCCATAAACATCCCTCTTCCGTCGTCACTATGACGGTGTCGCTTCCGCCGGCTTCGGTGAAAGACTGGCTCATTGGCGAGATCGAGAAGACGCACACGATAACGCAGGCTGAGAACTCCGAAGTGTTCCCATTCGGGTCGGTCGCGGTGGCGGTGAGGATTTCGCCGCCGATCGTTGCAACAGGCAACGTCGCGGAGAAGATCGCAACGCCGCTGCCATCCGTTGTAGCCGTCGTCGAGCCGAGGAATGTCGCGCCCTCTCCAAAGCCGGAGTCGTCGCAGAGGCTATTTGAATAAAAGTCGATCGTGTACATCGTGCTTGGGATGCTGTTCAAGGTGCCAGGCACGACGGTGTTGGGTCCTCCGACGGGTGTCCCCAAAACCGGGAAGTTCTGCCGGAGATTAGGGCCCCCATCGCCGTCGCCGGTGTCGTTGGCTGTGACTCCATCGTCAGCAAGGTCGATGCCCAGCATACCGTTTGTGAAAATGGAATTGCCGCGTACAGTGTTTCGGAGGGCCAGGCCGGCTGATGCCACCACCGCGACCCCGCTTTCGGTATTGAACGAGATCGCATTCGCAGCGCCCATCGCGGTCCCGCCAATCGCGTTGTCGCTGGCATCGAGTATGAGAACACCCTTGCGCGCATTAGCGAGCCCCGTACTTCCGATCGTGTTTCCCTGAACCATGTTCCCGGTGGAACCCAAGCCCGTGATAAAAAGACCGCTCGCGCCGTTTCCAGAAATTGTGTTACCCGCGCCCGGCGCCGTGCCTCCTATCGTGTTTCCCGGCGAGTCGAGAATTTGTATACCGTC
Source organism: Blastocatellia bacterium (assembly GCA_035293105.1). Classification (GTDB taxonomy): domain Bacteria; phylum Acidobacteriota; class Blastocatellia; order UBA7656; family UBA7656; genus DATDOV01. The sequence goes on from DATDOV010000078.1 coordinate 24,203, forward strand.
AGCAGTGTTGGGGAGGGCGGTGCTCCCGTCGAAACTCGTCCCGATCAAGTTGCCCTGAACCATGTTGGCTGCACTGGGGGCGTTTCCGAATATGTGAACGCCGTTGCCCGTACCCGGGAAGCCGTTGCCGTTGCCCGAGATTACGTTCCCCGCGCCTGCCGCTGTGCCTCCGATGGTGTTGGACATCGCGTTGACGAATACGCCGTGGCGCTGGTTTGGGAGAGCAGCGTCGCCGGCTGCGGTGAGGCCGATATAGTTTCCCTCGACCATGTTTCCCATAGCGCCCGTACCATTGATTCTGACGCCATCCTGTGCGCTCGCGGATATCACGTTGCGGGCAGAAGCCGTCGTCCCTCCGATGGTGTTATTCGGGGTGTCAACGATCTGCACACCGACGTCATTAGGGACGACCGCGGTTCCGGCGGCGTCGGTTCCCAGATAGTTGCCCTCTACAATGTTGCCGCCAGCTTGGATCAATTGAATTCCAACCTGGCTCGAGTTGTTGATCACCAGACCACGCACCGTAGTGGCGCCTGCGCTGATCTTGAGCGGGATGCCCGACACGGTACCCGAGCCTGGCAGCGTTACGATGGGAGTACCCGCAAAGCCGGGCTGAGTCGTTCCATCAATCGTCACCGGATCGGTGATTTGTGGAAGGTCGCCAGACAATATAATGGTCTGCGGACCCGTGCCGATGGCGAAGCCGATCGAATCCGCGCCCGCGTTGCTGTTGGAATCTAGAATAGCCTGTCGCAGCGACCCGGGTCCGCTGTCGTTGATGGTGGTGACCGTGAAGGTCATAGCCACGAGCGGTATCACCACGCCGGGAGCGATGTTTCCCTTCCTGAGCATCACGAGGTCCCCGAGCGCGTCGCCGTTAAGCCGCATCCCAATCACGGCTACGGCGCCCCCTTCCACTTCGTAGGACGCCGTAGCACGTTCCTCCACGGCCGACGGAGCGCCGTTCGTGCCTGCGGTCCGTGTTGCTCCGATCCCGGCAGCAATATGCAGTTCATTGTTCGCCGAGCCGGCTACCATGAGGCTGTCACCTGGGAAGTTCGAGAATCGTGATGAGATCAGCCGCTTTGCGTCAGGCCACGGGCCCAGGCTAGCGCGGTCAACGCCCCACGTCTTCAGGCCAGGCGAACTTCTTTTGCCGCGTCGGCTTCGCGTCCCCGCTGAAAGTAGTTGGATGGACCCGTCGTCCGCGAGAATGGCGACCTGCGAGTCGCCCTCGCCTGCAAAGTCACCTACCGCAATCGACCTGATTCCGAACTTGAAGGCCCGCCGCTCGATTCTTTGTCGAGCAGCGCGGGAAAGGTCCGCCCCAACCGACAAGCCCCGGTCGCGCCCGCGGAGAAGAACAAGATCGCGCCCAGCGGCCACCACAACGTCTCCCAGAGGATCGCCATCGATCCGCCCAAGCGCGATTCCGCTCGCCTCGGCGGGCAGCGTGAAGACTTCGGGCGCGCTGTTGAAGGCCCCTCGCGGGTCTTCGAAGATCAACAGCCTGGGCCCGGCGGCTCCCGCGGTGGCGATGGCGAGGTCGGCCAGACCATCGGCCCGGTTGATCTCACCTGCGGCCAAGGCGGTCGCGCCGCCCGGAAGTTGAATCCGCTCAGCGATCCCGAACCCACCGCGGCCGTCGCCCGGCAACAAATAGATTCCATCGCTTCCGCGCGTTGCCGCCACAACGTCCAGGTGGCCGTCATTGTTGAAATCTCCGGCTGCCAGAAACTCGGGCGACGCGGGCGCATCGAACAGACCGGCGGCCGCGAGGAACGGCGAATCGGTCGCTTCGCTGAGGGACTTACGTGTCTTCGCTTCCGGGCTGTTAGGGAAGATCGATTGGACGTTCCCTCTGTACAACGCCAGCAATCCAGCGTCGCCTACTCGATATCCGCTCACGAGGTCCGCCACGCCGTCTTCGTCAAAGTCGCCCGCAACGAGCGATAGGGGATCGGCGCGGTTTTGTTCAATCGCTTCCTGCGCTGCCGCCGCGCCCTCGAACGACGCCTCGAGATCGCGGCCGTCGCTCACGTTATAGCGGGCGCTGCCGACTTGCCGCGCCCGAACCGTGACGCGTTGCCTGAGGCCGGTTGCTTTGCGTGCCGTCCCGGAGGAGTGTGCCGAGGCGGCGACCTTGCGCGTCAGTTCAATCGCACCGAGGCTCGCAGCCGCAAGTAGTAGGACGCCGGCAGCGATGACCAACCTGGATGGCCGTCTGCGGGACGCGGGTTCATTAAGGCTGAAAAGATTTGCTGGTGATGTCATGGTTTCTCCTCTCGTGGCAGCGGTCGCTCTGATCAAGGCGACTGGCTTCTCATCATCCGACAGGACATGCTCGCGGTCTGCCTACGGCGGTACGGGACCATCGCTGAGATGTTAGCGTTCGAAGAAGGACAACCCGCGGTCGGAAGATTACTGTAGATCCACTCCGCTCTGGGTCCGCACCCGCGCAAGACCTCCGCTATCAATCGGGGGCCGCTGTCAACACGGCGTATTCGGCGTTTTGGATACTATACAGGGGCTAACTCCTTGTCAATCGTAAGCTCCGAGTGCTGTCGACATGTTCGGATCAACATCTTCTACTCCCCTAACGCCATCGCAAGGTCGTGTCAGAAGCGCAGCAAGGTCGGCGGCTTGCCCGTGATTTCGACATGCCGCGGAACCGAGGTCGGGACCCGGCGCCGACGCGTTCGTTTGAGCTTGTCAAACCGCCGCGTCGTGTGTAAGTGTTATGCCAAATCAGGCCGGGTTCCTTGAGGAAGCCGGATTGGCAGTTGGTGAGCCCCCTCAATGCGCGGATTGTGACGGACGGATGCTTGGGGCTTTGCCTGAACGCCGGGACGCAAACTCCGCAGCCAGGAGTGACTATGAAGAGTTCTGCACAACTTGAAAGACGCCGCTTCGAGCGCGCTCCGATCTCCGCACAGGTTGAATACGAGCTCACGAACGCGAGCAGCGGCCCCTCGCGCGTGCGACGAAGCATGGCCAACATCAGCACCGGAGGGTTGTTCATCACCACCGAGGAGCCCTTACGAACGGGGACGCGAATGGTTGTTCGGTTCGAGCTTCCAAACAAGCACCGCGTGATCGCAGTCTCTCGAGTCTGTTACACGCGGAAAGGACTCGGGCTGGGTGTCGAGTTCCTGAGCCTCGACGAGGAGGATCGCCAGGAAATAGACGCCTATATCCTCACGTTGAAGCCCCGAGAATCGTCGCGAATCTCGCCGGCCGCCCCGGCCCCCCGTCACCGATGACACCCTGGCCGATCAATCCAGGTCCGAAAGCCCCTGCCCGTACTGCCCGTACTGAAAGTCCCTTGTAAAGTGCCCACCCGTATGCTATAACCGATTCGCCTAATTACTCCCCCACAAGATTCTTGTTGCCCCACTCGATGACGATCCGAAGCTCATGCAGATGAGCCCGCAGCACCCCCCACGACGATCATCTGTTGACGTTTGTCGGATGACGGTGTCACCAATGGCTGATCTCAGACCTGGCAGCGAATACACAATGAATCCCGACAATAAGCCCAGCGTCTGCCCGCTGTGCAAACGTCCTCTCGATATGTCAGGCGAGCGGTCGGACCCGACGCGGCTGTGCGACGAATGCCGATTGATCGTTCAATCGATCCTTCCCGCGTCGCAGCCTCCGGTCGCGGCCAAACAGGCACCGCAGCCCGTGGCCGCGTATCGCAACGCCGCAGCCAAGCCGGAGAACCGCTTGACCAACGACTCATTCGATTGGCCCGACCCGTTGGACACTAATCCGCTGAACGCGGAACGGAGCGCGCGACGGCAGGACGAAGACCTCCTGTCGCCCCACCCGATCGGCGCGGTTCCCCCGGTGGGCAGACGGCTTGCCGCGGAGCCTACGGGAGGGAATGTACAAGCACCGGTTGAGGCTCGCGCTGCAATCACGAATTCAGACACCGAGTGGCCGGTTTACCTTGGCGTCGATCAACCGAAGTCCTCTTCGAGAGTAGTGAAGCTGCTCTTAGCCGTGCTCATCTTTGCGGGAGCCGTCGCCGTTGGCTATTACGCATACGGGACTTATATCGAGCCGCGGTTGAGCCAGACGCCGGGCGACGCAACCGGCTCGGGACCGACTGCGCGCGTCCCTGAGTCGCCGGCCACCGAAAGAACTCAGCCGTCAGTCGGTCAGGCTTCCTCAACCGGCGAACCCCGTAATCCGGCCTCCCAGCCAACGAGTTCAAGTGCCGACCTCGAAGGGGGCGGAAACCTCACGCTACAGGCCGCGTCATCTCCGAGCGAGGCCGCCGCAAGGGAGCTCTCGGAAAAGCTGATACGCGCCGGAATACCGGCCTACGTCGTCGCCGCCGACCTCGGCCCGCGCGGAAGGTGGTTCAGGGTTCGAGTCGGCAGGTTCAATGACAGGAACGAAGCGGCGAAGTTCGGCGAACAATCGAGGCTGCGGGCGAGGGCCGCGGGCATCAGTTTGCAGGTGATCGTGGTCGATTATGAGAAGCCCCAGTAACGAGTGATGACCGTTCTTTCGACGATGTTGGAGTCCAAAGCACACGACCCGGAATACGCCAAGCTAGTCGATCAGTATTCGCGGTACCTCGACTCGCCGGTCCTGCGCTTGAAGTTTCTCAACATCGCGTTCAAGGAAGAACGGAAGCTCCGGCGCCTGGAGAGGATGCTGGTGGTCGGCACGCTTCACGACCGCGCCAGACTCGTCTTTGAGTTGTCAAAGCTCCTGCCGCTCGGCAAGAAAGTCCCGCTCGCGCTGCGCATCACGGCTTTTCTCAACCGGCTGCGCTACGTCGTCTGGGCGGTGTGCTTGGCCGGCGTTATCGCCGGCGGTGTGGGTGTCATCTTCCTGGCCTCGAAGCTTGTCGGAAGCCTGTCGGTTTCGACCCAGGCAAAAGGGATAGCGGGTGAATCAGAGCCGGCGCGATCCGGTGAGTCCGGCGCGCGCGCGGTTGGAGCGATCGGCTCAGAAGCGGGGCTCTCGCTCGATAAGGTGTGGCTAGCCGAGCAAGGCGATGCCTTCGAGTTCTACAGCAACGGCGCCCGCGTGCTGACCGAATACGAAACTGAAGGGCGAGAGCGGAAGTTCTTTCAGTTCACGGTTGATGGGCTCCGAGGCAACGCGAGGAACGACCCCTCGCTGCTCTCCAAACCGGTAGGTATTGTCTACCACGTGTCGGAGAGCGACCTGTTGCCATTTGCCGATCGCTACAACGCATCGCTGATCAACCGATCCAGGTCGCTGCTGGACTATGCGCGCGAGAACAAGTTGTACAACTACGTCATCGACAGGTTCGGGCGAATCTACCGAATCGTCCGCGACGAAGATGCGGCGAGCCACGCGGGCAACTCGATGTGGAGCGACGGCAAGAACGTATACGTGAACCTGAGCGCGAGCTTCATCGGCGTGTGCTTCGAGGGCAAGTCCGGACAGGAAACCGTGGTCGGCCCGGACGCCATCAACGAAGCGCAGATCTACGCGGCTCGCGCACTGACGCTGGTGCTTCGGTCTAAGTACGCTATCGAAGATGCCAACTGCGTGACCCACGGGCTTGTTTCAGTCAATCCGTCAAACAAGCTTATGGGTTACCACACGGATTGGGTGGCCGGCTTCCCGTTTGAGGCGATCGGCCTCACCAACAAGTACGAGAGCGAGTTGCTGGCGGTCTCGCGCTTCGGCTTCGGCTACGATGAGTCGTACGTCGCCGCGGCGGGCGGCAACAAGTGGCCGGGGCTCGCGCGGGCCGATGCGGCAGTCGTGGATGCGGCGAGAAAGAAAGGGCTGCCGATCGCCGAAGAGCGGCGCGCCGGCTGGAACGCGTTCCAGCTCGCCTACGCGAAGCAGCACGCGATGGATCAGGTGAAGTAGAGGAACGGAACGGATATGAACAAGGCCGACCTGATCGAGGAAGCAATGAAGCGCAGCGGGCTCACTCGGCGCGCGGCCTCGCGCGGAGTGGAAGCGGCCCTGGAGATAATCAAGCGAGAAGTCAGCAATGATAACGATGTCAGCATACGCGGACTTGGCCGCTTGCAGTTGAAGACCAAGAGAAGCGGCTTGCTGCCTGCAGGCCCCGCCGGTCATCCCCGCAGGCCGATCCCGGCGGGCAAAGCTGTGAGGCTGAAAGCCAGTAGAAGCGCTGTCGCGAGCCTGAATACCGAGCCCCTCAAGCTCGTCAACTTAAAACCTAAATCTAAATCTGGAGGCAAAATGGAAAAGAACAAGGAAAACACCAGCACGGAGGCTGCGGAAGGCTCGGCCCTGGGTCTCGACGTCGGAACAAGCCGCTTGGTCCTCGCCAGCGGCTCGTCGGATCGCGTCAATACCAAAGCGGAGTTGAACGCTTTCATCACGGTTCCGTACTCGAAGTTCACCGAGAGCATCCTCAAGCAAAACAAGGTCAGCTACCAGCAAAACGGCGGCCCGGCTTTGCAGATCTTCGGCACCGAGGCCGAGCGCTTCGCCAACACGTTCAACACCGAAATGCGAAGGCCGATGCTGAACGGGACGCTCAATCCGGGCGAAGAGTACTCGCTGCCGGTGATGGAGGCGATCATCAACCGCCTCGTCCGCAAGACCCGGCACGGCGAAGCACTGCGCTTCAGCGTGCCCGGTCCGCCACGAGACGGCGGAGCGTCGGACCTCGTCTACCACGAAGCGATGCTCAAGAACCTTCTTGGCGGGATGGGCTACGAGGCAAAGTCGATCAACGAAGGGCTCGCCGTCGTGTTCGCCGAACTCGAGCGCGATAACTTCAGCGGCATCGGCATAAGCTGCGGCGGTGGTATGTGCAACGTCGCTCTCGCGTTCATGTCGATACCGGTGATCACCTTCAGCCTGGCGAAGGCCGGCGACTACATCGACCGCAGCGTCGCGTCGGTCACGGGCGAACACGCGACCCGTATTCGGGTGATCAAGGAAGAGAGTCTCGACCTCTCTCGTCCGCCGCAGAACAAGTACCAGGCCGCGCTGCACGTCTACTACGACGACGTGATCATCTCGCTGGTCGAGTCCCTGCGCAGCGCGCTGAACGAGACGAGAAACATGCCGCGGATCGACAAGCCGATTTCGATCGTGCTGAGCGGCGGCACCGCCAAGCCGAAGGGTTTTCTGGATAAGTTCCGCCAGGCCCTCGAGCGCGACGGGTTTCCGCTTCAGGTCTCCGAAATGCGCATGGCCGACGACCCGCTGACGGCGACGGCGCGGGGATGCCTGATGGCGGCGCTTTACGACGCGTAGACCGAAGCGGCCAGAGGTAGTTCGAGCTTTGTTGACGCGGCCGATCTGCCGCCGAATGGCTGAACGTCCAGCCTCCTGCGCCTTCAGTATCCCTTCAAGGGTGCGGAAAGCGTCCTTCGCCTTCCGCACCCTCTCTGTCCTCGCGGGCCCCGCGACGCTCCAGCGGATTTTTTCTCTTCCTGTGCGTTAGGAGTGCGGTCCCAAGACGGACTCTATCATCTATATGACGGCGATCTTTTGAACCGCGAGCGATTGGTGGTAGAATCTTGTCGGTCACCCGGCTCGGTTGTGCAGGAGAAGGCCATGAAAGTCTGCCCCGTCTGCAGCGAATCCTTTGAAGACGAATTGAGGTTCTGCGAGTTCGACGGGACGAAGCTCGTTCGCAGCCGCGATAGCTCCGGCCCGCGAGAACAGAGCCGAGAACAGAGCAAGGTCTGGTCCCTGCTCGGAATCGGCTTGCTGTTGGGGGCGCTCGCCATATCTGCAACAACGATCGTCTTCATGCCCACATCGCCCGTGCTGCCGACGGTTGTCAGCGTTGAATCCACCACAGCAACCACGCCCTCGCAGCCTGAGTCAGCGCCGCCCGTCGTCGCCCAAGTCCGGCCTCCTGACAGCGCGGAGGCGGCGTCGGATACTGTCGAGACGGCCCCGCCACTTGAGGGCAGGAAGAAGGACAATGCGCTCGCAGCCGGCGACAGCGCTTCAACCGCGCCATCTCCGAACCCAAAAGCGGCTGCCGGCGCGAGCGATGACGGCTCAAAATCAGAACCCGCCAAGACACCCGCGCCGACAAACCCGATCGCGAAACCCAATACCGAAACGCCTCCCGTTAACACTGCGAAGATCGCGGCCGGCGAGTCCGCATCGAAGACAACCTCAACATCACCCGATCCGAAGAAGGATGACAAGCGTCAGGCCGCCAGCGCTGCTCAGAACGATAAGGACTCGAAGAAGAAGCCTGATGATAAGGAGAAGAAGAAGGGCGGCGGGTTCCTTCGAGTGTTCAAGAAGATCTTCGGCAAAGACTGACGCGAGTTGCGTCGAGCAGCGATGCAGGTAGAGATATCTGGCAGTCGGGCAGAGACACCTACCCGAGAATGTCATCGACCTTCAGAGAGAGTTCTTTCACACTTGTTGACACGAGAGTCTTGCCGCGTTTCAGGCGCCGGACTTTTTGATATTTCCCGTGTTTCGGTTCACTGTGCGCTTCGATGAGGTCCTTCGGCAGAACGACCAGCCATGCCTCTGGAATCCCGGCACGCGCATAGAGTGGGAGCTTCACCCTTCGGTCGTACTCCGCTGAGGTGTCAGCCACCTCGATGATCAACAGCACGTCGGCAGGAGTCGGATGTGAATTGGAATAGAAATCCGCGCGAGGTTTCAGCAGGGCTACGTCCGGCTGGGGCTCAGAGAAATCGTCGATGCTGATCGGGTTCTGCACGGCCACAATTGCGGCTTTGCCGACGCTGCCATTAAGAAGCCTGTTGAGTCGATTGACACACCCGGCGTGATGCTTACCGATGGGGCTCATCTCAATCACCTCGCCCTTGATGAGCTCAACTCGGTGGTCTTTGGCAAAGATGCCCGCCCGAGCCATCCGGTAGTACTCATCAACGTTGAAATAGTGTCTCTGAAACTGGACCGACACGTTCACGCACCCGCAATCGTAGAATTCACAAACTGCCGCTTTACAGTTGCGATGATACCACGATGAGGTTAGCCGAGACAGCGGAGGTTGTGTTTCATTCTGAATGTTCTCCTTGAAACACCGTTCCGACGACACACACCTTCGTTCGGGCACCGTTGGCCGCCGATCTCACGACGCCGATGCACTCCTCTCCGTCCCTTTCGTCTTCGCCGTTCGTTCCGTCCTCCCGTCCTTCCACCCTTTCCAAGGAGGGCTTGTCTCAGGCCTTCACTCTCGCTAGAGTTCCCTTATCCCGGCGCAATCGTCGCGCTTCTTTCGAGGTGACTCTCATGCAGATGCCGCGCACGCTCTCCGAATTGAGATCGAGCGAGTTCACCGAACAGCGAGTGCGCACGCGATCCGTCAAAGACGAAATGCGCGAAAACCTCATCGCCAAGCTCAGCCGCGGCGAGAACCTCTTTCCCGGAATCCTCGGCTACGATGACTCGGTCATTCCTCAGCTCGCGAATGCGATACTCGCACGCCACAACTTCATCCTGCTCGGCCTTCGCGGCCAGGCCAAGAGCCGAATCCTTCGCGCGCTGGCCGGACTGCTCGACGATCTGATGCCGGTCATCGAGGGCTGCGAGATCAACGACAATCCGTACGCGCCGATCTGCAAGGGGTGCCGCCTCGTGATAGAAGAGCGCGGCGATCGTACGCCCGTTGCTTTCGTCCCGCGAGAGAACCGTTACGTTGAAAAACTCGCGACACCCGACGTCACCATCGCGGATCTGATCGGCGACCTCGATCCGATCAAAGCCGCGCGGGGCGGGCATCTGCTTTCCGATGAGCTGACGATTCATTACGGGCTGCTGCCGAGGGCCAATCGCGGCATCTTCGCCATCAACGAACTGCCCGACCTGGCGAGCAAAGTTCAGGTCGGACTCTTCAACATCATGCAAGAGGGCGACGTTCAGATTAAGGGCTACCCGATCCGAATGCCGCTCGACGTTGCGCTTGTCTTTTCCGCGAACCCCGAGGACTACACCGCGCGAGGCAAGATCATCACTCCGCTGAAGGACCGCATCGGCTCCGAAATCAGCACTCATTATCCTGCGACGGTCGAAGAGGGCATCGAGATCACCCGCCAGGAAGCGTGGCTCTCGCGCGACGGAATCCCAACCGCCGTGCCGGAGTTCATCATGCGAGTGGTCGAGCAGATAGCATTCGAGGCTCGCAAGGACCAACGTGTCGACCGCCGCTCCGGCGTCAGCCAGCGGTTGCCGATCTCGGTCATTGAAAACGTCGTCTCGAACGCCGAGCGCAGACGCTTAATCAACGGAGGGGAGAGCATCGCGCCGCGGATCAGCGACATCTACGCCGCGTTGCCGTCGATCACCGGCAAGCTCGAGCTCGAATACGAGGGCGAACAGCGCGGAGCATCGACGGTCGCGCGCGAGTTGATCCGGACGGCGGTCGGAAAGACGTTTGAAACCTACTTCGGGCACGTGGACTCCTCCGACATCGTCGCGTGGTTCAATGACGGTGGGGCGCTGCGAGTCAGTGACACCGACAATGCCGACCTGTGTTTGAAGAGCTTCCGCCACGTCACCGGACTGCTCGACGTCGCCGCAGAGTCGGGCCTCGCTGACCGCTCGCAGCCCGAGGCCGTCGTCGCCGTGTGCGAGTTGATTCTGGAGGGGCTGCACGCTCAGAAGAAGATCAGCCGAAGCGAAGAGCGCGGCTACGTGGCGGCGAGGTCGGAGCCGCGCGCTTACGGGTACGATGCCTTGAACCGGTCGCGGAAGGTGAATTAGAGGTGCTGAGTCCTGAGTTCTGAGTGTCGCGCTCTCAAATGTGAGGGATCAGGACTTCAGAACTCAGGACTTCAGAACTCAGGACTCAGGACTCAGGACTCAGGACTCAGGACTCAGGACTCAGGACTCAGGACTCAGGACTCCCGTGGCATTCACCAAATACTCAAAATGGGACGGCGTTGATTGGGACTCGATCAGCCTCGAAGACCTGATCGAGCGGCTCGCGGACTTTCTGCTCCAGAGCGGCTTCGACGATCCTTATTCGCGTTATTGGGGCGACCGTGACCGCTCGCTCGAGAGTTTGCGCGATGCCATCATGCGCGCGCTCTTTGAAGACGGTCTGCTCTCGGACGAAGAGATGGCGCAATTCGCTGACGACGACGGCAACTTGAACGCCGAGATGCTCGCCGAGATGTTGGACCGCCTCATCCAGCGGCTGATCGAAGAAGGCTACATCAGCATCAGCGAAGAACCGGCGCGTTTGCGCGATCAAACGACTCCCACTACGATGGGCGGAGGCACGGGCAAGCCTGTCGAAGCGAGCGCGAAGTTCGAGATGACCGATAAGGGACTCGACTTTCTCGGATTCAAGGCGCTCAAGAATCTGATCGGCTCGCTCGGCAAATCCTCATTCGGCCGGCATGACACGAATCACCTTTCGACCGGCGTCGAGACGAGCGAAGCGCCCAAACGCTACGAATTCGGCGACACTATGAACCTCGACGTGAACGCGACATTGCGGTCAGCGATCCGGCGCGAGGGGCTCGGAGTTCCGCTCAATCTCGAGTATTCGGATTTGATGGTACATCAGACCGACTATCAGAGCTCGTGCGCGACGGTGTTGATGCTGGACTGCTCGCACTCGATGATCCTCTACGGCGAGGACCGATTCACGCCCGCAAAGCGCGTGGCGCTCGCGCTGACTCACCTGATCCGGACCCAGTATCCGGGGGACAGCCTTCGAGTCGTGCTCTTTCACGATTCGGCTGAAGAGATACCGCTTTCGGCGGTCGCGCGCGCGCAAGTTGGCCCCTATCACACAAACACGTGTGCGGGGTTGAATCTTGCGCGGCGGATACTGATGTCGCAGCGGAAAGACATGCGGCAGATCATCATGATCACCGACGGCAAGCCTTCGGCGATGACGCTCGAAGGAGGGCGAATCTACAAGAACCCGATGGGGCTGGATCCGCAGATCCTTAAGGCGACCTTCAAGGAAGTCGCTGCGTGCCGGCGAAGCGGGATAATGATCAACACGTTCATGCTGGCTGATGATTATTACCTGGTGGACTTCGTGAAGAAGGTGACCGAGATCTGCAAGGGGAAGGCTTATTTCACGACGACGGTGACGCTGGGGCGGTACATTGTGATGGATTATTTGAAGAGGCGAACGAGCCGAGTTCACTGACCTGGCGCGACGTTGGCTCGTCAGGCGTTCAGTAGAGATAAGCGACCAGGACTCACAGGCCGCTAAAGAACTGGCGCGAACAAATCCAGTCTACAGTTCGAGTGTCGACTGACTGACAGTCGTAGTCTCGTGTTATAGCTTTCGCGCGTAAACTTGGTCCCGCTGACAATAGACTACCTAACGCGCGGCAGCTCTCGCTCTAGGCAAGGCACGGGCCGGCTAAAGGTAGAAGGGAAGCATGGCACGTCTCGAAGAACTAGCACGCGACGCATCGGTCAAGGGGATTCTGCCCAATGGCGTTGTTATCTGAGTCGCCGCGTCTCGACTGGAAGTCACGCCTACTACTCCGACGCACCCGATACCGCCCGTACAGAAGGTGAGGTAGCGCGCAGAGTCGCTATCGACAGCCCGATGCTGATGTTGATTCGGCAGAATGGTCTCGATGAACAGGGATGGCGCGGGACGCCGTTCTATTGGCCAGTCATCGTTGCTCAACAGAACATACGTACTTCAATATTCGCCCACGAGACAACTCCGTAAGAGCCGAACGATGCCACGAAAGAAATCAGGTAACCCTAAGTCTTCTCAACCTGCAGGTAGCGAATCGGTAGCTGCATACCGGCACCCGTCGAAGCGCAAGAACATCCCGCCGTCGGGGCTGGCGGCGCAGGGAGAAATACGCGAAGCGCCGAGGATTCGGTACGAGTACAATCCTCACCTTCCGCCGGTGCTGCGCTCGGGTCCGGTCGACACAGATCAACTGCCTGAGCTTCTCGAAAAGGCTTGTCGCGAACCGCTCAGCCGCGAAGATGCGAAACTTCTAGCCCAGGCGCTGCGCAAGCACGAGCCGTGGCTTGAATGGAGCGGTAAACGCGAAAAGCCCTGGTTCGAAGTTGATCCTGTTGCGCTTCACATTCATGAGCGGGTCTCGACTCAAGCAATACTGCGGGTGCTTGCGCGCGAAGACGTGCAGCGTGATTTGTTTGCCGATCCGCAACAGGACTACGCGAGTGCCGTCCAGTTCTACCAGCACGACGTGGACTGGTCGAACCGGATGATCCTGGGCGACTCGCTTCAGGTGATGGCGAGTCTTGCGCGTCGCGAAGACCTAGCCGGCCACTGCTGCCCGATTCTGAATGGAAAGAATGGGAAGTACCGTTCGACACCGATCCCGACTGGCCTGCGCCTCTGCAATCAGCACTGAAAGCTTATCGCGAGGCTTGGCGCGCGAAGATGGACGAGGTTAACGACTGCATCGCGAAGAACGCCGAGATGGAGGAGTTAGTCGATAAGCCCGAGACGGTAGCTAAAATCGTCCGCGTCTCAGGCCCGTTCACGATGGAGGGTGTCATCGCTTTGGAAGAGGGACCAGACACCCCAATCGGCGGGGCGCCCGAAGGCGAGATGGAAACGTTCGAGGGTGAGACGCAGGCAGCCAATGCCGAAGCGCACCTCGACAAGATGATCAGGCTGCTCAAAGCCGCCGGAGTCGATTTCAAGGGCAACAAGAACATGAAGTTCCCCCGACTTGAGCCGGTGAGCGGAGCTTCGCTTCTGCACGCCGATGGTGAGTGGGTCAACGGCGAATCGAAAGAGAGACGCGTTGCGGTCTCAATCGGCCCCGAAGTCGGCAACATCAGTGCCTATCAAGTTGAGGAAGCGGTCCGGTCGGCGAACCGGCGAGGCTACGACGATCTGGTGTTCGCTGGATTCGGCTTCGACGCTTCGGCTCAAGCGGCGATCGAGGATTCTTCGCATCCGAATCTCCGCTGTCACATGGCACTTATCCGGCCGGACGTGGCGATGGACGACTTGTTGAAGACTCAACCCGGCAGCCAGATCTTCACCGTGTTCAGTGCGCCGCGCGTGAAGCCACCGGCTCAAGAGCAAGACGGCCAGTACGTGATCGAGGTCGAAGGAATGGATGTCTACGATCCGGTGAGCAACACGCTCTACCCGACGGACAGGGAACGTATTGCCGCGTGGTTTCTGGATAGCGACTATGATGGTCGCACCTTCTGCATTTGCCAGGCGTTCTTTCCTGACAAGACTAAGTGGCAGAAGCTCGCTAAGGCGTTGGGCGCAGTTGGCGTCATCGACGAAGAGCAATTCGAAGCCCTGAGTGGACTGCGAAGTCTGCCTTTCCCTCGACCGTCTCACTTAGAGTCAGGACAGGAGTGGCGGATTGCGGTGAAGGTGATTGACCCTCGCGGCAACGAAGGCATGCGAGTGATAATGATGGAGCATTAGAAAGGGGAGAACGGCCATGACTCGCGAAGAACTGCTCAAACGCATTTGGATCGACCCCGCCCGATGTGGCGGCAAGCCCTGCATACGCGGACATCGGATATGGGTGTCGTTAATCCTCGACCTGCTCGCCTCGGGCAGCAGCGTCGACGAGATTCTGGCTGACTATCCGGGGCTCACCACAGAGGACATTCAGGCTTGCATCGCCTACGGTTCTGAGATGGCGCGCGAGCGCTACGTAGACGTGCCTTTGGAGACTGGGGTATGAGGTTGAAGCTCGACGAGAACCTCGGTCACCGCGCGCGCGCCATTCTTGACGAAGCGGGGCACGAGGTCTCAACCGTGCTGGCCGAGGGGCTGGGGGCCGCGATTGATGACGCTGTGCTGCAGGCAGCCGTTAACGAGAAGCGCGCGCTGGTCACACTCGATCTTGATTTTGCGAATCCTCTGCGTTTCATCCCGAGCAAGTACTCGGGCATAGTGGTGCTCAGACCACGGTCTAAGCCTTCGCACGCGGATATCCTCACGCTTATTCGAACACTCGCCCAACTTCTCGAAAATGAACAACCGGAGGGCAAGCTTTGGATAGTCGAGCCGGGGCGGGTTCGGGTGTACCAGGAGCCCTCTATCGAAGACTAGTGTTTGCGACGGCCTTATGTCCAAGCAAATGCCCTTACCAATTCAACCGGTCGAGAAGCCGATCCTCTGCTCGCCGTACAACGTTCAAGAGTGAACGAACCGGCACCGCCCAGATGTCACTGCTCACGGAAGAGGAGAGCGATGATCTTCCGCTGGTGAACTTCCTTCGCGACGACGTGCGACTCTGGCGGGGTGATCGCCGGGCGAGCGCGTGGCAGGGCGCGAACGAAACCACGAAGCAGCTTCTCCGTCACTGGTGGCGTGAAGACCGCTCGCGACGGCTCTTTTTCTGTCAGCTTGAAGCCGTCGAGACGATCATCTACATCCGCGAGATTCTAGCGGCGGGCAAGAAGCCTCGCTGGAACACCAAGCTCACGCTTCACGATTACGAGCAATTGATGAAAGGGCTAAACCCGCGCCCGCAAGACTGGATTGCGAAGATCGCTCAGCACCCCAAGCTCATCGATCTACCTAATGAAGCCGAATTGAAGCCGCTGACTCGTTACGGGTGCAAGATGGCAACCGGCAGCGGAAAGACAGTGGTGATGGCGATGCTCATCGCGTGGGCCTTCTGCAATCGAGGACGCGTGCCGGGTGACACTCGCTATCCGACGCGGGCGGTTGTTGTCTGTCCCAACCTGACGATCAAGGAGCGGCTCCAAGTGCTCAGGCCGGGCTTGCCGGGAAACTACTACGAAGAGTTTGACATCGTTCCGATGACGCTTCGCCCGGAGCTCGCCAAGGGCAAGGTGCTGGTGACCAACTGGCACTGGTTAAGCCCTGAGTCAGAGCACACCGAGGGCGGCAAGAGCTTCGTCGTCGTGAACAAGGGTGAGGAAGATCCCGAGGCATTCGCGCGTAATCGGCTCGAAGACCTTTATGATGATGAGCCGTTGATGGTGCTGAACGACGAGGCTCATCACGCGTATCGGCCAGCGAAGCTCGAGGAGGACGAAAGGCTGAGCGCCGAAGAAAAGGAAGATCGAGAAGAGGCGACAGTCTGGATTTCGGGCTTGGAGAAGATCAATGCAGCCTGCGGAATCTCTTTCTGCGTCGATCTGTCGGCAACGCCCTTTTACATCCACGGCAGCGGCTATCCGGAAGGCTCGCCATTTCCCTGGATCGTGAGTGACTTTAGCCTGGTGGATGCGATCGAGTCCGGCATCACGAAGATCCCGCGCTTGCCTGCGATCGACAACACTGGCCGGCCCGACCCGAAATACTTCAAGCTCTGGCAGCATATCACTCGCGATCTGAAAGCCGGGGAGAAGCTGAACGGCGGCAAGCCCAAGCCGGAGGTTGTCTATCGAAAAGCGGAGGACGCGCTGATCACGCTTGCGGGCGAGTGGAAAGAGCGCTTCGAGTTGATGCAAGCGGCTACTCCCGGTCAGGAACGCGTCCCACCAGTGATGATCATCGTTTGCGACAACACCTCGATTGCCGATCATTTTCACCGGGCAATCTCCGGAGAAGAGGTTGTCGAAGTAGAGGACGTGGAAGAAGAGGAAGACGACGAGGAACAACCGAAGCGGAAGAGGAAAGCAAAAACGACAAAGCACTACGGCAATGGCCTTGTCTTCCCAGAGTTGCTCTCGAACCAAAAGGGCGCGGAAGTCACGCTGCGCATAGACTCGAATCTGTTAAAGGACGCCGAGAGTGAAAACCCGAAGGCGACGAAGAAGGAAGCAGCAGAAGAACTGCGCCGTATCGTCGCGACCGTTGGAAAACAAGGACAGCCAGGCGAGAAGGTTCGCTGCGTCGTTTCCGTGAACATGTTGAGCGAGGGCTGGGACGCAAATACGGTGACTCACATTCTCGGCTTGCGGGCGTTTAACAGTCAGTTGCTCTGTGAACAAGTGGTGGGTCGCGGGCTTCGACGGATTGATTATTCAATTGACCCGGCGACAGGCTTGTTGAGTCCCGAGTACGTGGACATCTTTGGCGTTCCCTTCTCGCTGATTCCTTTCAAGGGGCTGGAGCCCGGCAAGCCAACGAACGGAGACGACAAACCTAAGAATGAAGTGATGGCTTTGCCCGAACGCCGTCAGTTTGAGATCCGCTTCCCGATAGTGGAGGGCTATGCAGTTGCGCTGAAGCGGAATCTCATCAAGTGCGACATGAGCCATATTGAGCGGACGGCGCTCGACCCGTGGACGACCCCAACGGCGGCGTTTCTTCAGCCGCAAGTCGCGTACAAGGTGGGCAGTCCGAGTACCTATGGGGGATTCGGGTATGAGCTCATTGATCGCGAGGTCTACTACAACTCGACTCACCCTCAGACTATAGAGTTCGAGATGGCAAAAGAAGTCGTGCGGTCGTTTACTGAGGCAGCGCATCCTGGCAAGGAGAGTCTCCGTAGACAGGCGCGCAACGCTCTCTTCCCTCAGGTGCTTCGAGTGGTGCAGGAGTACGTGCGAACACGTGTCGACTTCAATGGGCTTCATCCCTGCGAGATCGGGCTGCAGACCTACGTGCAGCGGATCGTCAGATTACTTGTCGCTGCTATCGAACCGGACGACGAACAAGGAGAAGCTCCGCTGATTCCACTGCTCAATCGATACAAGCAAATTGGAACTACGGCTCACGTGCATTTCAAGACGGTCAAACCGGTACAAGTAACTCAGAAGAGTCACATCAACTACGTCGCTTGCGACACGAATTCGTGGGAGCAAGCCGCGATGTTTCAGCTTGAAGCTTCGCCTCACGTCGTCTGCTACGCGAAAAACGACCGGCTTGAGTTCAACATCCCGTATGAGTTCTATGACGACCTGCGGGTGTACGAGCCCGACTTCTTGGTGAAGCTAACGAGCGGCGTAACGTTGATAGTAGAAATCAAGGGACATACCCAAGCCGAAACGGATGCAAAGCATCAAGCGGCTAAGCGATGGGTTAGCGCGGTGAACAACTGGGGCAAGCTCGGCCGGTGGGCTTTCTTGTCCTGCCGCGATCCACAGAGCCTCGGTGTCGAAATTGGGGCATTGGTGGGAGCCCCCGGTTTGGCAATCAGGTAAGCACGCGACCAAATGATGCGAGCACTCGCGCAAGAAGGCGAATCGCGTGCCGCCGCATTGCTAAAGGAGATCCGTGCGCTTCGCGAAGTCGCGCGATTTGGCTCATCGGCTCTACGCGACGTCGAGGCGAAAAAGATGGGCAGAGGAGGCTCTTGCCTACAACAGCTTGGTCATGGCTTGGCCCGAGATCGCACGCCTGGCTTCCTCTGCCCCGACGCCCGAGAGTGGTACACTCTTCCAGTGAGCAAAGGAGCATTATGGTTAAGGAAATAACTCTGACGGCAATCTATGAAGAGGCCGAGGAGGGTGGCTACATCGGATACATCGCCGAACTCCCCGGCGCAAACACTCAGGGAGAGACGATGGATGAGGTCCGAGAAAACCTGGTTGAAGCCGTTCAGATGATACTCGAGGCCAACCGGGAAGCGGCCGAGAAGCGGGTGGGTGACGCCAAGGTGGTGCGCGAGAAACTGACGCTACATGCGGCCTAGCATGAATCGCACTGACCTGATCAGGCATCTCGAAGCACACGGCTGCCTCTTCTTCAGGGAGGGCGCGAAGCACACCCTTTACAAGAACCCGGCTAACGGCGCCTTCTCGTCGCTTCCTCGACATCGAACAATCAAGAAGCACCTGGCGCGAAAAATATGCGATGATCTGGGAATTCCCCGGCCTTAAGCGAAGAAACAAATGGCGACAAGTAGGGGGAGACCCGCTCGCCGTGCGCGCTCCGAAGAAGCTCAAGAACGAAGGTCTGCTTCTCACTGAGATGGGCGGGACTGTGTTGAGAATGGAGCTCGATCGAATACCGCTTTGGCGGGGCGCGCACGTCTGGTTGGAGCTGAGGTCCGCGTCACTGTTGAGATTGAAGCGCAGATCCCGGAGGGTGCGCCGGACAATGTCGTTCGAACAGTGACGGAAAACTGCCGCACGCTGAAGTTCACTTCGCAGGGGTTTGAAGAGGACTGAGGAACCGCGACGATTCTCAATTTACCGGAGGTGCCATTCTCGATGAACAACAACCTCATCAGCCGACGGAGACTACTCGAGCTTGGCGCGGCGGCAACTGTGGGCGCGCTCGCGAGCGGATTGAATCGCCTTTCCGTTCACGCCGCGACTGAACCGGTGAATCTGTCCGGGCTCGCCGCCGAATACGACAAACACGACGCGCTCGGACTCGCGGCGCTGATCGCGCGACGTCAGATCAGCCCGATTGAGCTGCTCGATGCGGTCAGGCAACGCGTTGAAGCGCTCAATCCGAAACTCAACGCTCTTTGCCATCTCTTCTTCGACAAAGCCGAAGCCCAGATCAAACAGGGCTTGCCTGTCGGCCCATTCCGCGGAGTTCCGTTCGTCCTCAAAGACCTTGGACAACAACTCGCCGGAACCGTCACCTCGTCCGGCAGCCGCGTATTCAAGGACAACATCCCCGAATTCGATAGCACCCTGGTCACGCGCTACAAGAACGCCGGCCTCGTGATCTTCGGCAAGACAACCACGCCCGAGCTTGGCCTGACGACGACAACCGAATCAGTGCTCTTCGGCAAGACTCGCAATCCCTGGAACCTCGAACGCACGAGCGGCGGCTCATCGGGCGGCGCGGGCGCGGTCGTCGCAAGCCGCATGCTGCCGATGGCGCACGGCAGCGACGGCGGCGGTTCGATTCGCATACCCGCTTCGTGCTGCGGCGTCTTCGGCTTGAAGCCAACCCGCGGACGAGTGCCGATGGGGCCGACTCAATTCGAAGGATGGAACGGGCTCTCGGCCCATCACGCGCTGACGCTCTCGGTGCGAGACAGCGCGGCGCTGCTCGACATATCAGCCGGCGCGGAGTTGGGCTCGCCTTACTTTTCACCGCCGCCGCAGCGTCCGTTCCTGAAAGACGTCGGCGCCGATCCGGGCAAGCTTCGCATCGCACTCGCGGTATCGACGCCCGGCGCCACGCCGCTCGATCCGGAGTGCCGGAGGGCTGCGATGGAAGCGGCGAAGCTCTGCCATGATCTCGGGCACACTGTAGAAGATACGCTGCCGCCGATTGACTATGCCCTTATGCGCGAAGCCTTCCTGAATGTCTTCAACGTGTCGGTTGCGCGAGTATTGGACGATGCGTCGAAGCTACTCGGCCGCGCGGTCACCGACAAGGACGTTGAACCGGTCACCTGGTCGATCTTCCAAGCGGGACGCGCGATTCCGAGCATCACCTACTCGCGCGCGATTGCAATGCTTCATCAAGTGGGGCTCACGATGGCGAGGTTCCAGCAGAAGTATGATGTCATTCTGAGCCCGACGCTGGCCAAGCCGCCGGTGCCGCTGGGTGTCTTGAGCCTCTCGCCCGAGAGCATCCCGGCGTACGTGAAAGAGGTCACGGAGTTCGGTCCCTACACGGCGCTCTACAACGTGACCGGCCAGCCCTCGATGTCGGTGCCGCTGCACTGGTCGGCGGAGGGTTTGCCGATCGGCGTGATGTTCTCCGGGCGATTCGGGGATGAGGCGACGCTGTTCAGGCTTGCGGCGCAGCTCGAGAGAGCGAAACCGTGGAGATCGAAGAGACCAAATCTTTAGTGCCCCGTCGCGATTGACCGTGATCGTGATGAGACGATCCGGTGGAACATCGACACCGGGGCCGAGGGTGCGCGTCAGACTTTGCGGTTGAATCCGGGAACGGGATGCCAGAGTGAAGCCACGGGTGAGTCCGCGAACCCGTGGGCGATGCGAAACCACACAAGGTGAACCCTCGAAGAGGGTGACGCTCGCTCGCAAGTACCAGACGAAGAGTCGACGTCCTGACCGACAGCGGTCTTCTATGCCCCGGTGCTCGTCGGCCAAGCGTCGCCACCCGCTTCGCGGGTTAGTGATGCGCCTTCCGCCGCTTTCCACGGGTTCGCGGACTTCACCCGGGGCTATATGCCTCTACCCTTTCAGGGTTAGCGGTTCCTACGAACCGTTGAGGGCGCGAAAACGAGTTGCTTTGACGTGACTGGAACGTGACGCGCACCGAACTCGGCGGTGACAAGTGCGGCCAAGTACAGTTGATTACGCCGCCGGTTGAGGATATCCTGCTCGCTCTTGTTTGGCACTTCCGGGTTCGAGAGCGCCGCCGAGAGCAGCGACGCGCTCTTGAACGAAACATTCCGACTTGAGGAGGCGTGATGCGTACAGGTGGATTCTTCTTAGTTGCTGGATTGATGTGTCTGGCCGCAGCCATCAACTCACACGCGGATGATATGCGCAAGACCGTGATCTACGACGGCGCGGTCACTGAAGTCAGCCCCGCCGGGTTTGAATCAAAAGACCTGTGGGTCACCGTCAAAGACCTCAGGCGCGCGACTGGCTTCGTCGTCAAACCGCAGGGCATCTGTCGCGACGAGCTTTGCTTCCCCATTCCGAAGGGGCGCAAGGCCCAGTTCATCAACAAACAGAGCTCCGTCACATGGTTCAACCTGAGCGAGTTCGCCAGGCTCGTAAAGCAACCCGTGGCGGCTGATGAGAAGAACGCGGTTTGGTACTTCGGCCCGCGGCCGGAAGTGCAGAACGGTTACCTCGCGACGCTGGAAGCTCCAAACTTCACGCTGCCCGACCTGAACGGCAAGATGCACTCGCTCGCCGATTTTCGCGGCAAGAAGGTCCTGCTGATCACGTGGGCCTCATGGTGAGGGTGCAGGTTTGACTTGCCAGGCTGGCAAACTTTCTTCCATGAACTGAAGGACAAGAACTTCGAGATCATCTCGGTCGCGCAAGACACCGGCGGTGCGAAGGCGGCGGGTCCGTGGATCACGGCGGCGAAGCCGGAATACACCGCGCTGATAGATGAGAAGCATCTCGTGACGCGGCTGTATGACATGGTCAACGTCCCGACGGCGGTTTGGATCGATGAAAAAGGCCGCATAGTTCGCCCCAATGAAGTCGCGTTCGTCGACAACCGGTACAAAGGCATGCACGGGATGGACGCCGCGGTTTACCTCGCGGGGATACGCGACTGGGTCGAGAACGGAGAGCGCAGCGCGTGGGTGCTGTCGGAGAAGGAGTTGAAGGCGCGTCTCGCTCCGCAGAACCCAGATCGTGCGATGGCGGCGGCGGAGTTTGCGCTGGCCGAATACCTCTACAGCACGGGGAAGGGAACTGACGCGATTGCGCACTACAAGGAATCTCAGCGGCTGAATCCGGACAGTTGGAATTACAAGCGGCAGGCGTGGGCGCTGTCGGACGCCGATCGCGACTACGGAACGAATTGGGGAAAGGAAGTGCAGAAGCTGAACGGCAAGCCCTACTATGCGCCGCGCAAGCTGCCTGAGGCGAAGAAGCCTAGCAATTGAATCGCGTCACGCGCGCAGGCAGTCGGAGGTGATGGTGCTGCTGTTTGTGTGCGACTTGCGCCCCTCGACGGCTGACAACAAGCAGATGAAGTTGGAGGGCTTACCCATCTCGCCCTCGATCCAGATTCGGCCTTTGTGGTTTAGCGCAAGGCTTCTGATCAGCGCTAATCCGCGAGGAGTGTTCTGGTCGCGGCGCACCCTTTGAATGTCGGTTATTTCACAACGTTGGAGCATAGGTGTTCTCACTTTGATTTTCGCCATCCGGCTTGTATACCGCCGGCTCTCAATCCTCGACAGCCAGCCGAAGTGAACTTATCATCTCCGCGGGATCGAATCGACGAAACGCGAACGCTGTGCAAGGTGTCGGCTCGGTCGCCTCGTGGAACTTCGCGCTGACGAACTGGTCCGCCTGCGAATCCCGCGCATCGTTCTCCTGCGGCGCGGCGCCGGACACAACTCGATCGATCGCGCTCGCAAGCTCGGTGAGGTCAAGCGGTTTGAACAGAATATCATCAGCCTGGTAGAGCCGCCTCACCTCCCACTTGTATGTCGGTTTGGTGTAGACGCCGGTCACCAGAATAACCTTCGGCGGGTCGGCCATCTCTTTTATCGCTTTGCAGGCCAGAAACCCGTGGAGTTTGGGCAGCAGACCGTCCATCAAAACGACGTCGGGCTTTTCGGTCGCTGCTATCTCCACCGCCTCCTTCCCATCCTCCGCGAAAAGCATGTCGTGGCCTTCGTGTGTCAGCATCAACGTCATTAGCTCGCGGGTACTGCGGTCGTCATCGACTATTAGGATTCGCTTTCCAGACATGTTCTCCTCCGATCAACCGGGGCCTGTCTTTGGTAAGCGACAGATGATCCTCCGACCCGAAAAGCGGGAGGAACGAGGAGCCAGAGCCGCAGAACGCTTGGGGGCGCGCCCTCTGTCTCCTGAGATACTCACAGTCAGAGCATCGAACCCGTGGAGGGCAACCTGTGTGCCGCTGCCCCAGCCGGTGGAATCTCGTCGCATACCCCCACTTTAGTGGAGTTGTTCGACGTCCTGTTGATACATCGCTGGCAGCAGAGCGGAGAATCTACACATCCATAACGGCACTCTGAGGAGATGTACTACAGAAGCGAGGCGGGAAGACACGTTACCCGCCCGCGGGTTCTTGGGTTGTGAGAGCGGCCTCGTTCAGGTATAGCGGAGCCAGCGTCCAAGCTCGGCGAGGCTCGGCCGCTTGCCGTACATCAATATCCCAACGCGGTAGATTCTGCCGGCGACCCAAACCGTCCCGAGAATCGTCGCCAGCATCAACAGCATCGACAGCAGGACTTGCCAGAACGGCGGATTCACCAGCGCGATCCGCATCATCATCAGCGTGGACGCGAAGAACGGGAAGAGTGAAAGCGCGATGGCGGTCCCGCTGCTGGGATTGTTCAACAACACCATGAATAGAACGGCCGGCAGCATAACGAGAATCGTGACCGGCGCCTGGGCTTGCTGGGCTTCTTCTTCGGTCGATACGATGGCGCCGACTACCGCATACAGCGTCGCATACAAGAAGTATCCGAGAACGAAGAACAGGACGAAGTAGATGAGCAGGCTGATGGGGATTCTGGGCGGGCCGGACGCCGACTTCCCCGCCATCAACGCCCCGAATCCAGCCGATATCAGCAGGACCGACCCCGCCCAGATGGTCACCTGCGTCAGACCCACGAGCCCAATCCCGACGAGCTTGCCCATCATCAACTGAGACGGTTTCACCGACGAGACCAGCACTTCGACGATTCGGGATTGCTTCTCTTCCATCACGCCGCGCATGACGGCGATGCCGTACATGAACACGGTCAAGTAAGTGAAGACCAGCATCATGTAGGGGACGAGAAAGGCAGTCAGCTCTCCCTCCTCAGAAGCTCCCTCCGGACCAACCTTGGATTTCTTCATGTTGAGCGGCCGAGTGTAGCTGTTCACTTTTTCGGGATCGACGTTCGCCTGAACCAGCCTGCGCTCGATTACCGCCGCGCTGATGGTCCGCTCGAGGCTCTCGATCGAGAAGTCAGCCACGTTCTTGGCGTAGTACACCGGTTCAACCCCATCCTGGATGCCCTTCCATAGCACCACGTAGGCATTCTCGGGGTCCTGCTCAACAGCGGGGTTATACTCGCGCTCGATCTCCTCCTTCGATTTGTCGGCAGGAACTTCGACACGAGTCAGTACGAACTTCGTTCGTGCTCCGGGCGGCGTTCTCGGACCCGGCTGGTTCGCAATGTCTTCGAGTTGCGCGTCGGGGCCGGGCGCCACGACCCGCTTCTTGATGGCTTCAAAGAGCCCCGGATCGCCGCTCTGATCGACCACCGTCACACGGCGTTCGCCGCCACCTCGAAGCGCGAGCAACGCCGGAACCGTGATCAGCGCCATCATCAACAGAGGCGTCAGGATCGTGCCGATGACGAACGCCTTCGTCCGCACGCGAGTAAGGTACTCGCGCCTAATTATGACCATTACTTTTTTCATTCGATCCGGTCACGCATTCGATGAAGATATCGTTAAGAGAGGGCTCGACCATCTCAAAGCGGTTCACGCGCGCGCCCGCCGCCAGCGCCCGCGTCAGGATCTGCTGCGCGTCTACACCGTCATTCAGTAGCAACTCGCTGTAGTTGGCGAATCGGTTGTGGCGCTTGATCAGATCGCCGCCCAGGAAGGAATCCGGCCCCTCGTAGTCGAGAATCACCGTGTTGCGGCCGTAGCGCCCTTTTACTTCGCGAAGACTGCCGCCGAGCACCTTCGTCGCGTGGTTGATCAGACAGATGTCGTCGCACATTTGCTCGACCTGCTCCATCTGATGGGTCGAGAAGATCACGGTCTTGCCCTGCTGCTTGAGGTCGAGGATGAACCCCTTGAGCACGCTGACGCTAACGGGATCGAGCCCGGAGAACGGTTCATCCAGGATCAGGACTTCGGGCTCGTGCAAGACGGCGGCGATGAACTGAATCTTCTGCTGCATTCCCTTCGACAGGTCGTTGGCTTTCTTGTCCTTCCAATCGGAGAGGTCGAGATTCGAGAGCCACCGATCGATTCGGGCCGCCGCGGCCCTGGAGGGGACGCCTTTCAGATTAGCGAAGAACATGAGTTGTTCGCCGATCTTCATTTTCTTGTAAAGGCCGCGTTCTTCGGGAAGGTATCCGATCCGCTGTTGAAGCTCCGGCGTGACGTGTCCCCCAAGCACGCGGACCTCGCCGCTGTCGGGCGCGAAGATGTTCAAGATCATTCGGATCGTGGTGGTCTTTCCGGCGCCATTCGGTCCAAGCAGTCCGAAGATCGTACCGCGCCTGACCTCCATCGACAGGTCCTTCACTGCGACGAACTCGTCGAAACGTTTCGTCACCTTATTCAGCTCGACAACGTTCATCAACTATCTCCATTGACTCACGAAGAGGCGTGAGTCACGACGATTCGGAGACCGGTACGGGCGGCCCCGGGGGACACCGCGGTTGCCGTCCTTCCTGGCAGCGAGGGGTCCGAGCGATCCAACCGAGTCGCTGTCTTCACGCCGGTTTGTCTCGGTTTCTGGCGGGTTCAAAGTTGCGCGTTGTGTGCTCGGTGACGCTGGGCATAACGGCCGGCTTCGGGGCCAGCTCCGCCGGCCGATCGTTCATTGCAGCGGGCGAAATGATCTCGCGCTGACGAATCGCCGGTTGAGGTAATCCGCTCAGGCGCAGCAGCAACCATGCAAGCGTCAAGACAACACCGACAACCGTTGCGCCCTCGAAGGCGATGGTCGCTACGAGGAACCGCGGGTCGATCCGGCTGCCGAGTTCAGCCGCCGTCACGAACAACCCGGTCAGGCCGAGGGCGCCAACCAATGACGGAAGCGACAAGGCCACCGTCAGTCGCGTGAAGTTGGCGGCCGGCTTGGGCTCGGGTGCGCTGATTGGCAGACCGAGGCTGGCTCCGCAGCGCTTGCAGTAGTTCAGACCCTGGGTCGATTCAGCTCCACAGACTGGACAGTACATCGCACCTCCCACCGCCGTGCGGATACTCGCGCGAAGTCCTCTCGTCGCGCACAGACGGCTCAAAGTTACGGGTTGTGTGTTCGGTGATGCTCGGCACCGCTCGATGCGGCCCGGCGATCTGGGGATACGCGGCTTGTGGGGCTGTCTTCAACTTCCTGGGCTGAGCCGCAGCGTCGGTGTTTTGCGCGACGTTGATCAAACGCGACAACTGCCAGATGAGCAGGCCGGCTATTCCGAAGATCGTCACGCCACCGAAGATGCCCGTCATCGCAATTGCCTCGGAGTTCACTCCGATGGCGGCGAGCGCCACAAGACAACCCAGCAACGTTGCGATCGACCCGAGACCGAACACCGCCACCGCCCAGAACATCCCTGCCAACTTGGGCAGCGGGTTCTTCGGCGCGGCGATCTGTGGGGCGGCGCTCAAACTAGCGCCGCACCGCTTGCAGTAGCTCTGGCCGTCGGTCCCTTCAGTCCCGCAAGATGGACAGTACATACGGCCTCCGTGCCTCACTCCCGCGCCCGGCGTTCGTCGTACGCGCGCTGATCAAAGCTGCGGGTCGTGTGCTCGGTTACGCTCGGCATGACCGAAGGCGGCGCCGGAATCTGCGCGGGATTGTACTGCGAGCCCATTGCCTGGCTGACTTGACTCAATTGAGTCTGGCTGGCGACGCCCTGCGAGATGCTCATCAGCTTGAGAAGCGCGCGGATCAAAAGCCAGATGATCCCGAACACCGCCGACGCGCCCATGATGACCATGATTCTTGGGAGATCGCCGGCGCCGTCGGTTCCCACGAGGCTGGAGGCGACGCCGAATACGATGCCCAACCCGCCGCATCCGACCGCTATCGAGGCGATCGCGACCGCCCAGATGGCGCCCGTGACACGTGGCGGTTGGATTACCGGCGCAATCAATTGAGTGGTGCCGGTCAGGTTGCCGCCGCATCGCTTGCAGTACTTCAACCCTACCGTCGACTCAGCTCCACAATTCGGGCAGTACATAGATTGGCCTCTCACTCGCGCGCGAGCGTTTCATCGTAGCGTCGCCGGTCGGACGAGCGCGACGTGCCTTCGGTGACCCTCTTCAGAGCGACAGTAGATTCCGCCCCGCAATCCGAACAGTACACGCTGCCTCCATTACCGCGGCGCACCCTGCTGAGTGCGGCCGTCCCTCGCGAGGTTGGGTCAAGTGTATTCGCGAATCCCCGTGGAAACCCTGTCTTACTACGACGCCCCCGGACCGCAAGTTCTCAAGCGTTTGCGAGCGCGTGCGTGCCGCGACTTCGGACCATAACCCCGGATTATCGCCTGTCTTTCATCAAGGCGCGGCGGACTGCGCGCGCTCGCTGAGTCTCAAAAATCATCGTCCGCATCCGGGGCTCTTATCTCCTGGGCGACTAACTCATCCCAGGCCGCCATGACTTCCGGCCCCGCGCCCGCCCGACGTAGACAGTCGGCAACAGGGCCAGAGCCGCGCTTTAGCTCAGGGAACTTTAACAAGAGCATCGCAATGTCTCGCCTGTCTGTAAATGACTTTGGTTGCGCCAGGCGGCGGTGGTACGAGATGACTTTGCTTGCGATCAAGTCAGCGGGCGCAATCACGAGCACTCCTGCCACTCGCTGCGTGGATGGCAACGCGTCAACGGGCCTGACATCGACGAGGTGGCGATTGCCCGACTTTCGGATTTGAAACAGTCGATATCCGCGGCCTTCGCCTATCTCTCGAACACGGACGGCGATATGAAACGCCTGGCTGAGGTGGTCGCGCAATTCCCCGGCCAGCTCTTCGGCGCGCGTCGAGAGGATGTCAACGTCCTGGGTCATGCGGGGTTCTGATACGTAGGCGTTGACTGCTTGCGCGCCGAACACAACGCCATCGTCACGACTCCGCAGGAATTCCAACACCGAGCTTTGGATCGTGGAGAGTGGCAGGGGTTCACTCATCACAAACTCCCTGAATGTCAGTGTGCCCGAATCGAACATCGGCCGAGATCCTCGCACCTTGGCATAGCGTTAATGATCATAGCGCAGCGAGCGCCCAGCGAGAACCCACTCCCGAGCACAATCATGAACCAGTCCTCCCCGGTCGGCACGAGGAGCTTGTCTTCCTTTTCGTACATTATCCGCGAAGCCGCGAGTTTCTTGAGAATCGTGCCGTCGGCTGCTCCGGCTGCGAGTTCCTGAAGTACGACTGCGGACATCACGAGGTCGTTGGGCAGCTTTGTTGGTTTGTAGGCGATCCAGATGCTGGTGTCGTAGATCGTGCCAGGCATTGATTACAAGAGCCTTTCGCGGCGAGTCTCGTAAATCTTCTTCCAGACTTCGAGCATGAGATCGTTGGCCGTTCGTTCGGAAAGCTCTTCGTCTTTCGCGTACGCTGCGCCGGAGTTCTTACAGTTCTTCTCGTGGTTGGCGTGATCGTGCCGCGTTTCGCGTTTGTCTTAGTCGCCTTCATGACCTGGACCTCTTAGGAGTGCACGATAGCACAGCCCAAATTCAAAGTCACTATTGTAGAACATCAGCGACCCACTTCTGGCGAAGTGGGTATCCGCGAAAAGCTGACGCGCACCCATCTGATATCGATTCCTGGACAGCAGGATCGCTCATCTGGTACTTTCAGTTCACGTGCTCCCGTAGCTCAGTTGCATAGAGCGTCCGCCTCCTAAGCGGAAGGTCGCGCGTTGGAATCGCGCCGGGGGCACCATCCCACTCTCTGATTCTTGAGGTTCCAAATTCAACCCGCCCGACGAGGGGACACTGATTGACCGCGCCTGATTTTCAGTTTAAGCTTCCGTCCGTTCACCGCTGCCGCCGAACGCTGCCCTATGAAACGAAAGCCGGCGATCTTGGTTCTCATCAGCTTGTTGTTGCTCATTGGCGCCTCCGTGCCTCTCGGTGCTCGCATTGCCGCAGCGCAAACCGACGCACGCGGATTGCGCGTACAACCCATCCAAAGAGTTAGTCATTGGCCAGGTGCTTCAAAGCGGTGGGCATTGGTCATCGGGGTCGATCAGTACAAAGACCGGCAGATTGGCGCGCTCACCGGCGCCGCCAATGATGCCAGACTTCTGGCGGAGGCGCTCATACAACGAGCGGACTTTCCGCCCGATCAGGTCGTTCTCCTCGCAACCGACCAGCCGGAGGAGCGCCAGCCTACTCGCATGAATATTCTCAGGAGGCTGTCGAACTTCGCCGCTGTCGTGCCCAAGGACGGGCTCTTCCTGCTTTCTTTTTCGGGACACGGCATGGAGCGCGGCGGCGAGGCGTTTTTGCTTCCGTCGGATGCGCAACTGGCCGACGACGTGAGCATACTCGAGGACGGCGCCGTCAACGTCGAGCGGGTCAAGGACCGGATCAAAGCGATGGGAGCGAGACAGGTTGTGTTGTTGCTCGACGCCTGCCGCAATGACCCGGGAGGGCGGGCCGACGCGCCTAATCTGATGACGGAAAGCTATGCGCGGGGCTTCAACTTCGACGTGCGCAACCGCGAAGTAGAGGCGTTCGCGACTCTGTACGCCGCGAGCATCGGCCAGCGGGCTTACGAGTACACGGAAAAGCGACAGGGATATTTTACGTGGGCGGTCATCGAAGCGCTGAAGGGCGAAGCGGCTAACGAGAAAGGCGAGGTCACGCTCGCCGCATTGATACGCTACGTTCAGGATGCCGTGCCGAAGAAGGTCAGCATAGACCTGGGAGCCTCCAAACGGCAGAAGCCCTACTATCAGATGGACGGTTACAAGGCCGACGAGTTGGTGATCGCCATAGCCGCGCGAGATGCGCCGATCGCAACCGACGATGCGGTCAATCCGCGTCGCGTCGATCCGGCGGCAATAGAGTTGAGCTTCTGGGAGACAATAAAAACCAGCACGAACCCCGAAGATTTCAGGGCGTATTTGCGGAAATACCCAAACGGACAGTTCGCGGATCTGGCCAGGATACGCGCCAAAGAACCTCCGTCCGCTCCGGTCACCACTGAGGTATCCGCGAACACCGCGGCCGTTGCTCGTGAGTACGTCAAGAACGGCGACGCGCTGGTCGACAACGGAAGGCTCGCGGACGCCGAACGGGAATACCGCGGGGCTGTACAAGCCGAGCCCGGCAACGCCGTCTGGCGCCACAAACTCTATCGTGTGATGGTGGAGCAGACGAAGCAGCAAGAAGCCAGAGACGAGCTGCGACGACTTCGTCAGTTGAACAAATGGGCCGAGATCGAGGCGGAGGAGAGGCGAAGTGTGCAACAGCAGCCGGCTAACGCTCGCAGACACGTTGCACTCGCGGCGGCACTGGCAGAACAGCAAAAGTACTCAGAAGCTGAAGCCGAATTCCGCCGGGCCGCGAGTCTTGACCCACGCAATGTGATCGCTTACACGGGAATCGGCCTTGCACTCGCCGGTCAGAGGAAGTACGCAGACGCCGAGGCAGAGTACAGGCAGGCATTGAAGCTCGATCCAGGTCATGCGCCGGCTCACGTCAGCTTAGGCGCTGCCTTGGGTAATCAGCAGAAGTACGCCGAGGCGGAAGCGGAGTACCGGGAGGCGATAAGGCTCGACCCCGGCAACTCGAGCGCCCACAACGGCCTTGGCATCAGTCTGGCCCGGCAGCAAAAGTACGCGGAGGCTGAAGGGGAATACCGGCAGGCGATGAAGCTCGACCCTAACGAGCCGAGGCCCCACTACAATCTGGCCCTCGCATTCGCTAATCAGCAGAAGTTCAACGAGGCCGAAACGGAATACCGGGAGGCCCTTAGGCTTGACCCGGAGTATGTCCTTGGCCACAGAGCGTTCGGCCGGTTCCTGTCGAATCGGCAGCGATACGCGGAAGCCGAAGGTGAGTACCGGCAGGTGATAAGGCTCGAACCGCGTGACGCGCGCGCTCACAATGAGCTGGGCCGCGCGTTGGAGATGCAGAAGAAGTACGTGGAAGCCGAAGCAGAGTACCGGCAGGCCCTGAAGATCGATCCGAAACTGACCGATGCTCAAACGAACCTGAACAACCTTCTCCAGAAAAAGTAGCGGGAGAGAGTTACGAGACCGTCGCCGATCAACTATCCGCTCGGAAGGAGAGCCTCAATGCGCAAACAGACTCTGCTGATCCTCGTGGTTCTGATGTGCCTCGCGCCGATCCGTGGTAATCAGGCCGGACAAGAAAGACACAAATCGCCGCAGGCGGCAATGAATCCGCAGATTCAGAAGATCGTCCGTGAGATTTCCGCTGACAACATCGAAGCCATTATCAAGAAGCTCGTCGGCTTCGAGACCCGACACTCGTTGTCCGAAACCGGGAGCGACTCGCGCGGAATCGGCGCCGCTCGCCGGTGGATCAAATCGGAGTTCGAACGCTACAGCCGCGAAGCAGGCGGCAGACTTCAAGTCGAGTTCGATGAGTTCGTCCAACAACCCACGCAACGAGTTCCCAACCCAACGACTATCGTCAACGTAGTCGCGACGCTCCCCGGAAAGCAGGCGGAGTCGAAGGATCGAATCTACGTCGTGAGCGGGCACTACGACTCGTGCCTCTGCGCGCAGGATACACTCGATGCGACCAGCGCCGCGCCGGGCGCCAATGACGACGCGAGCGGAACGGCGGCGGTGATGGAGATGGCCCGCGTGATGGCGAAGTACGAGTTTGATGCCACACTCGTCTTCATGACCGTGGCTGCCGAGGAGCAGGGACTGCTCGGGTCGACGCATTGGGCTGAGATGGCCAAGCAGAAGAGCTTGAACATCGCCGGCATGATAACCAACGACATCATCGGCAGCTCGCGCGCCGAGGACGGACGGATCGACAACACACACGTCCGGCTCTTCGCGGAAGGCGTGGGAGGGGTGCGGGGGGAAATGCCGAATGAGCTTCGGACGCTGTTGCAAACCGGCGCGGAGAATGATCTTCCGACTCGACAGCTAGCGCGGTTCATCAAGGAGTTGGGCGAGAAGTACGTGACCGGGATGAACGTGACCGTCGTCTATCGGCGCGACCGTTACGGCCGCGGCGGAGACCACTCGCCATTCTTGGATCGCGGTTACCCGGCCGTGCGCATGACCGAGCCCAACGAAGACTACAAGCATCAGCATCAACGAGTACGCGAGGAGAAGGGCGTGAAGTATGGCGACCTGCCTGAGTACGACGACTTCAAGTACATCGCCCAGGTCGCGCGCGTGAATGCCGCAGCACTCGCCGGATTGGCACTCGCGCCCGCGCCGCCCGCAAACGTCGAAGTCGAGGTCAGGCTCGAGAACGACACGAACCTGCGGTGGGAAGCGAACAAGGAGCCCGACCTCGCGGGTTATCGGATCGTCTGGCGCGAGACGACGGCTCCCTTCTGGCAGGGAAGACTCCTGGTTGGGAACGTCACGCGTTATACGGTCAAGGGAATGTCGAAGGACAACTATCTGTTCGGAGTTCAAGCCGTGGATAAAGACGGCAATTGGAGCGTGGCTGTTTACCCGCGTCCCTCGCGTCCTGCGAGAAACCGGTAGCACGGAGTGCGGCGACCTGGCGCCGCTCTGATAGTCGCTCCCGGTCGCTCCTGGTCCGGGGAGCTAGGGGAGATTACCAAAGCGGCGCCCGGTCGCCGCGCTCCAAAGGTGTCAGGCTCCCGCTTGACGCGTCGTCATTCCCGGCTCATGCTGAGACCGCTGAAAGCCTTCGCTGATTGAACCTATATAGGTAGCTTCTCCGCTGCGTTTTATGGCGGAACTCATCATGCCGATAAGCCGTGACACCTAGAATGGAGGTGATGGTGGTTAGAGTTCGGACAAATCATAATACTCTACGGCTATGCCGAGAGGTTTGAGATCGGCCTTTAGCTCTTCGACTCCCGTTCTTATGAGTCCGCGACCATTCTTCTTGACCTCAAGGTCGGAGAACACAACCACATCTGGCCGGATTGTTTCGGCGATCACTGCCATCTTTTGAAGTCGTCTGTCTCATATTCCGAATCTGACTTCTTGGCCTCTCCTATGACGAACTTCCCATCCTGAATACAGACGTGTCCAACTCGCACAGCGCTTTTCCTTCGGGCTCACCGAACAGCCCTAGATTGGGAACATAGAAAAAGGACGTCTTGCATTCATCGAGCAGCCTGCCGAGCGTGAGGAGCACAGGCAACACGCCATGTTATCCGATGGCTGCTTGAAGCAGGCTGTTTAGCCTGTAGGACCACTCGCGGTCTTTGCGCCTTACCGCGAATTCGTATCCACACCCGAGTGGGAAAGTATTCGTCTTGTGGGACAAACTCATTGACTATCCGCTCCAATTGTTCGTCCGTTAGGCTGTGGCTTACGAAGTCGACGGGGTCGTTCCTATCGTAGCGCGAGAGCTTGCGGATCCAGGACCAAGAAGCCTCAAGAAGCTGGGATTGGTCGCCAACTCAATGGGAAACCAGAGTTCGTTGATCGAACCCCTTCTCGATCGCGCCACAGTCAGTGGATGGTTCCACCCGTGAACGAAGTCTTCCACGCTGTCGCCGACGACAACCGTAAAAGCGTCTCTCTGGTAGTCCCACGTGACCTCAGGCCAGAAGTTGGGCAGACTCGACAACTGAATCGGATACACAAAGGTCTGTCCGACACCGGACAGAGTTTCTATCGCTTCGATGAGGCTTGCAACGTCGGTTATCCGGAACTCCACCGTTTCCAGTTGCTTCAGAGCATGCTCAATCCAAACGGTCTTGAAGTACACCCCGAGATTGCGTCGGATGAATCTCTCCACACTAATGTCTTGAGTGTCGTCGACGTCGAACACAACAAGTCTCGGTTCTCCAATCAGTGTTATAAGGTTGACGAATGGACTCAGGTTCTTTCGCGAGGGATAAATCGAGAGACCATCCAACGACGTATGCACAGAATAGACGACACTGCCCTCGTCCTGTTCTCTGTAAGGTTCGATTTCGAGCGGAGCAATGTGGCGCTTGATCCTCTCGGCTAGGTCATGTTCAAGTTCCACAAACGGGAGAACAACGTCAGGGTCGAAACCGTAGAGGAATCCCCACTGGAGATCATCAATTACCCTCCCGTCAGTATAGATTATCGGATTATACCTGCCGCCCCACCGTTGGATGCTGTGGTCCACTAGCGCATCAAGCAACCCCTTAGGCACACTGCTTGGGTTGACGAGGTAAGCGACGCGGATTGGCCGATTGCGGACATAGATTGAGAAGGGGTGGGAATTCAAAAGCTATACTGCCCTCCGAAGTAAAAGCCCAGGTTCGCGTTTGGCAACAACGCGCGACGCTTAGGCGGCCACCGACACTTTATCAGCTCGAGTGGTCGGTTCCGGAATCGGCAAGCCCTCAGCCTTCATTCCTTCCAGGTGCAGTTGAATAGCGTCCCGGATGTTTCCCTGCGCCTCTTCCAACGTCTCGCCGGTGGAAACGCAACCGAGAAGATCGGGAACGTATGCGCCCCAGTTTTCTTCGCCTTCCTGTCCCTGCTCGTAAATGACAACGTACTCTTTCATCGTGACCTCCATCCAGCCTGCCGTGAAATGCTCGCCAGCGTTCCCTTCGGCAAGTCCTTTTTCCCATGCACCGGAGGGGTCACCAAACCTGGCTTCTCGTCGTGCTTGAACTGTTTATGGCTCCCCGGGACCGCTGAGCAATCTCCGAAGTGAAGACGAGCAGTGCTCACGTGAAACAAGCATCCGGGATTGCAACCGCCGGCAATAGCTCTCTTGTCACGTACCGCGATTTCAAGTGGTCTCCCTGCCTCGCGTTGCGCGGCTTTGACCCTGGGCGCCAATGGTCTCGATAATCGCCCGAGCGGCGCGCTGCGGTTCATAACCGGCGCCCACAGTCAGTTTTTCTCGCACCATCGCAAGAGCATCGCGGATTTGAGCCAGACGATTCGAGTCCGACAGTATCGCCGACACTGCCGCCACGATCCGCTCTCCCGTGACATCGTGCTGAATCAACTCGGGGACGATCCTCCGGCCCGCGATCAGATTCACCATCCCGAACGTGTTCAGGTGAATCAACGGCCGGATCAGCAGCCAGTTCAACTCAGATGCCCGGTACACTATGACCATCGGGGTACCGATCAGCGCGGCTTCGACAGTCGCGGTGCCACTGGCGACTACCGCAAACTCAGCGTGACCGAGCGCGTTGTATGTATCGCCGGCAATGATTGCGACCTCGACACCTTGCGGAACCCGCGCGCGGTTGAGTATTACATCGACCTGATGGCGATCAACGGTCGAAGCGAGCGGAATGACGAATTGATACCTTGGCAATCGGGCTGCTGCGTCGATCATCGGCGGTAGATGATAGTGAATCTCCTTTCGCCGGCTGCCGGGTAGCAGCGCGATCATGGGCCGAGTTGGATCCAGCCCGTTTCGGCGCGCGAACTCGTCTCGCGGAGCCGTGATTCGGACGGCCTCGGCGAGCGGGTGGCCGACGAATTCAGCCTCAATGCCGGCGCGCCTGTAGAATTCCACTTCGAAGGGTAGGATCACCAGCATCCGATCGACGTCGCGGCGGATAGCACGCACGCGATACTTACGCCAAGCCCAGACCTGGGGGCTGACGTAATAGATGACCTTGAAGCCTTCGCGGTGCAGCTTCTTTGCAAGTCTCAGGTTGAAGTCAGGCCAGTCGATCAGCACAACAGCTTCCGGGCGACGAGCGCGCGCGGCCGCGAGCAGAGTGCGATAGGAACGATACAACTTGCCGAGCGCCCGCGCGATCTCCGGCACGCCTATGATTGCAACTTCGCGTGCATCGACGAGCGTTTCAACTCCGGCTTTCCGCATTTCGTCGCCGCCCGCCCCAAACATCTCGAGTCTTGTTTCCGCGTTGAGTCCGGTGAGTGCCCTCGCAAGCGAGGCCCCATGCTTATCGCCGCTTGCTTCGCCGGCTACGATCATCAAACGCAGGGATGGGCGATGTGTGATGAGTGATGGTTCGTTGGCGACAAGTTCGTGGGTCGTCGTAGCTCCGTTGCCGGCCAGGGAACACTCTTCGGATGCAGGGATCTCCCCAGATGCTCCCGACTGGCCGCTGCCAACGTCTTCCGCCATTCGATCGGTTAGGGATTGCGCAAAACTTTTGATGTCCCTTCGTCGGGCTTCTTCTTGTCTTTCGTCTTTTTGTTCGGTTTTGAGTTGCCGGGTGCGGTCTGGTCCTTGTCAGTGGCAGACGATCCCGCCTTTACTTCGACATCCTGAGCGGCGCCGGTTGCGCGTCGCGGCCTGGCGTCGGGCGAATTGCTCGTCGTTGCGGCTCCCGGCGTAACTGCCTCACCGCTCTTCGCTGTTCCCGCCATCTCTTGAGCGCGGGCAACGATCTGATCGGTGTTGAGCTCGCGGTCGATGATCACGCCTTTCCCGGACGTGTCTATCTTCGGACCGAAAACGAATCCGAGCATTCGTGACGGCAGTCCCTTGCCCTCCGGCGCACCTTCGGAGACCTTCGCGGGATCGGGTTCAGGCACCGGCTTCTTCCACCGCTTCAGGAGCTCCTCAGCTTTCGGCCGGAATTCCGAGAACGGATAGTTGGTCACAAGCCGCGTGAGGTCCTGACTGGCGGTCTCGGTGTCTTCCTGGTCAGCCATCGATCGGGCGTGGAGGAAGAGCGCTTCGTCGAATCTCGAGAAGTTCGGGTACTTGTTCAGGATTTCTTCGGTCCGCATCTGCGCCGCCTGCGCCGACTCGCGGATCTCGTAGTAGAACTTGCCGACCGTCAACTCGTGCTGAGCGAGGATCTCCTGGACTTCGGCCATCAGTCCCTCGGCGTCGTCTTTCTTGTCCGTACCCGGGTAGCGCCGCAGCATCTCTTTGAGCTGGCGCTCGGCCAGCTTGGCATGAGTCGTATCGCGGTCGGCGGCCATCACCTGTCTGAGGTGAATCTCGGCCATCTTGAGCATCACGTCGTCGGCCAGCGCATCATCGGGGAAGAACTGGACCCAGTCACGGTATTCGACCTCGGCCTGGGCGAGGCTCTTGGAGCCGCCTTCGAGGTAGAACGAATCGGCGATTGAGAGCTTGGCCATTCGGGTCATCGGGCTGTCGGAATAGGTGTTGATCATGGTGTTCAGCAGTATTCGGCCCTGCTCAAACCTGCCTTTTCGAATCGCGTTGACGCCTTCGCGGAACAACTCCTGATCGCGGCCGGCCTTCGCTTCTTCGAGGGTGACCTGCTGCTTCGCCTTACCGCCGCAAGCCGCCATCGAGAGCACCAATGCTGAGATGAGAACCGAGTACTTGACTGCTTTCATACTGCCACCGTGGACAGCGGCCCGGCTGAGCTTAAGTGAGCCGCCCTCTCCTTTTGTCGTTGATTTGAAGCGCCGGTTAGTCTCCTGCGATCGCGAGCACGGGTTAAACTGTCAGCGGCTCGAGTGCTTTCTCACGAAGCGATCGGGTCGCAGCTTCAGGGTCGCCTGCGCCGAAGATTGCGGTTCCGGCTACGATCCACTCGGCGCCGTGGCGAACCACATCAGCTACATTGGTCAGATCGATGCCGCCGTCTACTTCGATGTGAACGCTGAGTCCGCGAGCGTCAATCATACCCCTCAGCCGTCTGATCTTGTCAAGTGAAGCGCCTATGAAGGACTGGCCCCCAAACCCGGGGTTCACTGACATGACGAGGACGTAATCGACGAACGGCAAAACCTCCTCGACGGCTCCAACTGGCGTGGCCGGGTTGATCACAACGCCGGGCCTGCAGCCCAGCGCGCGGATCGCCGTCAGTGCGCGGTGAAGATGCGCGACAGCTTCTACGTGAACCGAGATCAAGCCGGCTCCGGCGCGCGCGAAGTCTTCGATGTAGCGGTCGGGGTCGCTGATCATGAGGTGGCAGTCGAGCGGGAGCTTGGTGACGCGTCGCGCGGCGCTGACGATCATTGGGCCGATCGTGATGTTGGGAACGAAGTGACCATCCATCACATCGACGTGAATCAAGCCGGCGCCCCCTCGCTCGGCCGCGCGAATGTCGTCGCCGAGCCGCGTGAAGTCCGCGGAGAGTATCGAAGGGGCGATTTCGATCATGGCTTTAGCTGGTTCGTAGTTCGTGGTTCGTAGTTTGTGGTTCACCAAGAATGGTTCGTGGTTTGTGGTTCGTCGTTTGTGGTTCAGAGTTGGTTTGCGGTTTGTGGTTCGTGGTTTGTAGTTCAGTAATCTGGAACGTTGACAACCGGGAACCACAGACCACGAACCACAAGCCACAAACCAGACCGTCCGAGCGACGAACTCGACTCGTAGCTTGCGCCGGCCCGCTGCTGACTATGATGGTCAGGACCGAGTCCTTCTTCACGGACGAGTTTGGATCGGGAATCGTTTTGATGACCGAGTTAGCCGGGACCGACGGATCGCTACGCGGCTGAAGCCGCACTTTCAGACCGGCTTGTTCCGCGATCTTCTGCGCTTCAGCGGCGGGCTTCCCGACGACGTTGGGCACGCGAGTCGCCCCGCTGCGAAACAACGTATAAATGGTGACGGTCGCGCTCATGAAGAAAGCGAGCGCGAGCACGATGACCATGCCGAGTCTGCGCGATATAGTCCACGCGATGCTCTCGGATTTGCCGCCCAATCGCGTTGTTGAACTCATTGGCGGGAGTCTAGCATCGGGATTCAGCGGGTTTCAACCGGCGTGCCCCGGTAGCCCGGCGGTATGGTCGAGAAGGTCCGAGCGATGAATCGCGAAGATCGTTCAGTCGTGCCGCCTCAACTCCGGTCGGCGCGGGCGGTTCGGGGCGTCCTCCAGGCGGGAGATCTTTGCGTCAGCCGAAAATGGGGAAGGTGTAGCTGGCTCGTTGGGCTGCCTCGCCCGCAAGCCACAGCAGCGAGAAGAAGCCATAGATCCCAACAACAAAAGCGGCAAGTAGCACTGCGTAGTAGGTCGCTGCGGTCAGCCGCAGGCGGGTATCATCTGCTGCGGTCGTTTCCTGGTCAATCATATGTTTAGCCTCCTTTGATACACCGTATACTACGGAGGAGGCGGCGGTGTCGGATTTGTTATGAGTCTGGGCGCGCGGTATGAAAGTCTGACGCCGAAGCAGCTCATTCGCCGGCAAGCCCCTTCCACATTCGGCCCAGCCAGCCCTCGCTGCTCCCTTGCCTGGTTAGCTCCTCCAGCTCTCCGGAGTCCAGCCACACGCCTCCGCACTTGTCGCAACGGTCTATGTGCACGTCCTCATGCACGACTTCAATCAGCGTGCCCTCGCATTTCGGACAGTGAATGACTGCTCCGGCAGCCGCCTGCGCCGCACGCTTCGCCCGGAGTTTCTCAATCGCTTCTTTTTCTTTGCGGTGGAAGTACTCCTCCTCGAGGCCCCTCTTCCGCTCATCCCAAGCATCACCCATCGTCCTTCCCTCCGTATACGAGCGCCGTTATTTGTCCCCGCCGGCTTTCACTATTCGATCAATCAGCTTCGGGTCGTCGGGGATCAAGCCGACCTTTGCCAGGCGCGGCGTCAGCGTTATCCAATTCCGATCAGCCTTGAAGACGCGCCGAAACAGCGGGAGTGATTCATCGACCCTCCCCATGTTCACAAGCGCCACCGCGTGCCAGTACACCATCTCGAGGTTATCGGGCACGAGCACCACTGCCGCCCCGTATTCACGCAACGCCTTCTCGTTGTCCTTCATCTCGACCGCCAGGTCGCCCGCGTTCATGTGATTGTAAGCCCGCTGCAAGGTGACCAGCCGGCGAAGCTCCTTCAATGGCTCCGGGCTGTCATCCACTCTCAAATCGAACACGCGATCGGTCCACGCGCGGCCGGTCGGTTTTCCGGTTACCACGATCAACGCGGCCGACTGCTTTCCTCGAACGTCGCCCCCAGCTTCTTGCGCAGCTTCGAGCGCCGCCATCATCCGCTCGGCGAGATCGCCCTTCGTTGATTCGAATGCGCGAGCCATCGCCGGCCATACCTTGTCGTTCAACATCAGGTTGGCTTGCACAGAGTAGCTGTCGCCAACGTGATGACCCGCAGCCGGAATGTCCTTCGCGCCGGTGTGAGCCATAACTCGGCCTTGCGCGTCGATCATTGCGACCTGCCGAACATCGCGCGCGTCGTCGCCGGCGAGCAAGGCCTTCAGGGCATCTGGCGCGCTCTTGCCTGCGCGCATCAGATCGAGTCCGAGCTTGCCGTAACTCGGGTCCACGAACGATTGGGTAGCCACGGCGCCGACACCTGCTTCTGCCCACGGCACGATCGCTCCGACCGAGAACCAGTGCGATTGAACCGCGACGCCGAGCTCACCGGTTGCGGGATCGCGCGCGACGATCGAGAAGGTGTGGACTGGGCGCTGCGGCAACGCGTTTCTCACGCGAGTCTGCGCCCCACCGTCAGACGCAAGCAGAAGCACCGTTCCCGCGAACCCCAAAAAGCGAATTGCAATCGAAAGAAGTCGCGCCATAGTTTCACCTCAAATCAGAAAGATCAAACGCCGGCTCAGTTGTCGTTGCTGGCAGTATCGCCGCGCGTGCCCCTCATGCTTGTCCCAATGATGAGACGTGTCGAGTGTGTGCTTCGCCCGACGGCTGCAACTCGCCGGCTCACTCGAATAAGGCGCCCGCTCTAGCGAGGGCTAAGGCGCGAGCGCCAACTGTACTTTGATAACCTGCTCGATCTTCCGCATATCAATTGGCGACAGACTGCCCATCAGATTCAACAAACGCGATTTGCTCACGGTAGTGAGCTGGTCTGCCATTGCTTTGTTCTGTTTGCCGTTAAGTTGAACGACGGCTTCGCTCGGATAAAGACGATCAAGGCTTGTGGTTAACGGAACGACCTGGACGCGATTCAGAAACCTGTTTGACGCGTCGTTGCTGACGATGACACCAGGGCGTTTCTTGCGAATCTCTCCGCCGACAGAGTGCTCAAAGTTCACCCACCACACCTCACCTCGTTGCATCGGCGTCTCCGATCATTGCTTCGCACCATTCAAGCGCCAGCGCCTCGCGAGTCTTGTCTTCCGCCATTTGCTGGTAACCGGATTCGAGGTCCGGGCCGCGCAGCTGCGGTAGGATCAAAGACTCGATGAAGTGACTTATGTCTTCCGATCCACCGATTCTCTGCAATTCGTCGTAGACCCGTTCATCCACATTGATCGTGAGTTCTTTCTGCATGACCTTCTCCCGCGGCTTTGTGTTCGCTGGAATTCTACAGCAGATGGCAAGGCGGACAAAGTAGAGAGCGCGCCACCGCGCCACCGCTGAAACGTCCAGTTTGACTACCCTCACCAGGCCGCCGATCTCGATGGTCGTCGAAGCCCCTTTGCGCGCGGCCGGATTCAGGTCGGCTACGATGACTATTGAGCTAGCGCAAAAGAGGAGGTGTTTTCAGAATGGCTTCCAGTACGTTACCG
The DNA here is from genome assembly GCA_035293105.1 of Blastocatellia bacterium. Taxonomy (GTDB): domain Bacteria; phylum Acidobacteriota; class Blastocatellia; order UBA7656; family UBA7656; genus DATDOV01. Next base: position 65,818 of record DATDOV010000078.1, read on the forward strand.
ATGAAACGGAATACTTCCTTTGCCTGATCGGGCGCCGTTCGCAGGGTAGTGGCAATTGTAGGCCGACGACCTGGGCTGGTCCTCACTGGTCGCCGGTGCAGTTCAACCGGCGGCCTTAGAGCCCGCTTCTATGATCTCCATCTCGCTTCTCTCGCGGCGCGCGCGCAGGACCTTCTTATCGAATTTGCCGACGCTGGTTTTCGGCACCTCGCTGATGAAAGACCAGCGCTCCGGCACCCACCACTTGACGACGCGCTCCGCCAGAAACGCGCGCAGTTGCTCGACCGTCACCGTCGAGCCCGGTTTCAGCACTACGCATGCCAGCGGGCGCTCGTCCCACTTCTCATCGGGCACTGCAATCACGGCCGCTTCGATGACATCCGGGTGGGCCATGATGGCGTTCTCGAGCTCGGCCGACGAAATCCACTCGCCGCCTGACTTGATCACGTCCTTGGCGCGGTCGGTGATCTGAATGAACCCTTTCGCGTTAACCGTGCCTACGTCGCCCGTCCGCAGCCAGCCGTCATCGAACTTCTCGGGCGTGTCTTCGCCGTAATAGGCTCCGGTGATCCACGGCCCGCGCACTTCGATCTCGCCGACGGATTCCCCGTCCCATGGAAGCACCTTGTCGCCATCGACGATTCTCAACTCGACTCCGGGCGAAACGCGGCCGGTCTTCGCGCGCCAGTTCATTTCTTCCTCGGCGGGGCAGTCCTTCGGCGGGCGGGCGACCGCCGCGAGCGGGCTCGTTTCGGTCATGCCCCACGCTTGAATTATCTGCACGCCATGACGCTCCTGCATTCGTTCCATGAGGCTTCGCGGCACGGCCGAGCCGCCGCAGATTATTTGGCGCAGCGACGAAAGGTCTACCGGGTTGGTCTCGGCGTAACGCAGGATGTCGTTCCATATTGTCGGCACCGCGCCGGAGAAAGTTGGCCGCTCGGCCGCGATCAGACGACACAGCGGTTCGGCTTGGAGGAAGCGGCCCGGCATTATGAAGTCGCAGCCGGCCATCCAGCCCGCGTACGGCAGTCCCCACGCATTCGCGTGAAACATCGGAACGATCGGCAAGATCCGATCGCGTTCGTTTAGCGCCCACACCGAGCCGAGGTTCACGCCGAATGAATGAAGGAACGTTGAGCGGTGCGAGTAGACGACGCCCTTCGGATTGCCGGTCGTGCCGCTCGTGTAGCACATCGCTGCGGCCGCGCGCTCGTCGATCTCCGGCCACGCGAATCCGGGTTGTTCCGCCGCCAGCAGCTCTTCATATCGCAGCACATCGCCAAGCGCCGACGCGTCCCCATCACCTATGACGATGTAGCGTTCGACGGTCTTCAAGTCCGGCGTGACCTTCGCGAGCAGCGGCAGCAGTGAATCGTCGACGATGATCACGCGGTCCTCAGCGTGGTTGATTATGTATGTCAACTGCTCGGCGAACAGCCGGAGGTTCAGCGTGTGCAGCACGGCTCCCATGCAGGGAATCGCGAAGTAGGCTTCGAGGTGCTCCTGGGTGTTCCAGCAAAACGTCCCGACGCGGTCACCCGGTTTGATCCCCAACCGCGTCAGCGCGGCGGCGAGGCGTCCGGCGCGGTCGCCAACTTGAGCGAAGCTCGCCCGCCGGCTTCCATCGCCCATGAACGTGACTACTTCGCTATCGGGGAATATCTTCCGCCCGTGCTCGAAGATCGCGTTGATCGTCAGCGGCCGGTCTTGCATGGTGCTCAGCATCAGAGTCTCCTCCCGGAGGGTTGATCGTTCGTCTGCACGAGATGCAGAGGGATTATCTTCAGGCGCGGGTTGCAGGGCAAGCCCGTCCGCCGGCACGAGACGACGCTCGCGATTGAAGGGCCGGCTGCCGCAGAATTACGAGGATCACTGGCGAGACCCCGAGCCGTGCACGCGGCTGCTCGATGCGATAAAGTCAGTCGTGGCCGAAGGAACTCTACTAGGAGCCTGTCGGAATGATTGCTCGTAGTAACGAATTCATTCGTTTCCAACGTTGGCGAGACGCGTATTTCTCAACAAACCGAACGAATGAACTCGTTACTACGCTGAAGCGCCTCGTTATTCCGACAGGTTCCTAGGCGCCAGCGCTCATATGATGGCTGTTGCTCGGAAGCCAAAAAGGAGATTACCTGAATGCATCTGACCGAACCCCGTCTCAAGCCTTTGCCGGAATCCGAGCGGGATGACGAAACCCGCGAGTTGCTCGAAAGCCTGAGCCGCGGACGCCCGCTGTTCAACATCTTCGCCACTCTCGCCCACCACCCGGCTTTGCTGAGGAAATGGCTGGTCTTCGCCCGGCACATTCTATCCGGCTCGACGCTTCCCGCGCGCGATCGTGAGATCGCCATCCTGCGAATGGGCTGGCTCAGCCGCGCCGAGTACGAATGGGGCCATCACGTCGCCATCGGAAAGGACGCCGGCCTCAGTGAAGACGACATTAGACGAATCACCGAAGGGCCCGACGCCGCCGGCTGGGACCGCTTCGAAGCCGCCCTCGTTCGAGCGGTCGATGAACTGAACGCGAATGCCTTCATCAGCGATCCGACATGGAGCGCGCTGACCGAGCGCTACAACCCACAGCAGCTCATCGACCTTGTATTCACCGCCGGCCAGTACAGACTCGTCTCGATGGCGCTCAACACTCTTGGGGTTCAACTCGAAGAGGGCTTCCAGAGGTTTCCAAAATGAGACTCAAGGACAAGGTGGCCATCGTCGTAGGAGCCGGTCAGACGCCCGGTGACACGATAGGCAATGGCCGCGCCACGGCGATACTCTTTGCGCGTGAGGGCGCGCGTGTCGTTCTCGTCGATTGCAACCTCGAGTCGGCGCTCGAGACGCAAGCTATGATCGAAGCGGAGGGCGGCCAGGCCATCGCAGTTCGAGCCGACGTGACTCAGGAGTCGGACTGCCAGGCGTTCGTCCGGGCAACGGTGGAAGCTCATGGCAGAATCGACGTCCTGCATAACAACGTCGGCATCGGCGCGGGCGATAGCGGGATCGACGCGCTCACCGAAAGAGCCTGGGACCGAATCATGACCGTCAACCTGAAGGGCATGTTCCTATCCTGCAAGAGCGCGCTGCCGGTCATGCGAGAGCAGCACAGCGGCGCGATCATCAACGTCTCGTCGATCGCCGCAATCTGCGCGGTCAACATCGCGGCCTACAAAATCTCAAAGGCCGGCGTCAACGCCTTGACGCAACAGATCGCGATGGACAACGCCCGGTACGGCATCCGCGCGAACGCGATAATGCCGGGCCTGATGAACACTCCGATGGCAATCGAGGGCATCTCTGAGGCGCGCGGGATAACGAAAGAGCAACTCATCGGCGAGCGCGATGCTCGTGTTCCGCTCGGCAGGAAGATGGGAACGGCCTGGGATGTCGCGTACGCCGCTCTGTTCCTCGCGTCCGATGAGGCGAAGTTCATCACGGCGGTCCTGCTGCCGGTCGATGGGGGTCAGAGCGCTCGGATAGGATGACCAGGATGGCGTGAATGCCGGATCGGTCTCAGCCGAGATGAATGCCACGGTCCATCTGGAAAAAATTTCAGGTGGGGAAGAGGGATTTATCCCCGCTCGGCGATAAGCCCCGACCGAGGTTGAAGGGTTGAAGCGATCGCAATGATCCCAATTGCGAGACTGTGCTAGTCTGGAGTGGGGAGACCCTGAGGAGACTACGGGGGATTGAAGATAGCGGTGAAGCCAGGCCAGCGGGGATAAATCCCTCTTCCCGACCTGTCAATCTTCGGTTGATCGGTTGTTTTGCATGGAGCGCCGGCCGGAATGGCCAACTCGAGACTCAGGTTGGCGCCCCGAGCAAATCAGAAAGAGGCTCGAGCATCCCCGGAGGTAAGTTCACGATTGAAACTTCGCTGTGATGCCGGCCTTAACTTCGGGTAGAATGCGCCGTGTGCTCGCAACCTTGAGAACAGCCCCATATCGTTACTGCTTCGATCGAGGTGAAGCTCTCATACCATCACAACGGAGGTGAACTATGCCGGTGTCGCCAACAATCCGCGCGCGGCTTGAGATTCAAGGGTACTGCAACCTGGACGACTCGCTGCTGGAGGCCATCGCCCCGTGGGTGCGCTTCTCGCCGGCGTTGTGCACTCTGTCCATGGCGCTTGGAACGGCTCTAGCCTCGCCGCTGCTCCTTTGGGGATTGGCCGTGACAGCGTTCATCGGTGCGGTCACTCCGAGACATCCCTTTGATTTGTTGTACAACTATCTGGTTCGCAGGGTGACGGGCACGCCGCCGTTGCCGCCCAATGGAGCGCCGCGGCGATTCGCTTGCGCGATGGCAGCGGTGTGGCTTGTGGGCACAGGGATCGCATTCAACGGCGGAGCTACGGTAGCCGGATACGTTCTCGGCGCGGTGCTGACCGTGATGGCAAGCATCGTCAGCGTATCTCACGTCTGCATACCGTCGATGATCTATCAAAGTATGTTCGGCAGGCGGGCGCGAACCGCGTGACTCGGCAGGAAAAGAAACGGAAGGATAAGAATGATCAAAGTCAGCGTGCTCTATCCATACACCGAAGGCGCGAGCTTCGACATGGATTACTATTTCAATTCACACATCCCCATGGTGCGCGAAAAACTGGGAACAGCGTGCACGGGCATTTCAGTAGATCAGGGTCTCGGCGGGACTGTGCCGGGGACGCCGCCGGCCTTCGTCGTCATGGCCCACCTCTCGTTCGACACGGTTGGGGAATTCCAGGCGGCGTTCGCGCCTCACGCGAAGGAGATCGAAGGCGACATCGCGAACTACACCTCGATCCCTCCGACGGTTCAAATCAGCGACGTGAAGGTCTAGAGAGCGGAGTGTCTCGGGGAATCACCGGTAACTGAACGGCAAGTGAACCAAGGTAGGCAACGGGATAGAGAAGAACCGCTACTTCGGATTGATGGCCAATCCAACTCGCGCTGCCAACCTCGCCTTGTGCCACAGCCTCATCCCGGATGCCGGGCGCCGGTTCCCGCTGTCGAGGTGAAAGACTGGAAAGAACGCTACCGCGAGTTGACCGGGGAGGATGTGAATCTGTGTCCGGCTTGCAAGCGAGGCCGGCTCATTCGAGTTGAAACTCTGCTCCCGCTCGGATCACAGGCCGTCAACGAACCGTCGCGACTGGACCCGTCGTGAGTTCCAGATCGCGTCGTGAGATTCAGATGGTGAGGTGCTTAACGGATTCGAGTTGTCAACGTGGCCTCGATTGGTTCTTGAAGTGCGGAACGACAATAGAGGTCTGGCTGCGGAGGTTTGGTTTGTTCTGGAAACGCGCTCGAACGCAGCCACAGTGCACCGAGTTCTGTGGCGCCTTCGGCGCGAGGCTGCGCTGGATGACATCCGTTAGTGCTTCCGGGATCACATCAAGGGCCGGCCGAGCGCACCGTGAGAGATTGCAAACCGGATTCAACGCCCATATAATCCGGCCGCGGTTTAGTCCAACGGGTTCTTTGCGTGGTGTCCGCCGCCCAACCACGCGCCCGGTGTGATTCCAGTGCTCGGCGGCGGCGGAACCACGCAAAGAACCTTGTACGTTATCCGGCTGAGGAGCTAATATGGCGCTACGATTCAGTGGTGCTTGGCGGTTCCATCCGCCACCCAACGGAACTTTGATAAACAGCGCTACTCCGACCGAGGTCACTAATGAGTTCTTCGTATTGATTGGGAGGACTGCTACGCAGGGTGATCGTCAGGCGGTGCTCGAGCATTTCAAGGGCTACTTTTGCACTGCCGTTGGCACAACTCATGTCTGGAGCTCAAACGCGGGCTGGGCAGAGACGGACCTCTCGAACTACATGTACGAGGCTGCCAACAACGCGCCATTGTTCATCGAAGCAATGGTTGATGCATGTAGGACAGTGCAAACGCTTGGCGACCATTTCTATGCTCCCGACGACGCAATGCTTAACCAGATACTCGCAAATCATCGGGTGGGCTATGAGATTCGCGGCGATGAACTCGTCATGCGCGAGACAGCGGACGCTGTCGTTATCGTACCGGACCCGCCGCCCACGATGACCGAGAATGCCGCAGGTATACTTCGCCAATCTCTGGGACGTGCTGACCAACTACTTGCGGAAGGTAGGGACCGCGAAGCTGTCCAAGAGATCCTCTGGCTTCTTGAGACCGTCTCGACGGCGTTTCGAGGTATTGACACGACGACAGGAACCGTCGAGGGGAACTATTTCAATAGGATCGTGCGGGATTTGAGACGGCTTAACCGCGGGACCACACTCGATAGAATCCTCAACTGGATCGAGAATCTTCACGGATTCCTTTCCTCACCTACGGGAGGAGGTGTGAGGCATGGAGTCGACCTCAACGAGGGTGTTGCTCTGTCCCCGCATGAGGCGAGGCTGTTCTGTAACCTCATCCGTAGCTACATAGCGTTTTTGCTCACTGAGCACGCACGACTCGACACACGCGGGCCAGACGTGACCCTTGAGTTTCACACGCGCGCTCGGTAACGCTAACGTTGAACGCTGCAGAAGTTGTGAGCGCCGCGAATCAAGTAGTGAACGCGAGCGCTCTGCTTTGACTGAAAAAGGGAATTGACGTTCCGGTTTAGAGATGAGAACCCGAATCTGTCAGGTGTGCGGTCGCCCATTCGGTCTACTGAGGCAAATCTCCGGCGCGCGCCTTTGTGGCCAGTGCTCCGCAGACCGACAGTCGAATCTGGACGGGTTCCGCAACCTCTTTCTCCGCGCAACAGCGGACAACTATTTGGACGGCGCCGAGTGGCAGCGGCTCGTAGAATTCGCCCAACAGAAACGTATTCCCCTGGAGACCGCGTGCCAGCATATTGCTCGGGACGCACTCTCATATGTCGAGAGACTCTTTGCGTTTGCGCGGGCCGATCGACAAATCACCCCCGACGAAGTGGCTACGCTGGAATGGACGCAACAAGCCTTAATGCTACCGCCCCAAGCGGTCGCGCACATCAGGCAGGAGATTAACTACCTTCAGTTCCTGGCCGATGTGCGCGCCGGCCGACTTCCAACTATCAAGACGGCTGCGGCGATCGAAGCGGGCGAGGTTGCTCACTATGAGTGCCCCGCAACGTACCGCCGTGTCCTGAAGGTAAGCGTGCGCGATGAGCCCGGGAGGCTCCTAGCGACGAGCAAGAGACTGATCTTTTCCGCTCATATGGGAGGCTGGGATATCCCCCACTCGAAGATCGTCCGAGTCGAGCAACATCATCGGGGAGTCTATCTGGAGCTGTCGCGTAGAAGCGGTAATGGTCTCTACTTCGTCGAGTATCCCGAGGTCGTTGCAACCATGATTTACACTCTCGTGCAGTTGAACACGCGACAGATCACCCTGAAGGCAGAAATGGCCCGACACATCCCACACGACGTGAAGATCGCAGTTTGGAACAGAGACGGTGGTTGCTGCGTCCAGTGCAGGGCGCAGGACTACCTTGAATTCGACCATATCATACCGTTCAGCAAAGGAGGCGCGAGCACGGTGAATAACGTGCAGTTGCTGTGTCGACGCTGCAATCTTTCCAAGGCGGACCGCCTTTAGCCGAGATGGGTCCCTGCCAAAAGACCCGTCGTAGACGGTCGGCGAGACTAGATTCCCAACACTATGGAGTCGATACTGGCTGTGAACCGAGCATGAGACGCGTCCAACCCGCGGGTCGACCGGACCGCGCGATCGTCGACTTCGTGTGTTGGAGGGTTATTCGTCGTGGGTCCGACTCAACGCGCGCTCGGTCACCCGCACGTTGAACCTTATTCGTTCGCCGGATCAGAGTGCTCGTCTGCGCCTCGCGTCTGGCGTTTCACCTCACGGTTCTCGCCGGCAGTAGCGCAAACAGAAGCACGACGGCTGCACCGGAAAGCCCAGCCCCGAAATAAAACGTCGCCGACGCGTCTACCTTGTCCCACAACATCCCGCCGACGTAGCTCGCAACAACCTGCGTGACGCCCAGCACCGTCGAATAGACCCCGATCGCTGTCGCGGTGCCGGCCGACCCCGCCGTATCGACCGCCATCGCCTTCGCTACGCCGTCCGTCAGCGCGGGAAACAACCCGTACAGCGCGAACAGCGGCCACACCATCCACGCCTGGCTGCCCGCCGCGAACCCAACGTAGGCGATCGCGTAGACGGCGAAGCCCGCGATCAACAGATTGCGCCGGCCGAACCGGTCGCTCGCCGCGCCTGCCGGCAGTGACCCGATCGCCGCGACCGCGTTGTACATCGCGTAGGCCAGGATCGTCCACCGCGTTTCGAGTCCCCACTGCTGCGCGCGCAGGATCAAGAACGCGTTCGCCGAATTCGCGAGCCCGAATACCGCCACGATCACCATCAAGCGGCGGTACTCGCGGGTCGTCCCGGCAAGCGAAAGCCGCAGACTGTTCACGCCCGCAGCGACATCCCCTCGTCGTTCGCGAAGAGACAGTATAAGCAGCGCGGCGATGCTCGCGGGTACGAAAGAGAACATGAAGATGGTGCGAGTTGCAAAGCCTCCGACTAACGCAATCGCGATCAACGGTCCCAGCACCGCGCCAGTGTAGTCCATCGCGCGCTCGAATCCGTACGCCCGGCCTCGGTGGATTTCATCCGTGCTCTCGGCCAGCATCGCGTCCTTAGGCGCGCTCCGGATGCCTTTTCCGAATCTCTCAGCGAATCGAGCCCCGAGCACTACCGGCCAGCCTCCGGCGAACGCAATCATCGGTTTCGATACGGCGGTCAGCACGTATCCGGCGAGGGCGACGGCTTTGCGGCGACCGAGCCGGTCGGATATCCAACCCGATATTCCGGTGACGACGCTGGCGGTGCCGACGGCGATCCCTTCTATCAGCCCAACCGCAGTCGCGGGCGCTTTGAGAGTCTCGGTCAGGAAGATCGGAAGTAACGGGTAGACCATCTCGGTGCTGATGTCCGAGAGCAAGCTGACGATGCCGAGGATGATCGTGCTGCGGGACAGACCGGAGAAGAGGGACGCGGGGACGGGCTCCCCTCGCCGCGTCTCCGCGTCTCCGCGTCTCCGCGTCTCTTTAGCTCTGTCCTCTCTCCGCGTCCCTTCCTCGCGCTGCGTCTCCCCTTGCTTATCGTTATTTGTCATCGAGCGTGAGCTTCGTGATGAAGAACCATGAGCCGGACGGCTCGATCTGAATGTTGCGTACCCGCGAGCGAGCCACCAGCACGTTGGCAGGATACCACAGGTAAATCTGCGGGAGTTCCTCGGATACGGTCTTCTGGATTCGCGAATAGAGTCGAAGTTTTGACGCGCGGTCGGTGGCGCGCTCGGCTTCGACGATCCAGCCGTTCACTTCCGGATTGCAGTAGCGCATGCGGTTCTGTCCGCCTCGGTCGGTCAGCAGCGAGGCGATGTTCAGAGACGCTTGCTTGAGACCTTCGGCGTGAAGCCCTTCATCGTTGATGTACCCCCGAGGCCCGGCCAGTCTGTCTACTTCCGCGTTAGGGCAGTAGTCGCGACGCTGGAGTATCGCGGAGATCTTCTCAAGCAGCGGTTGCATCTCGCGAACATCGGCCGCCGATCGAAGCTTCGCAATTGCGTCGTTGAACTCCGGATTTTGATAGCGGCTGTGGTAGACGAACTGAAACACGTCTGTGCTCTGATTGAAGCCGATTCCGATCAGGTAATACATATCGAACTGCGCCTTGCTAATCCGGTCGAGCATCGTCGCGAGCTCGAGCGATTGCAGTTCAAGCTGAATCCCGACCCGACGGAGCTGGTCCTGCATTATCGCCGCGATGTTGCGCGACAACTGAGCCGTCGTCGTCGTCATCGTGAGCGTGAGCCGACTGAGCGGTCCGTCGCCGTCCGGATCGGGGAACGCCGCCTCGTCAAGCAATCGCTTTGCGCGCTCGGGATCGTACTTGTAGACCGCAACGCCCGGTTCGTATGCCCAGTGCTCGGGCGGCAGGATCGCGTTTGCAGGACGCGCTTGATCTCGCAGCAAGCGATGAATGATCACGTCGCGGTCGATGCCGTATGCGACCGCCTGCCGAACTTTCGGATTCGACAACAGCGACGCCGGCGTGAGGTTGAGACCGAGGTACCCGAAGTTCGCGCCTTCGCCGGTGACGATTTGCATCCCGCGCCGGCCCTGAAGCGCGCGAATCGTCTCGGGGTCGAACTGAGCGTTGTAGGCGAGATCGACTTCGCCGCTCATCAAAGCCGCTTGCCGGGTGCTGTTGTCGGCCACGATCTTGACGTGAACGCGAGGAATGTTGGGCGCACCTCCCCAGTAATTCGCATTCGCTTCGAGTCGCGCGCCTTCGCCTTCGCTGTATGAAACGAACCGGTACGGGCCGCTGCCGATGGGCGAGGTGATCTGCTCCGCGCCGCAGCCCTCGGGCACTATTCCAATCGCGGGCAGGTTGCCGATGAACATGTAGAACGGCTCGCGGGCCCGGAAGACGACGGTGAGCGTGTCAGGCGTTTCAATCGCCGTGATCTTGTCGAGCGCGCCGCGAATCGGGGACTTGAACGCCGGAGCGAGCAGCGAGTCGAACGTGTACTTGACGTCGATGGAAGTGAGCGGCTTGCCGTTATGAAAGCTCACGCCGGGGCGAAGGTGAAATGTAAAAGTCCTGTGGTCTTCGGATTCTTCAAAACGTTCCGCGAGAGAAGGCACGAATTCAAACTTGTCGTTCTTGACGACGAGCGTGTCGTAGATCAACTGCATTATGCGCGCCGAGTAGGTGTTGCCAGTTGAGAGCCGCGAATCAAAGCCGCGCGGCGGGGCTTCCAGCGCGATGACGAGCGTGCCCGGCTCGCCCCCGCGGCGGCAACCCGCGGTTAGAGGACCCAGCGAAACCACCAGCATCAGAACGCAAATGCGTAGTAGCTGAGTCGTCAGATCGGCTCGACGGTTTGAGATCCTTGGACGCGTCCCCGGTCGCGAGGGTGACGGCACGGTGGCCCGATGATTACCACGTTGATTGCCAAGCTGAATGGCTAGATTTGCAACGGAAAATGCGTTTGCGTGTTCACTCAGGCTTTCGACGCGGCCTGGCATTTCGGAGAGAGAATGACAAAGAGGTCGCAAGTTCAAATTGACTCAAAACAAGATCCGGCGCACGTGCTCGCGTAACCGGTCAAGCTCGCCAGCGTTATGCCGAAGGAGATCGTGCCCCCAGGTCGTATTAGCGTCTTCCCGGCAATCGTCCGCCATCGCCTTACCGATGGCTTCGTAAGAGCCGAGCTTGGCCTTCCTGAGGTCTTCTGGTTCGGTCAGTGCGCCCAGAATAAAGACTCTTTCCGTCAAATGGGCGGGGATTTCGGCCTTCGCATTACTCAGCCTTTCGTGCTTACCATCGAAGTCAATCAACAGCACCATGAATCGATGGGGCCACTTCTCCATTCCAGCGACTTGGTCTCTCTTGAAACACATCAGCACCTGACTCCAACCACCCGCCTCGGCAAGTACCTTCATCTGCCGGTACCTATTCCAGTCGACATCCTTGTGAAAGGCATTCGCCACCCGGCTGTTGGCATCGTCTTCGGGAAGCACAAAGACGTGAGGCTCGTGCTTGTTGACCATCACGGTTCTACATCGCCACGGATAAGCGCGTTGACAAGGTCCCCGCTGACTTGGATTTCGCTGAGCGGGCGGACGATCGTGGGCTCAAGGTGGCTCTTCCTGTAGAGAACCAGCGTATTCTCGTCGGAAAAGCGGCGGATCGCCTCAGGATTGTGCGAGGTCGCGATGAACTGGCCGCCAGATTGGAATCCTTTGCGCAGAGCCAGCACAAAATGCCCGACCTCGTCGAGGGCAAGATAATTGTCGGGTTCATCCCAGAAACAAAGCACCGGGCCATAGGTACTGTTCGCGGCAAGCACCAATGCGCATATCATGAAGCACTTCTCGCCGTCCGACAGGTCTTTGAAGGGAAGCCTCACACTTCCCTGGTCGTTGGAAAACTGGACCATCAGGCTTCGAGAGTCCGGGCCAGTCACCGGATTCTGCATGTCCTTCAGGTCGGGCATCACCTCTTTGAGATACTTGTCGATCTCATAATAGGTAGACGGCGCATGAGCCAGTAGACCTGAAAACCAAGCACCAAAGTTGGTGACTTCAGAATTTGGCTGCAGCGTTTCTTCGTTGGAGGCTCCTAGAATCAAGCTGGGTATCGGCCCAAGGATGAGCGTGCGAGCAAGCCACTGCTTGAAAATGAACAAGGGATCCTTCGTCGATTGTTCGTGAACTATTGGCAGAGCCACCATGTGCCAGTCGATAAGGAACTTGGCGTCCTTCTCCTGGCTCGTTTTTGCAAGATGCACCTGCGCCAGTTCTCGCGTGTAGACGGGCTTCCCGCCAACGGCGAGCTTCTCTTCGAATACGCGCAGTTCCTTGAATCCCTCGGGAAACTCAAACGCGATAACGTACTCGTATATCTTGGCATCCAACTCGACTTCGATTTCAAACCGCATAGGCGCGTCCGTGCGTCCGAGAAAGAAATCCTTCGGCTCCACAAGGGCGCTTACCCGGTTCGTACCTCGGGCGATGGTCTGCAGGATTTCCAGAGCAAGCCTGACCGCTGTCTTGCCCGAGCCGTTGTTTCCAATCAGCAGGACGGACGAGTGGCCCGAGATTGGCAACTCGAAGTTTTCCAGACACCGGAAGTTATGAACATAGAGTCGACGTATCACGATGGGATGATACTGCGCTTCTATAGCCGGCTCAACCTAGAAATGTTGCATTATGCGTCTGCGACAGCCTCCATCCAGTTGACGCTCAGCGGGAGGATTCTCTGCGATGCTATTGCATCAGCGTCTCCGTCGAACCTTATTTGCTATGCTGAAGCAGGCGATTCATCTCGGCGATACGCTCGCGCAATCGCGAGATTCCCAATTCGGTTGCCGAGTGCGGCGGCGAGAGCATCGCTTTCACGCGAGCGATATGGTCAAAGGCGCGGCTGATGCTGGTCTTGAGGATGCGTCCTTCGCGTGCGGCTGTCGTCATGGTCTGCCACGCGAGCACGGCGCTTTCGGTCGTTCCGGTGACCATGACCATATCGAGTCCCGCTTCAATTGCCATCACCGCCGCGTCCCCAACCGATCTCGCCGACGTGATGGCTCCCATTTCGAGGTCGTCGGTTATTGCAAGTCCTTTGAAGCCAAGCTCGTCGCGCAACAGACCGGTGACGATGTTCTTTGAGAGCGACGCCGGCAACGGCGAGGGCCCGTCGAACGCCGGATAGTGTGCGTGGGCAACCAGCAGCGCATTCAACCGCGCATTGATCTTGCTGAACAGCTCGGTGTAAGGCGCGACGTGGTGACGAAGCACTTGATCGCGAGTCAGATCGACGCTCGGCAGATCGGAGTGTGAATCCGGCAACGTCGCGCCCAGGCCCGGGAAGTGCTTGCCTGCTCCAACCACGCCGCCGCGTTGAAGCCCTTCGAGATATGCGCCGGCAAGCCTGACGACTTGAGCGGCGGAGTCGCCGAAGTACCGGCCTTTCAATCCGTTCTCCGCGGAATCATCCACCGCGACGTCGAGCACCGGCGCGAGGTTCACGTTGAACCCGAGCATCCTGAGCCCTTCGGCGGTGATCTCCCCCAATCGGTCCGCCATTGACGCATCGCCCGAGGCGCGAACCAGGTCGGCCGACGGCATCGCCGAATAGATTTCGCGGAGCCGGTCCACGCGGCCTCCTTCCTGGTCGACGGCGATCAGCGGCGGCACCTGCACCGCGGCTCGAATAGACGTGGTGAGTTCGAGAACTTGATGGGGAGACTCAATGTTCCGAGCGCTGAGCAGCACGCCGCCCGGCTGAACCGATTCGAGCAGGTCGCGGGCTTCGGCGTCGACCTCGGTGCCGGGCACACCGATCAGAATAAGCTGGCCAACCCTGTGTTCTATTTCCATAGATGTGAAGGACGTGATGTGATTGATCTCATGAACCGTCGCGCCTTGCCGCCTCTTCCTCTCTCACGAATCGTTCATCCCGTCGTTCCCGCCTCTCCCCACGCTTGATTTCGCGCTTTCGAGAACAGCGCCGTCAGGCTGGTGTCGTAAGGCTCGCGTGCCACGCCCGCGTCGGTGATTATCGCCGACACGTAGCGGTGCGGGGTGACGTCGAACGCCGGGTTTGCGGCTTCGATACCGCGCGGAGCTACCTCCTCGCCGCGGAAATGCGTCACCTCATCGGTCGAGCGCGACTCGATGGGAATCTGATCGCCGGAGTTGAGCGCGAGGTCGACCGTAGACAGCGGCGCCGCGACGTAGAACGGGACGCCGTTTTCGTGCGCCGCGACCGCGACCATGTAGGTGCCGATCTTGTTGGCGACGTCGCCATTCGCCGCGATGCGATCGGCGCCGACGATGACGCAATCGACCTGGCCTGACTTCAAGAAGTGGCCGGCCATCCCATCCGTTATCAGCGTGACCGGGATGTTGTCTTTCGCGAGTTCCCAGGCGGTCAGCCGCGCGCCTTGAAGAAAGGGCCGCGTTTCATCGGCGAGCACACGGACTTTTTTGCCCTGTTCGATGGCGGCGCGGATGACTCCGAGCGCGGTCCCGAATCCGGCGGTCGCCAGCGCCCCGGCGTTGCAATGAGTGAGCACGGTCGCCTGGTCGGGTATCAGCTCGGCGCCGTAAGCTCCCATACGGCGATTGCTCGCGATGTCTTCGCGATGAATCTCGTTTGCCTCGCTGATAAGGGCGGATTTGATTTGATCGACAGATTTTCCTTCGCGCGCGGCTCGATTGAAAGCCCAGCGCATTCGCTCGATGGCCCAGAAGAGATTGACGGCCGTGGGGCGGGTCTTCGCGATGCGTTCACAGACAAGGTTAAAATCGCGTTCGAGATCTTCGCCGGATTGGGCTGCAGAGTTTTTCACTCCGAGCGCCACACCGAGTGCGGCGGCAACGCCCAGCGCCGGCGCTCCCCGGACGACCATGTCTTCAATGGCGCGAGCGACCTCTTCGTGAGTAGTGAAAACGGGATAGACTTCTTCAGTGGGCAACCGTCGTTGGTCGATCATCACGACGCCGTCGTCGGTCCATTCTATAGTCTTAATCATCGACGATCACTCTAACAGGTGAGCGAAGTCGATCATAGCCAAAGGTCGTCATGCATGGCAATGCGGGCGGGACGGGCGTGGGCCTCTTTGAGGCGCGACTGAGTGGGAGAAAGGGCGAGTCGGCTGGTCGCGTCATCTCTCCTCTTCATCTTCTTCCTCTTCGGTTTCCCGAAAGCTGAGGCGTAGATCGGCCAAGGTAGGAAGCCTCCGGCGAGACAGTGCTGCAAAGACAAGATTCTAATCATCTCCTCGTCAGCTTCGCTCACTGAACTTCTTCTCCAGCTTGATTCGGGCCTCCTTCTGCGAAAGTGACCGCCCTTGGGCGAAGTCCTCCAGGCCCCGCTGTGTAAGCTCCCACATTTCCAGTTCATCAAGCCGGCTGAGGTCCTCCTCAATCTGCGAGTATCGCTTTGCCGACAACAGCACGGCGGCCGCGCTGCGTGATGATGACCGGCTCGACTGAATCGGCTAACCCGGCGACGATAGTTCGAGACTGGCGCTGCAGGTCGGTGATTGGAATGATGTTCCTCACGATGATGCGGCTGCTAAACGCAGGTTCAATTCCAAGCTTCGATGCATATCCAAACACACTCGCGCGCGCCCGGCAAGCGGACCAGCCTGACTGTCGCTCCCCTTCGAACTGGAGACGAGGCTAAAAAGCCGACAATTAAGCGAGCGCTCCCCCGCTGCCCGCACAGTTCGTGTTCCGATCCTAAGCAACTGACTCAAGGCGCTCTTCATTTCGGATCATCACTGTTGGACGCGGCGGCGGCTCGGGGACAGGAAGATTCTGGTCCCGCAGCAGGGCGACATGTTCTTCGATGCCCCACTTTGCCTTATACAGGCAATCCTGGACGGAGTGGCCATCACCGCTGAACCCCTCAAGCTCCGGGGAATAGAAGCCGAAGAAAGTGGGGTCCTCTGTTGCCTCGATGATCAGTGAATACTTCAAATCGCGATCATGATCCTATGCGCTTCGCTCGCTTCGCCCTGTTCGCCAGAATCCACTCGCGGCCGGCGGCATGGAGAATCACGATCAGAATGACGAACGGGATCAACGACAACAAATCCGAATACGGCTTCGGATGTCTCGCGGAGTCAAACAACGGATTGTTCGCCTCGGCCCACCTCTGCAGGACGCCCGTCGCCTTCGTTAGCACGCCAGCCATGAACGCGATTACGATGCCTGCAAGCGCAGCGCCGGCGATATATCCGGATGCCATCAACACACCCGGACTCTTGTCGCCCTCCGCCACCAGTTCGTCTTCGGTGAGGTCCTTGTGCTGAAGTTTCTTCCTTATGCTGCGGTCAACCAGCCAGCGGACCATCCCGCCAATGAAGATCGGGCTCGACGATGAGAGCGGCAGGTAGACCCCCACCGCAAACGCCAGCGAAGGAATTCCGGACATCTCGAGCACGATCGCTATCATCACGCCCAACAGCACCAAACCCCACGGGAGGCGGCGGTCCAGTATGCCCTTGATGATGTATGACATCAGCGTCGCCTTGGGCGCGTCGTACTTCGATACCTGCGTCTCGTCGGGCCGGAACTTGTGAGTGCCGTTGATTCCAGGGTCGACCAGGTACTTTGCGATGCCCTGATCATCAACCAGGTATTTGCGCGCGCCACCCCCGGCGTCGTCGGTGTTAATCCAGACGTGATACGTGCGCGCGTCGGTCTCTGATTGCGGGCCTTCGATGCTCTCGGTCTTGGTCAGTTGGGTGACATCAGTGTGGAGGTCAGCCGGGAAGTTGTGCTGAATGGCATAGGCGACCTGAGACGCTTCGTTGATCAGATAGTCGCCGTCGTCCAGCTTGTCAGGCGGCGGCGTCGCGCCATAATGGAAAGCGCGATAGGTAAGCGCATCGCCTGGCCGCGGTGCTCCTTGATAAACCGGTAGATCGGCCGGCTTGATCCCAATGTCGAGCTTCGTGATGGCCTCGGACACCTTCTCCGAGGCCGTGCCCGTCAATCGGAACGCAATCTTTCCCGTCGCGTCGTCGACCAGATAATCGCCGGGCTCGAGTTCCTTGATCATTCGAAACAGTCTGTAGTTGGCTTCGGTCTTCGGCTTGACGTCGCCGGTGTAGGGTCTGGTGGTCGCGCCTTCCGGGAGGGTGACGGTCTTTTCGGGCTCTTCTGCGGAGATCATCGGTTCGAGCGTCGTGCTTGGAACGTAGACCGTCGCGCTCTTGTTTAGCTGAAGCAGAATCGGGCCAAGCACCAGCGCCGACGCCAGCGCCCCCACCAGTATTGCCATTTGCTGGAACTTCGGCGTAGAGCCGACGAGGTACCCGGTCTTCAAGTCCTGTGAGGTCGTCCCTCCGTTGGAGGCCGCGATGCAGACGATCCCCCCGATCGACAGCGCCGTCACGTAGTACGAGGGCCCTGTCCAGCCCACTATCAAGAAGATCAAGCACGTGAGCAACAGCGTCGCGACCGTCATCCCGGAGATGGGATTCGACGTCGATCCGATCTCGCCCGTGAGTCGCGACGAAACAGTGACGAACAGAAACCCGAACGCGACGATCAGCAGCGCACCCAGAATGTTCCACTGAAGGTGCAATTGCGGAAGAAGCATTATGGTCGCGATTAGAACGATGATTCCGCCGAGCACAACCCTCATCGACAGGTCTTCGTCCGTCCGGAGCGCGGTCGCGCCCGCGCCGCGGCCGCGCAGATCACGGAGGCCGCCTTTCAGGCCATGCCATATTGTTGGCAGCGAGCGAAACAGGCTGATGATGCCGCCGGCCGCCACGGCTCCGGCGCCGATGTAGAGCACGTACGCGCTCCTTATATCGTCGGGCCCCATCTTGCTGATCAGCTTGTCGCCGGGCGGGAGAATGGTTGTCATTCCTTCGCCGAAGAACTTGATCGCCGGGATCAGCACCAGGTAGGCCAGAACTCCGCCGGCGCACATAATAGAAGCTATCCGCGGGCCTATGACGTACCCGACTCCAAGCAACGCCGGACTGACCTCAACCGACATCGACCCGCCTTTGAACGGAGACCCAAACACCTTCGCCGGATACTCCTTCCAGGCGAAGAATGCCTTCATCAGTGTCGCGTAGACGAGCCCGATGCCGAAGCCGGTGAAGATCGTCTTTGCGCCGGTCGGCGCGGCGCCTTCGGCTTTTCCTTCGTTGGCTTTTGCCCACTGAGCTTTTGCTTCGGCGGAGGAAGCGGCGCGCGATTCGTCCGAAGCGCTCACCTTAAGGACTTCGGCGCAGGCGGTTCCTTCGGGATACTTCAATATCCCGTGCTGCTGGACGATGAGCGCCCGGCGCAGCGGAATCATCATCAGAATCCCGAGCAAGCCGCCGAGCAGGGCAACGAGTATCACGCGCGTCACCTCGAGATCGAAACCCAGGATCAAGATCGCCGGCATGGTGACGCCGATCCCGAACGCGATCGATTCGCCCGCCGAGCCGGCAGTCTGTACGATGTTGTTCTGGAGGATCGTCGCATTCTTCAATCCCAACTTGGACAGAAGCGCGAATATGCTGATTGAAATGACGGCGACCGGGATCGACGCACTGACGGTGAGTCCGACCCTCAACACCAGGTAGAGCGACGACGCGCCGAAGATCATCCCGAGCAACGTGCCGAGGATGAGCGGGAACGCCGTGAACTCGGCGAGCTTCGTTTCGGGCGCGATGTAGGGTTTGAATGGAACTATGTGCGAGGCTTCCGGTTTGGCTTCGCCGGAGTCGAGAGGATCGGGTCTTCCCATGCAGTGCCTCCAATGAAAGCGTGATTAAGCTGTCCGCGAATGGCCGCCATTTTGAACGCGTAATCTGAGCATGTCAAACAAAAGCAGGAGATTAGCTTGCGCGTCTCCCACCCTCTGCGAAAGCGCGTTCGTCATTGCTCGCGAAGTCCGCGGTGCTATATCCTCTGACGCGTGATCGGGTGCAACACGTTTCCCGCTTTGGTCTTTCCATCGCGCGCGGCCAAGGCCTTAGTCGCGTCAGCGCTGCTGCTCGCCTCAGCGTCCGGTCCATTTGCTCTACCGTTAACAGCACGCCGTGTTTCAGAACCGGGGAAGGAGCGAGTGAAGAAACCTCTGCTGATCGCGCATCGAGGCGCTTCAGCGTACGCGCCGGAGCACACGCTTGCGGCTTATCGGCTCGCGGTCGAGCAGGGCGCGGACTTCGTTGAGCAGGACTTGCAGATGACCAAAGACGGGGCGCTGATTTGTCTTCACGACCCCGAGATGTCGCGGACAACTAATGCCGCCGAACTGTTTCCAGACCGCGCGACGATGCGCGATCCCGAAGGCAAGGGTAAACCCGCGCGAGGGTGGTACGCGTTAGACTTCACGCTCGCCGAGATCAAGCAACTCGATGCCGGGTCCTGGTTCAACAGAGCGAATCCCCTCGCCGCGAACCCGTCGTACGCCGGCGAAAGAGTCCCGACGATGGAAGAAGCCATCAAAGTGGTCGGTCGTCGCGCAGGATTGTACATAGAGCTGAAGGAATACGAGTTCTATAAGTCGGCGGGCTTCGATATGGCGGCGGAGCTGACTCGCGTCTTGAAAGCACACGGCTTCCTGCGCGCCGGCCCCAGCTCGCGCATCTTCGTCCAGTCGTTTTCGCGAGCGGCGCTGCTTCGAATGCGTGATCTCGCGCCTGACTACGCGCGCATTCAACTCCTGCCGATGACCGACGGCGCGATGGCGGGTTCATTCAAGGTGACGCGAGAAATGGCTTCCGAGATTTCGGCGTATGCCCGCGGCGTCGGACCGAGCAAGGCGATGATCTCCGGCGCGGCTGACGTCGAGACGTTCCACACGGCCGGCTTGCTGGTTCATCCTTACACCTTCAGAGGGTCTACGACTGCGGTTGCGCGGCGTCCGCTTGATGAAGCTCAAGCTAACGGACTGACGCTGCGACAAAACATCATGGACGACATCCGCCGGTTCATCGGCTACGGCATCGACGGCGGGTTCACGGACTATCCTCGGCTGTGGCGTGAGGCGGCTTCGTCATCCGGGACCTCGAAAACTCGGCGACGCGGCATACTCATCGAGCGGTGAGGATCGAAAGATAGGCCTGCCACGGCCCGACTTCTTCGGAATACTGCTTCGACATCACCCTCACGATCTGCCGGTCAAAGGGATCGAACGCGCACGACTCGCCATGTTCGAGGATGATGCGGGCGCGAGGAATCCGATCGGTCTCCTCGCCGTGAATCAAGTGCCCGACCACGTCAAAGGGGCTCCAGGTGTCGGGGCCTTCATCATTGATGACCCAATCAGCGGGCAGACCGCCAACCAGCCCGGTGAGCGTCGCCGGGGTGCGGCTCAGGATTTCAACGGCGTGTTCAATCTGGAAGTGCATAGGGAACTGACTCCTGTGACGACTATCGAATCGCGCATAATGAAACGACAAGTGAGGCGGAGCTTATTCCCGCGTGATTAGACTCCACTTCGTCACTCATTGTTCCGGGCAATCGCCCCAACGATCGCCGACACTCGCGGGCGGTCGAGCTACGGAGCCTTCTTCTCGATTCGGATCGGGTCGAGGCTCCTTCCGGCGAGCATTTGGTTAAGCGCTTCAAGGTCGCTCTTCACCACAGCGTTCAGCTTCGCCAACTGAACATCAAGCTCCGCTGATAGCTCCGCCAGCACCGCGTACGCCCCGTTCGTCGGACGCGCGTCGCCCGTCTCCACACTCCGCCGCAAGGCCGCGAGACGGTTGTTGAGCTTGATCGGGAAGTTCAACGGATCTTGATTGCTCTGATTCCGCACCTGATAGATCTCTTCCTCAACTTCACTCAACTTCTTGCTGAGAGCATCGGCGGCGGCGGTAATCTGAGAGTCGTTCGCCTTCCCGGCGCGCTCCTTCGCCTGCTTCTTGATCTCGCGGATGAGACTGACCGCGTCGTTGGCTTCGCTCGTCTTGTCGCGAATCCTGACCGCAAGGTCGTACTGCTCGCGGAGGTCCTTCTCGGTGACGCCGTTCAAGCGCGGGTCCATCTTCACCGCGAAGCTGCGCGTCTCTTTGTAATCGCCTGCCGTCAGCCGGACCTGATAACTACCGGGCGGCACGACAGGACCCTGCGTAGCGGCGCTCCAGAGGATCATCCCGGCGAAGCTCGACGCGCCGCGATGTCTCACGTCCCACGTGAACCTGGTCACGCCCGCGTTCGTCATCGCGATGCGTCTGGCGGCCTGGCCGGGGCCGAACGTGACCTCCGGAGCCGGAGCGGGTTGCGCCTCCGCTTTCTTTTCTTCTTCACGTGTTCCGATGAAGCTGCGGATCACCTCGCCCTTCGAGTCGAGTATCTCGATGGTTACCTTGTCCGCCGGCGACTTTAGGTAGTAATCAAACGACGCCTGGTTCACGCCGCGGATCGCGTCGCGCGGTTGGTAGAGATGAACGGAGGCTGCGGCGATCTCGGGCGTGAGCTGACGGAGCGCGCCGAGGTCTTCCATCACGTAGAACGACCGGCCGTGGGTTGCTATCACCAGATCGTTCTCCTCGACCACGATGTCCGACACCTGGGTGTCTGGCAGGTTCAACGACAATGATTGCCAGTTCTCCCCGTCATCGAACGACACGTAGATGCCATGCTCAGTCCCCGCGTAAAGTAAGCCGCCGCGCTTTCGGTCCTCTCGAACCACATGCACATAATCGTCGCCGCGAATCCCGGTCACGACCTTCGTCCACGTCTTTCCGTAGTCGCGCGTCCTGAAGATGTACGGCGCGCGATCGTCTTGCAGATAGTTCTTCACCGCGAGATAAGCCGTGCCCGCGTTGTGAGGCGACGCGTCGATGATGCTGACGCGTGCAAGCCCCGGGAGTCCAGGTGGCGTGACGTTCGTCCACTTCTTGCCTTCGTCGCGGGTGACGTAGACCAATCCGTCATCCGAGCCGGTCCAGATCGTTCCGCGCTCGAGGGGCGACGGCGCGATGGCGAAGATCGTCGCGAAAACCTCCGGCCCATTCATGTCGCCGGTTATAGGCCCGCCCGAATGGCCGAGCGTCTTCGGGTCCGCGCGAGTGAGGTCCGGGCTGATTTTTTCCCAGCTTTGTCCGTCATCCGTCGTCTTCCAAAGGTGCTGCGACGAGATGTAGAGCACCCGCGGGTCGTGAGGCGAGAAGACGATTGGAAACGTCCACTGCCATCGTTCCTTGAGCGCACTCGACGGCTCGCCTGAAAAGAATCGCGGATAGGGTTGAATGTCGCGAATCTGGCCGTTGGTTCGGTCGAAGCGCGTGATCAGCGCGCCCTGACTCCCGGCATAAAAGAGGTTGGGCTTCGTTGGATGCGGCGCAATGTAGCCGCTCTCGCCGCCGCCCGCCGAGTACATGAAACTGCCGAGCGCGCCGCGCGTCTGCTGACTCGGCACGCAGACCGTGCTGTTGTCCTGTTGCGCGCCGCACACGTGATAGGGGAAGTCCTTGGTCGTCGCCACGTGATAGAGCTGGGCGGTTGCAAAGTCCTGATCGGTCCATGTCGCGCCGCCGGTGACCGACACGTTAGCGCCGCCGTCGTTGCTGTTGATCATTCGCTGCGGATCATTCGGATCGATCCACAGGTCGTGATTGTCGCCATGCTGTGTGCGCATCGGCCGGTAGGTCTTTCCGCCGTCGGTCGATTTGTAGAAGCCGGTATTGAGAACATAAATCGCGTCGCGGTTCTTCGGGTCGGCGTAGATGTGCGTGTAGTAGAACGCGCGCTGCCGGAGCCGCCGGTCTTCGCTGACCCTGTTCCACGTCGCGCCGGCGTCATCCGAGCTGAACACGCCGCCGTTCTCGTTTTCGACGATTGCGTATACTCGCTTCGAATCCGCGCCGGAGATTGCGACTCCGATTCTTCCGACGACGCCTTCAGGCAGCCCCTTGTTGCGAGTGATCTCGGTCCACGAATCGCCGCCGTCGGTTGATTTGAACAACCCGCTGCCGGGTCCGCCGCTCGACATCTGCCACGAGATGCGATACGCCTCCCACAGCGCAGCGTAGAGCACGCTGGGGTTGTTGCGGTCAATAGCGAGATCGATCGCGCCGGTGCGGTTGTTGCGGAAGAGAATCCGCTGCCAGTTCTTGCCGCCGTCCTTTGAGCGAAACACGCCGCGCTCGTCGTTTGGCCCGGCGGGATGCCCGAATGCCGCCGCATAGACAAGGTCGGGATTCGTGGGATGAACGCGGATCTTCGCGATCACCTGAGTATCGGCGAGGCCCGAGTGCTTCCACGTCTTGCCCGCGTCGGTCGATTTGTAGACGCCATCGCCCTGCATGATATTCCCGCGAATGCACGCCTCGCCCATCCCGATGTAGACGATGTCGGGGTTCGATTCCGCGACGGCGACTGCGCCGACCGATGAGCTGCGAATCTGACCGTCGGTCACCGGAGCCCACGTAGTCCCGCCATCGGTTGTCTTCCACAACCCGCCGCCCACCGCGCCGAAGTAATACTCGAGCGGGCGGCTGAGAACTCCGGTCGATGCGATGGAGCGGCCGCCGCGACTGGGTCCGAGGTTGCGCCATCGCAGATTGCTGAAGAGACTCGCGTCGTAGCCACCGTTGTTAGTCGAGGCCGGCAACGACTGCGCCATAGCTGCGTGTGCGGCACCTAAAGACAGGGTGAGGATCAACGCGTGGATCGATGTTCGAAAGCTGGGTGGCAAGTGTCGTCGCATAGGTTCACCTCACTCGATGAAAACGCGCCACTGGTCGCATCGAAGCAGGATCGTCTTTCGTGTTTGCGGCGAACTCTAGCCGAAGCGGGTGAGTCAATCAAGCGGCGCGACTCGCGCGGGGATCACGCGTCAGTCACAGCCATCAACTCGCGCCGCGCGCGCTGGCTTCGTGAATGCTCGGATACTGGCGGTTAGCCTTCAGCCGGAAGTTCGGCGCGCTCGGAACCATGCGTTCAGAGTACGGGCGTTCAGAGTACGGGCGTTCAGAGTACCGACTTTAGTCGGGTTGTAGCGCTGGTCAAGCCCGACTTCGTTTTAATGCCGGACCCGTCCTTCCCTGCAGAACGTGCGTTCGCCTGGTCACGACTGCCCGGCTGAAGCCGCTACTCTTTACACCTTCTTTCGACTGCACGGCAAACCGATTGATTTCTCATCAGCCGCCGAATAGACTGCCAGTCTCATAAATTATCTTTCGGTCTGTCACTTCTTGTGCGCCGAGTGGAGTCCCGCCCAAACGGGGCTGCGCCAGTGGCTAGACCAGCCGGAACGAAACTGTTGAGGAGGAGATTCGTGAGTATGACTAAGAGAGACTTGAAGCGTGGTGTCGGCATCGTTGCGCTTGCGTTCGCAGTTTGCTCCCTGATCGCAAGTTGGTCGACGACCAGGGTGAGCGCACAGCAACAACAGCCCCCGGCCGCGCCCGCCGCACCGCAAACCGGCCCGCAGGAAAAGCTGGTCGACGAGACCCGCAAGAATATCCAGGTGCTAAAGGGGCTGCCCGACTCAAAACTCCTGCCCGTAATGCAGCTCGCGCGGTCGGCGCTCGGAGTCCAGTGCGGCTACTGCCACGTCCGCCAGGGCCAGGAGTGGCAGTTTGATAAGGACGACAAGCAGGAAAAGAAGACCGCCCGAAAGATGATGCAGATGGTGCTCGACATCAACAAGACGAACTTCAACGGCCGCACCGAAGTCACCTGCCACACGTGCCACCACGGTGTGACTCATCCGGTAGACATCGCGTCGCTGCCGCCAAAGGCCGAAGAACCGCCGGCCCGACCCGCCACGCCGCCTCCGGCTCCAACCGCGCTGCCCACGCCCGCTCAAGTGATCGAGAAATACATTCAGGCCATAGGCGGCAAGGAAGCCGTCGACAAGCTGACCTCCCGGGTGATGAAAGGATCAAGCATTGGGCCCGACGGCAGGGCGGCGCCCATCGAGATCTATCAAAAGGGCGACAAGCTGCTGACCGCCGTCGAAAGCCCGCAGCAGGGACCGCTCAGTCAAGCGCTCGATGGCGCGGGCGGCTGGATCAAGACTCGGATGGAACTGCGCGATATGAACCCGACGGAGCGCGCGCGCGCTAAGACCCTGACCGCCGTTTACAACGCGCTCAAGGTCAGAGAGGCGGCCACGCGGATGAGGCCCGGCGGTAGGGGAAAAATCGGCGACCGCGAAGTCATCGTGCTACGGATGCCGCTCGGGGCGGACCGGTCTCAACAGATGAGCTTCGATGAGCAGACGGGGTTGCTCGTGCGGCTGGTCGTCTCGATCGCGACACCAATCGGAAGATTCCCCGAGCAGTTCGACTTTGATGACTATCGCGAAGTCGATGGCGTGAAGATACCGTTCACGATTCAGTCATCCACGGTCGACGCACGGTCAGGGTCGACACGGAAGTTCACCGAGATCAAGCACAACGTCGCGATCGACGACGCGAAGTTCAACAAGCCGGAAAAGTAATCCGTGGATTGTGGAGTGGAGCATCGGCGTGATGCGTCATCCGTGGCCAAGTAGTTAGGCCGCCGCGGAACGCGCATCACGCTTTCTTCGTCTCGTACAGGATCCTCCCGCCCGCAATTCTGTGGAGTGCCTCGGACTAAAGAACCGCCCTGGGTCCAATTCTCAACCGGTCCTCGACGAATCAACGGCTCGTCACTTCGATCTTGATCACTGTTTGACGCCCGCCCTCGATGTGCCGCGCCGGATGGTTTGAATTGACCGTCCACACGCTGCCATCCTTGCCGAACTCGACCTCGCGAGTGTAGGTCACGCGCGTCGGCATCGGATAGACGGTCAGCTTTTCGGTCTTCGGATCGAACCTCATCATCGTGTCGCTGCCCGCGCCGCAAATCCAAATCTGTCCCGTCCGGCGATCGACATTCAAAGCATACGGAATGTCGTGACCCGCGCCCGGAAGCGGATAGACTTTCCACGCATCTTTCTCGGCGGCTTTGGGGTTGAAGCTGCAGAAGTCGCCGCTCGCGTAGCCGGGTATCCATACGACTCCGTCGGCCCCGACCTCGAGGCGCCTCGGGCCATGGACGGGCGGCTTCCATTCGGTGATCTTGCCCGTCGCCGGGTCGATCACTCCAACTCGCTGACCGTTGAGCTTCGTGTACCAGACCTTGCCGTCAGGGCCGATGTCAATCCCATAGGGCGTGATGCCGCCGCTTTCGCCCATCGCTTGGACATTCACGGCTTCAAGAGGTTTCAGCAGTTTATACTCTTTGATCTGGAGCGTCTTTGGATCGAGCCGGAAGATGCTGTTGCTCGCAGCGTCCGTATACCAGCAGATGCCGTCTTGATCGAAACGCAGCGTATGCGGGTAGCTTCCGCGTTTGCCGTTTTCGCCGCTCTCGATGATCTGAAACTGCCTGGTCTTCGGATCGAACTTTGCCATCTTGCCGCCGAGCGCCAGCGTGATCCACATATCTCCGTTGGGCGCCTTTTCGATCGAGTGCGGCCCGTAGGTAGGCCATTCACCCGAGCCGTCTTTAATGCCGCCGGGAATCGAGTAAGACTTCCGATCCCCGGTCTTCGGGTCGAGCGAGCGGACCGCGTCGTTCACCATGTCGACCAGGTAAATCAGGCCGTCGTCGCCTATCTCCAGGTCGTGCATCAAGGCGGTGTTCTCCGGCCCGACCGGCCATTCAGTGATCACCACGTTGAGCGCTTCACCTGACGGAGGGGGCGGCGGTGTGTAAGCGGGCCAGTTGGCTTCCGCGCCTTGCTTGAAGGTGTCGTGCAGCATCCCGGGGAGCGCGTCCTGGGTCTGCTTGTGAAGCAGGCGGAAGCTGTTGAAGCCGGTACGCCCGCCCATCACCTGCTTGACCATGACCTCCCAGTCTGCTTTTTCTTTGGGGCCGCGAAACCCTTCGGTGCCGATCTGATGGCAGTAAGCGCAGGCCATCACGAAATTCAGGCGCGCGGCTTCGTTCGGCCACTTAATAAGCCGGACGCGGTCGACGCTTGTCTGCTGAAGCTTCGGGTTCGCAGTGGGCTTCAAGTGCAATGCCACGTCGGGACTCGTTCCCGGTTTGTAGGGGACGTTGATGGAGTCGTCTTCAAAGCCGGGTAGCCGCGCGCGCAGCTTGTAGTCGCGCTGAGCCAACCCGGGCAGCTTGAAGCGGCCGCCTGCCTTGGTGAAGACCGTCGTCATCTTGTTCTCGGCCGCATCGAACGCAGTGATCATCGCGCCCGAGACCGGTTTCTTGTGTTGGTCGGTAACCGTTCCGCTTATGGAGTATCCAACGGCGCTGCTCTCTATTGGTGTCGGGCTTATGAAGAAACTCAAAATGAGAATCCCGCCAGCAATCATCAGAGTGTTCTTTAGTGTCATGATTTCGCTCCTCGGGGAAGGATGTTGCGGTTTTTATGCGGTGCCATCCTATGGCGAAGGGATTGGGGAGTCAAGCAAGAAGGCCGCCGAAGCCGCCGAAGCCGCCGAAGCGTCGATGGCGCCGCGCGCTACGAGCGAGTCTTATGTTCGCAGGCATGGTAGAATCGCCGCGCATCCAGAGCATCTACGATACCACTTGAATAAGGAGGGCAGCGATGCGCCCGAGACGACCCCGCAGAGTCCGACTCGCAATTCTGTTCGCGTTGATTGTGCCGGCCGCTGCCTTAGGCCAGCAAGAACCCGTCGCCGATAACCCCCTGGTGCTCCTTCGCACGGGACAGGACCAGAAGAAGGCCGTCAAAGTCAACGAAGCCATCTATCAAGCCATCGGGTTCGGGAACACGTTTATGGTCACGACCCCCGAAGGCAACGTCATCATCGACACCTCGATGCCCTTCAACGCCCAGCGGCACAAGCAACTGCTCCAGGCCGAAAACGCCGGGCCGATCAAGTACATCATCCTCACCCACGGCCACGGCGATCACACCGGCGGCCTCGCCGCATGGAAGCAATCCGGCACCCAGATCATCGCCCAGAAGAGTCACGTCGAGTTCGCTCACTACCAGGCGCGGCTCGCCGGATTCTATGCCGCACGGAACGCTGCCCAGTTCGCGCTCCCCGTGCCCGCGCCCGGTCCGTGGGCGGGGAACTACGGCGCGAAGATTCAGCCGACCATCCTCTTCGACGACCGGTACGAGTTCGAGCTGGGCGGGGTGAAGATCGAAGTCTATTCGACGCCCGGCGAGACCTACGATCATCTGACGGTCTGGATTCCCAAGTACAAGGCGGCGTTCGTGGGCGACAACTACTACACGTCGTTTCCGAACATCTACACGTTGCGCGGGACCGAGCCGCGCTGGGCCCTGGACTACATCATCTCATTGAACAGGGTCCTGGCGCTCAAGCCGGAGATCGTCCTTCCCAGTCACGGCGATCCGATTCACGGCAACGCCGAGATCACACGGCGGCTCACCCAGTACCGAGACGCGATCCAGTACGTTCACGATGAAACAGTCAAGGGAATGAATGCGGGCAAGGACGTGTTCACGTTGATGCGCGAGATCAAGCTGCCGCGCGAGCTTCAGGTAGGCGAGAGCTACGGCAATCTGATTTGGTCGATACGCGGAATCTATGAGGGCTATGTCGGGTGGTTCGACCTGAAGCCGGCGACGATGTACGACGTGCCGGTTTCGTCCGTCTATCCCGATGTCGTCAGATTGGCGGGAGGGGCCGACGCGGTTGCGAAGCTCGCGACGGAACGCGCCGAAGCCGGGCGGGCGGTTGAGGCCCTGCATCTCGCTGAGATCGCGCTTGCGGCCGACGCGAACCACAGAATGGCCCTGGAAGCCCAACTCAAGGCACTCACAGTGTTGCGCGACCGCTGCCGAAACAGCAATGAGCGGGGATGGTTGGAGTACAGCATCAGCCAGACGCGTAAGAAGCTGGCGGGGAGATGATCGTCCACCGCGGCGGGAACGAGGTCACTCCTACGGAGTTACATGAGCCTCACCGCGGGACCCTTTAGAGACAGGCAATCCCTAGCAGGCTGCTGAGCAATTGCGACCGGAGAATGGCGCCAATTGCTCGTTCACAATCGTCTTGCCTTTGAGCCCAACCGCCGTATACTTTGGTGTACGAAACGACAGGCTGTCGGACGGCGAATCACCCTGGCGATAGTCCCGTTCTCTCGGGCAAGTCGAATGCACAATGTCACCGCGCAGAGACTCACGACATGCCGCAACAATGACGCGACAATGAGACGCGACAATGAAAGGATACGTATGTACTGGTTGCCCATACTACGACGCAATAAGATGGCTCTGGCCGCGCTCGACGCCGGCCTGATCGGACGCCGCCGCTGGATTGCAACCGCGGCGTTCATCTCGTTGTTTCTCCTTGTCGGAATTGCGGCCCCCGGCCGGTTCAGCGCCGACGAGGCGTGTACCTCCGCCAAGGGCCCGGACTGCTTCACGCCGGCCAGGCGCGACATCGCCTTCATCATCGATCGATCGCGGAGCATCGCCGGGCGAGGCCAGACTTACAACATCGAGATCGAGGGAGTGATTCGCGCGCTCGCCGACCCGACGATCATTCCGCGCGACGGCTCGACGGCCGTGTCGGTCATCACGTTCTCCGAGGCTGGGGAGGTGATGGTGCCGCTGACGGTGATCGATTCGACGGGGGATGCGACCGCGGTGATTGCGGCTGTGAGCGCTCTGACTTGCCCGGTTATAGGTCCGCTGACGCCCCCGTGTCCGTTCGGCGGGACCAGCTACACGGGCGCCATCATGACCGCGGACACTCATCTGACGCGCAATCGCCGGCCGGGCGCGCGACGCATACTGCTGATGTCATCAGACGGCGAACCCGAAGACCCGGACCTCGGCGTCGGCGCGGCGACTCTTGCTCGCGAGGCTGCGGCGACCCTGGGCATACCATTCGAGCTCAACATGATCCTCGTCGGTCTCGACACCGACTCCGAGACTTTTGCGATCAACAGGGCCAACGTGAACCTAATCGTGTTCCCGCTGCCAACGGGGACCCTGCCGGGTGCGACGCTCGCGATCGACGCGGGCGATTGCAATCTTCCGGGCGCGGCGGCGGGCGGCGCGGATTGCGGCCGGCAAGCCGACGAGTTCGCCGAACTCACTCGTATGGTGCTGACGAGCGACGTCACCCCGGCTGCGCTCGTGGTGACGGTCTCGGCTGATACGGCGCTTGGGACGCCGGTTGGAACCGCAGGGCTCTCATTGAGGCAAGCGATCGAGAGCGCGAACTGCCGCGGCGGCAAGACGGCCATCACGTTCGCTCCCGGCATCGATGAGATCCATCCGCTCATCCCGCTGCCCGCGCTCACCGCACCCGAGATCACGATTGATGGGTGCAAGGACGCCGACTGTACGACTGGAGTCACGATCGATGGGACCGACACCGACGTTTCGGAGGGCGAGGCCCACAGCGACGGGATTCTGATCCGCTCGGCCCGAAATGTCATCCGAGGGCTTAACGTCAAGAACTTCCCTCGAGCAGGCATTGCCGTCGATCCAATCTGTCCATTCGACACGGTCGGCCGAAATCGCATAGAACTGAACACGCTCGAGAACAATCAAGTAGCCGGCGTGCTCATCGCGGACCCGGCGGCGGCAGCCGAAGCCGGAACCAATACGCGGAATATGATCTCGCGCAATGCAATCTCCGGCAGCGCGACGTTGATCGATCTTGCGGGCGATGGCCCCACGCCAAACGACGCGGGCGACGCGGACGGCGGACCCAACACACTGCTGAACTTCCCGGTGGATATGACCGTCGTCGCGACCGGCACGACGGTCACGGTCACTGGCACGGCGGCCGCGGGTGCGAAGTGCGAAATCTTCGGGGCGACCGGCTCGGAGGTCGTATCAGGTGCGCTTGTTCTAACCGGTGTGG
This sequence comes from Blastocatellia bacterium, assembly GCA_035293105.1. Classification (GTDB taxonomy): domain Bacteria; phylum Acidobacteriota; class Blastocatellia; order UBA7656; family UBA7656; genus DATDOV01. Next base: position 96,590 of record DATDOV010000078.1, read on the forward strand.
TCTTCCTCGCGGAGGCGACGGCCGCCGAGGACGGGACCTTCACCGCGATGGAAGTGGCGCCTTCGCCGACGGGGATATACACTGCGACCGCGACCGACGCCGCGGGAAACACCTCAGAAGTGTTGTTTGATTCAGGCGATGGCACGGGCCCGGCGCGTCCGGTTGCGACAACGCCGCCGACGCGGCCCTTCGGTGACGTGCCGAAGGACACTACTTCACCCGACCGGCCGGTCGATGGCGACAATCCCGGAAAAGCGCCGCTGATAATCACGAGCTGCTCAATAGTGAAGTGTAACCGCGAGGACCGCGACGACACAGCGATGTTCTCACTGTCGGGCTGCCCGATGGGACCGATCAACCCCGGCGAGAGTTTCACGATCAACGTCAGGTTCACGCCGAGGATATGCGGGCCGGCGCGCGCGTGTTTGAGGCTGACGACGAACGACCCCGAACGGCCGGTGATCTTAATAGAGCTGACCGGAACCGGAGTTGGCCCGGCGCTCGCGCGACTCGCTCTGGAAGGCGGCGCGCAGTCGCTCGAATTCGGCCCGATCTCGGCGACTCCCAAGTCGCGAAAACCGAAGAAGCGGCCCTCGCACACTTTCACGATCGAGAACCTTGGTTGCTCCAATCTGACCATCTCGCCTTCGTCCATCCTGCGAACGGGCAGCGACGTGGCGAGCGGCGGAATCTCGAACGCCGATGATCGCGCGCTCTACTCATTGACGCTGGTCAACGCCGACGGAACCGAGACCAGTCTGACGATAGGTGGCGCCGGGGTCATCATTCGGCCGGGCGAGCGGTCCACGTTCCGGGTCCGCTTCAACCCGGTGATCCCGGCTGTTGCAGCAGCCAACCGCGGGCTCTCCGCAAATCAGGCTATACCGGACCTGATCACTTCGACGTTGTCTTTGACTCAGAACGCCGGGAACCCGCTGACCATCAACCTCATCGGGCGGGTGAGAACAGGTCTTAGGCTGATCAATGCGGCCGACCCGCGCAACGCTCCGGTGATCGGGTTCACGAGGCAAGATGTCGACTTCGCGGTGGACTTCTCGGTCTACGACGCGATCCCCGAGGACGTGGTTCGCGCACGCTACGAGTTTCTCGACAGCGCGGGGAATGTAGTCGGCGAGACTTTCGACATAGACCTCACACAGGCGATTCGGGAGCGGAATCTGGTTCGGGGCCAGAGCTTCACTGTGACGCAGCGCTTCGAGGGCACGAGGTTGAGTCTCAAGTTTGTTCGGGTTCGCGTGACGGTGATTGGGAGCAGCTCGAGCGACACGGGAGAGTCTCGGTAGCGGGCGGAAGAGATGCTTGCATGCGACGGGGCGTCACGCCTTTTCGAGGACGAATCGTCCGCCTTGCGTGATGAGGCGACGATGGATGCCGAGAGGGTAGGGGCAAGGCCCTTTCCATCGCACTCAGGTCTTCTTCAAAGCTAGCCGCCTGCCGTGGCGGGGTTCGGACTGGCTCCGAGCCAGAGTTCACGCGCGGCCGGCACACTGCCGACCCTTAGACTCCTCACGTGCCGCCGAAACCGATCGTGACCCGGCCGCCTTCAACAATCGTCGGCACCCGGCGCTCGCCCTTCGAGTGCGCGAGCATCTCCGTCAATCGCTTGCCATCGGCTTTGACATCGAAGTACTGAACCGTATAACCACGTTGGCCAAAGTCCTCACGGGCGGCCTCCGTGTAAGGTCAGCCCGCCTTGCCGAAGATCAACACCGTTCGCTCGGTCATTCACTCGCCCTCCCCTCGCCGACTCGCAGAATCCCGTAGCGGTCATCCGCTTCAATCCAGATCGCCCACGAAGCCTCGCCATGATTGACGTCAGCCCGCCGGTTGTCAACGCGCCGCCTCCGAGGACCCCAACTCGCTCGGTCGAGAACTTTGACATTGCCATATATCTCTTTGGCAGTATAATCCGCGTGGTCCCGAATTCTGCCATCATCTTCCGGTTCTTGTGCGGTTGTCATTCCGCGTTTTGCTTTATAGCTACCGCTTCGGGTGACTGAAAGGCGCGCAGCGAGTGGTTGACGCGAGACTCGTCAAACTAATGAAACCCTAAGGAGGTGAGATGGCAAGAACGATCGTCTTCGTTCATGGCGCGTGGGTGACGCCGTTGTCGTGGGAGAGGTTCACCGGCTACTTCACCGGCGCCGGCTATAATTGCGTGATTCCGGCCTGGCCCTACAAGGACAAGCCTGTCGATGAACTGAGGAGCAGTCCTCCAGCCAAGCTGGCGGGGCTCGGCGTAAAAGAGATCGTCGACCACTACGAGAGTCTGATTCGAACGCTCGCCGAGCCGCCCGTCCTGATCGGCCATTCATTCGGCGGCCTCTTCGTGCAGATGCTGCTCGACCGCGGATTAGGCGCGGCCGGTGTGGCCATCGACTCAGCGCCTCCGCGGGGCGTTCTTCCGCTGCAATGGTCGTCCCTCAGGTCGAACGCCGGGGTCCTGCTCAAGCGGGGCGCGTGGAAGGGCATCGTCCGCCAGTCGTTCAAACAGTTTCAGTACGCCTTCGTTCACACGCTGCCGCTCGAAGAGCAGCGCGCGGCCTACGAGCGCCACGTAGTCCCCGAGAGCGGACGCATCTTCTTTCAGGCGGGGCTTGCGCTGTTTGACCGGCATCTCGCGGTGCAAGTTGATTTCCGCAATCACACCCGCGCCCCGCTTCTGTTGATAGCCGGATCGGAGGATCACATCGTCCCGGCGAGCATGAACAGGTCGAACTACAGGAAGTATAATGGCTCGCGTGCGAGAACCGACTTCAAGGAATTCGCCGGGCGGACTCACTGGATCATAGCCCAGGAGGGCTGGGAAGAAGTCGCCGCCTATGTCGCGAAGTGGATCGAGGAGACGCTGGGGCACGAGAATGGCAAACGCAAAGACTGAAACAGTCAGCATCGGGCTTCGAGCCAAAACCGGGCGGGCGATAGCCGTTGTCTTGTCCGGACCGCTCGACTCCCCGCGAGTTCTGCGGCGCGCCGAGCTGTCCCTCGCCGATCCTCGCGTGCCGGCTACAATGCAACCGTACCATGAAGTCCTGGACCTGCCGTGGGAGAAGGCTAAAGCCGCAGTGCGTAAGACCGCGACGAAAATCGAAGCGGTCGCGTCGGAGGCCCTCGCAGGCGTGGTCCGGCAGGCGCGATCGGATGGTCTTCTCGTTTGCGGGGTTGGCATAGTCGGCGCTCCGGATCGCAATCTCGAAAAGATCGGCGGCAGTCACATCCGGGCGCACGCCGCGGAAGGCGTGCTCTTCCGCCAGGTGCTCGAGTTTGCGGCGGCGGCAAACGGCCTGCCGGTTCGTCGCTTCGATGATCGGAGCCTTGATGATACCGCTGCGCGCGAGTTGCACTTTTCGACTGCGAAGCTCAAAACCCGCTTGCAGGAGGTTGGCCGAACTGCCGGCCGTCCCTGGCGAGCCGACGAAAAGGCGGCAGCCGCGGCGGCGTGGCTGGCGCTTGCGGCGTTTGGAGAGAAGTAACCGCCTCAGTGCGCCAACAGGAGGTGCCGCTTGTTTTGCCCGAACTGTGGAAGAGACAACGCCCGCGAGCGAAAGTTCTGCGCGGGGTGCGGGACTAATCTCGAGGCCGTCTCGCAAGCCCTCAGCGGCAGCGCTGACGACTTCTTAACCAAGACCGACGCAGGACTCGATCTATTCATCGCCCGCTACGCAGAACACGTATTCAAGGACGCGCCGTCGAAGGCGACTGACCGCACGATTGCCGGTTCGTGGCGCATCCTCGGCCAAGGCGTTCTCACATCGTTCGTCGATCTCTTTCTCTTCTGGCTGATGTGGAACATGTTGCCGCTGAGATTCCTGATTCTGCTGATCTCAACGCCGGTAAGACTCCTGTCCCGGCGAGGCAACCGCCAACGAACCTCGACCGGCGAGCTTGAGGCTCAGATCCCTCCCGCGCTCGCTGAACGTGATACGAACAGATTCCTGCCCGGCCAGGCGCCCAGCGTCACGGAACACACCACCGACACGCTTCAGAACTATCAGCGCCCCCAGCCTGAGGACGCGGTGAAGAGGCGGTGAAGAGATAGAAGCCGGCCGAGCCCGCGCCACAGATGAATTGCCTCGAGTAGGGAATACGTCTACGGGTTATGAAGGGGGATGCGCGTGCCGTCCGAACCGAGATTGCCAATAGTGCTCGCTCACGGAATAGCGCGGCTCGATGTCTTGAAGCAGGCGGTCGAAGCCGCGTTGAAACTACCCGAGACCGAGCTTGGCGATCGTCTTCATTACTTCAAAGGGATCAAGTCGCACCTCGAGGCCAACGGCTTCACGGCTCGTCACAGCAACGTCGCGTTCGCCGACCGCGTGGACGTCCGAGCACGCCAGTTGCGCGATCAGATGAATGACATCCTGGCGGAAACCGGCGCCGAGAAGGTTCACATCATCGCGCACAGCATGGGAGGGTTGGACGCGCGACACATGATCGTAGACCTGGACATGGCCGATAAGGTCGCGACTCTCACGACGATTGGAACGCCTCATCTGGGAACGACGCTCGCTGATTTTGGAATCGAGCGCGGCGGGAAGGAGTTGATAGATGCGCTCGAGCCGGTGATTCATCTCGGTGGATTCGAGGACCTGACGACGGACGCGTGCGGCATGTTCAACGCGCGCGCGGAGGCACAAGAAGCGGCGAACCAGGTTGTGTACCAGACGTACGCGAGCTTCGAAGAGCGCAAGCGCGTTTTTCTCCCGCTCCGCCCATCCGGGGACTTCATCAAAGCGCGCGAGGGTGAGAATGACGGCCTGGTATCGGTCACGTCTCAGCGATGGAAGGCGGAACTGCGAGGTAGCGGGGGCATCACAAAGCGGATCGCGCAGTTTGATTTTCCAGTACCGGCCGACCACCTGAATGAAGTCGGTTGGTGGGACCCGCAGGAGTTCAGTCTAGCCCGGATTTCTCACAAACTGTCTGCTGGCTCGACACAATCGGACTTTCGCACATCAAAGCCCGACTGCGAAGTCGTTTCAGCAGGATTGGATCAAGTTGAAGCCTTGGGCTGTCGCGTTGCCGACTCTCAGGCTT
>DATDOV010000079.1:0-222906 GCA_035293105.1 Blastocatellia bacterium
GTCGAGCATCTCGCGTCGGGGAAACAGCCGGACGGTCTTCGCGCGCACCTGCCGCATCAGCGACTGGTACGCGCCCAGGAGCAGCTGCTGGCCGGTCTGGCCGCGCGCGTAGAAGGTGCGCGAGACCTGCGCGCCGCCGAAGGATCGGTTGTCGAGCAGCCCGCCGTACTCGCGGGCGAACGGCACGCCCTGGGCGACGCACTGGTCGATGATGTTCACGCTCAGCTGCGCCAGCCGGTACACGTTCGCCTCGCGCGCCCGGTAGTCGCCGCCCTTGATGGTGTCGTAGAAGAGGCGATAGACGCTGTCGCCGTCGTTCTGGTAGTTCTTCGCGGCGTTGATGCCGCCCTGCGCCGCGATGCTGTGGGCGCGGCGCGGGCTGTCCTGAAAGCAAAAGCATCTGACGTTGTAGCCGAGTTCGGCGAGCGTCGCCGCAGCCGACGCGCCCGCCAGTCCCGATCCGACGACGATGATGTCGAACTTTCGCTTGTTGGCCGGGTTGACCAGCTTCATTTCCTGGCGGTACTTCGTCCACTTGTTCTCAAGCGGCCCCGCGGGGATCTTTGCATCAAGTTTCATGATGACGAACCACTTTCCTAGGAGGCTGTCGGAATAATCCTTCGTAGTAACGAATTCATTCGTTTCCACATTGGCGAGAGGCGCAGATTCTCAACAATCAGAACGAATGAATTCGTTACTACGAAGAAGCGTCTCGTTATTCCGACAGCCTCCTAGACGACGATCACTCCGAAGCGTGAAACCAAACCCCATCTGGTCCTGCTCGCAATCTCCATATCGCGCTCCGCCTTCACTTCACGAGTCCCGAGAGTACCGCGACCGGGATCGATGTGTTTCCGACAAAGATCACAAGCGCCGCCGCGCGGGCGAATCGGTCGAGGAACCGCGACAATGAGGCGCTCTTTAGGCCGAGTGATTGAAACAGGCTGCTGACGCCATGGCTTAGGTGAAGGCACAGCAACCCCATCGCGACTATGTAGAATCCCGACACCCACGGGTTGGAAAAGCCCACGACCATCATGCGGTACACATCGTGGCGCCCGCCGTCTTCAAACCTCAGCAAGTTCGCGTCGACGAGTCCGAAGGTGAAATGCGCGAGGTGATAGATGATGAAGGCCATGACGATCAGACCGCTGAGTAGAATCGTGCGAGCGGCGAGGCTCGAGGCGACGACCTTGTTGTTCTCATAGCCGACCGGCCGTGCCCTTCGATTCTCGATGGCCAACTGGAGGGCCGAGGTGACATGCAACACCGCGAGGACCAGCAAACCAACCCGTACGGTCCACAACAACGCCGGTTTCGATTTCAGGAATTCGGCGTAGGAGTTGATCGGCCCGCTCCCAAGGTATATCTGCAGATTTCCGAGCATGTGGCCGATGACGAAGGCAAACAGCAGCACCCCGGTCGTCGCCATAACGAATTTCTTTCCGACCGAGGTTCGGAAGATCAATGTAAGGGTGTTCATTCGGTGTCCATCAACGTTGTCGCGCCGTCCGAGGGCAGGACCTGCGCACGTGGCCCACTGTTGATTCGATCTGATTAGCGATCAACACGTGAACTAGTAAGTTGGAGTGTAGTAATCGGGTGGGTCTTTAGTCAATGCGACGCGAATCAAAGAGGAATGACACTCGGGGCGACGCATCAAAAAAGCTTTCACCGCGGAGACGCAGAGGACGCGGAGGTTGCTACGCAGAGCGATTGCCATGGAATCTCTGCGCGACCTCAGCGTCCTTTGCGTCTCTGCGGTGAGCCGCTCTCGATGATATGGAAGGTGATTTGGACTCTCTGTCTCGTCAGAATATTTTGTGTTTATGTCGGCGGTTCTTGTAGAGCCACAGTGCCGTTGCGCTGCCTCCCCCGATGAGCGCGCCGATCACAGCGCCCTTCTTGCCTTTGATGATGCCGCCGGTTGCAGCGCCTGCGCCTGCGCCGATGCCGATGACCGTCGCAGCCCCGGCTGGTCCTTCCATCCAGCGGTGGCGATGCTCATAGTTCACGATCCCCGGACCGTCGAACAGGTTGATTCCGCCATCGCCTATTCTGAGCCCGTTCTTTCCGCGCTTAACTATGCCGCCGTACCCGCGCTCGTTCCTGTGCTGAGCAGAGGCGCTCATCGGCGCCAATAGCGTGAGTAGCGATAGGAGCAGCACAAAACCGGTTAGCTTCTTACCCATGTGATCTTTCCTCCGGAGGTTTGGCGAGCGGTGTGCGAGCCCCATCCTCGCGACTCGGCCAATGACGGGATGCGGTGAGTGTTTGTCTGCGTTGCCTCTTGAGGAATCGCGCGCGATAGGTTTAACTCAATCGCCGGGTCGTAGCTTGCGCGCGAGTGCAATTCCGACGCCTATGATCGTTTCCGATGCTTCGAGGGGGCGGCTTCCAACCGGCGTTTCGAGCCATCCAGCCGACGCTAAAAGGCCCAGCCTCGTCGAACCTTCGCTCTCGATCAAAACGATGTCACCCGCGCTCGCGCCAACCGTGCTTTCTGCGACTACTACGAGGTCGCCTTCGATGAGGCCTTTCTCCGGCCACGAGCTTCTCACGGTTACGACTTCGTAGTCGCCCTCGGCAACCCCAGCGAGGCGGACAAGCAGATCGTCTTCGTCAATGAAGAGGCGCCGACGCTGCGGCGTGCCTGATGCCGCTCTGATACTTTCATCCATGCCGAAACTCCCTTTCTTCAATCCACCTCGGCCAGCCGGTCCCGCTCACAACCTGGCCTTGGACAGTGGCCGCGCCAGTAATCGCACGTTCTCGTGATACAGCGCAAGGTCCGAAGCCGGATCGTCGCTCGTCGCAAAGAGCCAGAGCGGATAAAGGTCGAGAATGATCCGTTGCGCGCGGTCGAGAAACGAGCGGCCACTCAGCACTTTCTCCGATGAGGCAAAGTATTCGCCGACTATGAAGCCCTCCAGATCAACCCAGCGACGCGCCGTCTTCGGCAGCGGCCACTTCTTCACCGAACCGTCCTCCCCGCCTACGAGCTCCCAATACGTCGCGGCGATGCGCCGTTCGGTCAGGTATCGTTGAAAGAGACGGAAGTTGTTCCTTACTCCGTTCTGCACGGGGCCTGTCCGCAGCGGCCGGTGACCGCCGGGATAGAACCCAACAGAAACGCCGTGAGGGAAGATGCCGGCATAAAGAAGGGCCTCGTCGCTCCACTTTTTATCTCGCCGTGGAAAGCTAACATAGATGAAGGGGCGATAGAGCGGGCGGTCCTTGTGAAAGCGGATATCGTTGTTGATTCGGCTGACGGTCTTGCCGACGCGAGGTTCGGTCTCCAGTTCCTGGTTCAGCATCCCGACAAACGGACCGAGTTCCGTGACGAATGCCTTCGTCACGGCCAGAACTTCCGTCTCGTAACGCCGACGCTGCTGATCGAACCAATCCTTGTTGTTGTTCTCGGAGAGGCCGCGCAAGAAGTCGAATAACTCGGGCGAAAAACCCTCGAAGCGGACGTTGCCCATACTCTCTCTCGTCGCAAACAAGACGTTAAACAACAGAAACTAATAGGGTTCAGCTTAAGTGCTCGCCGAAAGCCGTGTCAACTCGCCCCGTGCGCCGGCCGATGAACCGGCACCCCGGTGTATTTTTGGAGATCGACGCCGCTCTTACTAACCGAATCCAGAGATCGGATCAATCAAAAGTTTTTCGGAGGACAAACAATGAAATCGCAGTCGTATGCTGTTCGGATCGCTTTTTTACTGGCCGCCGTTTTCGGACTTCTGTCCGCGAGTGCGTTGGCCGCGCCAAAAGACGAATTCGAGATCAAAGGCGCCATCGGCAGTCTCCCAAGCACCGCCGGGTTTCTTGGCGATTGGACGGTCAGCGGTCGAACAGTTCATGTCACATCGTCAACGTTGATTGACCAGGAGCACGGATCCGTGGCGATCGGCGCACTGGTAGAGGTAAAAGGCAGCTTGCGTTCCGACGGATCAGTCGACGCAAGGAAGATAGAGGTCGAATCCACGATCGAAGGTCCCGGAGACGACCCGGAGGGCGAGGTCAAGGGGCCGATAACCGCTCTCCCTGACACAGCGGGCTTCGTTGGCGATTGGACGGTCGCAGGCCGAACTGTTCATGTTTCGTCCTCAACATTGATCGATCAGGAGCACGGCGCAGTCGAGTTGGGTGCATTTGTGGAGGTGAACGGAGTCGCGCGTGCCGACGGCTCAATCGACGCCGCTCGGATCGAAGTCCAGTCCGGCGCCGGCCCTGACCCTGAAGACGAGATCAAGTTCAAGGGGACGATCCAGAGCTTTCCGAGCACGCCGGGCTTCGTCGGCGACTGGATGATCGGGGGCAAGACCATACACGTGACGGCGTCGACCAAAATCGAACAGGAAACCGGACCGGTTGCGGTTGGGGCCTTCGCCGAGGTTGAGGGCACCGCTCAATCGGACGGGTCCATCGACGCGCGCAAGGTTGAGGTCGAGTCCAATCCGGGCGGGGATGATGGTCGCCACGAGCTGACCGGCGCCATCGAGAGTCTTCCCAGCGGCGGACTGATTGGTAACTGGACCGTTAACGGACGTACTGTGCACGTCACTTCGTCAACCATCATCGACCAGGAGCACGGCCCGGCAGTGGTCGGCGCCATCGTCGAAGTGAAGGGATCGCTTGGCACGGATGGCTCTCTGACCGCGACCAGGATCGAGGTCAAGTCGATGGCGGGCGGTGGTGGCAGCGCGAGCTTGAAGGGAACGGTGCAATCGCTGCCTCCATCAGGACTCGTCGGTGACTGGACGGTCAGCGGACAGACGGTACACGTGTCCTCAAGAACCAAGATCAAGCAGGAACACGGAACGATTGCTATCGGGACGCGAGTCAAGGTAAAGGGAACGCGGCAGGCGGATGGGACAATCGCCGCCTCGAAGATCCAGGTGAGGGATTCACAATAGGGTCAGGTGCAATTCCCTCGCAGCATTCGGCCTGGTTGTCGCAGAGCATCGCCGGCAGCCGGGCCGATTTTTTTGGTCCGATGAATTGCGCGACTGCCGTAGTTTCCTGCGCCGCTCCGGCAAGCAATCGACCTCAACGACCTCAACCGCGCGTTTGAACTGTTGTCGCCCGCCTTGTAAAATCTCGCCGTGCGCGAACCATCTTTCTTGAGGTTGTTGGAATCCGGCGAGTTGCATCAACGCGCTGCCGTCCTAATGGAGATGCTGGCTAGCTGCCGGGTGTGCCCGCGCGATTGCGACGTCAATCGGCTGAACGATGAGGTCGCGGCGTGCTATTCCGGATTGCTCCCCATCGTATCCTCCTACACGCCGCATTTCGGCGAGGAACCTGCGCTGACGGGCACGCGTGGGGCGGGGAACGTTTTCCTCGGTTTGTGTAACTTGCGATGCGCCTACTGTCAAAATTATCAAATAAGCCAGACGTTCAAAGAGCAGCGCCGCAACGAGGTATCATTGGGCCGGCTTGCTGAGATCTTTCTTGAGCTTCAGGACCGAGGTTGCCACAACATCAACTGGGTCTCGCCGACGCACTTCGTTCCTCAGCTCGTGACGTCGCTGGCGATGGCCGCCGAGCGAGGACTTCGCCTTCCAGTTGTGTACAACACGAATGCTTACGATTCGGTTGAGGTACTGAGGCTGCTGGACGGCGTCGTGGATATCTACCTGCCGGACCTCAAGTACAGCAGGGATGAAGCCGGGCGCGAGTATTCAAAAGTGGCTGAGTACACGCGGCACGCGAGGGCGGCTATCAAGGAGATGTTCCGGCAGACCGGTCCGGGTCTCCAGTACAACCGAGACGGTCTCGTCGAGCGAGGACTCATAATCAGACTGCTGGTGATGCCCAATGACGTAGCAGGCGTCGGCGATTCGCTTCGGTGGATCCGCGATGAGCTGTCGCGCGAAGTTGCCGTCAGTTTGATGGCGCAGTACTACCCAACAAACAAGGTGGGCCTCGATCGATATCCGTTGATTTCGCGCAGGATCAGATGGAACGAATGGTCCACGGTGATCGCGCAGATGGAATCACTTGGGATGGAGAATGGATGGATGCAGGACTTCGATTCGGCCTCGGAGTACTACCGCCCTGATTTTGACAACGCGCAGGTGCCATTCAAGGATGTCGCGGACTTTGAGCCGGCCGCGTGATCACTTTCCGACGAAGAAGTCGCCGGCCTTGTTTATGTATCCCGTACGAAGCGCTCCTGCTTCCGTCAATGAAGCCGGCGCGCGCTCCCCAGCGAAGCATCCGAAAGAATCGAACCCGTATAGGACGGTCGTATTTTCGCGATTGATGAGGTTCCATCTTAGGCCCGGCCAACCCGGTACGGCGTACCCAACAGCAGCGTACCCTTCGCCCAGGATCTTCACCGCGTCGTAGTGCAAATGAGGCGTCACTTGCGGGCCCAGATTCTCTACGACGCCCCACTTTATGTTGTTGCCGCGTCCGACGAAGTTCCCAACCGCCGCAAGACCGCCGTAAAAGGGGGTCACGACGTCGTACAGCATAGGGATCACGACGCGGCCCGTTTCGTCGATGAACCCCCACTTTCGGGCTCGAGCTCCGCGAGGGACGATTGCTGCTGCCGCCAAGCCTTCCGAAAACGGTTTGGCCGAACTATACCGCCGTGCGACCTTCCTATCGGGCAACTGACCAGACTCGATGCCTGATGCACAATTCTCAAGGGCGGGGCTTGGTGAGCGAGGTATGGCTTCAGAACGCGATCTCGATCCCGCGCAGGTCGTCTCGCTCAGCATGCGATTACTTGTTGCATCGAACACAGTCTGTCTTATCGCGATCGCTTCATCTCTAAGCTCGACAGTTTGTTTGACCAGATAGTTGATGCCGCGGAGGGTGTCTTCGCCGGCGAACCGGTTCGGGCCGGCTCTCCTGAGCCTCGGGAGACCCTCGCCAAATCCACGAGGGAACTTGTAAAGCTGATAGCTTCCGTCGGGATCCGATTCAACTACTACCAGCGACTCCTCGTTCTCCTGGACCTTCCCTTGCGGGTCTCCATTTCGAAAGATCGCGTCGGCGCATTTCACTCGCCAGGCTCCACGCAAGGCGTCACCACGCGCGCGCATGTTTCTCTGCGATTCGCGCGAGGGCTGACGAGTCTTCGCCGCGTGGCCCAACGGCGCTGCAATTACGCACAGGAACAAGAAGAGGGAGGCAATCAGAGCGGCGATCGGATTTCGAGATCGGTCGTTCATGGCGGGCCTAAACTCTGGGCTTGGGTTGCACCTGGCCGCCAGCCTGGAGCCATGCATTCCAGCCGCCTTTCAACACCCTGACACGTTTGAAACCACTGGCCAGGAGGGACCGAGCTGCGATAGCCGCCGCTTCGTCCGCCGGGCAAGCGCAGTAGGTGACTACCTCCCAAGCAAAACCTTTCTAAGTTTCGGTACCGTTTGGGTATTCGGCGGGACCTCGGCGCTCTCGTTTGCAGAAGCTCGCGTCACCCCTGCCGTGCGATGAGAAGCTCTGACGGCAATGCTACGGGCACGCCATACTCCGAGGCACAGTACCGCGAGTCGACGGCGTTAGTTCTATTTAACCCTCGGGGTGGAGTGGGGGCGGCTCGGTTGCTCGCGTTGGGGATATCACGGGAAGGCAAGGGCTTACAGCCGCCGATAAAAAAGGTGATACCGGGCCCGCGAGTTCATGTTATACTCTGCCTATGAAATGCCCAAAGTGTTTTAACCCCCTCCGACGGGTAGCCACTACCGAGGATTCGGTTTGGTTCACGTGCCCGTTAGGTCATAGATTCCATTCCGAGACCGGAAGCGGTATTAGCGATTCAGAAGGACACCGCTACTCGGTTTCGGAGTGAGATTGAGCGGCTACCCCCGCACCGCCGGTTCGGGGGTAGCCGTAGGAACTCTCTCTGACAAAGCTAGCAGATAAGGCTCCCCCCAGATTGAATTGAGAAACAGTGTTTCGAGCCTCCCATGGCGCCACGCCGGTCCGCGTACGCTTGACTGGGGCGCCGTGGTTGGGGGAACGCCCCTCGACGCCATAAGCTCGAACAACGTCTCTGTTCGAGAGCCCAATTTGCTGCTTGTAATTGATTCCTGGACTTGATAGTCTTTGAAAAAGCTTAATAAAAATGCGAGCGTTAGCGAAGTCGGCGGGGGGGGGATGAAAGTGGAAGCCGCCGGCCGCATTAAGAGGTAGAGCTAGTAGTATCGGGAAAAATAATCTGGTAAGGGGCTACACGGTGGGGTGTCTGTTTTTTCAGATTACGGGCCGTGCTCACAGCACGTGAGTGGTGCTGTCGGCTCAGTTCATACTCAAGGGTGGAGGGGTAAATGATCGAAAGGCGAGCATCGCAAGAGAATCCGGTAGATTTGATCGACACTGGGCAATTTCTCACGGCGGAAGAACAATTCGCGGAACGCAGAACAGATGATCCAATGGAAATGGTCGTTCGTTCTGAAGTGGCAACATACTTTGGCAGGACGAACGATGGCGCTGCGCTTCTCGAGCAGGTCGCGACCAGAATCTCTGAACTGGAGGTGGCGGCTCGGTTCTCACTGGCAAAGGGGCGCCTCGCATTGGGGCTCTCGGATTACGAACAGGCTGAATCTCAACTCCAAACGGCGTACTACTTCTATAGATTCCTTAACGACTCGTTCGGCTTGAGTCAGTCGCTTCTCTCGCTGGCACACCTGGCTCGCAGCCGCGGTGATCTGGACCGGGCGACAACCATGTTGGGCACGGCCCTGGAAGGGGTCAAAGGCCGCACCAGCAAGAAGGCTGAGTTTCTGCGCGGGCTGATTGCAGCAGGACAGGCGGCGGCCGCGGCCGACCGGGGTGACGTCGAACAGGCTACTGAACAGTATTCTGAAGCGGCGCGATTGTTGAAGGGCAACGAGCGCGGACGCTTCTACGCGCTATCCCTTGTCGGGACCGCGGACCTCCGTTGTGCGTTGGGCGAGTTTCAGGAATCGATAGAACTGTACAAAGAGGCAAACACCGTCTTCGAACGCTACGACCTCAAAGTCGAGCTTGCCGAGAGTCAACTCAAGCTCGCCGATGCGCTGCTCAAATTGAAGCGATTTGAGCGATCTGAAAAACTCGCCGACGACAGCCGGGATCTCCGGCGCGGCGATCCCGCCGGCGAGAGCGCGGCCCTGACCATGATGGCGCAGGTCTCGCTGCTGCAGAATGAGTTGGAGGAAGCTTTTACACGCGCAACCAACAGCGTCGAGCTAGCAGATCAGGGAAACTCCATTAAGGCGCGCGTCCGCGCCCGCGTCATCCTCGGGAAAGTCAGAGACGCACAGCGCGAATTCAAGCTGGCGGCCGAAATCCTGCGCGAGGCTGCGGAACTCGCGCGCAGCTCCAATCCGTCGGTCGAGAATCGAAGGCTTGAACTCGAAGCCGTAGTCTATCTGGCAGAGGCCTATCACAACACCGACACCCGAGCCGGCCGGGGCGAGCTTGCGCGGGCGAGCGAACTCCTGAACGGCATCGAGGACGTATGGCTCGGCGACGAGTACAACCGAATCTCGGCGAAGTACGAAGAGCAGATTACGTTCACAGACGACAACAGGCTTGTGTTCGATGGGAACCAACTGCCGCGTTGGCAGGAAGCGAAACGCACTCTTGAAGGGTTCCTGCTTCGCAACGCGCTGCGCCAGACCAACAACAGTCTAACGCGGGCGGCGCGAAAGCTCGGGGTTTCGAAAGTGCACGTTCACAATCTGAAGAAGAAACACAATCTGTGAGCGTCAGCGCGACGCGTCCGATCCTAACTTGATGATGGCCTCGCGCAACCTGCGATGGCGTTGGAGAAGTCTGACGTATCGCGCCTCGTCCGGCTTCGTCTTCGCTGAGATGATCTGGGTTAGGAGTCGCTTCTCGCCAGCCGGCCATCGATGCAAGTCTGGGATCAAGGCCAATACGAGCGCAAAATCCTCGAAGGCGCGCTGATCGTGGACAGCGACCTCGGCGCGGTCCAAGCCCAGAGCGCGCGCGGCCGACGCTGCCGCCGCCTGTCGCGACCGCGCCGGATCACTCGCGTACCTCGTCGCCATACGCCGCGCGACCGCGAGCCCGAGGTTTCTGATCCTGAAGAGGTCCCACTCGCCGTGACCCGTGCCCTCGTGTTCGTAAATAGCTGGTCCTTCTGAAAGTCGGCGGAGTACTCGCGCAGGTGTCCGGTACACGGCCCTGCGAGCAATCTTCGCCTCTTCGGCTTCGGTCAACCGTAACAGGTCCGGCCGCGTCGGGCGAAACCCCAACTTGCGATAGAACCAGAAGGCACCCGATTCGATGGCCTCGTCGTTGTTGAACCCAAGCTGGTACGGATCGATTGAAATGCACGTGACGCCGATCATCTGTCTGAGCAACCGCAGAACGCGAGCGTATACCCACGCAGTCTCGCCATCGCGGTACGTGTAAAACGTGTTGAAACCCACCTCCGTGCGCTCGAAGAGCGTGATCGCTTCGATGTAGTTCACCGGCACGCCGTTCTTCAAGGTGAAGCCCGCGTGATAACCTCGAAGCGGAAGCCGGCGCTCGCGCGGCAGCCCCCACAGAAAAACTTCCACGCCTCTGCCAACCTCCGCTCGGACGACACTTCCGGGATCGCCGTGAGTTATGCCGTAAAGCTCCCGATAACGGACCGTCGTGGTCTCCCGAACCATATCGAGAATCGCTTCCCCAGCTCGGCGAGAGAGTTTTTCCACCGGAATCGGCGGCGAATCCAGTTCGGCCGAGAGCGAGACCTCGCTGCGGCGAATCAACGGGCCGGTGTGGAAGAATACCTTCTGGACTTTGCGCCGTAACCGCGTTCGCGACGCGCGCGTGGCGCCGAGTTCCCACCGAATCGGCAATTCAAGCAAGTCATACAGCCCAGCCCTCTCACGCCTGGACCGCGGCAGTTCCTCGAATCGGTCCAGCAGCCAGTGAACGCCGCGCTTGTTGCTCCGGGTCACAGCTCGAAGGTACTCCCGATACGGAATGTTGGCCTCGACGAGCGATTCTTCATGAAGCAAAGGCAAAAACAACGAGAGCGTCGCACCAAGCCGTTCGGTCCTTTCGTATCGGTCCCAATCTACGTTGACCTCCGACGGATAGCGCTCCGCAAGCCAGCGAACGATCTCGTAGCTGAACCTCCCCGAGATCGCGGTGCCGGCAATCCCGGAGGCTTCGATGTAATCAAAGGGCGTCATGTCTGCGCCGCTGGCGGCGAGCCGCTCGATGCGCTCGTGAAAGGAGGAGAGAACCGACTCGGTTCGTTGAAGGACCTCGGGGCTCTGTGGGTAGGCGCGCAGAAAGAGGAGCACCTCGTGAAAGCGAATCAGCGACTCCGCGTCGTCAAATGTGCGGCAGTCGAACTGCGCGAGAACTCTCTCAGTTCGCGCCCCGTCGCCATCTCCAAAACGCCCCTTCAGTGCTTCAAGTCTTGTCAGCAGCCGGTCGAGGGGATCAGAGCGCATGGTGAGTTTGTGGTCTGGGGTTCGTCGTTTGTGGTTCGTGGTCTGTGGTTCGTGGCCTGTGGGCATCCCCACACCACAAACCACAAACCGTTCACAACAGGTACCGTCGGCGCACCAACTCGAGCGCGGCGGCCGATGCACGCCAGCGGATCAACTCGCGGTCGCCCGGCAAGACGAGCCGCTTGTTGGACGAGCCGACATCATCCGCAAGCCCGATGTAAACCGTCCCGACCGGCACAGCATCAGTGCCGCCCGCCGGACCCGCAATTCCAGTCAGGCTCACTCCGATCGTCGCCCCGGTGCGCTGCTTCGCGCCTCGCGCCATTGCCTCGGCCACCTCGCCGCTCACCGCCGTGGATCGCGCGATCATCTCGCGGGGAACTCCGAGCAAGCCGATCTTAGCCTCATCGCAGTAGCTCACGATGCTCCCAACGAAGTACTCGCTCGCGCCCGGCGCCTCGGTCAATCGCGCGGCAACCAGACCGCCGGTCACGCTCTCGGCCGTCGCAATCGTGTAACGCTTGAGTCTCAACCGCTGGCCTACGACTTCTTCGAGCTTCTCGCCGGCGGTCGAGTAAACATTCAGCCCGAGTTTCTCCGCGAGCTTTTCGGCGAGGTCTTCGGCCATCTCGCCCGCGCGCTCGGCGCTGTCCGCGGTTGCGGTCAGGTGAATCTCGATCTCGGAATTCGTGAACAGGATCGTCGTCGAAGGGTTCTCGTACTGTTTATAAATCGGCGCGATCATGTCGTCGAGCGCGGACTCGCCCAGGCCCGAAACCTTCAAGACGCGCTTTGCCAGCCGGACCCCTCGCGACTTTGCTTCGAGCTGAGGCATGACATGCTCATCGAACATCGGCTGGTTCTCGCGCGGAGGCCCTGGCAGCACGACGATCAGCTTTCCGTCCTGGTCGATCTTGATGCCCGGCGCCGTGCCGCGCGGGTTCGCCAATACGACCGCGCCGCGCGGGATCAACGCCTGCCGTTCATTGTTCGGCGTCATCTGATAACCTCGGCTGCGAAACCGTTCGCGGATCTGCGCCAGCACCTCGTAGTCGAGCGCGAGCTGGCGGCCCGTGACTCGCGCGATCACCCGGCGCGTTACGTCGTCTTCAGTCGGACCGAGCCCGCCGGTTGCGATGATCAACTCCGAGCGCTTCAGCGCGTCGCGAAGCAAGTGCTCGAGGTGCATCTCGTCGTCGCCGACAATCGTCTTGAGCTGCACGCTGATGCCTATCGAGTTGAGCCTCTCGGTCAGCCACAAAGAGTTTGTGTCCGTGCGATAAGGAGTAAGCAACTCCGACCCGATGGCGATGATTTCAGCCTTCACGATGACCGCCTGCTACCCGGATCTGCATCACTCGGCCGGTAGAGCGAGTGCTCGTTGATGTACCGCTCTACCTCAACCGGCACTAAACCTGAAATAGGAACGCCGCGGCGCGCGCGATTGCGCACCTCAGTGGCGGAAAACTCAGCCAGATCAGCCGGGAAGTCGAGAAACGAAACGCCCGCGGCCACGAGAGGCGGCTCCCGCTCGATGAACCGCCGAAAATCTTCGTGGCCCGCTCCCGCCCGGCCCCCTACGATCAGTCGGCTCCCGCCAACCAGAAACTCCAGCGCCTCGAGACGGTCCTTGAATCTTCGTTGGTACTTCGCTGTGTACCGGTTCTCGCGGTCAAGCACGCGCTCGAATGTATCGAAACCCAGAATGAAGTGCAATCGAGTCGCGCTTCCACGTAACGCTCTCAGCGCATCCAGCATATCGACGAAGAAAGCATGCGACGAGAGCCCGACCGACACTCTCGGATCGCCCGCGAAGCACGCCGTTAGCATCAACACCCGATCCGCGAGCGGCGCCTCGTAAAGCTGTTTGTCGGCATTTGCGACTCCCGCGAGCGCAAGCGTTTCATCCAACGAAAACTGTTCGCCGGCTCGCTTCATCAACTCCGCGTGAGCGATCGTGACTGGGTTGAACGACGAAGCAAAGACCCCGACCCGCTCGCCCGTCTCTTGTGCCCGCTTGACTATCTCGACAAAAGGGTCCGGGCTCGCCGCCACCCGCGAGATTATCTCTTGAATCTGACCGCGCTCCACGTCGCGCGATTATATCAGCTTGAAGTAGATGGCCGCCGCGACCAGCCCGGCTCCGTAGAGACCCGCGAGTACGTCGTCAGCCATCACGCCGAAGCCGCCCGGCAACGATTCCACTCTGCGGATCGGATAAGGCTTGAAGATGTCCAGCAAACGAAACAAGACAAACGCGAGGGCGACGCGCTGCGGCGACGACGCCAGCGCAACCGGCATCAGCGCGACGAGCTGACCGCATACCTCGTCGACAACGACCTGGCCGGGGTCCTTGACCTCGCAAATCTCGCAAGTCCTCGCCGACGCCCAAACGCCGACCATACAAGTGAAGACGGCGAGCCCCGCGACCACAACCAGCCGCGCAACGGGCGTCAGGCCGAACACGCCGGTCGCGAAGTAGATCGCTACTGCTTCAATCGCGCCGCACGTTCCCGGCCCGACCGGAGAAAAACCGGCGCCCAGGCCCGTCGCGATCAGGTAAGCAACGCGGTCGAGCGTCGTGAGGGGATGCTTTTTGATTGGTAAGGGCCGAATCAATGGAATGAAAAGAAACCCATCGCGAAAACGATGAACCGGGAATGATGAATCAAACGCTAGCCGTTCATCATTCACCAGTCATCGTGCATCATTTCCTTACGCGGCCGATCAGGTCGTAGTCGTGCGCCTCGGTGATCTCCACGGTCACGAAGTCGCCCGGCTGAACACTAACTCCGTCGGGAACGTCGTTGATCAGCACCGAGCCGTCGATCTCCGGCGCCTGCGATTCCATCCGGCCTTCAAGCAGAAGATCGCTCTCTTTGGACATGCCTTCGAGCAGCACCCTCGCCCTCTTGCCGACCATCGCGCGGTTCCTTCGCTTCGATATTCGCGCCTGTTCGGCCATCAACCGCCGCTCCCGGTCGCGCGCCACTTCGTGGTCGACTTTCTGATCCTGCTCGAAGGCCGCCGAGTTCTCTTCGTCTGAATAGGTGAAGACTCCGACGCGATCAAACTCAACGTCGCGCACGAAGCCCATCAGCTCAGCGAAGTCGTCTTCAGTCTCGCCGGGAAACCCGACGATGAACGTCGTCCGCAATGTGACGCCCGGCACTCGCTCGCGTATGCGTTCCAGCATTCGCAGGTACGTCTCGCGATTCCCGCCTCGCCGCATTCGCGCGAGGACGTTTCGGCTCGCGTGTTGAAGCGGTATATCGAAGTAGTTGCAGACGTTCGGACGCTCGGCGACGACCCGCAGCAACTCGTCGGTGATGTTGGTCGGATAGCAGTAGAGAAACCGCACCCACTCGACGCCGGGCACATCGCTGACCCGTTTGACGAATTGCGCGAGCCCGGCGCCGAGGCCGAGGTCCGCGCCATAGTTCGTCGTGTCTTGCGAAATGAGCACGATCTCTTTGACGCCTTGTGCCGCGAGCATCTCGACTTCTCTGATGATCGACTCGGGTGAGCGGCTGCGAAAGACGCCCCGCAGTTTCGGGATAATGCAGAAGGCGCAGGTGTGATCGCAGCCCTCGGCGATCTTCACGTAGGCGGTGTAGGGCGCGGTGGCGCGCAGCCGCGGCGTCGTTTCGTCGTAGAGGTAAAGCTCCGGCGCCGCCTTGCCGTCGCTGTAAACCGGGAGAGGCCGTCTTCCATTCGGCTCAATGACGCCGAGAATGTCCCGCAGTTGGTTGACTCCGATGCACGCGTCGATCTCGGGTATTTCGCGTTGAAGCTCCTCGCGATACCGCTCTACCAGGCATCCGGCGACGACCAGGCGCTCGAGTCGGCCGGTCTCTTTGAACCGGGCCATCTCGAGAATAGTGTCGATGGATTCCTGCCGCGCGGAGTCGATGAATCCGCAGGTGTTGACCACAAGCACGTCGGCATCAGCGGCATCAGCGGTGATCTCGTAGCCGTGACGGGCCATCAGCCCCATCATCACCTCGCTGTCGACGAGGTTCTTCGGGCAGCCGAGGCTCACCATTCCGATTCGCTTCTTAGGAGTCATTCCCGCTTCTCACGCGCTTATAATGTCGCCGTGCGGCCGGCATCGGCAACCGACGATGATACGGTACACCTTCAGAATTTGCCAGCTATCACCAAATCAAATCACATCCGCTCGCCTCGCGCTGCACAATGAAGAGATACTTAGTCGTGATAGAGGAAACGAGCACCGGGTATTCGGCCTACTCGCCGGATCTCGACGGGTGCGTTTCGACGGGCCGGACGCGCGAAGAGGTTGAGCGAAGTATGCGCGAGGCGATCGAGTTCCACCTCGAGGGTATGCGGCTTGAGGGTGAAATCGTTCCGGAGCCGCACACCTACTCCGCGTACGTCGAAATTTCCGCGTGATTGCTGTTGCCCACCTGCCGAGCGAGGCAGCAGGTGTGCGGAACCGCGTGTTCGACGTCTATCTCCGCCGACAGCTTCAAAAACGACGAGCAGATTCGAGCTAGCCACTTTTCCGCGAGGATGGACACCTTCTTCTCAACTCGGTTCGTCTCCCTCCGCCTTGTAGCGATTCAACTTCCGATAAAGCGTCGACAGATCGATTCCCAATACTCTCGCCGCGCTCGCCTTGTCTCCGCCGAACCTCTCAAGCGTCTGCAAGATGTAGCGGCGCTCCAGATCTTCCAGCGTTATCTCCAGGTCATCAACTTGCGCAGCGACATCTCCATCGTGAGCGGCAACGACGCGCAACTTGGGCGGGAGTACGTCGACATCGATCACTGAACCTGAAAGCGTGAATGCCCGCTCGATGCAGTTCTCAAGCTCGCGCACATTGCCCGGCCAATCGTAGTTCATCATCAAGCGGAGCGCCTCCCCATCGAGCCGCTTGTCCTCCGCGCCGCGTTCGCGCGCGAGCTTCCGGATGAAGTGCCGCGCAATCAACGGCACGTCCTCGCGCCGGTCGCGCAACGGCGGCACGCATATGCTGATCACGTTGAGCCGGTAGTACAGGTCCTCGCGAAACCTGCCCGACGCGAGGTCAGCCTCGAGATTGCGATTGGTCGCCGCGATGATCCGTGCGTCGAACTTGACCGGCGAGGTCGCGCCGAGCGGCGTCACCTCGCGCTGCTGAAGCGCGCGAAGAAGTTTCACCTGAAGCGCGGCAGGCATCTCGCCTATCTCATCCAAGAACAAAGTCCCCCGATCGGCGGCCGCGAGCAGCCCGCGCTTGTTTGTGGTCGCGCCGGTGAACGCGCCTTTGACGTAGCCGAACAGTTCCGATTCGAGCAGGTTCTCCGGCAGCGCGCCGCAGTTGATCGCCACGAACGGGCCGTCACTGCGGTCCGAGTTGTAGTGAATCGCGCGCGCGACCAGCTCTTTTCCGGTCCCGCTCTCGCCATCAATCAGGATGGTCGTGTTGGTAGCGGCGACCTTCTCGATCAGGCGAAAGACGGCTTGCAAGGCGTCGCTGGTCCCGATCAGGTTGTCGAACCGGTGCTGGCGCTTCAGCTCGCGGCGCAGGTAGCGGTTCTCCGCAAACAACTGCTGGTGCGCGAGCGCGTTCTTGACCGTCTGCAGAAGGTCCTCGTTGACGAAGGGCTTCGTGATGTAGTCGTAAGCGCCTTTGCGCAGCGCGGCCACCGCCGTATCAACTGAAGAATAAGCCGTGATCATTATGACCAGGGCGTCGGCGTTGACCATCTTGATCTGATCGAGCAGCGCGAGCCCGTCCATCCCCGCCATGTTGATGTCGCTGATGACGAGCGCGACCTCTTCGGCGGCGAACTGATCGAGCGCGCTCTTCCCGTCGGCGGCTTCCAGCACGCGATATCCCTCATCGCACAACAGCTTCACCAGGATCGCGCGCATGAGGTCTTCGTCTTCGGCAACGAGGATGGTTGGGGTGTTCATTGAGATGTCCCAAAATCGGCCGCGTCCGCCGGAAGGGTGATGATGAACCGCGTGCGTTCGTCGGCGACGGCTCGTATCTCTCCCGCGTGCGCCCTGATTATGCCGTAGCAGATCGACAGGCCCAACCCGGTTCCCTTGCCTGCCGGCTTCGTGGTGAAGAACGGATCGAAGATGCGGTCCCGGTTCTCGTCGCTGATTCCGCCGCCGGTGTCTGAGACTTCAACGGTGATGATTCGATTGCCGGCATCGTACCGGGTCTCGACCGACAACTCGCCACCGTCGGCCATCGCGTCTCGCGCGTTCAAGAACAGATTCAGGAAGACCTGCTGCATCTGATCGCGATCGAGTTGAAGGTCCGGCACGCGCGGGTCGAGGTTGGTCCTGAGCGCGAGCTGCTTGAACTGTTTGTCGACCGAGATCAGGCGCAGGCTGTGCTCGATGATCTGATTGAGGCCGACCAGCGACCTAACCGGCTCTTTGGGACGCGCGAACTCGGTCAGGTCGCGCACGATCTGAGATATCCGATGAATCTGAGTGAGTATCACGTTCAAGGTCTCTTGACGCGCGGGGTCGGTCTCACCGCGCAGCAGCATTTGCGTGAGCGACGAAATCGACGCAAGCGGGTTGTTGACTTCGTGAGCGACGCCCGCAGCCAGCACGCCCGCGGTTGCGAGCTTCTCGCTTCGAATCAAACCTTCGGTCATCTGGTTCATATGCGCGATGTCGGCTTCGAGCTTGCGGCTCATCTGGTTGAACGCGCCGGCCAGCACGCCGATCTCGTCGTTCGAAACAAGATCAACCTCGGCGCCGTACCTGCCCTCGGATACCTCGACCGCGGCTTCGGTGATCGTGCGCAGCGGCCTCGACAGCGCCCGCACGATCAGAAATATTAGAAGCAGGCACGGCGCCGTTCCGCAGATCACGCTGAAAGCGACGTAGCGCTTCCACTCGACGGCGTCGCCTGAACCGAACGACCACCAGACTACCGGTACCTGCAAGACCAAAAAGCCCAGCAAACCTACGCCGGTCACCGTCAGCGCAACCTTGTACGTGAGCGGAAAGAGGCGCAACTGGTCGAGCGCGCTCTGAACCGAGAAGAGTTTGAAGTTCGTGATCGCGTACGCATAGAACAGTAGCCCGCACAGGATCATCACTGACGTGTACGGAAGCAACTCGTAGCGCCCGAACAACGGCAGCAGTCCCGCTGCCGTCGACGTCAGCACCGCGGTCGTCACCACCGCGCCAATTACAAAGGCCAGTTGGTGTCCCCACAACCGGCCCCGATAACGGCGGTACTTCTTTATGAGTACCGATACTGCATAACCGTTGAGCAAGAAGATGCAGGTCGAGAGCACAAAGTCTATCGGCAGCACGTCGAGGTGAAACACTCCGTTCGTGAACCCTGCAGCACGCCCAGTGTTGGTCAGGATCAGGAGAGGGAGGAGAATCGCGAGAGGCGCGACAGCCCACGCCCCGCGCCGCCATCGTAGGGGCTCGTCTTCGGGGAACGACCACGCGAAGCAGATCAGCGGCAAGTGCAGCACGACCGCAGAGACGAAACTCGCCGCAACCCACCACCGTGCGTCCTCATTCGCGCCATGGAATCCCCAAAAGGCCAGGTCCTTGACCATCCACAACAGCAGGAGGCCGATGAAGAAAGCGAAGACCCGGTTGGTGGGACGGTTGGGCGCGGAGATCAGGACGTAAAACCCAAGCGCGACAGTGATGGCAAACGAGACCATGATCAGGATCAACAGCATGCCGCGGTGATTATAGCTCACAACTTTCAGCGAAGCGGCCGGGCTCTCACTCCTCGTAGTAACGAATTCATTCGTTCCACGATGGTAAGAGCCGTATTCTCTCACCAATCGGAACGAATGAATTCGTTACCACGAAGAAGCGCCTCGTTATTCCGACAGCCTCCTGAGGCCCAATACTGAGCCTGCTCTTTCGTGCATGCAGCGGCAATCCTTGAGGCCGAACTTCCCGGCTGGCGGCAATCCCCGGCGAATCTCGTCTTCAGTGAACCTCGTCGCCGGCAGCAGATCTTCGGGCAGTTGGCCAACAACCGGCAGCGCTTCGGCCACGCCTTCGGACAGGATTCGAACCTGTGCGCGCGCGACCAGCGGGATGATCATCGTTTGCTCGAAGCACCACGCAATCAAGTAGTGAAGAAAGACAGGCAGCGGAAAGACAACGATGCGTTTGCCTATCACCCCGGCTACTCGGCGCGCCGCCTCACTCAAGCTCATCTCTTCGGGTCCCACCATAGCGACGGTCTCGCGCGTGAGGCGCCCCTGTGTTAGAGAAGCCTGGGTCACCTTGATCAGATCCGACACGGCGAGCGGCCGAATCGTTTTCTGTTTCATGCCAACCGTAGCGAGAAAGCCGAAGGTGTGGAACGCGTGACTCAAGTGATCGAGCATGTGATCGCCTTTGCCGTAGATCACTCCCGCTCTGATAACCGTGTAATCGAGGCCGGACCCGCGCACGATCTCTTCCGCGGCCCACTTCGACTCGTGATAGGGCGAGCTGCAGCCGGGACGCGCGCGAAGGAAGCTGAGAAACAACATCCTCTTCACGCCTGCCCGTCTTGCGGCGTTGACGACGTTTTGAGTTCCCTCGACGTGGACGCGCTGATAGGTCTGCTCGCCGGTTTCGCGGTTGATGCCGGCACAATGGGCGACCGCGTCGCAGCCGTCGAATACCCTTACAAGCGCTTCTTCGTCGTTGATTCCGATGGGGGCGAAAACGGCGCCGTCCAGCGTGCGAATCTCTGGGTCGCGACGATCGACCCCGCGAGCGATTAGTACAACTTCGTGACCGCTGTTGACGAGCGAGCGGGCCAGGTGTCGTCCAACAAATCCGGTTCCGCCGGTAATCGCGATCTTCATAAGTCCTCCGCTATTCAAAGCCCTCGCAAGATCATCGCCGTCTGGCATCCCGCCACCGCCGGCCCAGGTTGCGCGCCGCTTCCCTCCATTCCGGAAACTCGAACGCGAATCCGCTCTCAAGCAGCCGCCCCGGAACGACTCGGCGGCTCTTCAAAACCAGCTCGGTCTCCGTTCGCAGAAACAGCGCGCCGACTTCCAGCATCCACTCGCTCACCGGAAGGCCTGCGTGAATGCCCCACTCTTCTCTGAGCGCTCGCATGAACTCAGCATTCGGCACGGGGTTGGGCGCGGCGAGATTGACCGGCCCTTCGATCTCCTCGTGATCGATCAGCCACCTTACGGCGCGCGCGAAATCGCGGTCGTGGACCCAGGAAACGTATTGCCGCCCATCTCCCGCTCGCCCGCCAAGCCCGTGCCGGACCAATCTCAACAGTATGTCAAAAGCGCCGCCGCGACCGGGACTCATCACGATGGCCGAGCGCATTATCACCTTCCGAGTCTTCGGCGCGACCGATTCGTTCGCCGCGCGCTCCCACGACCTCGCAACATCGATGCTGAATCGCCACGTGTCGGGCGCATTGCTCTCTGAGCCGCCGACGATGCCGCTCCACTCGTCATTCGCCGCGTCGTAGCGATGCGCGTAGATCGTAGCCGTGCTCGCTTGCAGCCACACTCGCGGGGGCCGCGACGCGCGAGCGATTGCTTCGCCCACGATCCGGGTCGACCTCAAGCGCGACTCCTTGATGATCCGGCGATTCCGAGGACCGTAGCGACAGTTCACGCTGCGCCCGGCCAGGTTGATCGCGGCGTCGGCGCCTTCGAGTTCAGCCGTCCATTTCCCGAGCGACTCCCCGTCCCACGTGACGACGCGCCACGGGGCATCGATGGGCCGCCGGCTGAGTACAACAACCTCGTCGCCCGCTTCATGGAATGCGCGCGATAAGATCGTTCCGACCTGCCCCGTCCCGCCTGGAATCACGATCTTCATCGGCTTATGCCTCCGCCCGGCGTTCGGTGGGTTGGTGGTCGCCTACCTGGTCGTCGAGCACAACAGCCGAGATGCTCTCGACGGTCGCGGCAATCTCATTCAGTAATCGCTCGATCTCTTCGCGCTGACCGCCGGCGAATCGCGCAACGTAGATCATCGAGATCAGCTCTTCGATTCTCGTGATCACCCGCCAGAGTTGTTGCTCGGTGTTGTCGTGAAGGTGCCGAAGCCGGTCCAGATTGCGACGGCGGCCGCGCACGTTCTCGGCGCTCACCGGATCGAGCCCGTTGAGCCCATCCACGTCCGAGTTCCGACTGAGCGTCTCAAGCAGCCGCTTCATCTCTTGAAGCCTCGCGGCCTGCGCCCTGATTGCCCCGATCAGCGATCGAATCTTCTGCGTTTCGATTGCGAGCGCTCGCTCCGCGACCCCCTGCTTGCCGTTCACGACCGTGCTCATCTCCCGTTCGACTTCGGCGATGCGAGCGGCCAACGGGTCCTCTGATTCCGGACGTGGCGCGGAATCGGCTGGGGAAGCCGGCTTCGCGCTGAACAGCGGCGGCAACAGGATCGGCCAAAACAGGACCGCGATCGCCGCGAGGTAACCGCGCTTGAGGGATGACTCAGCCCCGGCGCGCAGCAGCACGGCGATCGCGACGCCGATTCCGATCGCAAGGTAGATGATCACTGTCTCGCCTAAGCCCATCGCAAACCTCGCTTCAGAAGATTCGATCGAGCGCTTTGAGCAGGGTGTGAATCATGAACGGCGACACGAATGCGTACAGCCCGCTCTGCGCAAGCGCCATCAACCTCAAGAAGCGGCCGCGGGTGCGCCGCCTGTGAGGGGGAAACGTGTAAGCCAGATCGGCGAAGCCTCGATAGAACGCCGACACGCCAAAGAAGCCGGCCAGGAATGGGAGCACCAGGCCCACGCGGATCGACAGCTCATAACCCGGACGCCATATATCGCCGCCGATGTGAAGCCCTACGACCACGGCGAGATAAACCGGCATTATTCCAAGAAGCAGAATCGCCGTGACCGCCAGCGCCCTTACCGCCTGCGCCGCTATCTGGACCATTGACGCCTTCACGCCCGCAAGCAGCGCGTAGAAATAAAACGACGGAAGGCACACGCCGACCGACGCGACCAGCCCAGCCGTGTAGCTCAACGTGAGCGAAGCCAGACTGAACTTCGGCAGTCCCGCCGCCTCGGCGCCGCCAAGATTGAACACCGCCCAGATGATCGCTGCGTAAGCGGCAAAGCCCACGAGCGCGATTCCCAAAAGGTTCGGGAGTACTTCCATCAACCGGTCTCCTCGGCGCAATACCTCGCTCAGGCGCGCGCGATTCTTCAACAGCAGCTCGACGTAATCGAACAGGTTGGATTGCTCGGTGGGCTCGGCGGCTTCACGGCCGGCAGTTTCTACGGTCAGGTAGTTCATGGCTCTTTCTCCTATCGAACGATTCAGAACTCAAACAGGCCGAGGAGGTGAAACAACTCGCTGCCGATCGCGGCGACCAGTCCCAGCCACAGGGCAGGGAAGGTCCTGTCGGGTTCGAGCCCCTTCATCACGCGCACAAACACATCGGACATTGAAAGACCGACGCCCGTGAAGACGACCAGGTTGATGAAGAGAGTGAATCCCGGAGTACCGACGGCGACCTTGAAGAACCAGTTGATTGGCACCGAAGCCAGCATCGCCAACGCGCCGAAGCTGACCGTTATCAGAGCGGCCAGCGTCGTCGTCGGCAGATCGAGCTTCGAGCCCGAGAGGCTGTTGATGATGTAAAGCGTCGGCAGCGAAATGAGCCACGCCAGTCCCGCAGCAAGCGGCGCGTTGATGCCTTTCGCGATCATCACGCCGGCCGACTGCCCGAAGCCCATCGTCAATCCATACGCGCTCGTGCAGAGCACCGCGGTCAGGGCAAGGAGCAGGAATACAACCGGCGAGAGCGGCTCGACTCCCGCCTCTCCCTGTTCACGCCATCGCAGCGCGAACGCTTCAGGCTCGCGCAAGGCGGCGCCCACCTCGCGGACGTTGCTTCGCATTTCGTGTGTCCAGTTCATGCGCTGTTCTCCAGATTGGATTGGTAACGTCGAGGCGTGGGGCAATCGGCGGGCCAACATGTTTGGCTGCTCATCGGCGGCCAGAATCCGAGGCCAGTTGAGCGATAACCTATAGGGCGAAGCAGGGTTCACAGCCTCCGCGCTTCGGTGGTTGGGTCTGGCGCCGTGCGGCGGTCAATCGCAAATCGCGATACGGCCGGGGGGATCTTTTGCAGAATACAAACCGCGAGGGCAATTTCGGAGAGCGTTGGCAGCCTCGTTTCGGGATGGGGAAGACTACTTCGAGGTTGGTTAATCGGAGGTTAGATCATGGGTTGAGAACTTGTTCATCGTAGTCGCAGATCAAGCGCTCGGAGTCGTTCATGTCGAACGCTTCCTGATTCAGCCATATTCTTATGCGGCCGGCTTCGCGCTCGCAGACGATCTGATCGGCGCGGACGTAGTGCCCGGTCAGTTGACCGAATTCGTTGAATATGTAGGCGGGGATCAAATGGCGGATATCCTCGAAGTCGATGATCATGGCTTCGGCATTATCACTTCCAGAGGGCAGCGCAGTCCAACGATGTTGATGCTCTGGACAAAGAACAAGGTGGGTTAGTGGCTAACGCACAAGGGCAGCCACCATGGCGCCAAGTGCGAAACACAATACGGCAGCCGCCTCCGCTGGATGCGTTAGGCATCGACCTCTGAGTCCAATGACATTAATCGGGTTCAGGATTGCCGGCTTGCCTCATACAATAGGTCGCAGCAGTGCTTGGTGCGAGCACTTGAGAATCTATCTCGATGCCTTCTCTCCGCACCTTCCGTGCACGCTGGGTCATGTCCCGAGGATCTCGTTCAGTCCCTCGATCACCTGCTCGACCTCTTCAGTTTTCGCCCGACCAATGCGCTTGCCCAATCGAAGGACCGACAACGTCCGAACCTGGCTGATTTTCACCCACGACCGCTTCGGCATCTTCGGCGACGTTAGCTCGATCGTCAACGGGAAGTGCGCCTTCGGCTCCTGACTCGTGATGGCAGCCGCGATCACGGTTCCCGATCGCGCGTTGAACACGTCTTGGCTCAAGACCAGGACATGCCTGCGACCTGCTTGCTCATTTCCCTTCGTCGGGTCGAGTTCGGCCCGCACCACGTCGCTTCTCAGTATTCTGGCCACCGGGCCGCCTCCCCCGCGAGACCTTCGTCGGCGAGCGCTTGCTCCTCGGCCGGGTGAAGTTTCGCACACTCTCGCGCCAGCCGCGTCTGATCTATGCGCGCAATCTTCTCCTCGAGAGCTTCCTGAATGACCTGGCTCCTGCTCGGGAAGATGCGAACCTTCACCGTTGTTAACGACACTCAAGCCGCTCTTCGCGACGGATCTCCCGTTAGCGTCATTCTCCTCGTGGCTTCCACCGCCGCGGCTGCCCGGGTCGCCTCCGCTTCGTCGCGGTAGAACACCAGACCGTTCGTCTGGCTGTTTCCGTCAACCACAACAACGTCGCCGAGCCTCACCTGAGCCGTCGAAGAGAGGTTAGCCAGCGGAAACACCAGATGCCGCTCAATCGACCTTCTCAGATGGCGCGCGCCGTAGCGATAATCAATGCCCTCGCCGAGCAAGTACTCCTTCGCCGCTTCCGTCAGCGTGAAAGCGAATCGCTCGCCCGCGCCTTCGTCGATCCTGCGCTGCACCGCCCGAAGCTCCAGATCGAGGATCTTTCGCAGATCGTCTTCCTTGAGACTGCGAAAAACGACGACCTTGTCGATCCGGTTCATGAACTCCGGCGAGAACTTTCTGCGCGCTGCCTCGATCGCCGTCCGGTAGATTCGCTGATCGAGGTCGGTGTCGCCCATCTTCGCAACGCGAGCCGGCGCAAAACCAATCGAGCCCGTGATCAACTCGCTCATCTCCTTCGCGCCCAGGTTTGAAGTCATGAATATCATCGCCTGCGAAAAATCGACCTGCCGGTTATCACCCAGCGTCAGAGTCCCTTTGTCGAGAACGCCGAGCAACAACTGCCACAGCGCGTCGGACGCCTTCTCGATCTCGTCGAACAACACAAGGGTGAATGGGTCGCGCGGCGTGCGGTGCTTGTCGAGGTTTTCCTGGGTTAGCATCGGCGAGGTCTCGCGATGTCCGAGGTAACCGGGCGGCGAGCCGATGAGCTTGGAAATCTCGTGTGAGTGCTGGAACTCAGCGCAGTCGATTTTGATGACGGCGTTTGGATCGTGAAAGAGGATGTCGGCAGCGGCTTCGACGACGTGGGTCTTGCCTGATCCGGTAGGCCCCAAAAACAGCGTGGTTCCAAGCGGCCGCGCCGGGTTTGTCATCCCTGCCTGGAAGACCTGGTACAAAGATGCGATGGTTCGAACGGCGCGGTCCTGGCCTACGACTCTCGCCGACATGCCGGCCTCGAATTCTCGTGCTCGGGGACTCTTCGCTTCCGGGTTGAGGGCCACCATCTTCCGCTTTTGCCCCGTGTTCATTTCTCATTCCTTCTTTCCGCGCCTGTCGTACTCCGGTTCGGTGCGTGCTCACGAACTCGCATTGACGGTCTTTCCGTCCGATCTTCGATCTCTTAATCTCAACCTGTTCGCAAGCGGCCAAACCCTGTATGGGTTCCAACGCTTGGCGATTTCAGCAATTTTGATGCCTTGTTCCGAGTTTCAGTTTCCTCGCATCGTCCGTTGCCTCGTGACCTCATGAACGCGTCAGCCAACCCTCGCTTGCGACGATGCTTAATGACGCGATGATCAAAGTGTGGCTGACGCGCTCAACTGAATCGCGCTTCACACGGGTTCGATACGGTTACACAAACAGGCTCCTTGTGTCGCATGTCTTTGACATTTTCTGTCACCCCGTTGGGGCATCTCATGTCTACTTCATCCGCATACGAAGTGAGCCCTCGAAGAGGCTGACGCTCCCTGCCAAGTAACACACCAGGAGGCCTCCCCGACATCCTCGACCCGGTCCTCCCCGCCCTGGCTGCTCGTCAACCAAGCGGCGGCACCCGCTTCGCGGGTTAGTGATCCAACTTGCGCCTTTCTCCACGGGTTCGCAGACTCACCCGTGGCTATATGCCTTCACCGGGACGGGTTCGCAGACTCACCCCTGACTATATGCCTTCACCTCCACGGTTCGCAGACTCACCCGTGGCTATATGCCTTCACCTCCACGGGTTCGCAGACTCACCCGTGGCTATACGCCTTCACCCTTCTTCAGGGTTCGGTACTGAACCTTTGAGGGCTCGAAAGAAGCGCTCACGCATCACCAGCACAAAGACGTGACCGCACCCGAGCACCCGAGCAAGGTCGCTGTGTTCATAACTTCCAATCGGCTATCATTACGCGGGCTGAAGACGGGCAATCCCGCCGGCGACGCGTCGAGCAGTCCATCTAAAACAGGGAGGAAGAGAATGAAGCTCGAGGATAAGGTGGCAATCGTGACCGGCGGCGGAAGGGGCATCGGTCGCGCAATCGCTCTACGCTTCGCCCGGGAAGGAGCTTCGCTCGTCGTCTCAGGGCCAACGCCTGACACGGTCGATTCCGTAGCCCGAGCGATTCGTGAACAAGGCGGCCACGCTATTGCGACTCAAACCGACGTCTCCGATGAAGCGAGCGTCGAGGGGATGGTTGCGGCAACACTCGGCGAATTCGGCCGCGTCGACGTTCTCGTGAACAACGCAGGGATCATCGGCCCGACGGCGCCCGTCGTGCGCGTCGAGCGCGAGGGATGGGACCAAACGATCGCCGTCAACCTGACCGGCGCGTATCTCTGCGCCAAGCATGCCCTCCCAAACATGATCGAGCGCCGCGCGGGCCGCGTCATCAACATAACCTCGGTCGCCGGCCTGATCGGTTACGCGCTGCGGAGTCCGTACTGCGTGTCCAAGTGGGGGATGATCGGGCTCACGCGAGCGCTGGCCGAGGAAGTGGGCCGCTACGACATCACCGTGAACGCTATTGCGCCAGGTCCGGTGCGCGGCCTGCGCATGGATGAGGTGATCCGCCGCCGCGCCGCCGAGAAGGGACAGTCTGTAGAAGAGGTCGAGCGCGAGTACGTCGAGCCGCTGGCCTTGAAGCGCTTCGTCGACGAGGACGACATTGCGGCGATGGCGTTGTTCCTCGCGTCGGAGGAAGGGCGTAACATCACCGGCCAGACCATCGAGGTGGCGGGCGGATATCGCGTATGAGGTGAGTGCTATGGGCGACGATGTTAAGAAGACTCGCGACCTTGTGGTCCCGGAAGTCGGAGCGACGGGGCCTTTGGGGAGCCAGGACGAGTCACCGCGCGAGCGCGGGCTTGCGCTGCTTGATCGCATGCTTGGACCCGAGCGGGCGCAGGCGACGCGCGAGGCGTGGCTGGCGCTCGCTCCGGATTTCGAGCGCTACGTTGTGGAGTTCCTTTCGGGCGAGGTGTGGAGCCGCCCCGGCCTCGAGCTTAGAGTCAAGAGCCTGTGCACGATCACGACGCTGGCGGCGCTCGGACGCAATCAGGGGCTCGAGTTGAACATCCGCATGGCGCTCAACAACGGAGCTACGCGAGAAGACATAGTCGAAGCGCTCCTGCACATCGCTCCCTATGCGGGGTTCCCGGCGTGCTGGGAGGCGCTGGTGATTGCCGATCGAGTCTTCAAGGAAACTCCGGGATGAGCAGAACGGAAAAGCTCGACCTTCGAGAGCACATCTCCTCAAAGGAGAAGAAGCAGCGCTACGTCAATCGAATGTTCCAGACGATAGCGCCGCGCTACGATTTCATCACTGCGTTTCTTTCTTACGGAATGGACCGGGGGTGGAAACGGCGGCTGGTCGAGATGGCCGAGCTTTCGGGTGACGAAGCCGCGCTCGATCTCGCGTGCGGGACCGGCGACATCACGTTCGCGATCGCGAGTCGGCTGAAGTCCGGGCACGCCGTCGGGCTCGACATCACGTCCGGGATGCTCGAAATCGCCGAGAGCAAGCGCCGGGAGAACGGCATTTCCAACACGAGCTTTTATCGCGGCGACATCATGGCGATCCCGTTTGCGGATGAATCGTTCGACCGGGTGACGGGCGGCTACGCGTTGCGCAACGTGCCGGACATCGCAGGCGCGCTCGCCGAGATTCATCGCGTGATGAAACCGGGCGGCCGATTCCTGTCCCTGGAATTCGGTCACCCTCAGATGAAGGCGTACCGGTGGCTCTACTTGAAATACCTCGTCGTTGTCGGTTCGGCGCTGGGACTGATCTTGCACCTCGACCCGGACACGTATCGCTACATCCCTGAGACGTTGAAGCTGTATCCGGGTCAGCGCGGCGTGCGCGAGATGATGGATCGCGCAGGATTTGTCGATACTGGTTTCGTTGAGTTCGGCGGGGGGATCATGGCGATCAACTATGGAGTGAAGCCCAACCGAACGGACTCCGTGTAACCCCAAGGTCCAATCTTCGCGCCGGCGCTCACTGGTCATTCTCACACAGCGATCATTAACCGGCTGCCGGCTCGGTTGTTCACGGCCTCGCCTCGCGATGTGGTCTCACACCTGACCCGGCGTGTGGCTCGGACCCCAGCAGCGTGGCCCGCGTGACCGGCATCCGGGCATCGGAATTCGTTTGACCGCGATCATCCCTGAGCTATAATACGGCTCCTCATTCATCGCTCGCGGTCATTACTTCAATCGGTCTTGCCGCACTCTTCCGCACGGTGGTGCAATCTTGGTGAAAAGCACGTGGGCCTTGAGCCAGGAGGCCTTCGACAGACTGCTCGCGTGGCTGGATCCCGACCGCGATCGCGCCGGCGAGCGCTACGAGGAAATCCGCCGCAAGCTCATCGGAATCTTCCTGCGCCGCGGCTGCTCCACTGCCGAAGACCTGACCGACGAGGCTATCAACCGCGTCAAGTCGCAAGGTCGAGACCGTCGCCCCAACTTACGTCGGCGATCCCGCGCTCTACTTCTACGGCGTGGCGCAGAAGGTCCATCTCGAATACGTAAAGACCAGGCCGGTCCCGAAGCCCGTCCCGCAACCCGCGCGGCGCGATAACCAGGAGAGGGATCACGAGTGCCTGGATCGCTGCGTCGAGCGCCTCGACGCCGAAAGCCGCAAACTGATACTCGGGTACTACGAAGATGAAAAACGCGCAAAGATCGACCGGCGAAGGAAGTTGGCAGAAGACCTCGGAATAACCCTGACTACTCTCAGGATGCGGGCGCACCGGATCAAAGCGGTGCTGCAACAATGCGTGGCTGACTGCCTGAAGGAAAGTCCCGCCACGTAGCGCAGTCATGTTTTTGTCGTTTCAACATAACGTATGGGGATGACAAGCGCCGGGGATGTCTAAGGAAGCCGACAGCGGCAGAACAATCAGAAGATACCTGCTGTCTGACGTGGCCGAGGCCGAGCGTCAGCAGGTCGAAGAACGCCTGATGATCGACGACGAGTACGAAACCGAAATCCTGCTGGCCGAGGATGACCTCGTCGATGAGTACGTGAGCGGCGAGATGCCCAGAAGGGACAGAGAAAAGTTCGAAGCCGTGTACCTGTCGACTCAACAGGGGCGCGATCAGGTCGAGTTCACCGCCGCGCTGAAGCGATACGCGGCCACGGCTAAACAGGCACGCGGCCACCGTGAGTCGCGCTTTCCGCTGGCGTCGTGGCTCGTACTTCCGCTGAGGGCCGCGGCGCTCGCGCTATTGATGATCGCGGTTGCCTTCGGTGTGTGGCGTGTCTTCTTCTACGAGTCCGCGCTCGAAAAGGGGCTGGTCGCGTTGAGGCGTGCCTACCCCGAGCGGCCAACCGAAGGCCGAATATCAGACTTTCCTTATGCGCCGGTCTCTGCGACTCGCGGGGCCGGGCCGGCGACGGTCGACACGCAGTCTCGAAATCGCGCGGAGATTCTGCTGGGCGATGCGTACGAGGAGGAGCGCTCGGCCGCGACCCTGCATGCGCTCGGACAATTGCATCTCGCAAAGCATGAGCTTGACCAGGCAATCGAACAGCTCACGGCGGCGCTTCAAGCTGACCCGCAGAACGCCAGGATACACAGCGACCTGGGCGCGGCTTACTTGGAAGAGGGCAAATCCGAACGCGCGAGCGAAGTGTCGTCCGAGGGATCAGAGACGTCGGGCAAGAGCCTGGAATACTTCGGACGAAGCCTCGAACACCTGAACAAGGCCTTGGAACTCGACGGCTCGCTCCTCGAAGCGCTGTTCAATCGAGCCCTCTGCCATCAGTACCTGCTCCTGCCACGACAAGCGCGCGAAGACTGGCAGCTTTACCTTCAGAAGGACCCCAATTCGCGATGGGCCGACGAAGCAAGAAGGAACCTCGCCGCGGTCGAGGAGCAACAGAAGAAGTCGTCGCAAAACAAAGAGGAGCTTTACCGCGAGTTCCTGAGCGCGTTCGAGCTTCGCGACGACGACAGAGCGTGGCGCGCGCTCACAGGGAGCTACGCCGGCGGGTGGAACCGTGTCTCGGAAGCGCTGGTCGATGAGTTTCTCGCGCAAGCCGCGGAAGCCTCCCGAAAAACCGACGCCCGGCCGTTGCGGGCGTTGTCGTACGCGGGCGAACTCGAACTGAAGCAGTCGGGCGACCGCTTCACGGTGGACCTTGCTCGCTTTTTGGGCTCGGCTTCGGCGCCGGCGTTGCGACAGGTGGCAAGGGCCCGCAAGAGGATGAAGTCGGGAAACCAGCTCGTGGGCAGTCGCTCAAAGGAGGCTCTGGAAGCCTATGATGAAGCCTCCCGGCTTTTCGAGCGCGCGGGCGATTTTTGCGAAGCCCAGTGCGCCGACTACAGAATCGGGGTGTCCCACCTCTATCGGCCGGATCCGCAAACAGCCGTTTCTCTCTTCGGGCCGCTGCGCGGCCCGTCTCAGAAGCTGCAACACCGCCGGCTGCTCGGGCAGGTCCTCTTCTCGACGGCGCAGGGGTATTTGGACTCGGGCCAGTTCTCGACGGGCATCGAGTTCAGCAAGCAAGCTCTCGATCTGGCTGTGCGACTTGATGACAGGACCGGTCAGGTGAGGACTTGCGCGCAACTCGCCGGGGCATACGAAGCAGCCGGTGACGCCGCGCGATCGCTGCACTTCATTCGGCGCGGGTTGATGGTGGCGAATGAATCGGGGGTCGAGCCGAGTCAGGTATCGTTGATCTGCGGCATCGCCTCCGACGCCTTCTTGCTCCATGGTCTGTACGCCGCCGCCATTGATTACCAGAAAGAAGCTCTGCGACTGGCTGAGGAGGCCGGCGATCCGGCGCTCGTCCTGTCGCGTCACTACACGCATCTGGGAATGATGCGCGCGAAAGCGGGCGACTTCGACCGGGCCTTCAGCGACGTCGAGCACGCTTATGAGATCGGAAAAAGTTTGTCAGCCGATCCAACCGGACGCAGCATAATGTCATTCGCGCTGCTGCGCCTCGGCCACTTGCACAGGTTGAAAGGCGACTTCGACAAAGCGATCTCTGCTTACGATCAGAGCATCGAGATCGCCCGGAACGTAGAGGTCCACACGGAAGGCTACGCTGCGCACAAGGGGAAACTCCTCTGCTATGTCGCGAAGCGTGACGTCGTTGCCGCGGCCGCCGAACTGCAAACCGCCATCGCGATGTTCGAACAGTACCGCTCGAAGATACTCGAGGAGAGCGACCGGGACACTTTCTTTGACAGCGAGCAGGACATCTACGACTTGGCCATCGATTTCGAGTACTCGATGCGCGGCGACCGCGAAAAAGCGTTCGAGTACTCGGACGCCTCGCACGCGCGCTCTTTGCTCGACATGACGGAAGGCGGGGCGGAAGTCATCGCCGACGGCAGCGGGTCTGACCTGATGCTCGGTTCGACGGCAAAGCCTGCGCCGTGGGAGGCGCTCGTCGGTCGAATGCCCGAGAACGTGCAGGTTCTTCAGTACGCAGTGCTCGACAGCAAGATCATCGCCTGGGTAGTCACGAAAGCTGACGGCATCCGAAGCGCCGAGAAAACGGTTTCGCGCGACGAGTTGAACGCCAGGGTCGATGGTCATCTCAAGCGCATATCGCGGCCGCCGACAACGGACGACGCTGACGCATCGCAGTCCGCAAGAGAGCTTTACGGCTTGCTGGTCTCTCCGGTCGAACCGCTGCTGGACCGGCAGAAGGTGCTCTGTGTTGTTCCCGACGAAGCGCTCAACTTCCTTCCATTCGCCGCGCTTGTGTCGCCGGCGTCCGGCCGATATCTGATCAGCGACTACGTGGTGATGTCGGCCCCGAGCACGGCGATGCTTCTCAAATGCACCGACAAGGCCCGCGAGAAAGAGGGACAAGGGACCGAGAAGCTGTTGAGTGTCGGCGATCCGGATTTCGACAGGGCCGCTCATCCGGACTTGCCGCGGCTCGCGTCGGCGCGAGCCGAAGCAAACCGAGTCGCGGGCTTCTACTCCGGGCCGACGGTGCTGATCGGCGAGCGCGCTCGCGAGAAGACAGTCATGGCGGAGATCGTCAAGGCCGACGTCGTGAATCTCGCAACGCACTACGTCGTAGACCCGCGATCGCCGATGCGGTCGATGCTAGTGCTGGCAAAGGAGCCGGGCCGGTCCGAGCGCGAAGAGTCAGACGGCGGGCTTCGGGCATCGGAAGTATACCGGCTGAAACTGCCGAGGACTCGGCTGGTGGTGTTGTCGGCGTGCCAGACCGGGATCGAGCGGTCATACAGCGGCGAGGGAGCGATTGGAATCGCGCGGCCTTTCATCAAGGCAGGAGTTCCGTTGGTAGTGGCGAGCCTGTGGCCGGTCGATTCAGAGGCGACAGCAGAGTTGATCGTAAAGTTCCACGAGCGCCGCGCTCGCGGGCTATCTTCCGTGGAGGCGCTGACTCAAGCTCAGCGCGAATTGATTGAAAACAGCAACGGTCGGTTTCGCGAGCCGTACTATTGGTCGGCTTTTTCGGCCATAGGCGGTCTCGCAAGTTTCTGAATATCAGGTAACAGGAGGGAAGGAAATGGCAGAGAACACCACGACCCCGACAAAGCTCAAAATCTTCTTCAGCGGCCTTCTGGCCTTCCGCGAGAAGCGAGGGAAGCGTATGCAAGTTGGAGTGTTAACCGCGGAAAAGCACAACCTGAGGATAATTGTCTTTGGGCCTGAAGACGAGGACAACTATCCTCAGATCATCGAGTTTCCCGGCGGCGCGGATAACCTTTTCCTTGAAATAGATTCCCGCCCCGGTATCTCGACGTCGCTTCCTAAAACCATTCCAATCGATGGATCCGGGTTCCACGATGAGCCGCTTGCAGTAAAACGCGGAGCCTTCGCTTCAAGCATCTTCTTGGAGCATGGAAAGTTCTCTGAGGTTACCGCCCATGTCCAGCCCGTGGATATAACAGGGCCTGGACCAGGTGCGGGACAACAGAAACCTGTTGCGTTTACGGTTCAGGCGGAGATCGAAACAAACAAGCCGGCGACTCTTCGTGACGCGCGGGGCGAAGAGTTCTTTAACACCAGAAGGCTGGAGAACGCCGAGTACCGTTTGTATATAAGTAACCTGGAGCCGTACCGTCCGCCGCCAAGCTTCGGCGGTACGGCGGGCGACTTTGGCCAATATTACAACGCGTTTCATCAAGTTTCTCCCGGCAAGAGATTCGACGTGAAGGCAAGGACCTTAATCCGGGGGGAGAGGGCACTCTTCACGCGGCCGTGCCTGCCCGTCCTCTTGACGCAGAGTGACATCACCTGAGCCGATGACAGCGGGCGCCCGCACCCGTGAACGACGGAGATGCGTCCATAGCTTTCAGACGGTCGCGGCCAGGCAGTCGCCCGAAACGAGAAGTGGGGGGGCCTACTCCTCGCGTCTGCGCGGCCGACACGACCGGCGAATCGCGGCTTCTTCATACCCACTTCGTGACGAGGTGGGTATGAGTGAGCGGCTCAGCTCGGATGCGACCCGGCTCGCGTACGTCGCATGGTCGCGTACTAATCACGCCGGTTCTACCTGCACTCGGGAGCCTGACGGACTGACGTGTCATGTTTTGCGGCTGACTTCCATACCAGGTGAGGGAGGCTGATATCCATCCCTCGCCGCTGCTGTCCGGTCCGTGTTGAGACGACCTTTCGCAGACGTCCTGCCATCAGCCCGGCCCATGAACACCCGCACAGCGGCGGCTCTAACGAGTGACTGAAAGTCAGGAGGAAACGACAATGAGAAGAGTTCTGGTTCCGTTCACCGCGTTCGCACTGCTCTTGCTGCTCATCCCGAAGCCTGCCATGGGCCGGACGGTCGGGCCCGAATCATATTCCGCGACCGCAGACTACGCCCTGCCCGAAGCGCAGGCCGGCTCAACCTACGAGTTTCACATCCAGACCGAAGGGGGCCTGCCGCCGTTCACCTGGAGCGTCGTCGAAGGTGAACTCCCGCCGGGAATCGAGCTGCATCAATCAGGCACGCTGCGAGGCACGCCCGCTGCCGCGCGCGCTCAGGCGTTCGAGTTCGTGCTGCGAGTGTCTGATTCATCCGCTCCGCCACAAGCCTACACGCAGCGTTTTGCCATCGACGTCCGTCCGGCGCCGCTGCGTATGAAGCTCGGCGCGGCGAACCGGCTGGTCATCGTGCCCGCGAGCAACAACTCCGCCGGCCAATCCGCTCAGCAACAAGCCGCCTCGAACGCCGGCAGCGGTTCATCTTCGTCGCGCTCGGCGGCATCAGCAGGGAGTGCTTCAGCCTCTAACTCGCCGCGCTCGACGTCATACGATCCTCCCATCCTCAGCGGAGAGTTGAAGAAGGGAGCCGATACGGTCAGAGGTTTCGTCAACCCGCGCGCAGAGAGCGCCTTCGTCGAAGTGTTCGCCGTATCGGACAGCGGCCGCACGACGATGATCTACAAGGTGCCGGTTACTTTGCTCAACATCACGACCGGCGAGTTCACTCAGAAGCTGCCGGCGGCATTGAAGCAAGGCCAACTCGTCCGGGTCGAGACCACTGTCGT
Source organism: Blastocatellia bacterium (assembly GCA_035293105.1). Taxonomy (GTDB): domain Bacteria; phylum Acidobacteriota; class Blastocatellia; order UBA7656; family UBA7656; genus DATDOV01. The sequence continues at coordinate 35,201 of DATDOV010000079.1, forward strand.
CGAAAACGGGCGAGTGCGTTCAATACCCTCTGATGACGTCACGGTGGCCGCGGCCGATCCGCCCAAGCCAGCCGATCTTACCGTCAAGATCAAACAGCCGCTCGTCGAGGGCGCGTCATCCATCTCAGGCTTCGTCGAAGGCGAGGACAAGGCCACAAAGGTAATCGTCGAGGTGCTGAGCGGTGACGCTCCGGTCAAAAAAGCGGTCACCGACCAGATAAGCAATGTCGGCGGGTTCTCAGTGCCATTGGGCGACGAGGCGCTCAAAGTCGGTTATACCGTCAAAGCCCGGGCGTTCAAAGACGAAACGCCGGGACCGGAATCCGGTGATTTCGAGGTCGAGTCAGCGCACGATTGGGGCCGCGCCCGTGCGATGTTTGCCTTCGGCGCGATGTTTTCCAAAGACGGCGGCAGTTTCTCCGCCAAGGACCCCTATCTCGATTTCCAAATCGATTACAACTGGTACCGAAACAGATCGCGAACGCCTTCGCCGACTGCTCGCTCCGGTTCGCGCTCAATACAAGCTTCAACGACCACCGCTCAGCCGGGCGACGTCAACGTGCTGTTCAACACGTTCACGGCGGCGCGGCTGACGACGATCCCGGTGAAGGTGGAAGGGTGCAATGACGATGACTTTTTCTGCTCGAAAAAGGCTGCACTGATGCAATTCGGCGCATTCTTGCCAGTCTACAGCAACAGGCTTATGACTTGGCGCTACAACGGTGACCGAAACGCGTTGTTCGTCGCGCCGATCTTCAAAGCCGGGATTCAGACCGTAGCCGATTCGAACGGCGACTCGGATCCCAACCTGTTCAAGTTCCTGGCGGGCGGGTTTAGAATCGGACACTATGATGTTGGCCGCTACTCCGATGACATCGGCATTCCGAGTCACAGCGCGCCCAGAATGATAAGCTATCTCGACCTGACCTTCGGTAAATGGGAGAACATAGCATTCGAGGACGATCCTAAGAAACACCCAAGGAGGATCGCGTTGGAAGGCCGCCTCAAGATCCCGTCGATTCCGATACGAGTGGGCTTTGACGCGAACCTCGGAAAAGGAAAGGACGACCTAAGATTCATCGTCGACACCAACTTCGACGTCGCCGAGCTGTTCAACAAGCTGCTCAAGAAGCAGTGACCGCGCCGTCCCCTTCGGACGACTCCGCGTCGGCAGCAACCGCTGCGCGAATCTGCGCGACGTACTGCTCCTCGGGCAGCGCGCCGACGAACTCAGCGTAGTCGTTGATCACGATCTTCGGAACTCCGCGAACCGCGTAACGGCGGGCGAGGTCGGGAAACTCTTGAGCCTCGATCACGTCCGCCGTCACTCGTTCGCTTTCAACCGCCATTTTAGTGGCCATCCTGGCCGCCGCCGGACAGTACGGTCACGTCGGCGTCGTGAAGACTTTCAGGTTCACATCTTCAGTCAACGTCCCGAGGTACTCCTTGGTCGCCTGGGACAGGTCGGTCGAGCCTCGCGAGGTGTCGATCAGGTCCGCGAGAAAAGCCGAGAACTCGTATCCCGACGGAATCCCGAAGAACCGCACCTGCCCGCGCGCGGCACCCTTCAACACGAACGCCGGCACTCGGTCGATGCCGTAGCTCGCCGCCTCCTCACCCGACGTTGAAAGCTGATGCACCGTGAGCTTGATCTTGTCCGACAACTCCGCGACCTCAGAGAGCAGCCGTTCGGTGTCTTCGCATGTCTCGCACTGTCCTCTGAACGGCAGAATGATGGGTGAAGGCCGCTCGGTGAACATCACGATCTCGACATCACCCACCATCTGTTCTTCAAAGCTATTTCGGATCGTCTCTTGATCGCGCTGGGCTATGATTGCCATCTGGTCCTCCCTCGGCGGCAGATCACTTGTTCATCACTCATCAGTCCTCCTCATTGTGTGACCCGCCCGAAACGGTAGTCAACCTCGGCAGGCGGGCTGATTCCGGCGGATGACCTGCTTCGAGCCTCACTCTCGTTGTGTTGATGGAAACGCACTGCTCACCGATTCGGGGAACGGGCTTCCATGACCACCAACGACCCTTGCAACAAGGCCCGCCTCCGGCGTTCAATCAGGTGAAGCACAGCCCTCTGGAACAAGAACCGTGATTCAACTCTTCGCCCGATGTGCAAAGGAATGGTATGAGATCGTTAGCAGCTCTGTTTCTCTCAATCGCCCTGTGTCTGGCCGTCACTCACGCTGATCAATCAACTCAACAAACCGACTACGCCGCCCTGAAGGCCGAAGGCGAGAGGCTGTACTCGGAAGGTACCTACAGCCGCGCCCGCGAGGTCTACGTTAAGGCGCGCGAGCTTCGACTCACGGCGGTCGAGTCGCGCTGGGTCGACTTCCGATTAGCGGACACCTTATGGCGCGCCCAGGCCGGCACTCAGACAGCCGACTCGACGAAGTTCGAAGAGGCGCGGCAGAAGCTCGAAGCGCTGGTGCGCGACATCTCGCGCGAGGAAGACCGCGACCTGGTCTGGGCCGAGGTCGAGGAATCGCTTGGCGACTTCTGGTGGACGCGCAACGATTCGAAGAACTGGCACCAGGGCTGGCAGTTCTATCAGCGCGCGCTCGATTGGTGGGCCGGTTCGCCCGACATCCCGACGGCGCGCGATCGCTATCTCAAGATCGTCTGGAAGATTTCAAAGCCCGCCTGGAGCGAGCCCTATTACTACTACGGCTACTACGGCAACTATATTCCATTCGAGGTCCTCGAGAACGCGCTGAAGATCGCCGAGTCGAGCATTGACCGCGCGCATCTGCACTACCTGATCGCGATGACGCTTCGCGGGCAGGGCGGCGAGTGGGACCGGCGTCAGCGCGTGCCCGAAGAATTCGAAGCCGCCCTCACCACGGGCCGGCAGACCGACTGGTACGACGACGCGCTGTATTACTACGCCGAGTGGATGATGAACACCGGGCGGATAATTCAGACCGACGGCGGCGGATGGCAACAGGAGCCCGACTACGCGAAGGCGCTGGAACTCTTCCGGCGCTTCATCAGCGAACACCAGAAAGGCGAGTCGCGTTACTACGATCAGGTCAAAGGTCAGATTGAGAACATCACGCGCCCGACCGTCGGGGTCGGAGTCTCGAACGTCTTCCTGCCCGACTCGGAGATCGGGTTCCACCTCAACTGGCGCAACGTGCGGCGCGTCGACCTGGCAATCTACAAGGTCGATCTCACGCGAGACATTCGCTTCACCAGAGACGACGGCGCCGGGAGTTGGATTCAGCGGATCAACACCGGCGGGCGGGAGAGGGTGCGCGCGTGGTCGAAGCAGACGGATGACAAAGGCGACTACAAGCCAAGCCAGGCGCAGATGCGGGTTGACGGCAAACTGGCTGCCGGAGCCTATCTCATCGAAGCCGCCGGCAACGGCGCAAGAAGCCGCGACCTGATCCTGGTGACCGACGCTTCGATCGTGTTGAAGACCTCGGGCAGGCAGGCGCTGGCTTACGTGTGCAACGCCGAGAGCGGAGCGCCGCTGGCGGAAGCGAACGTAACGCTCTGGGAGCGCGGATACGACGGCAATCAGTACTCCTGGCGCGAGCAGACGAAGTCGAGCGGCAGCGACGGCATTGCGGTCTTCGACCTTGCACACAACGCCGGGCGAGATGAAGTGTTCGTTGCCGCCGCATCGGGCGACCGGCAAGCGTTCGCGAGCGGCTACAGCCACTGGTCCCGCGCGAACGACGAACCGTGGCGCATCTACGCGTTCACCGACCGGCCCGCTTACCGGCCGGGCGACACCGCTCAGTGGAAGTTCATTGCGCGGACGTACGCCGACGGCGCTTACGTGACGCCGGCAAACGAAGCCGTCGAGTTCGAGATCGTCGACCCGCGCGGCTCGAAGATAAAAGAAGGCAGCGCCGAGTTGAACGCGTTCGGCACCGCGTGGGGGGCGGTCGAACTCACCGAAGCGATGCCGCTCGGCGAGTATCGTGTGAACTTCTTCACGCCGAGACGGCAGACGACGATAGGCAACGCGGTCTTGTTCAGATTGGAGGAGTACAAGCTGCCTGAGTTCAAAGTGAGCGTTCAAACTCCGGAAGAGAACGGCAAGAAAAAGGCGTTCCGGCTCGGCGAGAAGGTCGAGATCAACGTTGAGGCTGATTACTACTTCGGCGGGCCGGTGTCGAACGCGACCGTCGAGGTGCTGGTCTATCAGAACCCCTTCTATCACTACTGGCATCAGCCGCGCGAGTACCAGTGGTACTACGAAGACATCGAGCCGCAGCGCTACTACTACGGGCGAGGTCAGGGATCAATCGTCAAACGCGAGACGCTCAAGACGGACGCGGACGGAAAAGCAAAGCTCGTGTTTGAGACGCCGCGCGGGGCCGGGCAGGACTGGGAGTATCGCATCGAGGCTCGCGTGACGGATGCTTCCCGTCGCGAGGTCGTCGGCACAAGCGCCGTTCGCGTGACTCGCCAGCGTTATTACGTCTACCCGCGCGCGAAACATTACCTCTATCGCCCTCAGGACAAGGTCACGATCGACATCAAGTCGCTCGACGCGAACGAGCAGCCGGTGTCAGTGGAAGGCCGCGTCAAGGTCACGCGCGACTACTGGTACGAGGTATGGCTCGACCCGAACGGCCGCGAGGTGAAGGGCGAAGAGTTGAAGCGGCTGCGTGGGCGCGGCGCGTTCCCTCCTTCCGTGAGCGCGGGGTCGAAAAGGTGGCAGCTCAAGTTTCAGGGCTACGAGCACGACGACATTCTGACTGAGACCGTGAGGACCGATGCGCAGGGTGAAGCCGAGTTCAGCTTCACGCCCCTGCGCGAGGGCTACTACCGCGTCGCGTGGACGAGCGACGACAAGGGCGGGCCGCAGATTAAAGCCGAGACAAGCGTGTGGGTCGCCACGACTGCATCGACCGATCTGGGTTACCGGCACGGTGGGTTGGAGATCATCGTCGACCGAGACACGTTTCGAGCGGGACAGAAGGCGCCGGTGATGCTGGTCGCGCCAACCAATGATCGCTGGATCCTATTCAGCGTTGAAGGCGAAGACCTCTACAGCTATCAGCTCGTACACCTGACGGGCACGGTGAAGCTGATCGATCTCGCAGTCGAAGACAAACACGTGCCCAATGTCTTCTTGAGCGCCGCGATGATCAGCGACCGGCAAATCTTCGCGGACACGAAACAGGTGATCGTTCCGCCGGCCGACCATTTTCTCAGCGTCGAAGTGAAGCCGGATCGCGCCGAGTACCAGCCTCGAGACGAAGGTACGCTCAGCGTCACGACGCTCGATGCGGACGGCAGACCGGTTGCCGCGGAGGTCGCGCTGGGTTTGGTCGACGAGTCGGTCTTCTACATTCAGCAGGACTATGCGGGCGACCCAAGGAAGTTCTATTTCGGCTCGAAGCGGTACCAGCACGTTCAGACGACGAGCACGTTCCAGCAGAAGAGCTACACGAGGCTGGTCGAAGGAGTCGACAGACAATTGATGGATGACCGGCTCGTCGGGCAGAAGGACGCCAGGGAGTTCGACCAGTTGAAACCCGGCGAAGGAATCGGCGCGGGTCGCGGCGGGGGCGTCGGCGGGGTGGCGTCCGGGGATGTGCTGATCGAGAAATCGGAATCAGTCATCGGCCGCCGCGTTGAGAATCTAGCTCGTCTTTCTCCCAGTGCTGCGCGGTCGGATGCGGCTCAACCTGAGCCGCCGCCGCCGGGCCAGGAACCTGCGGTTCAAGTCCGCAGCGACTTTCGCGCAACTGCGCTTTGGGAACCCGGCGTCGTCACGGACAAAGACGGCAAGGCTACGGTCAAGGTCAAGTTCCCTGATTCGCTGACCGGCTGGACGGCGAGTGCGCGCGTTGTTACCGCAGGCTCTCAGTTTGGAATCGCGAGCGCCACCGCGCGCACCAAGCAACCGCTGATCGTCCGTCTTCAAGCACCTCGCTTCTTCGTCGTTGGCGATTCGGTCACCGTCTCGGCCGTGATCAACAACAACACCGACGACGCGATGACCGTCGCTCCGTCGCTGATCGCGGAAGGCGTCACCGTCGCCAAAGGCGAACAAGGTCCGGTCAGCGTCGCGCCTAACAGCGAGAAGCGCGTCGACTGGCTCGTTGCGGTTACGCGTCCCGGCAGCGCGAAGCTCAAGGTCGAAGGCCGCGCAACCAAGTACGCCGACGCGATGGAGAAGAGCTTCGTCGTTCACGAGCACGGCATCGAGAAACTCGTGACGAAGTCGGGAAAGCTGCGAGGCAATGACGTGACCATCAAGCTCGACATACCCGCCGAGCGCAACCGTGAATCCACGACGCTCACGGTTCAAGTAGCGCCGAGCATCGCAACCACGTGCCTCGATGCGCTGCCTTATCTGATCGATTATCCCTACGGCTGCACCGAGCAGACGATGAGCCGCTTCCTGCCCGCCATCATCACGCGAAAAACGCTCAAGGACCTTGGCCTCAAACCCGAATCGGTGATGGGGCGAATCTTCGGCGGCATCGAACGCGAAACCGGCTCGCAGACTCATCCGCGCGGCGAGAAGGATTTGCGCAAGCTGGACGAGATGGTCAAGCAGGGGCTCGAGCGGCTCTACGGCTTCCAACACTCTGACGGCGGATGGGGTTGGTGGAAGGATGGGGAGAGCGACCACTTTATGACCGCTTACGTTGTTTGGGGATTGACGCTCGCGCGCGATGCCGGAGTCGACGTGAAATCCGAGGCGCTGAAACGCGGGGCGGACTTTCTGGCGAAGGAGATCGTCGAGGAGGAGTTGAACTACGACATGCAGGCGTGGATGTTGCACGCGCTCGCAGTCCATCACGAGTCGTCTCGCAGCGGCGATGTCGGAAGGTTCGAGAAGAAGGCGCTCGAGAACCTCTGGGGGAATCGCGACCGGCTGAACGCGTACACACGCGCGCTGGTTGCTCTCGCGGCGCATCACTACGGCGACGCGCAGAAGGCGAAGACGCTCGTCGAGAACCTCGAGAACGGCGTGAAGCTCGATTCGACTCCCGACGTCTCTATCATCCAGCAAGGTCCGCAGAGTTCGCACGAATCGGTGATCGGAACGGCGCACTGGGGCGAGGACGGTCTCTACTGGCGCTGGTCGGACGGCGGCGTCGAAGCTACGGCGTTCGCCTTGCGCGCACTGCTGGCGATTGACCCGGCGAACAAACTCGTCGAGCCTGTGACCAACTGGCTGATCAAGAACCGCCGCGGCGCGCAGTGGAGCAACACTCGCGACACCGCTATCACCGTGCTGACGATGAACGAGTACCTGCGGCGGAGCGGCGAGCTTCAGTCGGAGATCGAATACGAGCTGTCGGTGAACGGTCAGCCGGTCGCGGCGAGGAAGCTCACCCGAGAAGATGCTCTCAGCGCGCCGAGCTTGTTCAACATCGAGCCGCGATTCATTCGCGACGGCGCCAACTCGATTCGCATCGTGCGCAAGGGAGGCGCGAGTCCGATCTACTTCTCGGCCGGCGCGCGGTTCTTCAGCCTGGAGGAGCCGGTGACCGCCACGGGCAATGAGATATTCGCGCGCCGGGAGTATTACAAGCTGGTTGGCCGGCCGACGTTGTTGAAGGGCTACGTTTACGAGCGGGTGCCGTTGCGGGATGGCGAGATGGTCACGAGCGGCGACCGCGTCGAAGCGGTGATCACGGTCGAGGCGAAGAACAACTACGAGTACCTGGTCTTCGAAGACCTGAAGCCGGCGGGACTCGAAGCCGTTCAAGTGCGCAGCGGCGAGCCGTTGTTTGCCCGGCAGCTCAAGAGCGGCGCGGTTGATCGCAGGTTCGCGACGCCAAGCTCATCGGCGGCGTCTCAGGCAACGACCGGCGGAGATCGTACCGCGTTGCTTGCGGCGCGCGTTCGGCCGGTTGGTGCGGGTTTGGACGGCGGCGACTACACGGGACGGACTAGGTGGGTCTATCAGGAGCTGCGCGATCGCAAGGTTGCGATGTTCATCGACAAACTGCCCGAAGGAGTCTGGGAGATGCGATACGACTTGCGCGCCGAAGTGCCGGGGGTCTTTCACGCGCTTCCGGTCGTGGGCCACGCGATGTACGTACCGGAGATTCGCTGCAACGGAGTGGAGGCCAGGATCAGAGTCGAGGACAAGAAGTGACACGGAGACGCGGGGACACGGAGACGCGGGGACACCGGGCTGATGTTATAATCCGCTCGTGCCGACCGAATTAAGCCATCAGGAGTTGAGCTTGCTGTTGTTTGCACTTGAGAGGGGAAGCGACAACGGTGCGGCGGCCGTCCATGGGTCAACGCCAGCGTGCGAGGACGCATGCCCGGTCGTCGAAGCGTTCGAGCACGAACTCGGCGGCAGCGCCCTTCCTGCGGAGAAGCAACTCGCCCGGCACCTCAACAATCACCTGCGCGAGGGCTTGATCGAGTCGGGGATGTTCGAGTTGATAGGAGAGATTCAACCAGGCAACACACGCGAGCTGTCAGCCGAAGACCGAAAGAAGCTCGATCTCGCCAACCTGCGGCTCAGGGAGTGGCGCGGGGAGATCGCGCTGAGCGGTTCGGAGAGACAGTCGCTGACCGTTGCGCTCTCACGGTTGCCTCTTTCGGCGTGGCTCGCGATGCCTCGCACGTTGTGGCGGCTGCGGAAGAAGATCAGGGCACGCGCCGCATCGTGAACCGTCCGCCGCGAAGCCGCCAGCCTGTTGCGCTCGATGCTTGCGGGTCCGTCACGTCTTGATCGAGCGCCGCCAGCCGGCCTGAAGGAGAGGGCCAATGCGAGTATTCACCATCTGCACAGCCACCGTGCTCGCCTCCTGCCTGGCGCTCGGTGCGGCAGCCCAGTCTAACCAGGGCCGCCAGAAAACCGAGCCGGCCAAAAAAACGGAATCGGTCGACAAACCCGCGCCCGCTTCCGAGACCACCCAGCAAGATACCGAAGCCATCAAGCTCGACACGACCCTCGTAACCGTGCCGGTCATCGCCAGCGACCGAAACGGACTCTACATCCCGGACATGAAACGCAACGAGTTCACCGTGCACGAGGACGGAGTCCGCCAAGAGATCGTCTTCTTCGCAACGATCGACGATCCCTTTCAGGTCGTCCTCATGCTCGACACCAGCGCCAGCACCAAAGAGAAGCTCGCCGAGATTCAGCGCGCGGCCGGCGCTTTCCTCGACGAGCTACACGCGGCGGACCGCGTGATGGTGATTTCGTTCGACGACGACATTCGCGTGCAGTGCGACTTCACCGGCGACCGCGCCGATCTCCGCAGCGCAATCGCGAAGACAAGGCCGGGCCAGGGCACCCGGCTCTACGACGCCGTTCGCCTCGCCCTCGCCGAGTTGAAATCGGTGCGGGGGCGTAAGGCTCTCGTCATCTTCACCGACGGCGTTGAATGGCGCAGCAACCGGACCCGCTACGAAGACAACATTCGTGAGATAGAAGAGTCGAACGTGATCGCTTATCCGATCCGCTACGACACGCGGGAAGAGACCGAACGGCTCGCGCGGCGGCAGCAAGAAGGCGGTGGGGTCGTGACGCCCGACATAGTGTTTGGGCCGCCTCGAACGACGACCCCGCCGACTGTACCGGGAGGCGGCGGTCCCCCGACGACGGAGAAGAAAGACCCGTATGAGCTTCCGCTCCCGCCGATCTGGATTCCGCGCCGGACTGATCCGCGCCGATACCCGGACGATCGCTACCCCGGAGGAAGGGACCCGCGAGACCGGCTCCCGGAGCCGCCTCCGTCCGGTCCTCCAAACGAGCCGGGCACACCACGTCGCGGGAGGCGCGATGACATCAGCGTGATGCTCGACAACGCGTACAGGATTGCGGACGAATACCTGAACGATCTGGCCGAGAAGTCGGGCGGCAAGCTCCATCGCGCGGACACGCTCTTATCGCTTCCGGCGGCGTTCGCTCAGATTGCGGGCGAGCTTCGAACGCAGTACTCGCTGGGCTACTATCCGTCGAACACGAAGCGCGACGGCAGCTATCGGCGGATCGAGGTGCGAACGACGCGGAAAGAGGTTGTGATCCGCGCGCGTCCGGGGTACCGGGCTGCGGTCGGGGCTGGGAATTGATTGCGTGGGTGTGGCGACCTGCGGCAACAAGGTACGACGACCTATGAGCTACGCGCCGCCGGCAAAGGAGCGCCGCGAACCAGCGACGCTTGAGTCCGGACACTTCGAACCGCACCAAAAGACAAATGGTTCAGTCAGTCTCAGGTAAGTCACCGGTTGGGAAGAGGCACTTGTGCCCGCTCGCTTCCATTCGGCTGGTTTCTGAGCCATTCAGCGAGCGGGCACAAGTGCCTCTTCCCAACCTGCTATCCAACTGAGTTCGATCCATTAATCCAGACGACGCGGTATCCAGAATATCCAACTCTACTGGCTGGTATGATCGGCCGGCGGCGCCGGAATCGAACGCACGAGTTCTTTGAAGGCCTCGTCTTGAGGAAGCGGGTGGATGTCCGCGTCCGCCAACTCCCCCTGTCTGATCTCTTCTCCGCCGAGCCTGATGGCGTCGGTCAGCAGCTTGCGAGCTTCTTCTTCGTCGCCCGATAGGAAGGCGACATAACCGAGGGTTCCAAGGATAGAGGCCCCGTTTGGTTTGCATTCACGCGCAGCTTCCAGCTTCTCACGCGCCTTCGCGAGGTTGGATAGGGCGGACCGCTGATCGCCTGTGGCCAATAGGCGCTTAGCCGCGCGGAGTATTTCAATCCCAATAGCGCTTAGGGCATTACCGACTTGCACGCGCACCGCCTGTTCAGTCGCCTCGCCGAAGTGCCTGATGACGTCCTCAAAAACCGTTATTGCTTCCTCGCTCCTATCTAATGCGCTTAGCAGACTGCCTTTGTCCCGCAACGCCATTGCCGCCTGCGCTCGCAGAGCGGGCTCAGGCACCTCCCCGAATCGCTTGACGACGTCGTCGAAGACCGTGATCGCTTCTTCACTGCGATCCGACGCGCCCAGTCGACTGCCCTTGTCGCGCATCGCTATCGCCGCATGCACGCGCAGAGCGGGCTCAGTCGCCTTGCCGAAGCGCCTAATGACCTCGTCGAACACCGCAATCGCTTCTTCACTGCGACTCAGCTCGCGCAAGCGATAGCCCTTGTCGCGTAACGCAATTGCCACCTGCACGCGCAAAGCTGGCTCCCTCGCGTCACCGAACCGTTTGAGGACGTCGTCGAACACCGTGACCGCGTCCTCATTCCGATTCAATGCCGCCAGTCGATTGCCCTTGTTGCGCAACGCCGTTGCCACCTTCTCGCAAATAGCGGGCTCAACCGCCTCGCCGAAGCGCTTCACGACTTCATCATAAACCGCGATCGCCTCGTCACTCCGATTCAATGCGCCCAGTCGATTCCCCTTGCTGACCAACGCCTTTGCCACACGATTCAACAACATGGGTTCGTCTGCGTCACAGAAGAGGTTCACTACTTCGTCATAAGCCTTGATCGCCTCCTCACTCTGATTCAAGGTGGCCAGCCGGTTACCCTTGTTGTGCCATGCCCTTGCTACCTGCTCGCGCAATTCGGCGTCGGTGCCAAAGTGCTTCACGACCTCCTCGAAGACGGTGACCGCTTCGTTACCACGAGCCATTGCACCGAGCGTAATGCCTTTATCGACCAAAGCCTGCGCAACCTGCTTGCGCACCGAAGACTGATCCGGCTTCTGGTCCAAGAAAATGAAGCCTATGCTGATGACCAAATCATAACCTCTCAACTCTTCTTCGGTATTGTCTGAGAGCCTGAGCGCAGACGTTCGAGCCGCGTCCATCGCCTCACGAAGCTGCTCGTCGTTAAACCTCCTCAGATCGCCTGATGGAATACCAGAAAGCAGGCGTATCGCATCGCGGTACTTGGAGCTCCGGATGGCGTCTCGCACCGGCTCCAACATGAGCCTGGTTCCCTCGATTCTCTTATTCTCCTCCGCCTCTCGGTCTCTCGCGCGTTGGATGCGTTCAATAACGCTATCGATGAAGTAAATGTCGGATTCCCCGTTTGCAGTATCGGCCTTCGGCAGAGAGGTCCGAAGCTGCTCGGCGAAGAAACAAAGCGGGTCGCGGGTGAGCGCGGGCGGCTCGAGCCCGAACGTCTCGATCAACGCGTCAAGGACTTGCTGAGCAGATAAAGTCGGCTCAACGGCTTCAGCCTCCACAAAAGTCGCGCCCTCAATCCGTGAACTCTGACTCATCTGGCTTTCTGGGGAGCCATCCTGACTTGTTTCTTCAAGCACCCCGCTGGCGCTCTCCTGCTCCGGCACCACGAAATAAACATCCTGGTGGTCGCGCAACCAGGATGGCAGCCAATCGGCATTCTCCCTACGGAAGCAGAACCAGTAGATTCTTCGCGGCAATCCGCCCTGCTTCAGCCGCTTCTCAAGGGCCTTCATGATCACGTCGCCTTCCCACCCACTGTAGCCGATTACAAGCGGCGAGCGCCGGTACAGTATCTGATCGAGCAGGAATCCCATCGTGTACGTTTCGCTCGACGATTGGGCGCGACCTTCGATTTCCCCGCTGAGATTGCAGCAATCATAAAACCAATATGTGCCGTGGACGTGGACAATTTGAATCGTGTCCTGTCTTTCGTGATCAACGCGCTCGACTGTGTTCGGGTGATCGCAGACAACGTGCTGCATACCGAAGAGATGGAGTGAACGCGTGAGAAAATCGTCGAAGTTCGGCGTGACGACGAGGTTCGTTATCCGCTTCGTCAGCAGCAAGTGCGCGAGGCGCAGGTTTGCGTGTGAGATTGGCCGGTCCTTGATGAGATCGTGGAGGTACTGCTGTCGGTCGATTCTTTGAGGGTGCGCCTGTTCGAACCAGTGAGCGTAGTTGTCGACATCTCGCTTGCTCTGTGGCTCATTCGTCTTGCCATAGTCCCCGGCGGTCTTACTGAAGTCCTTTACGAGATCTGGTGCAAGCGGGACTGAGGGGTGAGAGATTCCAGCGCCGACGATGAAGAAGAAGGGCGTGCGCTGGCTTCCTTTCACCCCGTCACAAGCTTGCTTGATCTCGGTTACGGCCCGCTTGAGGTTGATGAAGTTCACTGGCGCTTCCTCTGTTCGCTTCGAAGGACGATGGCCCACGCCAAGCATATCCTAGAGTTCTATTCGGAGACGCGGGCCGTCAGCGCGAAACCCAACCAACAACCGCAGCGTGAGCTAAATAACGACATCGGTTCGTCGATGTCAAGCTAATCTATGCACTATATGCACCATGCGGAATTGCACAACGAAGATTAGTCGCACCAACGCTTCAGCGACCCGTCAGATCACTCACCCGCCGGTTGCTGCTGAGTCATGCAGTGAATCGTTCCCAATCCCCAAACCAGATCGACTGCGTGAATCCCCCCCACCGGCCTGTCGCGGAACATCTCGCCAAGAATCCCAAGCGCAAGCCGATCGTTGGGATCGTTGAAAGTCGGAACCAGCACGGCTGAGTTCGCTATGTAAAAGTTCGCGTAACTCGCGGGAAGCCGGCGGCGATCAAGATACAGCGGCGCGGGCATCGGCAGCCGGATCACCTCGACCTTCGATCCGTCCTCAAGCCTCATCCCTTCGAGCCGCTCGCGGTTCTCTTCCAGCGCCCGGTGATTGTAATCCCCCGCGTTTCGCTCCTCGCACAACACGACCGTCCGCGGCCCGACGAAGCGGCAGATGTCGTCGATGTGACCATGCGTGTCGTCGCCGGCGATTCCCCGTCCCAGCCACAGAACGTTCGACGCGCCGAGATAGTCCCCGAGAACCGCTTCGATGTCTGACCGCGTCATCCCGGGATTGCGTACCTGGACGCGCGAGTCGAGCAGGCATTCTTCGGTGGTCAGCACGCTCCCGCGGCCGTTCACGTCGATGCTTCCACCTTCGAGCACGACCTCGCGCTCGGATACACGAGCGGGAAAGAGCCGGCGTCCGAGTGCGCGGGCTGCGCGCCCTGGAATGCGATCGTCCTTTTTCCAGTCTCCGTACTTAGCCCACGCGTTGAAGCGAAACCGAACGATCGCCACTTCGGACGGGCGGACGTCGCGGCGAACAAAGAGCGGCCCGAAATCGCGCGTCCAGCCGCGATCGGTCGGGAAGTGAAAGAACTCGACGCGATCGAGATCGACGCCCGCACGTGTGAGCGTGCGGCGGGCGCGGGCCTCGTGAGGTTTTGATTCGACGATTATTCGCACAATCTCTCCGGGCGAGAGCTTGCGGACTATCTCGGCGTAGACCCAGTGAATGGGCGCGAGCTTCCCCGGCCAGTCGCTGCGGTTGTGAGGCCAGGCGATCCACGTCGCTTCGTGAGGTTCCCATTCGGCCGGCATCCGAAACCCAAGCTCGCCAGGAGTCTTTTGTTTCTTTGCTTGAGTATTAGTTCTCATGTTCGCGTATCGCCACAAGAATGCACAGAATGCACAGAATGCACAGACAAAACTCTCTCTTACAGACTCTCAGGGAACAGCCGCGATTGTTCAATTCTCCTACCGGTTTTCTGTTTGTGACTTTTGTGCCTTCTTGTGGCTACTCTTCATCCAGGAAGCGGTTTGTGATTCCTTCGTAAGCGTCGATTCGCCGGTCGCGCAAGAAGGGCCAGTTGCGCCGGACGTCTTCAATCCGCGCCGGGTCCACTTCGGCGATCAGAACCTCGTCGCGATCAATCGAAGCCTCGGCGATCACCACGCCGAACGGGTCGGCGACGAACGACGAGCCCCAAAACTCGATGCCTGCGCCGCCGCTCTCAGGTCTCTCGTAGCCGACGCGATTGACCGCCGCGACGTAGACCCCATTCGCAATCGCGTGTGAGCGTTGAATCGTTCTCCACGCGTCGCGTTGCGCCTCGCCGAACTTCTCTTTCTCGTGCGGGTGCCAGCCGATCGTTGTCGGATAGAACAAAACACTCGCGCCTCTCAACGCCGTGAGCCGCGCGCCCTCGGGGTACCACTGGTCCCAGCAGATCAAGGTCCCGATTCGCCCGACCGCGGTGTCGAACGCGCGGAAGCCCGTGTCGCCGGGCGTGAAGTAAAACTTCTCGTAGTAGGCCGGATCGTCCGGGATGTGCATCTTGCGGTAGACGCCGATGATCTCCCCTTCATCGCCGATGGTCACCGCGCTGTTGTGATAGAGTCCCGCGGCGCGGCGTTCGAAGACCGGCGCGATGATAGTGACTCGCTTCGCGCGGGCGACCCTTGCGAGCATCTCGGTAGACGGGCCCGGAACCGGTTCGGCCAGGTCAAACAGGCTTGCGTCTTCGCGCTGGCAGAAATACTGGGAGCGAAACAGTTCGGGCAGGCAGACGATTTCGGCGCCGGCGCTCGCGGTCTCTTCTACCAGCGATACGGCGCGGGCGAGGTTATCGGCCGGGTCGGGAGCGGCCGACATTTGCACGAGGCCGAGCGCGAACTTTCTGGCGTCGCGGGTCCGAGTGTCGGTCTTCATTGCCGCGAGATTATACAAGACGGGGCTCGGCTGCGTAACGGCTGTCCGCTTGCGCGCGCCACTCTTCGCGAATTTTGGGACGGTGCTGGAAGAAGAGAGGAAGAACTCAAGGGGGCGCGACCGCGACGATGCGCAAGTTCGATCTCGATCGCCACCCCCTTGAGTGCGGCGCCACGCGGGATTTTATGCGTGCGCTTACTTTTTCATTTCATGCGAGCGCTCAGCGACACGCACTCCGATCCTCGCCTGGCGGTTTGGCTACTTGCAGTAGAGGATCTGCGTGCTGTGGCTCGTAGCGCTGTAATGCCTCGTCAGCCACGATAAGGTCACCGCATACGCGCAGGGCGGATCTCCTCCAATGCCCACTGCGACTCCGCCGTCGGGCTGCCCGCCGGCAGACACGTGATGCGGCCCCCCTGCCCCGCCGCGGAACAAGAAGTTCGGTCCCGGGAGGAAGCTCCCATTGGGCAGCGGCGGCGCGGGATGAACGACCCCAGAGTTGTTCGATATCTGAACGCTGAAGTTGTTCAGGTGCGGATGGTCCACCGTGTACAGAATGTGCACGTTGGCGGCGCCGGCGAGCGGGTTACACGCGTTGACGCGCAGTTCCTCCAAATCTAACGCCAGGACGACCGCGCGATTGTCGATCACGACCGAGTCCAGTGTCTCGGTGTAGACATTGGCGTGGGTGTTTGAGTCGCGAACCTCGAATTGGAGGCGATATCGGCGGACGGGCTCCTGTTCGGCCGTCGTCAGCGACCGGCCGGCATCGGCTTTCGGCAATCCCGCAGGCATTCTGACCGCATGCGCGGCGCTGATAACCGCCGAGTTCATCGTCTCGAGCTCAAAGGTCCGCAGGAAATTCGCCTCGCTGACGAAGACGGTCGCCGTGCTGCCGAGTGGATTCCGCATGTTCACCGTCACGGCCTTGTTGTCGATCTTGATCCAGCCGTCGGCGGAGACATCTGCGTTGGTGATATCGACAGGCGCCGAGTCCGGCAGTCCGAATCCGTTGGTGTAGAACACGTAGCCAACGGTGGTGGCGAATATCTGAGTCACCGGATTCAAGCTCGCCGGGGGCACGGAGGGCAGCATTGTCGGATCGCCGTCCCCGCCTCCGGGCCACGTCCACTCGCCGATGACGAATCGGTATTCCAGCGAGTTGGCCGGCGCGGCTACGTTCCTCAGCGGACAGTTGCCGCGCAGCGGTATCCCTCCCCACATCACGTAAGAGATGGACGGTCCGCCCGCATAGCCTTCGACTGAGAATGCCGACGAGGGGTCCGGCGCGAACGGGTGAATGTCAAAGTCCCAGACCTTTTGCCAGTGCGGCACCTTGTCGGGCGGCGGCGGTTGGACCTTGTCCGAGCAGAGTTTCACACAGAAGCAGTGCCCGATGTTCTCGCGCGCTGGGGTCCGCGCTATCGAGCGGTCCTCGTTGAGTATAAGCTGGCCGCCCAGTTCGGCCGTGAAGTAGACGTCAGGCCCGCTGACGAGCTCGAAGTTGATGAACGGAGACAGCGGAGTCTTCTCGAAATCCTCCGTCGCGTAGTCGATGCGGAAATGGCCGCCGGCGTCGGTTACGGCGACGCCGAGGGGATCATCCTGGAGCCAGTCCGCGTCGAAGGCTCGCACGGTCGCGGCCTGAATGGGCGCGTTTCCAGTGCATGTCGAAAGCCGCCCGCAGATCGTCCAGGCGCCGAATCGAGCGC
The DNA here is from genome assembly GCA_035293105.1 of Blastocatellia bacterium. Lineage (GTDB taxonomy): Bacteria > Acidobacteriota > Blastocatellia > UBA7656 > UBA7656 > DATDOV01. Next base: position 52,294 of record DATDOV010000079.1, read on the forward strand.
GAATCGCGCACCAGTATCGCGCAGGCAGGCAGTACTCCCACCCACCCGCGAATCCGCTCTCCGCGCTCCCGCGCCACGCGGGTTGGACAGTCGTAATCGAAAACTGCACGGGCGGGGGCGGATTCGGTCGCGGCTTGCGGCGCGGAACGGTTCCGCAGTAGACGTCTACCTCGAAGGCTTCGCCCTGGTAGCCCTGCTTGCTCCCAAGCTCGAAGGCGAAATTGCCGTTCGCGTCGGTTACAGCCTCGGCAATCAGCGACGACGCCTTTGCGCGCACCTGGTCATCGGTCAAGATGGCGAATGTGTCCTTCGGGCTGGCAACCGCGAGGGCTGCCACGTTTGGTTCGGTTGTGTGCCGATAGAGCCGAACATTAACGCCGGACAGCGGCTCAATACACTCCGGGCAAATCAGGCCGCAGAGCCTTCCTCGAAAAGTGTAGGCAGCGGTCCGTTGTTCTCTCGTATCTCCTTTAGCCATGTGATCCTCCTTTTATGACTGCATTGTTGGTCTCTCGACCGGTGGGCTCGCCAGTCAGGCATTGGAGATCCGTATTCGCATGCAGGCGCTTGCACGTCGTGACCGCAATTGGGAGCGAACCTCAGAATGGACGTCTTGTCGTCGTGCGAGGCTCCCGCAAACTCAGATCTGCGATGCGTGGCCGGTTGAGCAGGAATTGGGATGTCGGCCACCCCAACCCTGCGGTGACAAGCAGACAGGCCAGACGACGCAGGCGGGTTTGCCCATTGCAGCGATCTCGTGGTAGGTTCGGGCCGACATTGCGAAATGTCCTTTCTGCCCGTGTGAACGGGCGAAGTGGACGGCCGGGTGCTTCACCATCCGGCCGTTCTTAGTAGTGGTTCCTCTTACCCTGCGTTGCGGACCATTTGCCGCGTCTGCCAGCGAGTTTCTCTTCCGAGGAGCCGTTCTATTCCGAGGCTGTGAGGTAGCCCCTTATCATCTATAGACGTGACCACGAGCCAAAACAATGCAAACGTCCTTGGCTTTGATACAATCGTCAGACTCGGCCCTCGGCGAGGCGCGCCGAGTGGCGGCTTGGACTCGTGGCGGCGCGGGTAAGGTATCGTGACAACAGACAGGTTAGACAACAGAGTAACAAGGATGTGGGCCCTGGCCGGCAGGGACACGCTCTATCTGGTAGGCATCCTGTTGCTGGCCGGGTTGCTGCTGTTCTTCGGCCGAGACCTCTTGCAGGGCTCGGTGCTGGTGACGTGGGGTCTGACGTTCGGCGGCACGACGGCCGTCGTCGTGTTGGTGGCGGCGCTCTATCGGGTGCGGATCGAACTGCGGCGCAGCCGCCGTCAGCTCGCGCGCAGGGAAGCGGAACTCACGTTCGCGCGCGAGGTGCAACGCGCGTTGTTTCCAAAGCACCTGCCGAGCGGCGACGGGCTCGAATTCTCAGCGGTGTGCATTCCGGCGCGCGGCATCAGCGGCGATTACTACGACGTTATGCAGTTGCCCGACGGGCGAGTCGTGCTGGCCGTCGCCGACATCAGCGGCAAGGGCGTTCCGGCCGCGATCCTGATGGCCAACCTGCAAGCCGTTCTTCGCATGATCGTCGAGAGCGGCCGCTCACCGGGCGAAGTCGTCTCGAAGCTGAGCCAGCATCTTCACCAGGTGACCGACGCCTCGAAGTTCGCGACTTTTTTCTACGCCGAGTGGAACAAAGCGGACCGATTGCTGCGCTATGTGAACGCGGGCCATCACTCACCCATTGTGATAGGCTCGTGCCGCGGCCAGCGGTTGGAGCGAGGCGGCCTTCCGCTTGGGGTCTTCCCTGACCTCGAGTTTCAAACGGGAGAGGTTGAGCTTGCCGCCGGAGACATCATCGTGGTTTATTCAGACGGCATCACGGAAGCCGTCGCCAGGAGCGGAGACGAATTCGGCGAGCAACGCCTCGAGAAGATCGTCGAGTCGCTCGCGCACGAACCGCTTGCGGAGATTCAACGGCGAGTGCTGGAGGCCGTTCGCAACTGGACCAACCGGGAGCCTCAGGATGATATGACGCTCTTATTGGTGCGAGCGACGGGCCAGCTTGCGGGCCGGAGCGAGGAGAACTGATGAGGATAGGCGGGCGTCGCGTGCGCGAGCACATACGATTCCTCTGGCCGCTGTTCGGCTTCATCGCCGTGGTGTGGGCGCTTCGTCTCGTTGCGGACGCAGTCGCGCCAAACCACCGCATAGCGCGATTCTTCAGCCTGACGGCTGCGGCGCCGCTTGCCGTGTTGCTTGCGGTTCTGATGATTCACGTTCGGCGCTTCGGCGGATACAAGAACGTCGTGATCGCGAGTCTGTTACTGGTGGCGTGGTCGCACCTGTTGATTATGGTTGCAATAGTTTTCTCGGTAGTCACCGGACTCGAGAACGTATTCACGGCGCCGGAGTTCTCAGTTCCTCTCGACGACCGATATCACGTCAGGCACATCCTTGGCCACGTGACGCTCGCGATAGGCGGCGGATTGATGGGCGCGGGGATCGGCTGCGTGCTGCTATACCTGCTTCGGCTGCTGGTGCCGAGCCGCCCGCCCGATGAAGAGAGCCAAAGCGGAGCGGAAGACTGAATCCGACCTGTCCTTCTCAACTTTGTGATTGTCGTTGGGCGGCTTGAACCACTGCGGCCTTGATCTGGCGCGCAAGGTTCACCATCTCCTTGTTGAGGTCAGAGGCCTTCAGCGTATCGAGCGGCCGGGCCGGATCGTTCATCGCTTGATACTTTGCGAGCTCCGTTTCTTCAAAGAGGCAAGCGCTCACGGCCGCCCAGAGTATTGTCGCGCCGTCGCGCTCGGCGGCTTCGAGGAGCGCCGGAAGCTCGCGCTCGACGATGAAATCCGAGGCGAGGAAATTGGGGCTCACCAGAAGGACGGCGACTCCGGCCGAAGCGAGGGCCTTCTCGATTTCGTCCCTCCATTTTGTGCCCGCTTTGAGCGCGGTGTCCGCCCAGACGTTGACTGTCTCGCTCCGCACCAGCGGCTTGAGCGTGGTCTGCAGCTTGTCGAGCCACTTCCTGTCCTGATGACTGTAGCTGATGAAGACGCGATCGCGTTGAGACATCGTGGCCCTCCGGACGAACTGGTGGTCAGAATCTGAACTTCACGGCAAACCGAAGTGTGCGCGCGGGCACAACGGTCTCGATCGCAGACCCGAATCCCGGCGCGTCCATTATCCGAACCGGCAATCCGAAGTTCGCGCGATTGAAAGCGTTGAACATCTCGAAGCGGAACTGCAGCTTGCGCTTTCCGTCTTTGTCCAAGGCGAAGCTCTTGCTGACGGCGGCGTCCAAGCTGACGAAGCCGTCGCCTCGCACGGTGTTGCGGCCAACGGTTCCGTTCCGCGCCAGCACGATGAAGTCATTGACCTCGACGCCCGGCTTCATCGCCACACGCCGCACGCCGTGGCCGCCAAGGAAGATCAGTCCGTCAGTCGTCGACGGGCGATCCGAAAGATTTCCGTCCAGATTCGCGTCGAATGGGACATTCAAGGTGAAGGGCTGACCGGTGTGCGCCTGAAAGATCGACGCGATCTGCCAGCCGCCCAGCCATCGGCCCACACCGGTCTTCACGTTTCGGTAGAAGGGCAAGTCCCACACCAGCGACGCTGCGAACCGCTGCCTGAGGTCGAAGCCGGCGCTGGCGCGTTCTCCCCTGAAGTTATTCGAATCCTGCGCGACGTTCGGCGAGCCCGCGATGGGGAACACGTCCGAGACGTCATCCATCGCGTGCGACCACGTGTAGGCGGCGGAGATCTGGTACCCGCGGCTGTATCGCTTGCGAATCTCCAGTTGCAGCGCGTGGTAATTGGAAGCCGCCGAGTTCTCGAATATCTGATAGGCCCCCAGGTCCTTGATGGGTCTTCCCCCCGCCACAACACCGCAAGACGGGGAATTCGGCTGGCAACGCAAGGCGGACGGCAACTGGCTCCCGACCAGCCCGCTGAGGACTACCGGGAAGCTGTTCTGCCGGCCATTGACCGAAGACGCAAACGGAACCACCGGCGTCACGTTCGGGCCGAGGTTCGGCGTCGCGAGCCGCTGGAGCTTTGTGCCCTTCGTCCCGACGTAAGCCCCCGACGCAACCCAATCACCGAATTCGCGCTCGACTGACAGGTGCCACTGCTGAGCATACGGCGTACGAATGTTCTTTTCCGGCAGGGTGAACGCGAGCCCGCCGAGCCGGTTCTGAAGGAAAAGCTGGCCGATCATCGCGACGAAATCCTCGCGCGATCCGCCAAACTGATTGCACGTCCCGAATTGATTGCACGAGCCTTCCTTAAACAACGGAACAGGATCCCCACCCCCTGGGGGTCTGACGGCCAGGAATTCCGGGTTGTTCAAGTTGAAGACGTCGAACGCCAGAAACGACGGGTCGACATTGATCGGTATCTCATTCGGGAAGACATTGCGCGACTGGCTCACTACCGAGCCGAGGATCGTGTCGAAGTAGATCCCATAGCCCGCGCGGATCACCGTCCTGCGCCCGCCATCCGGCGACCAGGCCAACCCGAAATGTGGGCCGAAGTTGTTGAGGTCCGGTTCGTAAATACGCGACCGGCCATCGAGCACCGACGCGTATGCAGCGACGGCGCGGTTGAACGCTTCGGTCCGTTCCTTTGAATTGAGGTTCGAGTCGCCGCCGCGCGGCAGGTTCTGAAGCTGAATCGCCTTCCCGATTCGATTGTTCACCTCGCGGGGCACGGTGTTGTACTCCCAGCGAAGTCCATAGTCGATCGTGAAGCCCGGCCTAACCCGCCAGTTGTCATTGACGAACGCGTGGTACTCCGTGAAGCGCAACCCTATGGTCGAGTCAGGCGGGCCGGCGGTTATGGTCTGAAGCATCGACGAGGGAATTCCCAGAGCCGCCTGCTCGATCCCCTGCATCAGCACCGGCTTCCCGGCTGAGGGCTCCGTATGGTTGGTCCCGCCGTCCTCAACAGGGACCAGCAGGCCGGACGCATAGATGACCTGCGGCCGGTAGAGCCGGTCGAGCCGGCTGTTGAGCTGATATCGCCTTATGTTCCCGCCGAACTTCAGCGCGTGGCCCCTCGTGTTGAGCGATAACGAGTCGGCGTACTGGAACGTGTTGCTTGCGCGGCTTTGAGGGAAGGTCAACGGGTCGACGCCGATCGGGCTGAACGGTTCGATCGCCAGATTGCCGATAGTGCCCGTCCGGGCCGGGACCTCGTACTTTCGCCGGCCGATCGTGATCGTGTTGGTGGTCGTCTTTGTGAAGACGAACTCGCCGCCGGGATACTCGGAGAAGCCCAGCCGCGTTCGCCCGAACGAGAATCGTGCCTGGTTGAACAGCATCGAGCCGAAGGCGCTGTCGAAGACCAGCGACAGATTGCTCGACCGGGTCCTGGCCTCGATCGTCGAGTCGATCGCGCGGTTGACCCTCGGCAGGACGCGGTCATCGTCGCTGAAGTTGAAACGGGCATGAAGCTGATGGCTGGGGGTGACTTGAAGCGTGACCTTTAACGACGCGATGCTTCCGTCACCCTCGTCGGGTAGCACGCGAGTGAGTGTGTTGCGGCCAAGAGGGCCGGCGGGATTGTTCGGCAACGGGTAAAACGACAATACGGTTCCGCCCAGAGGGGTGACGCCGCTGAAGGGGCCGACGATGCTCGAGTTGTCGGCCGGAAGGACGCCGAAGGGCTGCCCGCCGCGAAAGCTCCGCTCGGCAAGCGTCGGCGTTCCGAAGTGCTGTTCGCTGGAGGCGTTCACGTCCTGGTGTTCGAAGCTCCCGAACAATTGCACGCGGCCGCCAAGCGCCGGGCCGCCGATGACCAGCCCCGTCTGGGCGTGGGTGAACGGGTCCTTACCTCCAAGGGTGTCAAAGAAGTTCCTTGCGTTCAGGCGCGAGTCGGTGAAAAACGCGTAAGCCTGGCCGTGGATCTGATTCGACCCGTAATCGGAAACCGCGTTGACTTGCGCGCCGAAGTTGCGCCCGAGCTCGGCGTCCCACAAGAGCGTCGATACTGAAAAGTCCTTCACGGATTCGACCGGCTGCGGGACTAGCGCAACGAATCCCTGGCGTCGCACGCCAACGTCCGGGTCGTTGTTATCGGAGCCATCCACCGAGAAGTTGAGGGCTCGCGCGCGCAGGCCGTTGACCGCGAACTGGCCTGCGGTCCCAACGCCAAAGCCCACTCCCGGGCCGCGCGCACCAGGCGTGTAAGGCGGCGGGACCACGCCTGGAACCAGAAGCGCCAACTCGTCGAAGCTGCGCATTGCCGTTGCGCCCCCCAGCGGAAGCGCGTTGATCTGATGATTGTTGAAGTTGCTCGATCTCGCGGCGTCCGCAGTGCGAACGAGCGAGGCGAGCTTGTTTCCTTCCTCAGCAGGCGCAGCGGCGGAGGGTTGTTGCGGCTGGCCCTGATTGCGGCTGACCGCGCCTTCGAGTCTGATGTTCGGAGCATAGACGTTCGCGCGGTCGAGCAGGAGCGAGATTCGCTTGAAGCTGTAGCCGGTGTCGTCACTCCATGAAACGGCGACCGAGTAACTGCCCGGCGGAAGGTTCGACATAGTGTAGTTTCCATACTGATTCGTCTTCACCGCCCGCGCCAGACCGGTGCGTTCATCGGTGACGATCACACGCGCGTCGGTGAGAATGTTCCCCGCGCCGTCAACAACCTTGCCGAGCAGCGCCACTTGTTTCAGCGTGAGCTTGGGGAGTTTCAACTCGTTCGTCTTCGTGATCTCAACGGGGAATCGCGCGTACGTGTCCGGGAGGTATCCCTGCTTTGACGCGGTGATCGTGTAGAAGCCCGGCGGCAACATCGGCTTGTTGTAGTTCCCCGCGTCATCGGTTCTGGTCGCGGTCTTGTTCTTTGTCTCCTCGTTTACGATCTGGACCAGCGCGTCGGGAATCCCCTTGCCCGTCTTGTCCCGGACGCTGCCGATGATTCTCCCCGATGTGGTCTGAGCAAGAGAGCGCAGGATCGGCCCCGCGCTGGCGGCGGTGAGGACAAGAGTGAGGGTTGCGATCAGTTGTTTTGCTGACGCGGGCCGGTGTGCAGACGCCCGATGTGTAAGGTTACTGGGGGCTCTCATGTCTACTCCACACGCTAAGGAGGCGTGACGGATCGCGCCTTCCTGCCGGCTAATGGACAAACCAGACGGCTCAGTCGAGAGCCGCACGATCACACACACGACTGGAGGAGTGCTTGAGTACGAGCGCTTATGCGGCAACCGCGTTCATTGCGGCCCGCGAGATTGGCATTGGCTCTGGGCTGGCATCACAAAAGCGCGGGTCACCGATAGCATATGACTCACAGCACAATCCGCCGGTGTTTTCGCCTTCAAGAATCCTCTTCAGAATTCCAACTGCGACCGACCGCATTAGGAATCTCCGAACGCGCGCCATTGTATGGTATCGGACCTCACAATGCAATATGGCAAGAATGGGGAAGGGGTTAGCGGGTGGGCCGGCGTTCGGCAGATCAGACGCTCGGGCTGAGCTCAAGTTCCCTATTAGGCCCTACTTCTGACCCTCGCCGAGCGGGGTGACGAAGAGATCGTCGATTGCGAACTTCTCGATGCCGATAGTCCGGAAGCCGATGCTGCCGGTGGGATACGTGTTGGTTTCGTCCTTGAAATAACCGAGATGCCTCGTCTCGCCGGTCTCCGCCGAGTTGATCGTGTGTGTAATCTCATTGCCCTTCATTTCGACCTCGATGTCGTACTCCCCGGGCGCCAGTTGGATCGCGAGCCCCGATGATGAATCAAAGATCGAGGGAACCAGAGGCTTGTCCTCGCGCACAATGTAGGTAAGGAACCTATTCGGCACCTGCCCGTCCGGTCCGGACAGGTAGAAAAGATAATAATTCCTCGAGTCCTTCACGCGCAGCGCCCAGGCAGCACCTGCAGAGTTGAGCAACTTCAGATGAAACTTCACATGGCAGTCGCCGAAGTTCTTTTCAGCCGCGTAGCCTATATCGGGCGACTTCTCGACTTCGAGTTGCCCGGCGCCTTCCCGCGAGTTGAGCGTCCAACCCGAGGGCGGGGCCGTCCACTTCGCCAGATTGATGAACTCGTCTGAGAACTCGACCGTTGCAACTGGCTTTTCGACGCTCAGCTTGCTGTACGCGATAACACCGCCTGCTATCACCAGGACGCTTAACACCGACACTGCGACATAGAGCTTCGTTCTGCTCGACGTTCTCGCCGACTCGGTCTCCCTTCCAAGACCCGCGGGTTGCAGAACCGGACGGGCAGCCCCACGCGGCGCGGCAGTCACCCGGCTCTCCGAACTGGGAGTCAGCAACTGCCTCACGCCCTTCAAATCCGCGGCGATCTCCTTGGCGCTCTGATAACGCTCGTCTCTCTCTTTGCGGAGCGATTTGCTCACGATTCTATCAAGCTCGGCTGGTACTGCCGGCGAATGCGAAGAGACCGGCGGCGGCTCTCGCGTCAGGATCGCCGCGAGCGTTTCGGCCACGCTGTCGCACGCGAACGGTTGATTCCCGGTGATCATCTCGTACAGCATCGCTCCGAAGCTGAATATGTCGCTGCGAGCATCGATCGCTTCTTCTCTTGCTTGCTCCGGCGACATGTAAGGCACGGTGCCGGCGAACGCCCCGCCCTCGGTTGACATGTTTTCTGTCGCCGCATCGCTACGTTCTGCGAGTTGCCCTCTCACGATCCTAGCCAGTCCGAAGTCGAGCACCTTCACATGGCCTCGCGTCGTGAGCATTATATTCTGGGGTTTGATATCGCGATGAACGATTCCCTTCGCGTGCGCTTCGTTGAGCGCGTCGGCGACCTGCACGGCAACCTCAATCGCTTCGTCCAACTCGAGGGGCTTCCGCTCGATGCGGCGGGCGAGCGTCTCGCCCTCGATGTACTGCATCACGATGAAGGCTGCGCCGTCTTCGTCACCCACCTCGTGAATCGCGCAGATGTTGGGGTGGTCGAGCCTGGCTGCGGCTCTTGCCTCGCGGATGAGTCTTCTATTCGCCTGATCGTCCGCCCCTGATTCCGCCGGCAGGAGTTTGATGGCGACCCTGCGATCAAGCTTCGTGTCTTGGGCAAGGTAGACCTCGCCCATGCCGCCTGCTCCGAGTTTTCTGAGGATGCGGTAATGGGAGATGATGGCGCCGGCGCCGATTTCCACTTCGTCGTGGGCGAGCTTCATCGCTGCTCCGGGGCTTGAATAGGAGAAAGAAGGCGCATCGTCCGGCGGCCGCGCGGTGACTACTTCTTTTTGGCTCGGGCGCGCTTGCCTTGGCCGCTTGGTCGTCTGTCTGGGAGGGGTCGTCGCGGACGGTGAGTCGAGCGCTTCTTTGATCAGTTCGCAGATTCTCACAAGCTCTTCGTTGATTTTTGAGGGCTTGAGCGAATCCAGCGGGCGCGCTGGTGAGTTGGCCGAGCGGAAGTTCTTGATCTCGGTCTCCTGGTACGCACACGCGCTGAGGGAGACCCAGATGATGGTCAGCCCCTCATCCTGGGCAGCGGAAAGCAGAGTGGGCAACGCGTGCTCAGTGATGAGGTCGGAGGCGAGAAAGTCGGGGCTGACCAGCAAGACCGCGACCTTCGCCGATTCGAGCGCGCGTTCCATTTCCACTCGCCACTTGGCGCCGGCCTTGATCTTGGTGTCGTCCCAGATTTGGATCTGATGTGTGCGCTCGAAGGGTTTGAGGTGAGTGTGAAGGCGTTCGAGCCACTTCTCATCCTTTGGGCTGTAGCTGATGAAGACTTGATCGCGCACGACCGCGCACCTCGCGAACCGTTGTGTGCCTTCCGAAGGTGAAATCGCCGCAAGCGGTCCAACCCGTGGGACCGATTACACTGCTACTCGCTGTGGTGGAAAGGTTACCGTAAGAAGGCGGCCGTGTCTATCAACCTCGAATGGTGCATCGCCGAGGGGCGATGCCGACGCATTCGCTTGCGTCGATCAGATATCGAGATTCTTCACGTCCAGCGCGTTATCCTCGATGAACTTTCTTCGAGGCTCGACCGCGTCGCCCATCAACACGGTGAACATCTCGTCGGTCTCAACCGCATCGTTGACCTGAACGTTCAGGATCGTCCGCTTCTCGGGATTCATCGTCGTCTCCCAGAGCTGTTCGGGATTCATCTCGCCCAGACCCTTGTATCGCTGGATGGTGAGGTCCTTCTTGGCGGCCGTCATCACGTGATCGAGCAGCGCCGTTCGTGAGTCTGCTATCGTCTGCGTTCCGTTCTCGGCGATGATGAACGGCGGGCGGCTCAGGCCTTGAAGCTCACCGTAGAGATTCACGGCCTTCTGGAATTCGACGTGAGTCGCCAATTCCCAGTCAATCAACGTTCGCCCATTGCCGCGCGAGCGCGATACGGCGATCTCATATATCCCGTGTTCTTCGTCGGCTTCGATCTCGTTCTCGTAGCCGGCAGCCTCCAACGCCGACGCGACCTTCTGAAGCACCTTCTCCTTCTGAAACACGTCGTGGAGCTTCATGCCGTCCTTCTGCGCGACGACGCCCTTCGGCCCGGCGAACGCGTCGATCACCGCGTCTACCAGCTTGCGGTCGTGCAGCCTGCGCTCGAGTTTGTCGAGATAAGTATCAAGCTCGGCCAGCTTCTCGAGCATGCGCCGCAGCTCCGCCCCCTTGAAATCGGCTCCCGTAGCCTTAACGTTGACCGTGATGTTCTCGGTCGCCTTCTTCATCAAGAACCTTGAAAGCTCCCGCTCGTCGCGCATGTACTGCTCGTTCTTGCCCTTCTTCACTTTGAACAGCGGCGGCTGCGCGATGTAGACGTGGCCGTGGTCGATCAGCTCAGGCATCTGGCGGTAGAAAAACGTCAGCAGCAGCGTGCGGATGTGAGAGCCGTCGACGTCGGCGTCGCACAGCAGAATGATGCGGTCGTAGCGCAGCTTCGCGAGGTCGAAATCATTCTGGCCGATGCCGGTCCCGAACGCGGTGATCATCGTGCGAATCTCCGAGTGGCCGAGCATCTTGTCGTAGCGAGCCTTTTCGACGTTCAGGATTTTGCCCTTGAGCGGAAGGATCGCCTGGGTGCGGCGGTCGCGACCCTGCTTGGCGCTGCCGCCTGCCGAGTCGCCCTCGACGATGAATATCTCGCAGAGCTTTGGGTCTTTTTCAGAGCAGTCAGCCAGTTTGCCCGGAAGCGACGCCGAATCCAGCGCGCCTTTTCGCCGGGTCAGATCGCGGGCCTTGCGCGCGGCTTCGCGGGCGCGCGCGGCGTCGATGGCTTTGGCGATTATCTTCCGCGCGACCGAAGGGTTTTCTTCGAAGTGGCGGCCAATGCCTTCGTTGATGAACGCCTCGACCTGGCCCTTAACGTCCGAGTTGAGCTTGCCCTTGGTCTGGCCCTCGAACTGCGGCTGGGGCAACTTGACGCTGATCACTCCGACCAGCCCTTCGCGGACGTCTTCGGGCGCGAGCTTCTCGTCGTCTTTTTTGAACAGCCCCGACGACTTCGCGTAGTTGTTGATCGTGCGGGTGAGGGCCGCGCGAAAACCGGTGAGGTGCGTGCCGCCATCAACGGTGTTGATGTTGTTGGCGAAAGAATGGACGATCTCGTTGTAGCCGTCGTTGTACTGGATCGCGACCTCGATGGCGAGCGGATCGTTGTCCGTCGCCGTTCTCTCGAGATGAATCGGGTGAGAGTGCAAGACGCTCTTGTTCTTGTTCAGGTGCTTGACGAACTCGGCGATGCCGCCCTTGTAGAAGAACTCGTGTGACTTCTCGGTGCGCTCGTCGGTGATCGTGATGCGGATGCCGGAGTTTAGAAACGCCTTCTCGCGCAGCCGCTGGGAGAGGGTGTCAAAGTTGAACTCCGTGACGTCGAATATCTGGGTGTCGGGCTTGAAGGAGACCTTCGTGCCTCGCCTGCGCGTTTTGCCGGTCTGTTTAAGGCGCTCTTGTGGAATCCCGCGGACGTACTCCTGCTCCCAGGTTGTTCCGTCGCGCCATATCTCGACCCGTAACCGCTCCGACAGGAAGTTCACGACAGAGACCCCGACGCCGTGCAGCCCGCCCGAGACCTTGTAAGCATTCGTGTCGAACTTGCCCCCAGCATGCAGCTTGGTCAATACGACTTCTGCGGCGGAGACCTTTTCCTGTTTGTGAATATCGACCGGGATGCCGCGTCCGTTGTCGATCACCGTGATCGAATTGTCGATGTGAATGAAGACCTCCACTCGATCGCAATAACCGGCAAGCGCTTCGTCGATGGAGTTGTCGACGACTTCGTAGACCAGATGATGGAGTCCCAGCTCGCTGGTCGAGCCGATGTACATCGCGGGCCGCTTGCGCACGGCGTCTCGTCCCTCGAGCACGGTTATCGAAGCCGCGCCGTAGTTCTCGGACGTCGAATCTTTCTCCGTGTTCGATCCCTCAGGTGTCGTTGCCATCTGTGTGTTCGTTCCTTGCTCGCTTCGTTGTGCCCGGCCTTCACCGAGCGGCGTTCAATTCGTTAACCCCGACGCCGGCCTCGTGAATCGCGCGCCCACCCTCGACCGAGTACACCGAAGCGCGATCACGGTAGCGGTTGGCTATCGCCCGTCGCGACGTGCTGATGAATGTCTGAGTGCGGCCTTCCAACTCGGAAAGCAGCGCCTCGATGCGTCCTCGATCAAGCTCCGCGTCGATGTCATCGATGAGTAAAACCGGCCATTCGTCGTAAGCGGAATTATAGATTGAAACTCTTGCTAAATCAAGGAGTAATAAGGCACTTCGCTGTTGTCCGGCGCTACCGTACCGGGCGACTTCCCGGCCGTCCGCAAGCACCTCCATGTCGTCGCGATGCGGCCCAATCAACGAGTGCCCGGCGGCGATCTCCGCGGACATGCGCAGCGTCAGTCGCTCGCGGAACGACCGGGCGTAGTTGTTCAAATCGCCTTTACCCTCAAGGCACGATTTGTAGCGGACCGTCACTCGCTCGGCGGCGAAAATGTCGCGGCCGTGGTCGTTCGAGTCGAGCACGCCGCTGAGCCGCTCGACGTAGGAAGCCCGCGCTTCGTGTATCAACGTTCCGCACTCCGCGAGCTCGTCGTTCCAGGACTCTATCTGCTCGGTGAAGCGATCGGGCTCCGCGCTCTTGCCGGCTTCGGCCAGCAATCTGTTCTTTTGCTTGATCACCTGATTGTAAGCCGAGAGCGTGCCGAGATACGCCGGGCTCAAGGTAACGACCCCGCGGTCGATGAAGCGCCGCCGCTGACTTCCATCGCCTCGGATCACTTCCATCTGCTCGAGCGAGAAGACGAAGACGTCGAGGTTGCCGACGAAACGAACCAGCGCCTCGCGCTTGCCGTTGATGAAGAGTTCCTTCGACGACTCTGTGAAAGCAACTTGCAGGTCTTTGGCGATCGACCCGCGCACCGCCTCGCCTCGAAGGATCGCTTGGCAGGTATCGAAGCCGATGCACTCTTTCAGGTGATTGGTTCGAAACGAGCGGGTCGTACCCAGCACGAAGATCGCTTCGAGCCAGTTGGTCTTTCCCTGTGCGTTGTCGCCGTAGAAGATGTTAAGGCCGGGTCCGAATCGAGCCGGGCCTTCGAGGTTGCGAAAGCCCGAGGCTTCGATCCGGTTCAAAATCATACCCAGAGTTTATCATGGCCCTCACAGGCACGCAGGCTCGCGAACGGTCCGGGCGCGGCGGCTGTTGTTCGTGCAACAACCCTCGCCTCGCGCAATTGCTTGACAGTGATAACGACGTATTATAGTTTGCCCTTCACCCCACTGGGTGAGCGTTGCTCTGGGTGCTATGGACTGGGTGGTTGTTCTTCGGTTGGGGCACGGGCGAGCGATGCGGTTCCGCTAGGTCCTCACCCAGCGCTCATCTCAAAACAAGGAGAATCTACCGTGAAGCCTACAGCGAGACCCGACTCGGACCACGACTGTTTCGACGCCGAGACCGTCACTACGGATGATGGGCCGACAAAACGCGGCGCGTCCCCAATGTCGGTTGGCAGGCGCACCTTCCTTGGCAAGGCAGGCGGCTTAACGGCGGCGTCAATCGCCGCCGGAGCGATCGGACTCGAGCCGCTAGCGGGATCCCGCGGTTCACGGGCTTCAGCCCAGGAACTGGACCCGCAGAAAACGACCGGCAACGCCATCAGCGGCCATAAGCGAGAGAAGATGGCGTTCAACACCCGGGTCGATGCGGCGCAGGACGAAAAAGACCGCCCGGTCGCCAACCACCCTGACAACGGTGATGAGGCGCGCTATGCGAGCAGGATCGGGAGCTACTCCAAGGCGCTTCCGCACAATGGGCTGGGCGAGGTCAACCCCGGCGCTTATGACTCGCTGCTGCGCGCGGTCAACAGCGGCGACCCCGCTGACTTCGACAGCATACTCATGGGTCTGGGCGTGAAGCTGACGAATCCCCAATCGGGTCTCGCGTTCGACATGATGGGGCCGGATTCGCACGCGCTGATGCAACCGCCGGCGCCGACCTTCAGCAGTGCTGAAGAGGCGTCTGAGATCGCGGAGAACTACTGGATGGCGCTGACGCGCGACGTGCCGTACTCCCAGTACGACACGAATCCGCTGACGATCCAGGCTGCGACGGACCTATCGGGCTTCTCGGACTTTCGCGGTCCGAAGACCGGAGGGCAGGTGACGACCGCGACGCTGTTTCGCGGAATCGGTCCGGGAACCGGCGTCGGGCCTTATATCTCTCAGTTCATGTGGAAGGACACACCGTTCGGCGCCGAAACCGTAGACCGCCGGATGCGCACCACGATTCCCGGCATGGACTATATGACGAGTTACGCAGAGTGGCTGGCCATTCAGAACGGGGCTGCCGCCGGGCCGCCGGTGTTTGACGGAACCCGCCGCTATATCCGGAACGGGCGCGACATCGGCGAGTGGGTGCACATTGACGTGTTGTTCCAGGCTTATTTCAATGCGCTGCTGATTCTGTTCAGCATCGGGGCGCCGCTCGACAACGGGAACCCATACAAAACGTCGCGCAATCAGATCGGGTTTGGTACGCTGGGCGATCCCTACATTGCGGCGACGATGTGCAGCGTTGCGACTCGCGCGCTGAAGGCGGTCTGGTATCAGAAGTGGTTTGTGCATCGAAGGCTGAGGCCGGAGGAGTTCGGCGGACGCGTGCACAACCACATCACCCGTGCGGCGAACTATCCGATCCACTCGGATATCCTGAACTCGGCAGCGGTCGCTGCGGTGTTCAGCAGATACGGCACGTACCTCTTGCCGATGGGATTTCCGGAAGGCTGTCCGACGCACCCGGCTTATGGCGCGGGTCACGGGACAGTCGCCGGCGCGTGCACGACTGTCCTGAAGGCCTACTTCGACGAGTCGTTCGTAATCCCCGACCCGGTTGTCCCAAGCGACGATGGGTTGACGCTGTTGGATTTCAGCGGTCCGGCGCTGACCGTCGGCGGGGAGTTGAACAAGCTCGCGAACAACGTCGCAATCGGCCGCAACATCGCCGGCGTTCACTGGCGGACGGACGGGAACGAGTCGCTGAGGCTTGGCGAGGAGCTCGCGATCAGGGCCCTTCGCGAAGAGAAACCCTGCTTCAACGAGAACTTCAACGGCTTCTCGCTGACAAAGTTCGACGGGACAACGATAACGATCTAGTCCCGGCAACGACGAGCGACGAACGAGATGTGGGGATTCGTTCGTCGCTCGTCGCTTGATTCCACTATTGCAGTTTTCGGTCCAGGCAAGAATCCGGATCGCGGCGCCGAGTTCCTCTTGTAGACGCCCTCTCTCGGCGGACGCAGTACGGCGTTCCGACGCGAGCTTCTCGATCCGAGTCTCTTGCTCTCCCGCCTTTGCCACGTATCGCGCGATCAGGAGCCGGGCTTCAGAGGTCTCTTTGAGCGCTTCGATGTTTTCGCGCAGCCGCCGCTGGTCCTTGCCGATATCTTCCACTTCCCGCGCGCCCTCCTCAATTCGTGCATTAAGGGCGTCGATCTTCGTTTTGATCTCAGTGATCTTCTCCAAAGCGGCGCGTGTAGCTTCGTCGATATAGCGGCGCGATACGAACAGCTCGATGTCGCGCGGCGTGAGGTTCGACAGCGAGTACGTGTCCATCAACACCCGGCGCTCAGTGACCGGCAACTCGATGGTGGAGTGCGCCGCAAGCTCGACGCGAAAGCGGTAGACTGATGCCGACCGAGAAGCCGGCTTCGGCGTGTCGCCCGCCAAAACCCAGCCGCTACGAACCGGGTGCTCGACGTAGACAACCCGCGGCCGCTCGGTTTGGTTCACAATCGAGTATGCCTTCGTCTCGGTCTGATAGTAGTGCGCCTGGAAGACGCCGTTGCTCACCCGCACGAGAAACGTCGGCTCGCGGGCGTTCTGCACGCGGGCGCTCACGAGCGTACCCAGATCGAGGGAGAAACTGATGAAGCGCTCCTCGCCGGGCTTGAAGCGTTCGAGCAACGCTTCGCCCGCGTACGCGTCGCCATCTATGACGGTCAGCGAGCCGCCTTCGAGGGTCAACGCGGAGATGTTCCGGAGTCGCATCCCTCCCATCGGGCGGTCTTTTCTGGCCGATTCGCTGTAGATCGAGACGCGTTCGCCTTCCATCCGCGTCTGCAGGATGGGGATCAAAGCCGAACGGTCGTGTCTGACCGTGACGCGTTGATCGATACGATACTCAAACAGGTCGCCCACCTCGGCGCCAGTTGCGGCGGTTGTGACGCCCGAGTCCTCGCCCGTGATAACGTCGCTAAGCGTCGTGGTGGGCGTTGAGAAGTCGGGAGGCGGAGGGGGGACAATTCCGGCGTTACTTCTCCCAAGCTGATTGGGCGCCTGCGGGTTGCGTTGCTGCCGCGCCCGCTCGGCGCTTTCCAGGCCGCCGACTACCCCGCCAGGTATCCCCCCCGGCACCCCGCCCGGTACGCCGCCGCTGCTCGCCAGTCCCATTCCGCCCACGGCGCCGGGCTCATAGGTCTGGGGATCAACGTTCAGATCGTCAGGTATCGGCACGACTGGACGATAGCGGAAGAGCGGCTGCTGAATAGGTTGAATGAAGGAAACCGGAGTGCCGGACACCATCGAAAGCGCGACATCAGTCCAATCTTCTTCACCCACGTTGTCGACTATCGCCCAGCCCTGAAAAAAAGGCTTCCCGGATGAGTCGAGCACAACCCGATAGGTCGTTTTCCAAATAGGCGCGGCAACCGTGTAACTCACGACCATTTCGCGCGAGCCTTCCCCGTCCGAGGTTATGACGATCGTCTTCGCATCCCGGCGGCGAGCGGAAGCGGAGGCCACGGCGAACTCCGCGACGTCGTGCCTGGATCCCTCGTCCAACAACTTGACCGATCTGATTTCGGGAAGATCGAAACTCATAAGCTCGCCGGCTTCCGTTGCGATCACGAGCGAGCGCGTCGTTACCGGCGGCTTGTTCGCGTCTATTTGCGCCTTTCGTTCTTCCACGGTGAGGATTGCGCCTGCGCCGGTGCGGCCGGCGCTTGTGATCACAACTCGCGCGCCTTGGAGCTGGCGCAACACGGCCGCAAGACCGCCGATTGTTTCGTCGTCGGTCCCGCTTTCAACCGAGAAGGGAATGTCGGCGAGCCTCGACGAGGGAGGCGCAGACGAGTTGTAGCTGACGGCCCCGATGCGGCCACGACCGAGGTCAAGCACGATCATCGACTTTAACACGTCGTCGACTTGCGACTGCTTAAAAGAGAGGCTGATCTCCGCGCGGCCCGTCACCGTTCCTCGCCGCTCGAAGTACGCCACGCCATTGCTGTAAAGGACGACGCGGCGAATCGGCAACGACTGGGCCCCAGGTTGAACGTCACGTGCTGCGGTTTGTGTCACTGGTTTGGCCGGTCGATTCCGGCGCGATTGCACCTGAAGATCTGGCGACAGCATGAGCAACGCCATAACTACCGAGATGAGTTTCATGGGTCAATGTCTCCTGTTCCCAAGGATGCCGACTGGCTCTGACGGCGCGGCGGCGGCGCACGCAAAGCCCCTGAATTGGCGACGAAATGGCCGGCGGCTTTCGTGCGCCCTCTACTTTGACTCCGGCGGGTGCTTTCTGTTCCAGGGTGCGCTCTTTTCGAGCTTCGGTTGCTGCGGCACGGGATGAATTGAAAGACCTGGCCGAAAAGTCGGCACTTGCGACAGGCTTCTGCGTGAACGAGATTCTGAAGTGGGGCGCCCGGATGGACGCTGAGACGGTAAGCGTGGGCGCCCCGGCAACGGCGAGCGGCTCTCAGGGCTTGACGGCGAACACACGAACGCTGGCGGCGTAGTCATTCACGTTGTACTTCGCCAGCAGCGCTGCCAGACCGCCCGCCGCTCCTTGTGGAGAACAACAACCCGAGGAGACAACCGGCAGAACCGATTCATTCCCCGCTTCCTCGGAGCCGCACGATTGACTCTCCATCTTTGCATACGCGTTAAGGTCGGAACCGCTGTCGACTATCTCGACGTGCGCGAAGCCGGCTTCGAGCAACCCCCGCTTGTAGTCTTCAATCAGAATCGCACCTGCAATGCAACCCACGTAAGCGAGCAAGTCGTTGCCGATTTCAGCCGGGAGCGGACGCTTGAGCGCGATGTCGCTGACGGCGAAGCGGCCGCCGGGCTTGATCACGCGCGCAGCTTCCTTGAACACGGCCTTCTTGTCAGGGGCAAGGTTGATGACGCAATTGCTGACGACGCAATCGACCGAAGAGTCGGGAAGCGGGAGACTGTCAATCGTTGCCAGATGGAATTCAACGTTGTCGAGCCGCTTACCGTTCGCCCACTTCGCGGCGTTCTTGCGGGCCAGCGCAATCATCTCCTCCGTCATGTCGATGCCGATGGCCCGGCCGGTCGGTCCCACTTTTTCGGCGGCCAGGAATACATCCAGCCCGCCGCCGCAACCCAGATCAACCACCGTCTCTCCCGGCCGCAGATGCGCCCAAGCCGTGGGATTGCCGCACGACAACCCCATATTCGCCTCTGCCGGTATTGACGCGAGTTCTTCAGGCGTATACCCGAACGCCTGGGCCACCTCTCGGACCCCTGAGTGATCACTAGACAACCCGCTGCCCGCGAGCGCGCCGTATCTGGCCCGGACCGCTTCCTGAATCTCTCTCGACATACGATCTCCTTTCGTATCCAACCGCGGCCGCCGTCAGATTCTCCCTCCATGTCCCGCGGCGACCGCCACAATATATGTGCTAACGCGAATGTGAGTTTACGTCAGCTATACGAATATGTCAAGGCATATGTTTTCATGGTAAGATGGCGGCGTATGGCGAAAGTGGAAAGAGCGTTTGATATGGTCTTGTTGTTTCGGGCGCTGGCGGACCGGACCCGGCTGCGGCTGCTGAACCTGATGGGCGACGACGAGGTGTGTGTTTGTTACTTCGTCGAAGTGTTAAAGACGAATCAGCCGAAGATATCAAGGCATCTCGCCTACCTGCGGAGGGCCGGGGTCGTCGGCGCCAGGCGTGAGGGGAAATGGATCCATTACCGCATTGTCGAGCCTCCGGACGCGCACGCGGCCAGCGTCTTCCGCGCGGTCCGCTCGTCGCTCGCTGAAGACGCCGAGATGCAGCGCGACCGCGATTTCTTGAAGAGGCTTTGCTGTGCGCCCCGGCATCCACTGATTCGATTGAAAGGCGCGCCGATTCCCCGGCCGGTCGCACTCACTACCTGAATCATGGCCCGGACCAACACAGAGGCGCGGGCAGCGGTATGACGGCCGGCATCAGTCGGAACAAAACTTCTGTGCCGACCTGACGTTCAGGTTGGACTTGACGTACGAGTTTGTTGACACCCTTCTGACTGCGGCTTATAGTCGGCACCAGTAACTCTGGTCTCAGGAGCCGGCCGTGGATAGAGAGCAGAGGGCATCGAAACGTGCCAAGCTGGTCACCGAAGTACAATACGAAGGCGCTGGCGTTCGCGCCCAGACCAGAATCTCGGACATAAGCATGCTGGGCGTGTTTATCGACGCGCTGTCGCCGTTGCCCGCCGGATCAAACATCAGAGTCAGCTTCACGTTGCCAAGTGGCCATGTAATTGACGCCGAGGGACTGGTCGTACACAGTCAGCCGAGAATAGGAATGGGGGTCGCCTTCAAGTCTCTATCGGGTGAGAACGCCGAGCGAATTAGAGAGTTCGTAGATTCGGCGTAGCCCGCCGCCACTGCGAAGACCTGCCCGTTGTCAGTAGTTCATCGGTTCATTCCGCCGGAGTTCATATTGATGGGCGAACATCAGTCAGATAAAAGAGTGCTGGTTACTGGCGCGTCGAGCGGCATAGGCCGGGCCGCCGCCGAGATGTTTCTCAACGCCGGTTCGAGTGTCGCGCTCGTGGGCCGCCGCGAGGAGGCGCTCGCGGAGGCGGCCGATTCGGCGAAAGGCGGCAAAGCGTTCGTTATAACCGCGGACCTGTCGGACGAGCGGCAGACCGAATCATGTGTTTCTCGCGCGGTTGAATTGCTGGGAGGCCTCGACGTTGTTGTAAACGCGGCGGGCATCCTCAGGGGCGGACGCACGGAGGACACGTCGCTTGAAGTATGGGACGAGATGCTGAACATAAACCTCCGCTCGGTGTTTCATATAATGAAGCTCACGGTGCCGCACCTCGAAGAATCCCGCGGCAATATCGTGAACGTCTCGAGCGTGACGGGGCTGCGTTCGTTCCCCGGAGTGCTGGCATACTGCGTGAGCAAAGCCGGCGTTGATCAGCTCACTCGATGCGCGGCGCTCGAGCTTGCCCCAAAGGGGATTCGCGTCAACGCGGTGAATCCCGGTGTGGTCGTGAGTGGCCTGCATCGGTCGGGCGGAATGGGCGACGAAGCGTACGCCGCGTTCCTGGAGCACAGCAAGTCCACTCATCCGCTTGGGCGGGTCGGGGGTCCGCGGGAGGTCGCTGAGCTGATCTACTTTCTGGCGTCGGACCGCGCCGGATGGATAACCGGAGCTACGGTGAGCATTGACGGTGGCCGCGCTCTCACTTGTGCTCGATAGCGCTGTGCCTCCCGGCGTCATCGCCGCGTTCCGTTGCGAAGCCAATGGAAGACGCGATCTGTTGTGAAGGCGGCGCGCGGTGACTTGAAGTTCGGGTTTGCCTAAGTTGCAAGACTCTTCACGGCCGGGCGACCGAACGAACCGAGAACATAGAGTATCAACGCCTCCTCATCAGCCTCTACTGTACGCAGATCAATCAAGACTCTGTCGCGTTCAGTCCGGGCGATGATCGGAGTTGCATTGTTGCGCAGCATTCCCTCGATCGAAGCAGCCGATGCTTCGCGGGACTCGATGGCGATCAACACGGTTGGCAACTTCACCTCCGGGGCCGAGCCGCCGCCGATCACCGACTCGCCTTCCTCCAGCTTCGCCTGTACGCGCCCGCCGCTTTCGGCCGTGATGCGTTGTGCGAGACTCACTGCTCGCTCGGCAATCTGATCACGCGTGGCCGCCATCGCTTGAATGACCGGCACTTCGGACGCGGCGACGCCATGCTCATACAATCTCAGTGTAGCTTCGAGCGCCGCGCAGGTCATCTTGTCGACCCGAAGCGCCCGCATCAAGGGGTTGCTCCTTACGCGGTCGACAATCGCTCGCGAGCCCGCGATCACGCCTGCCTGCGGTCCCCCGAGCATCTTGTCACCGCTGAATGAAACGACCGAAATGCCGGCCCTCAGGGAGGCGCTGACGACAGGCTCGTCCTTTACGCCATACGACGTCAGGTCGATCAAACATCCCGACCCGAGGTCCTCAAAGGTCGGAACGCCGGAGCGCCGGCCTAAATCCGCGATCTCCTCGACAGAGGGGCGCTGGGTGAACCCGATGATCCGATAGTTCGAGGGGTGAACGCGGAGAATCAGGCGTGTTTGTTCGTTGATTGCGCGCTCGTAGTCCGAGATGCGCGTTCGATTCGTCGTTCCCACCTCTCTCAACTTCGCTCCGCTCTTCTCCATCACGTCGGGAATGCGAAAGCTGCCGCCGATCTCGATCAACTCGCCGCGAGAGACAATGACCTCGCCCCCCTCGGCAAGCGTGTTCAGCACGAGCAGTACGGCGGCGGCGTTGTTGTTGGCGACGACGGCGGCCTCGCTTGAGACGAGCCGGGACAGCAACTGTTCGCAATGAACTTCGCGTTTCCCCCGCTCGCCGCGTTCAATATCGTATTCGAGATTGGAGTAGTGCGAAGCGGCGTCGGCAACCGCCTCGACGGCCGCGCGCGAAAGCGGCGCACGTCCCAGGTTCGTATGAATGATGACGCCGGTTGCGTTGATCACTCGGCGGAGCGACGGGCGGGCCAGCTTCGAGGCGCGTGCCTCAAGTCGCCGCTCGATCTCCGAAATCATGTCGATTGTCGGTTGTCCGTCGCCGGCAGTTGAGAGGGATTCGCCGGCAGGCCAGGCGCGGGACACTATTTCATCGCGCAGCTCTTCGGTTACGTCGCGAAGCAAGTCGCGAACGCGGTCGCGGCTTAGCGTGGCTGACAATCGCTCGGCTATCGGGCCCGCGAGCAGGCGCTCGATTGAAGGAAGCGATCGGAGCAGTTCGTTGCTCATTATTATGGTTGACACCTCCCAGGGCGTGCCGTACATTCTAGCACAACCCCCCTTTCGAGATTGGACCCCCGCCTGAAACGAAGCCGATGGAAGCCAGCACGATCAATCCTCTTGACGCGGAACTCGACCGGTTTGAGCAGGAGATCCGCCGTCTGAAGATCGAGTACGACATCTACTTCAACGGCGGCACGCTGCGTCCGCCTCTCGACACTAAAGGCAGGGTCGAGACCACGATCAAGCGCCTGTACGATGCGCGAGGAATGTCATTCGGACAGCGGTTCCGATATAACTCGCTTGTCGCTCGCTACAACGTCATGCGCGAGCTGTGGCGCCGGCAGACGCAGGACCGCGAGGTCATCGGGAAACCGCCAACCGCCGAAGCCCACTCTGCGTTGCGCGACCACATCGCGGTCGTGAGGTGCCGCGATCCGAAGTCGGAACCTGAAACGGTCGGCGAAATCTACGACCTCCTTATGGCCGCAAGGCGTGAGTGCGGCGAGAGGATCGGCGAGATGAATCTCGATAGGTTTACCCGGTTCCTGTGCTCGCGCGTCGAAGATATCAAACGCCGACTCGGAACCACCGCGATAGACGTTTCAGTCGGCGTTGATGGCGGGGCCGTCAAATTCACGGCGCAGCCGGCAGATGATAAGGGCGACCGGTAACGACATTAGAGTTGAGAATTCGCTTGCTTCGCAAGGATCGGCAAACGGGCCGCGCGATCCATCGGCGACACCCGGCGGCAAGACCGGCAGCAGCTTTGCCGAGCGGCCATCTCACCGGCCTGCCTGCCGTTTTTCGTGGACAGTTGGAAGCCGGCTATCTATAATGTGGCCGATTTAACCGGCAGCGGTTGAAAATGTGAGGGGATTGATTCGAAGCAGTTTGTAAGGCGTCAGTGCCGAGCGTGTGCGACGGCGGCCGTGGACGAGCCTCGTGGGTTACGGGTGATTGCAAGGACGGCTTGAGTCGGACAAGCGAACTTCGACGCGTGTTCCCGCGCTTCGGTGGCGACAATTAGAGCCAACCGGACAGCGTCGAATTGCGAATAGTACCAGCCACTAGCAGCGATCTCTAAGAGTGTCATTACAATCGTAGGAATCGGTGTACGGTCCTAAGCCATCATCCGCCGCACGAGCAGGCTTAGCGAAGACCGGCAGGTGGAGGACTCATGACGCCCGCGAAGAAGATCCTTATTGTCGAGGACAGTGAGGACGTGCGCCGGATGCTGGTGAGGTTGTTGGAAACCGCGTCGTACTCGGTCCTGACTGCTTCGGACGGGGTTGGCGGGCTTCAGACGGCAGACGGCGACCGGCCCGACTTGATAATTACCGACCTGAATATGCCCAGACTGGATGGGGTTCAGATGATCACGATGCTGCGCGCACTTCCCGACTACGATCACGTGCCGATCATAGCGCTCACCGCCTCGGGCGGCGACGTTTTGACGCAAGCGACCGAGGCCGGTGCCGACGTAGTGGCAAACAAGCCGCTCGATGTGCGCTGGTTGTTAGATACGATCGCTCGACTGCTCGCCGAGTCAAAGCCGAGACAATCTCGCGCCGGCTGCTGATCCAGAAATCCGCCCATGGCGCATCGAGCATGTATGGCCGCGCGTTTCGTCAGACACGCCAGGCTTTGAGACGCCACCTCAAATTCAACGCCAATAACACAGTCAGCGAAGCATCTGCGCCAGCGCTTCACCGGACAAGGAGCCGGTGATCTTCACGTCGATGTCGACGCCGGCAATCGTGATCGACTTCAGCGCGGTGACCACCCCAACGAGTTTCGGATCTCCCGTCGCGCTCAAATACGATCTGGCCATCTCAAGAACGCCGTTTAGCCGCTCTGCGATCTGCTTGGCGTGCTCCGCGGTGTCGTTGCGCAACGTAGCGGTCAACTCCAGACCCGACCCGACGTCGACCGTGCCAAACACCATGCTGACCGAAGAAAAATCCGGCAGAGGCAACTGGCTGGATTGGAGTGAGCCGGCGACGCCGGAGTTGAGCGCCATCGCGAATCGAATCGCCGCCGCCGGGTTCCCTGAAAGGGCGGCTACGAGCTTCGCATTCTGAGACGCGGACGGTTTAGCGCCGCTCTTCGCGTCTATCGAAGCACGCACGCCGGCCGCCGGACCTGCGACCGCCGTCGCGGCGTCGTAAAACGCGAACGAGACATCTTGAATCTTGGCGCCCGGCTGCGCGGCGGTGACCGTGTACAGATCGAAGTCCTTGTACTTTTCGGAACTCAACTTGACCTTCTGATTCCCACGCAGCCGAGCCAACAGGTCATCCTGGTTGAAGCCGCCGGTCAGGACGACGAGCGGCTTCCTGAAATCCGTCGATGTGAACCCGATCGCGAGGCTGTTCACGTCGGTCAGCTTCACTCCCAATTCGGAGAATTCTGATTGTATGCCGTCCACAGCGCTCTTGAAGCGGCCCTGCGCGATCAACGCGGACCAGAGGTTGCTCGCGGTGACCTTCTGCACGTCGACCAGGATCACCGCACCGCCGTCCGGCAGAGCCTGCAATAGTTCGTTGCCGCCTTGAGTGAGTGGCGCCGCCGAAGCCCGACCGATCCCCGCACCCAAAAGAACCATCATCGCGATTGCCGCCAACATCTTTCTCTTCATACCGACTTCCTTTCCGCTCCTGAGATTACTCCGATAGGTACGAGGCACACCCGACCGGTGTTCGACATTATAACTCCGACGAGTGTCTCGCCGGAAATCCCGCCGGAGATCGCGACGCAATCCCTGGCGGTGACAATGGCGGCGCCTCGCAGTTACAATCTGGCCGCGTGGGCCTCGACAATCCGACAAGCGCGGCGCGGGATGCGCCGAATATCGCATCGAACTGGAGGACCGAAGATGAGCCTCGATCACAGCGGACACTTGACCGGCGAGCAGTTCGTCGCGTCGCTCGGCGAGGAGAACCGATCGGCGCTCGACCGTCTCGGCCAGCTCAGCGCGGCCGGCGACCCGCCCGACAACCTGACGGTCGCGCGGCTGCTTCGCGTTGCGCTCAAGAATGAGTTTGAAGCCGCGGAGCTTGCGGCCATCTGGATGTCGGCAACTCCCGAGCTTGACGTCGCGCTGGCGCTCGCCCGGCAAGCCGGCGATGAGGCGAAGCATTACAGGCTGATCTTGGATCGATTGGCGGAACTCGGAGTCCCCGCAGACGGCGTCGATCCTCGCGAGGGCGGTTATTCGCCGCTCTTCGACTACCTCCGGCAACTCGGCACGACCGCCGAGCGCGTCGCGGCGGGACAGTTCACACGTGAGGGGATTGCGCTCGTTCGCAATCATTGCTTCATCGACTTCTGTGAATCGCGCGGCGACCCCGACACCGCCGCCTTGTACCGCGACACGATACAAAGGACGAGCAACACCACCACGACCTTGGCCGCAGGTTGCTCGTGCGATACGCGGTGACCGAAGGCTCCCAGCGCCGCGCGCGCGAAGCAGCGCGCAGAACCATCGAGCTGGCCGAAGAGATTCAAGAAATAGCGCGATTGAAGATCGGGATCAGCCGAGCGCCTGGATGCTGAGACGGCTACGGCTCCCACTCGAAGGTGAACTCACAGCAGTCGTCCCCGCCGGCAAAGCATTTCGGATGGGCGCCTTTGACATTCGATGCGCCGGCGAGTTCGAGCGTCTTGCTCCAAAACCCGGCCAGGCTCACACATATTGCCCGAGTCGGCTTGGCGCTCGCTTCGTAGCGATAGCGCACCACACAAGACGAGTTTCCCGTTATTTCCGTCTCGAGTGTACGCGTCTCGCGGAAGAAGAACTCTCCGATCGACGTGAACTTCTCGACTTGCTTGAGCGGATTACGCGCGAGCAGCGAACGGTAGACTCCGGTGAAAGCATGCTGGGCCATGAAGCGCCCGATCTCGAGAGTCAAATCTCGATCCGCCGAGGTGACCAGGGGTCTGGTGAGCCTGCGGAGAGCATGGAGGGTTTCGTATGGGTACCAGCTTGCGTCCAGAAACGTAGCGGACAACAGAGCGCGATCCTCGGGACCAAGCGGAGCAACTGCGTTGGCGAGCGCCTGCTCGCCGTAGCGGTTCTTCAAGAACGTCACCCACGCATTCAGCAACACTCCTCTGATCTCCGCCATTGCACCTCTCCGTTTCGACGCGGCCCGCGCCTGTGTTGCGACGACTATAGCTCACCTCCGCTCATGGTTCAATACTACCCTGGATGCCCCGGACGCCAAGGATGCCCGCGAGGGCGCGGCAAGGTTTTGCGGGCATGGGAAAGGAACCCAGGCCGGCATTCGGAGTTTCGTTGGCGGCGACTCGCAGGACTTGAACCCGAAGAGAAACCGCAAAAACGACTTCCAGTTTTCTATTTACTCACTGGTCGAGTCCAGCTAACATAGCCGTGTGGACGCTTGAGTCAGCAAGCGGTGTGCTGGTTGCCCATACGCTTGAATGTGAGTATCGTTGTACTTTCTACCGTTGTCTCTCACTTGAATCCGTTCCCCCGAGCTCTGCCCCCCAGGGTTTGCCTCACATCTGTCGAGAACGGTGATGTCGCAGCTATCGAGAGCGGAGATCATCGACCGCGCAGCGGCGGGCGAGAGCCTTCGCGGGGTCAACCTCATGCGGGCGGATTTGTCGGGCCTCGACATCCCGCGAATAGACCTCACCGAAGCCAATCTAAGAATGGCCGATCTCTCCCGCGCCAACCTGCGCGAGTCGCGGTTGACGGGCTGCTCCCTAAGTGGCGCGACCCTCGAACACGCTAACCTGATGGGGTCGAATCTGGTGGAAGCGTCGCTGATCGGTGTGACCCTGAGGGCAGCCGATCTCAGCCGCGCTGACCTCAGCGGCGCCGACCTCACTGGCGCAAACCTGGAAGGGGCCCAGCTTCTGGGCGCGTACCTTGTCGGCACTTACCTCAACGAGACGGACCTTCGCGGCGCGAACCTCTCAGCCGCGTACATGAGAATGGGCCAGTTGTCGGGCAGCAACCTCAAGGGCGCGCTGCTGGAAGCCGCCGATCTCTCCAATGCAGATTTGCCGTCGGTTCGGCTCGATGAAGGCTGTCTGATCGCGGCCAACCTCGCCGGCGCGAATCTGTCGGCGAGCTCGCTGATGGGGTGCGACCTTCGCGGCGCCGACCTTCGCGGCGCCGACCTTCGCGGCTGTAACCTGACGGGAGCCAGGCTGCACGGCGTCAAGTTCGACGGCGTCAGGCTCGACGACGCGTGGGCGGAGTGGGTCGACATCGGCGCCGACGACGCCGAGGACGAACGCGCGCCGCTCGAAGAGTTCTTCGCGGGACTGCTTGGCAAACCAACGGCCCAGATTCTGATTGAAGGCGTCGTGGGTGACGACGTCTGGGCCGTGATTCTCGGGCACCTCTCGGCGTTTCATCTCGCTCACCCCGAATACTCTCATCTGCGGCTGAAGACGATACAACAGGGCACTACATCTGCGGCGCTATACCTCGAGGCCGAAAACGAGATCTCGCTCGTCGCATACTTGTCGGAGTTCGCAGACATTATGGGGCAAGGGTCCGTCGAGTTGTTTGAACAGCTCGCGACGGCCGTCGCCGAGCGGCCCGACACCTTGGCGGGCGTCCTTTCCGCGGGTCAGCCCGTATTGCGAAGAGGCGCGGGAGATTACCTCGTCCTGGGCGATTCAGCGGCATGGGTCGCGGAGTCGCTTCAACAATCGTCGCTTTGGACCAGCGAAAAGGCCATCGTCATCCTGACCGGCGACCGCAGGATCTGGATGCAGGCGTCGTCGAGCAAAACGCTGACAATTCGTCCGCCGCATGGTTTCACCGCAGGAATCCCGGTCGTGCGCGGCCGCTTCGTTACCGAGGAGAGTCGTAGGACCCAAGCGCCCGTAGATTCCCCTGTTCCCCGGTAGTCCACCCGAACGCCTACCCGCCCTACTGGGTGTAATCCCACGACGTTCTCCACTTCGTTCTGCGTTTGTGTGGGCTGGGTGTGAACGGACACCTTTCTAGGCCGTGTGTGAACGGACCACCAGCTGCGTCGTATTCTCTTCACCTCACACCTCATCGATCACTTCGCTTCAAACCGCGCTTGACCAGCCTGAACACCGGATAGCTCGCGGCCAGCGCAACCAATGCATACCTCGTAGGCACCGGATCGCTCTTGTAAGCCCCGAACAGAAACGCCGCCGACCCAAGCAACACGAGCCCCGTCGTCCACGGGTAGCCCCACGCGCGATAGGGCCGCTCTCGCCCGGGTTCCCTCCGCCGCAACACGAACACCGAGATGAATGACATCAGGTAATTCACGACGAAGAAAAACGCGAGCATCGCCGTGATCGTTTTGAAGATTCCGCCGGTTTGTTCCGCCTGGCCTTCGGCAAGCTCGCCGCCCGTTGCTTCGAGGCCGCCCCCAACGATGAACAGGACCGCAACCGCCGCGCTCAGCAGCAGCGCCACCGTCGGAGTCCCGCCCTCATTCACCTTTGTCGCGCCTTTCAAAAACAACCCATCGCGGCCCATCGCAAACAACACCCGGCTCGCCATCAGGTGATAGGCGTTAATCCCGCTCAGCAGCGCCAGAATCATGATCGACCTGAAAACCGCGTCACCGTAGCTTGGGAAGATTTCAGTTGCCGCGACTCCTGCTGCCAGTTTCTGCCCGTCGATGCGCGATATCGGCAGCACGTAAACAAGAGCGAGATTCACCAGTAGATAAATCGCGATGACCGACAGCACGCCGCCGAACATCGCGCGAGGAATGCTGCGAGCCGGATCGCGCACCTCTTCGGAAAAGTAGATCACCCCGGTCCAGCCGTCGTAGGTGTAGATCACCGACTGCAACGACAACACGATCGCTACGGTAAGCGCCGCGCCACCCGGCACCGCGCGAGCCGCAGCGGGCGCCACATCGGTCTTACCGCCCAACACGAAACACGCCGCGACGAGCGCGACAAAGAGCAGCGCCTTCAATAAACTCGTGACATTCTGAACGTTGCTGCCAGTGCGCACGCCGAGCCACTGGAGCAGGGCGAAGACGACGGTCACCGCAATCGCGACCGTCACCGTTCCCGCCTGACCCGAGACCCTCGGAAAGAGCGCGCCCGAGTACTCGCCAATCACGACCGAGACCGCTGCCGTCGTTCCGCAAGTGGAAAGCCAGTCGCTCCAGCCGACGATGAACCCCGCGTACTCACCCAACGCGTGGCGCGCGAAGACGAACTGGCCGCCAGACCGCGGGATCATCGTTCCAAGTTCCGCAATCGACAACGCGCCGAGCAGAGCGTACAGCCCGCCCACTACCCACACCGCGATGTACAGCCATGCGTTGGGCAACTGGTGAGCGACGTCGCCGGGTGTCCTCAGGATTCCGGCGGCGATCGTGTTGCCGATGATCACCGCGACGCCGAACCCGACTCCGAGGATTCGCAGCAAGCGGCGGGGGCGATCGGTTTCCCGGCGACTTTCGTGTTTTGTATCTTCCAATCGAGCCTCTTCAGAGAATCACTGCTCACGTTGCGACGCGGCGCAAGAGAGCGACGACCGGATGCCTCTTTCTCAGCATGCGCCAGATCCAATATGCAGCCAGCCCCGCCGCCAAGTGCTTCAATGTGTGCCCGCTGATAACGCCGCCCAACGCAAATATCTTCTTGTCGAGCAGCTCAAACGCCTTTGACAACCCATACAGGACCAGCACAACGGCTACGTCTCCGCTCCTCGTGTACCTCGACGAGAACAAAAGCATGATGAGGATGATCAGCAGCATCGAGTAGAACTGAACGATCACGTAGGGCCGCAAGTCTCCCGCGCCGGCCCGCTCGGTTGCCTGCCAGTAGATAACGCTGCCGACTCCCGCAACGATGAGCGGCAGAAGAGCAATCAACCCCAACTTGACGCTGATTCGCTCGGTGATCGCGGCCGCGACGAAGGACACGAAGACGAGCGTCATCGGCAACCGGTCCCAGACCAACCTTCCGTTGTCAGGCGCGAGGTGATAGTAACCCGATCCGAATGTCGTCAGCGCGAGTCCGAGGAACAACACCGCGTATGGGAGCTTCTCTGATTTGTGAACGAACGGGGCGCCGCCGGGCGATCTGTGATTGCCGGCGAGGAGGATGAACCCGAGAACGCCGACGAGGAGAAAAGGCGCATTCGAGACGACGTCGAAGAAGTTGGGGAGGCCGAGGATCGCTCGGCGGTCGGCGAAGGTGTGGTAGCCGGGGTCCTGCGGAATGGGCGGCACGGCAAACACCGCCGCGGCTGCGACAACGGTCACGCCCCAAATGATGAGTAGCCGTCTTCGGTTCGTAAGAGCCCGGATCCACGCCGAATCAGATTGCAGTGCCGCAGATGTCGAACCGGCTGGCTTCTGTGCGTCAACGTCATTGTTGCGGCGGCCGATGCTTTTCATTAACACCCCACTTCAAGTGGGGTGACTCTACGCGACCAGGTCGCTACTTCTCAACCGTTTTAACGGTTTAATCCGCCGCGTCGTCGCGCCACTGGAGGCCGTACGCCCGAACGAATTGCGCGTACTCCTCGGCAAAGGTCTTTTTGCGATGATGTTCTTCCTGATTGGCAATGTACTTCGCTACGGCATCCACCATCGAATGCGACACAGAAAAAGCACCGTAGCCTCGGCCCCATGAGAAGTGTTCAGGGATTAGCCGGTTCTCGTTAGTCCAATGTGATGACGCTCCCTTGAGTAGCTTCATCACCTCTTCAATTGAGTATTTGGTCGGCAGATCTATCAGCGCATGCACGTGCTCGGGGTTCACGTAGTTTATCTTCATGTAGACGCCCTTTGATTCCGCATAGTCATACAGAAAACCCGACAGCTTGGTGGCGGGGTTTTTCGGCAGCACCCGTTCTCGCTTCAAGGTCACCCAGGTCAAGTGCAACCAGCATCGCGAGTATGAGTGAATGGACACTGCGGCACCTCCGTAGGAATTGGAAACTGTTGAAACAGTTTTCGGTGTTGAGTTCTCCGCTCTGCCACCTCAATGAATTGAGGTGTTAATGAGACTTGCGCTCGCTCACGACGGCATCAATCCGTTCGACGCGAAGCTGAAATGGCCGCGCTTGCCGACGATGAGGTGATCCAACACTCGAATCTCCATCGTGCGGCAAGCTTCGGTGATGCTGCGTGTCAGGACTTTGTCTTCTGCGGAGGGTTCGGGGTGGCCGCTCGGATGGTTGTGCACCAGGATCAACCCGACCGCGCGATGAGCCAGCGCCCTCTCGATGATGCGGCGCGGGTAGACCACGGCGCGGTCGACCGTGCCTTCGTGGATGATCTCGTGAGTGATGACTTCGTTCTTGACGTTGACGAAGATCACCATGAAGGCTTCGTGGGGCAGGCCGGCGAGCTTTACGCGCGCAAAGTCGACGACCGCTTCGGGTGATGAGAGAGCAGCTTTGGGCTTGACGGCTTCTGCCATGTACGCGGCGAACAGTTCCTTTACCAGCCGGACGAGGATGCCCGACACTTGCCCGACGCCCTCAACACCTTCCAGTTCCTCCTGAGTAGCATCGAAGACGGCCGGCAGGCTGCCGAATCGCTCGATGAGCGCTTTCGCTGCCGGCTTGACGTCACCTTGCTTCATCACAAAGGTGAGAAGAAGCTCGAGCAGTTCGTAATCCTGGAGCGCGTCTGGTCCGGCGCTCAGAAACCGCTTTCTCAATCGCTCGCGGTGTTTAAGGTAGTGAGGTTTGTCGGGTTTTTCATCCATTGAATTCGGCAACGCAATGACCATCCGTGAGGTTTGAGGGAGGCGCGATTATACAACAAGGTTGGGGGTTGTGGTTCGTGGTTTGTAGTTTGTGGTTTGTCGCTCGTGGTTCGTAGTTCGTGGTTCGTGGTCCGTGGTTCGCACTTTGTAGTGTTTCGGTCAGAGGATCCCACGAACGAAGAACGGCGAACCACAAACCACGAACGACGAACCACGAACCACGAACCACGAACCACAACCAACTGCAGCTTGACACCATCGCGATTCGACAATACGATCAAGCCGCCTTGAGTGGGAGGCATCGCTAGCCGTCGTCATCCACGGTTCACATCGCATCCCGATAGCCGGCCGATGAAGAGATTCCTCGTTTCGCTCGTCGTTGTTGTCCTCACCGCTCCCGCATTTACCGGGGCTGGGGCCGCTTCCGAACAGTCCTCTGCCGACGAGCTTGCCAAACAAGCGCGCGCGGCGCTCAGTCAAATCGACGGCCGGATCGAGTTGCAGGGTCTTTCAAAACCCGTCGAGGTGATCCGCGATCCGTGGGGCGTCGCTCACATCTACGCCGAGACCTCCGACGACCTCTTCTTTGCCCAGGGGTTTGTTGCCGCTCAGGACCGGTTGTGGCAAATGGAAATCTGGCGGCGCACCGGCGAAGGCAAGCTCGCCGAGATACTCGGGCCCTCGGCGATCGAACGCGACAAGTTCGCGCGATTGATGCGCTACCGCGGCGACATGGACGCCGAGTGGAAGAGCTACGCGCCCGATGCCAAACGCATCATCGAGTCGTTCGTGGGCGGCGTGAACGCGTTCATCGAGATATCGCGCGACCGGCTGCCTATCGAGTTTCAGCTCACCGGCATTAAACCCGAGCCCTGGACCCCCGAGACCTGCCTCACTCGAATGGCCGGTTACGTGATGACCCGCAACGCGTCGAGCGAAGTCCAGCGCGCGCAACTCGTGCGGATGCTCGGGACCGCGAAGACCGACGAGTTGCTTGAAACCGATCCGCCAAAGAAGCTCGAAGTGCCCGTGGGCCTCGACCTCGACGGCATCGACTCGAAAATCCTTACGGGCGCAAGCGCCGCGAGCGGCAGCGTGAGGTTCGACTCCGGCGAAGGCAGCAACAACTGGGTCGTCAGCGGCGCGCTCACCGCGACCGGCAAGCCGATACTCGCCAACGATCCGCATCGCTCGATCGCCCTTCCCTCGCTGCGCTACCTTGTTCATCTGGTCGGGCCGGGCTGGAACGTGATCGGCGCCGGCGAGCCCGCGTTGCCGGGTGTTGCCGCGGGGCACAACGAGCGAGTCGGCTTCGGCTTCACCATCGTCGGCATCGACCAGCAAGACCTGTTCGTCGAAGAAACCAGCCCCGACGACCCGACGCTCTATCGCTATCAAGGCAAGTGGGAGCGGATGAGGGTTGAGCGCGAGCAGATCCGAATCAAAGGCAAGCGTGAGCCCGTCGAAGTCGAGCTGCGCTTCACGCGGCACGGACCGGTGATCCACGAAGACCGGGCGCGCCATCGGGCTTACGCACTGCGCTGGGTCGGAAGCGAACCCGGTTCGGCCGGATATCTCGCGTCGCTTGCGCTTGACCGCGCGCGCAACTGGAAGGAGTTCCTCGCGGCCCTCGAGCGCTGGAAGGTCCCTTCTGAGAATCTCGTGTACGCCGACGTGGACGGCAGCATCGGATGGCAAGCCGCCGGACTCGCTCCGCTCAGGCGCGGATGGTCGGGACTGCTTCCGGTGCCCGGCAATTCAGGAAAGTACGAGTGGAGCGGGTTTCTTCCGCTGTCAGAGCTGCCGCGCGCTTACAACCCGTCAAAGCAGTTCATCGCGACGGCCAATCACAACATTCTCCCGCCGGGCTATAAGCATGAGATCGGTTTCGATTGGGCCGCGCCGTTTCGCTTCCATCGAATTGAAGAAGTGTTGAAATCGCGGCGGGGCTTCACGGTCGCGGACTTCCAGCGTTTGCAGCACGATGAGCTTTCACTCCCGGCGCGCGAGCTCGTTCCGTTGCTCAAAGGGATCAAGGTCGGCGACGGGCCGACGCGGGAAGCGATCGAGCTGCTGCTCGGGTGGGACTTCGTGCTCTCAAAAGACTCGGCAGCCGCCGCGTTGTATGAAGTCTGGCTGACGAAGCTCTCGCCGAGTGTCTTCAAACCCGCAGTGCCGCCTGAAGCATCGCGCCTGGCCGGCGGGCGGCAATCTCTGGAGCGGCTCATCGCGACGCTGAAGAATCCCGACTCCCGTGTTTTCGGATCCGTGCCCAACGCCGCGAGGGACGCCGCGCTACTCAAAAGCCTCGAGGAAGCGATAGCCGAGTTGCGCTCGCGATTGGGAAGCGACCCTGCGCGCTGGCGGTGGCGCGACCTTCACGCGGCGGAATTCAAGCACGCGCTTTCGACCGATGCGTCGAGACGCGCGGTATTCGATTTGAAATCCGTCACGCGCGGCGGCGATGGCAACACGGTGAACGCGACGGGCGGCGCGAGCTTCCGCCAGTCGAGCGGCGCATCGTTTCGCGAGATTCTGGATTTGAGCGACTGGGACAACTCGGTCGCCATCAACGTGCCAGGCCAATCGGGCCAGCCCACGAGCCCGCACTACGGCGACCTTCTGCCGCTTTGGGCCGACGGCAAGTACTTTCCGTTGCTCTTCAGCCGAGACAAGGTGGTCAAGCACGCGGCTCACCGATTGGTGTTGGAGCCAAGAAACAAGCCATAATATCGAAACTCAGATTTCCAGGAGGCAAACATGTTCAGGCGATATTCGGTTGTCATTGCGTTGATCTTCAACCTCGTGGTCTCGGGCGTAGCGGTAATCGCCCAGGTCCCGCAGGAGAAGGTTGACACTGCAACGATCGACAAGATCAAAGAAGAGGGGCTCAAGCGCTCTCAGGTGATGGAGATTCTCAGCTACATCACGGACGTTTCGGGTCCGCGGCTCACCGGCTCGCCCAATATTCGCGTCGCGCAGGAATGGGCGAAGGCGAAACTCACCGAGTGGGGCTTGCAAGACGCCCACCTCGAGGCCTGGGGACCGTTCGGCCGCGGCTGGTCGCTCGAAGGTTTCACGGCGGCGATGGTCAAGCCGCACTTCAGTCCGCTGATCGCGTACCCGAAGGCATGGTCGCCGAGCACTAACGGCACGGTGCGCGGTGAAGTCGTCTACCTCAACGCCAAGACCGAAGCCGACCTCGATAAGTACAAAGGCAAGCTCAAAGGCGCGATCGTGATGATAGCTCCCGCGCGCGACGTGAGGGCCCATTTCCAGGCTGAGGGGCGGCGCCAGACCGACGAGGACCTGCTCCGGCTGGCAAATGCCGACCCGCCCGGCGGGGCGCCGCAAAGAGGGGGCTTCCCCCAGATGTCGCCCGAACAGCGCGCGGCTCAGCAGCTCATGACCAAGAAGTGGGACATGTGCTACGACGAAGGTGCTGCGGTCGTGCTGGAACCCGGTCGCGGTGACGGCGGGACGATCTTCGTTCAGTCAGCGACGATGAAGTCCTATCCGCAAGATACGCCGATCGATAAGCGCAAGAACGTCCGCGATAAAGACGCGCCGCCGATAATCCCGCAAGTCGCCGTCGCCGTCGAACACTACAACCGCATAATCCGCATGCTCGCCAAGGGCGTGCCGGTCCAGCTCGAAATCGGCATCAGCAGCCGCTATCACGACCAGGACCTGATGAGCCACAACGTCATCGCCGAGATTCCGGGCACGGACCTCAAGGACGAAATCGTGATGCTCGGCGCGCACTTCGACTCGTGGCACGGCGGGACGGGCGCGACCGACAACGCCGCCGGTTCAGCCGTCTGCATGGAAGCGCTGCGCATACTCCAGGCGCTCGGGATCAAACCTCGCCGCACGATTCGAATCGGATTGTGGAGCGGCGAAGAACAGGGACTGCTCGGCTCGCGTGCGTATGTGACCGAGCACTTCGGAAGGCGGATCGGAGGCGGGGGATTCGGCCCGGGCGGCGGTGGCGGACAGCCGCCGGCAGGCGCTCAACAGACTCCTCCGCAATACGAGTTGAAGCCGCCGCACGAGAAGGTCGCCGGTTATTTCAATCTCGACAACGGCACGGGCAAAGTCCGCGGTATTTACATGCAGGGCAACGAAGACGTGCGCGCGATCTTCAGAACGTGGTTTGCGCCGCTCAGAGAGTTACTCGGGGCCGGTCCGGCGCTTGATCCGAAGACCACCTCGCCCAGAGACCTGCCCATCGCTACACTGTCGATCGCAAACACCGGCGGCACCGACCACCTGTCGTTCGACGCGGTTGGATTGCCCGGCTTCCAGTTCATACAGGACCAGGTCGAGTACGACACGCGGACGCATCACTCGAACATGGACGTGTATGACCGGATTCAAGAAGACGACATGAGGCAAGCGGCTACGATAATGGCGGCGTTCGTCTACAACACCGCGATGCGGGATAAGAAGCTGCCGCGCAAGCCGCTTCCGGGCCGCCCGGCGGGTCAGGCAGGGCAGTAGCGGAGGATCTAGGATCGTCTCTCTGGTCAGGCTGCCCAGCTATCGGGTACGCCTGGCGACGACCTATTTATTTGTGGAGTCACTCCAGCGGAGCGACCTGTCTATAGAGGTAGCGCAAGGAAGAACCGCGCGCAAGTCAGAATCGACTCTCGCCCCGCGCCACAAGAACTCTTGAGTTGTTCGGCGCGCCTCTTTGCAAAGGGCATTCTGATGAGTGGGCTATGGTTCTTCCGGCCACTGCCTCGCGCCATGCACGACAGCAATAATGTCGATCTCATTTTCGAGCAGATGGTAGATAATGCGATACGGCCCCTCGATCACTTCCCGGATGTTGACATCGTTTGCCTCGGGTACGATTCGCCCCGACCGCGGGAGTCTCGCGATCTGCTGAGATCGTCGCGTCAATCGATCTACCATCTTTGTGGCGTACTGCGGCGACGAACGGGCAATGAACGAATGGATGTCGCGCAACTGTGCCCGCGCCGCAGCGGTCCAGTTCACTTTCATTCTGGTAAGCCAAACTCAACGCGAACGTCCTCAACGCGTGTTTTCCGGCCCTCGATACTATCAGCCAACCCGTTCTCGATCGCCTCCCGCACGTAGATTTCGTACATCAGTTGCTCCCACGACGAAAGAGACGGAAGGCTATCGATTAGACGCTTCGCTTCTTCCTTAAGATCTCGTTCCATAACCGCATTCTATACTCTTCGGTTAGCATCGGCGCAAGCTTCCCGAAAGCCAAGCTGTGCGGCGAGCGCAAGCGAGTCCGCTCCATCCCGTTGAAGCCTTAACAAGTTTGGGCGCCGGGCGAACCAACACACCTCCCCAAACAGACGACCGCGATGAGCAGCGTCAGAGTGAAGCGCTGTGGTGTCCGAAGTGCGGCGGTGAGATGACGCTGGTCGAGCAACTCAGAAGGAGAGGGCGTGCGCCGCCTTAAACCCTGCACCGGCGATGGTAATTGTGAGTGAGACTGACAAAGGCGAGATGAACTTCAAAGAGCGACCTCGGCGCAGGGCGTTCAGCGACGAGTGCGCTCGGTTGCGGCGCATGGTTCAGAGCGCGAACTCGACCGAGACGCGCCTGAAGGTCCGGTATGTGGACTTCGGAAGTTCGGGTGTCGGACGGAATGGGGCCAACCACTTACGCCGACAGCCCGGCTGCCAACAAGTGCGTTGGAAGCCAGTCGCCCACCTGCGACGACTGGTATTGAGAATCCAAGCCGACACTTGAAGGCGGCTTAGGTCAATCCCGACTTGCGCCGCGGCTGGTTGAGCGTCCCGGAGCTTGAACGTCCCCGCGCCGCGCGAAGTCTTAACACGTTATGCGCGGCGTCGTTATATCGAATTACAGATTTCTGGCTTACCTGCTCTTCAGACGGTCACGTATCTCTTGTATCTCTTTTTCTCTTTCCTCGAATGCCCGCTCCCCGTCGGTTTGTCTCTGTTCGTCGCGCCTTTGTTCATCCCCCTTTCGCCGCATCAGTTGACGGTATTCCCGATTTGTATTCTCCACGGCATCTCTAAGAATATTACGAACGCCGACTGGCTCCTCAATACGATGGCATTCAAATATCAAGATGCGCTCGTCCTCGAACGACGGTTCCCCCCGTGGGCGAAATGGCCTCTCGTGCCACAATCTTAAAAAAGACTTTTGCCAATCGTTCGGGGGATTGGGATGAAGTGTGAGGCGATATATTAGATTATCGATAACATCAGGTGCCCCGACAACATCTTCGTCGGTTACAGTGATCTCGGTGAAAGTCAGTAATTCAGTCATATTGCTTCCTCCTTATCATTCCGTAGTGTATCGCAAAAGTCTGTTCCCCTACGAGGAAAAACAGTGTCTTCGGATCAAAGCGCATACCTTGGAAGCTCGCCGCACACCAGCAGACGTCATTCCAGTAGGAGTCTGGTTCGGAACATTTGGTATGACTGGATGAGTGGGGGACGAGGGTTCAAGGCGTTCAGTACGCGCAAGGCTCCTCGCTGTTTCGGGTCACTTGTAACAAAACAATCACAATGTGTGAGGTATACCGTTGACCACAGATCAAGTGCTCCTGGGTTTTTGTCTTTCCTTGCGCTATACCCATGCTCGCGAATCGATCGAGCATAGACAGCTTGGGCCAAACTCATTAGGAACAGGCAGAGCTCTGGAATATCAATGAGCACCTGGCGAAAACCATCGCGACGCAACTCTATCCCGGATGCTCGCCTATATAGCTCGGACATGTAGGCATAGAGGAAGTCGTCGTCCTTTGCAAAGTGATTGCTAATCAGCTTTCCGAGAGAGGGTGGTCGTTTGACGGTTTTCCCCGAGAAGAGCTGCTGAAATGATGTTCGGCCTCCGCCAAAGAGCGCCGCAGAGTCCTGTTCCAGGTCTTCTTTCCAGTTTCGGATTGCTTGTATTTGGTCTTCATCGAGAGAGCAAGCATCAGCAAGCGCGAAAGTGATTAATGGGTCTCGCGTGAATATTGGAGAACTGGGGCGCGGCGATCCGCGCGCGTGGGGTGTGCAAACTGCCGTTAGCAACTCGTCCGGCAGTGCTACTGGATCTGTTCCCTTAGCAAGCCTCCTTTCAAAATTGAGTAGGGAGGTTCGACGTGCTTGATCTTTAGTAGCTGTAGCCTCTACGACATTGACAGCACTAATGAGAACGTCATTAGTGGCTAGAAGGGCCGTAGCAATAGGCTCCCGCTGAGAATCATGGTAGAGCCAGTTTATTCCGCTTGTGTCAAAACAATAGATCATAGGTCTAGTGCCGCCACGGGCGTATAAAGTTCGGGTAACCGAGCGCGCGCGTAACACTCAAAGTTCACGCCAACGCTCGAATCGCGCGCTTCGGTCCACCCGGGAGTTGGACGCGCTGAATGAAACCGCCACGCTTCGCGACCGACGCGTCCCGCAAGCGAACTTCTCAAGGTGGCCACAACGCCGGCCGCTGCCTTCCCCTACAGAATGACTTCGAGGTGAGGGCGCTTCAATCATGCGTGATCTACGATGCTACCACAACATCGGAAGAGCAGCCTTCGAATCAGGCGCGCCGACCTGCACGATCCGGGGTGCACCCCAAGGTTACGCATCACTCTTCCTGGTGCCGCGAGCGGAATCACTGGGTGGATGCGATGAACAGACGATGCTGTTTGAACTACCAGAATTTCCACCAAGGCTTTCGCTTCGGCGTGACGTTAAACTCAAGCTGATCTAATATGCTCTTGTTGAAACCTTCAGGAGTACCGCCTTCTGCGATGAATTGTTTTTCGAGGTCGTCAAGCTCATTCAGACCACCAAACCATTTTGTGAATCCGGCTTTTATTGCCGTTCGTGTCATAAGCGCTTCCATGTAGTGGATTGGGTCGGACAAGAGAACTTCGACCGGACGGCCGCCGACTTTCAAGTGTGTTGGGAAGACAGGTATATGTGGGAAATCGAGACAAAGTTCCCGAACATCTCGAGGAGGCCAGATGTATCTCTGTAGGACGTGCTCAACCTCTTGTTTATTCTCGAAGTGTTCGGCGTTCTGTTCGTACAGAACCCGGACGAGCATTCCGTAGAGTTCTCCTGATTTCGCGCTAACAGCCAACGAGGATTCGTCCGACAAGAACTGATAGAAACGCCTATCGGATGGGGGAGGAGGTGGTAGTGTCATTCTCTTCTTTTCTCCCAACGGCCTGCGGCTGAGCGGCCGCGCCTTTCAGCCGTCCGCTCCAGCCGCGAGTTAGGCGACGGATTCTCGAGAAGCAAAAAAAATCGTGCCATTCACCAACTTGTAAGGGAAAACAGATACCCGCAGCCCATAGTGCGGAGGAGCAAGCCCAATCACGGTATCAAGCGCCTTCGAGTGCAACGGGTACGGCTGCGCCGACGGTATCAAATCAATGTGAACCTCAACAGAGGCATTGCCGTCGGGAAATGCTACGACTGCGTCGCGGCGGCGAAGCTGCGTAACTAAACTCAAACGATCGAGCGGATCGCTGAAGAAGTACGCGCAATTTCGAACTTTTGTAACCGGAAGCCATGTGCCCATAACATCCGTGGCAAAGGGCTTAGCGCCGTGCGCTCTGAGATGAACGAGCCCCGATGGGTGGAGACTTAAGTGAAAATCCTTGCAGGCTGCCGAAGGAAGATCAGACAGAGACCTTTCTGGCGCTACCGGAGTCAATCGACTATCAGCCTGGAACGCAGCTTTCCCGAGCACACCCGCCGTTACGCCTCGAACACCAAAATAGACTGATTGGTCCAGGCCAAGGCGAAACCAACAAAGTTCCCTGAGATCCTCGCCTCGCTGAATTACGATACGACAGGTTCTATGTCGATCTGTTTTCCCAAAAGGATCTGCTGGATCTACCGACTTCATTTGAATGAGCGTGTGCATCCTAGTCCTAATCTTGGTCGCCAACAAATAAGGTTCTTTGCGTGGTTTCGCCGCCGCCGAGCATTGCAATGACGGGATCAGTGGTTCGGCGGCGAACACCACGCAAAGAGCCCGTTGGACTAAACCGCGGGCCCGATTATATGGGCGTTGAATCCAGTTTACAATCCCCCTCGAAGTGAAGTGACTCGTACCGATCGAGCAGCTTGTGCTTCTCTAACAACCTCACTTTGGCTTGTGACGGCCGTCATATCGCGACCCGTCGCCCTTCACGTAACATAGCGTCTTCGGTCCAGCAGGAAGTTGCGCCAGCGCGGTGCAAGGTCATAGGCCCTAAGACAATAGGGGGGAGGAATCAAGATGCACTCTCCAGCGTTCCGGCTCAAGGTTGGCGCCTTGCTTATATTCGGGTGCGCTTGTTTGTGGGCGAGCTTGGCTGCCCGCAGCGCACGCGGTGACAACAGTCTGGACCAGGAACTCGGCGCTGTCCTTGCCGCTCACGGCTTCACCGGCACGATCGAGGCTACAGTTCAAGCTCGGCTGGGGCGACCAATAAACCAGAAGCTCGCGGCTGCGGGACATTTGCTCTACTACGACGCCATACTCGCCGTTAAACAGGACAACGCCTGTGCGGCCTGCCACTCTCCGACGGCCGGCTACGCGGACACGCAGTCAATCGCAATCGGCATCAACAGCAACGGGCTCGTCGGACCGAGCCGAGCCGGGCCGCGCATCAGGAGGCGTGCTCCGACCGGCATCAATACTGCCTTCTATCCGACGTTGACGCGCGTAGGCCGTTTCGAATCACTATCGGGAGATCCGTTCGACAACAGCGCGGGCTTTCGGATGCCCGAGCCCGAGGGGCTGACACTGTCATATTTTTCGCACCTGCTCGCCGCGGCGGCTTGTATTTCGGTTACCGATCGGACCGCATTGGTTGGCTTCAAGTTCACAGGCGACAACTATGCCATCCGAGCTACGGTGGCGGCGCGCGTGAACGGCATCAAGCGATACCGAAAGATGTTTGCCAAGGTCTACCCCGAGGTCAGTGCGGGTGCGCCGATCGCGTTCGATATGATCGCCAGTGCAATCGCCGAATACGAGCTTACGCTTGTGTACGCAAATGCGCCGATCGACCAGTACGCCCGCGGCGACTTGACCGCTATGAGCGAGGACGAAAAGCGTGGGGCGCTGCTCTTTTTCGGGAGGGCGCGATGCGTCGAGTGTCATGCGGTCTCCGGCCGGTCTAACGAGATGTTCAGCGACTTTGCCGGACACGTCGCGGCCGTGCCGCAGCTCGTTCCCGAAAACAGCAGCGTTACGTTTGACGGACCGAACGCCGACGAAGACTATGGGATCGAGCAGGTTACTCACAACCCCGCCGACCGCTACAGGTTTCGGACTTCGCCATTGCGCAACATAGGAGCTCAGCAGGCTTTCTTTCACGACGGAGCGTTTACCAGGATAAAGGCTGCCATCGAGCACCATCTGAACGTCTTTGAATCAGCGCGCAACTACGACCCAGCCGCTCAGCACATCGCAAAGGACCTCCTCCGAGTTGGTCCGATCGAGCCGATGCTGGCCCGCGTAGACCCGATTCTGGCAACGCCGACGATACTCACCACTGATGAACTGAGGCAGTTAACGAAATTCGTTCGTGACGGTCTGCTTGACGATCGCGCGAAGGCCGAGAACCTGGTACTGCAAAAGCCGGACTCGGTTCCAAGTCATCTGAAACCGTTCTACTATGAATATCCGTACCCTCACAACCCTTCAGGGTTGTCCTGTCAGCAGTGCCACAAGTGACAAGGCGCTGGGATTGGCGACCGCGCGGGACAGACGGGGGTTCCGCTTCGTGTCGGGCTGACGGGCAAC
Organism: Blastocatellia bacterium; assembly: GCA_035293105.1. Classification (GTDB taxonomy): domain Bacteria; phylum Acidobacteriota; class Blastocatellia; order UBA7656; family UBA7656; genus DATDOV01. The sequence goes on from DATDOV010000079.1 coordinate 95,223, forward strand.
CAGGATTGACTCGCCGGCGAGGTTCCGCCCTCTGTTCCTTGCGCAAATCTGGCCGGTCCTTCATGTGACGCCGACATGTGACGCCGAAGTCTGGAGGGTGCACGGACATCCCGATGCCCTGCGCGTAATCGAACCTCCGCACGATCATCCAGTTTCGGCTACGCACCGCGTTTGAGCGCGGTTGACTCCGCTCTCGCCCTTTAATATCCTTCGTCCGCAAACAACCTGCGATACAGTGCCAAACAATCTTGACTCAGTTTGCCAAAAGGAGGAGTAGCCTATGACAAGTCGTATTCTATTTTCGATGACCGTGTTGGTCACGTTTGTCTGGTTGTCGCTGGCAGCCGGGCCGGTTTCAGCGCAGCTTGGGCCGTGCGCGACCCCGACGGGTCCGTTGCGTCCCGATCTGATCGTCGACCGTGACCTGCTCAGGGCTCAGATCGTGCTCACCGAGGAGACATTTGGTCCCGACTCATGCACAGTGAACGAGGGATGCGTGGATGCGCCGGGGACCCATTTGCTCTTAAGGTTCACATCCAGCACTCCCAACATCGGGAAGGCAGATCTTTTCATCGGCGATCCCAAACAGTGCCTGGGGGGACTGTTCCGTTTCAGCGAGTGTCATCAGCATCTGCATTTTCAGGAATATGCGGATTACCGGTTATGGACGCTCGCGGGCTACGAGAAATGGGTCGCCCAGAGGGATCTGTCGCAACCGACTAACTCGGGAAGGAATGCCAGTCTGCTGGATGGCGCCTTGAGGAGAGGTGAACTGCTGGTGGGACGCAAGCAGGGATTCTGTGTGATCGACGTGGCTCCGTTCAAGTTTGGTGACGTGGAACCAGGCCCGCCGCGGTACCAGTCCTGTTCGAGTTTTCAGGGCATAAAGGTCGGCTGGGCGGACCAGTATGTGTTTCTGCTGGCGTGTCAGTTCCTCCAGGTGGACACTCTGCCGGAGGGTGACTATGTGCTCGAAGACCAGGTGAATCCCGAGCAGTTGTTTCCGGAGTCTGACTACACTAACAACGCTTCGGCGGTGAAGTTCCACTTCACGCCCAAGCAAGGCCGCTCCGGACCTACGATAGCGATTCTCGATTAGTGGGAGATGTGCGCGTTCTCGGCGCCCTCGCCGATCAGACGACCAGACTCGCGTCAGGCGGGGGCGCCGAGTACACTGTTGACCTACGGACATGCCCAAAGCAATCGACATGCACGTGCATCTTCCGACCGGGAGCTTCCTGGACGGCGCGATAAAACCATACCGGCTGGCCGCCGAAAAGTTCTTCCGCAATACGGTTCCGATTCGAGGCATGGACGAAGTCGCCGCGCTCTACGCCGAGCTCGACATCATCGGCGTGCTGCTCGCGTGGGATGCCGAAACAGCTACGGGCTTGCCTCCGCTCACCAACGACGAGGTCGCCGACGTCGTCAGGTCGTACCCGCAACAGTTCATCGGATTTGCGTCGGTCGATCCGTGGAAGGGCCGCCGCGCCCTCGATGAGATCGAGCGCGCGATCACCGAGCTTGGAATGCGAGGCGCGAAGTTCCATCCGGGCATTCAAGCCTTCTATCCCAACGACTCGCGCTTCTATCCGCTCTACGAAAAGATCACCGAGTTGAAAGTCCCCGCGTTGTTTCACACCGGCACGAACGGCCTTGGCGCGGGAACACCTGGCGGGATGGGCGTGAAGATGGACTACACGCGGCCGATCTACCTGGACGCGGTAGCCGCCGACTTTCCCGAACTGACGATCATCGGCGCGCACCCGGCGTGGCCCTGGCACGAGGAGATGCTTGCAATCATCGGGCATAAATCGAACGTGTTCATGGACCTGTCGGGCTGGTCGCCGAAGTACATTCCTAAACAGATAATGGATGAGGCTCGTACACGCTTGCAGGACAGAGTTCTGTTCGGGAGCGACTATCCGTTCATCATGCCCGAGCGGTGGCTTGGGGATTTCGACAGCTTGGAAGGATTTTCCCCCGAGGTTCGAAAGAAGATTCTGTTCGACAACGCTGCAAGAATCTTGAAGGTATGAGATCGCCGCGTCACAGTGAAGAGGAAGATTGAATCGACATGTTTTCTGCCTTGCGTGAACCACGACTGTGGCGATCAATAACTTGCAGTCTCAGCGCGGCTCTGATGGCGTCGCTCGTCACTGATGCAGGCACGCTCAACACCGCATGCCCGATGCCACAGGCGAGGAGCACGGCTACGAAACTCGACTTCGACGCGATGGCCTCGCGAATCATCGGCGCGCTGAAGCTCAACGAAGGCGAGCGGGTGCTGATTCGCTTCGACCCCGGCTACTTCTATGAACTGGTGGGGCCGCTCCGCCGCCGCATCCGCGAGGCCGGGGCCGTTGACGTCGGCGCGCTGGAGTACATAGATAGCGCCGCCGTGCGCGACCGAGCGCGCCCCGCCGTCCTCACCAACATTCCTTCTCCCCAAAATGAAGGCAGAATCCGCAGCCAATTCGAAGCGCGGGCGCGCGCATTCGAGCAGTTGCTCGAGGCCGTCGACGTTTACCTATGGCTGCCCATACGCGACGACGTTCGAGAGATTCCGTTCGCCGAGAGGGCTGCGCTCGCACGATGGCTCGACAAGGGCGGCGCACGGCGCGAGATCCACTTCCACTGGTCGGGCGGCAGCGTTCTCGCCGACGGACTCGCAGGCCCGCACTCAACGGCGCTCGATGCCGTTTATCAAAACGCTCTCGACATCGACTACGCTGCGCTCTCTTCAGCGCAAGACCGGGCGATCTCTCTGCTGCGATCGGGCACCGCTCGCGTTCGCACGCCCGCCGGGACCGACTTGAGCTTTCGAGTCGGGGATCGCCCGTTCAACAAACAGAACGGCGATGCTTCAGTTGAGCGAATGAAGACGGCACGCGTGCGAGTGGACCGCGAGATCGAGCTGCCCGCCGGGGTCATTCGAGTCGCGCCGCTTGAAGAAACAGCAACCGGCCGAATCGTCATTCCGTCGGCGCGCTTTGGTGGCAAGACCGCGCGAAACGTGAGGCTTGAAATCCAAAACGGCCGCGTCACGCGCATCGAAGCGGACGAGAATCTCAACGTTGTTGAGAAGACGCTTGCTGAGGGCGGTGAAGCAGCGCATCGCTTCCGCGAGTTCGGTCTCGGGTTCAACGCGAAGCTTCACTCGCCGCCCGGCAGCCCGTCGCTTGCTTATTATGGCTACGGTGCGGGAGTCGTCCGTATGAGTCTTGGCGACAACGAAGAACTCGGCGGCTCGGTGCGCGGGGGATTCGTCAGATGGTTTTTCTTCCCCGACGCGACGGTCGAAGTCGATGGCCGCGTGTTGGTGCGAGATGGTAAATTGGCGGACGTGAGATGAACATTAAACTTCGGGACTTCCTGGCGCATCAAAGCTGTGAGCAAATTCCGCTACAATTCACAAGGGTACGCAATGTTGATCACTCAAAGGATGTTCCGAGCCGCGACCACGAGGATGTTTGGCTGGCTTGCACGAGGGTTCGCCGCTAAGACGGCCGCGATGCTGGTCTTGATTCTTCTGAGCATCCCCGCATCGGCCCAGCAGGACTTCACGTTCACGACACCCGACGGAGACGCGGTGACGTTGTCGAGCTTGCGGGGCAGAGTTGTGGTGATGCTCTTCGCGGGTATACAAGATCCGCAGTGCCGCGATGAGTTCAAAGCGTTGTCGTCGCTAGCGGATCGCTATCGCGGAAAGAACGTCAGCATCCTGTGGGTCAGTATCGATTCCGTCAACGAGGCCCCTAACGACCGGCTGAAGAACCCGTGCGGGCCTGCTGGTTCGGTGACGATTCTGCGCGACCAGAACCGCGCCGCATTCCGGAGATTCAGCGGGCGAATAGCGCAGCTACCGACCATTGTGGTCCTGAGCCAGCAAGGCGATGCTCAAGGGCAACCGCGCGGCGGATTCAATCCCAACGCGGACTTCGTCAACGACATCGCGGCTATAGTCGACCGCCTTCTCAGGTAGGCTGGCGCGTGTGTTTTCTGTCTGATAAATATTCTTCGTGATCACCCCAGACCGAGACTCGCACCGACTGCTCTCTTACTTTGAAGCCAATCAAACTGCCGTGCTCGATTTCATCCGCTGGCTCGTCGAACAGGAATCGATGTCGCGCGACGATCAGGCTAACCGCCTGATAGCTGAGAACCTCGCCGACCGCCTCACTGATTTCGGTGCGGCTGTTGAACTCTTCAGCAATCCTGACTATGGGACGACTCTGCTGGCTAGGTGCAAGGGCAATCCCACGAGCCGCGCCCCCGAAGACAACAAGCAGGTGTTAGTCGTCGGTCACCTCGACACCGTGTGGCCGATCGGCACCCTGGCCGAACGGCCCTTTAGCGTAGAAGACGGGCGCGCCTTCGGGCCGGGCATATTCGACATGAAAGCCGGCGTCGCCCTCGCCGCGTTTGCCGTGCGCGCAATCAAAGACCTCGCGCTCACTCCTCGGCGGCCCGTCACGCTCATCATGACCTGCGATGAAGAGACCGGCAGCCACTTCTCGCGCGAGATCATCGAAGCCGAAGCTCGCCGCTCTCACGCCGCGCTCGTGCTCGAACCTCCGATCCCCGGCGGCAAAGTGAAGACCGCGCGCAAAGGCGTAGGCGAGTTCGAGCTGATCATTCGCGGCCGGCCTGCTCACGCCGGCAACGACCCGCGCGCCGGCATCAGCGCCATCACCGAACTCGCGCACCAGACGCTTGCGATCAACGCGATGGCCGACTTCGAGCGGGGCACGACCCTCAACGTCGGCGTCGTGCGAGGCGGCGTGCTCTCGAACGTGATTGCCGCCGAAGCGCGAGCGCACGTCGACTTGCGATTTCAGACCATCGAAGAAGGCGCGCGAATAACCGAGGCGATGCAGGGGTTGCAACCGGTGCTCGAGGGAGCGCGGATCGAGGTGCGAGGCGGGATCAACCGGCCGCCGATGGTTCGAACGCCCGAGGCCGCCGCTCTGTTCGAACGCGCGAAGGGGCTTGCGGCCGAAATCGGATTCGAGTTGGAAGAGGGATCGGTCGGCGGCGGATCGGATGGCAATTTCATCGCGGCGCTCGGGGTCCCGGTTCTTGACGGATTGGGAGTGGACGGCGCGGGCGCTCACGCCGAACACGAGCACATCATCATCAGCGACATCCCGCGCCGCGCGGCCCTCGTCACGCGGCTGGTCGAGACGCTTTGACTTGCGTAGAATGAAGCTGCGCATTCGTCGCGCTCCTCGCGTGTGAGACTTCCGAGGTTTCGCCCCAACTCCATCGAAGAGGCAGCTATGAAACCATTGCTTTCGCTCCTTGCGTTTTGCTTGCTGGCTGGTGGTGCGGCCGCAGCTAACGGCTTTGGCCAAAAGCCGACGGCTTCGGCTGAACAGGAGACCGAGATGTTTGGCAGGCTACTGGGCGCCGTGCAAGATGTCGGCGGCGGCTTCTACGGCGAGGCCATGAGCCGATTCTCTCGAATCATTCCAGAGATGGAGAAGCGGAATTATCGGCCACGGCCGCGCTGGCTGGCTTACGACACGTACGCCAGGGCTTTGATCGGCAAGGGCGACCCACAGGCCGCGATCAAAGCCTTGAAGGTCGCGATTGAAGAAGCAAAGCAACTGACGGCGGTGGAACTGGTGAAGTCCACTTCGCGGCTTGCCGACATCTACGACCACACCGGCAACCTGGCCGAAGCAATCGAAGAGTACAAAACCGCACTTGCAGCCGACCCGAAGAATCATCAAGTCATGCTTGACCTTGGCTCGGTCTATCGGCGCTCGAAGCGATTCGCCGAGGCGCGGGAACTTTACGATCGGGTCCTGGCCGGGGATCCCGCGAATGCAAACGCGCACATGAACCTCGGCAATCTGTACGGCGACCAGGGGAATCTCGATGCAGCGGTTGCAGAGTTTGAGAAGCACGCCGCGCTTTCGGATGACCGTGAGCTTGCGGCCAGGAACTTTCTCAACGCCGGATTCCGGTATTACGACCGCGGCGATTACGAGAGGGCGCTCGCGCTTTACAATCGCGCGCTGCAATTGACGCCCGATAACGCGCTCGCGTTCACCGACATCGGCTGGGCTACGCTTGCGCTCGGTCGAACTCAGGAGGCGATCGCGGCGTTTGAAAAAGCGCTCAAGCTGAAACCTGCAAAAGACGTGAAGGAGTACGCCGGACGCGGCTTGAAGGAAGCGCGCTCAAAGAAACCGTAACAGCCAAGGCGAGTGGGTGGCCCCGGCAAACTCCGGACACGTTCATGGGCCATCTTCACGGAGCGGGTTACCGGCCATTGCCTGCCGTGCTTCGACCTCGTTAACCAGGCTGTCATATACTTCGCCTATCCGGTCACGAGTCTCCTCGAGCGGTCCTGACGTGTCGATCTCGAAATCGGCGTATCGGCGCTTCTCGTCCGAAGACATCTGCGCGGCGATCCTCCGCTCGGCGTCGTCGCGAGTGATCCGGTTGCGCCGCATCAAGCGCCCAATCTGGGACTCCCGATCACAGTAGGCGACGATCAGCTTGTCGAACCGTTTGTAGCCGCCCGATTCGATCATCAGCGCGGCGTCGATTATGGCGATGCCTTCGGGATTGGCGGCTTCAGCTTCCGAGAGCAAGCGGTTCTGCTCTTCGATGACTCGCGGATGGACGATCTCGTTGAGCCGGTTGCGCCGCCCCTCATCGGCAAACACGATTGCTCCGAGCTTCACCCGGTCTATCGAGCCGTCTTCGGCGAGCACGTCCGGGCCGAACTCGCGCACGATATCTTGATGAGCGGGCCGGCCGGGTTCCATGACTGAATGCGCGATCTTGTCCGCGTCGAAGGTCACGCAGCCAAGCTCGGCCAGCACGGAAAGCACGAAGCTCTTGCCGACCGCGATGCTCCCCGTTAGCCCGACCTTGAGCATAACCAACAAACCAATCGCCTATGGGAAAACAACGAACGCAGTGGTTCGTTGCCGTTCCTTCGCCGCTTTTCTGTGGCTTCTGAGCCTCTTTGCGGCTGCCCTCTTCACTCCCAGATTTCGTCAGCAGCCTGTTCACCCATCAGCTTGCCGAGCGCCGTCTGGCCGCCGAACTTCGCCACCAACTGATCGTCGATCTCGTCGGCGACGCGCGCGATGGCCGAGACGCTCGCGTAGAGTTCCTCGCGCTCCATCGAATCCCCGAGTATCGTGTGCGTGAGCATCACCGTCCCCTTGCCGTCCTCGCCGATCGATAATCCGAACCCGCCGAGAATCAGCCGCAGATTGTACGTCAGCAGAAACCGCATCATCTCTTCTGTGACGTCGAGGTCGACTACGACGTAGGAGAAGATCTCGACGCCCGCGCGCTTGTCCCCTATGGGAAACACTCTGGCATAGACGAAGGTCGAACCTTCCTGCATCACGAACGTATCGCCCAATGCTTTGACGTTGACCTCGCCGAAAAGCGTGTAAAGATGATCGCGGGTCTTCTCGTAGACTTTTTGCTGGGCGTCAGTCTTGAATTCCATCGGCATATGGGAGGTCAGGCTGAACCGGCGCCCGGATCGACGGCGCTGACAGTCACCGCCCCGCCTTCGACGCGCACCGAGACGTTCGGACGCGCGCCGACGATTCGGCGATCGATCCGAAGGTTCGTGAACGGGATGACGATCGTCTCCTGCCAGATTCGCTCGAGTTGAGCGAGGCTCTTATGCTCGACGGCGAGTTGCTCCGTGAAAAAGCGAGGCAGGTTCGGGTCGACCGTAATCGCGACCGGTTGGGATGACTCGAGCCGCGCCACGAGTGAATCCAGCCGCTCCCTGATGATTCTTTCCGTGGCATCCCTGTCGAGGACCTGAAACTCGATTACTTCATCAATCGCTGCGGCGAGGGTCTCCGCCAAGCCCCAGCGCGAGGTTCGTTCGCGCGCAAGTCCTCCAGTGCCGGCCCGGCGGAGGTCGACCTCGCCCGTCGCGGAGAAGCCTATGTGAATCGGCTTGCTATTCTCGCTCACCCGCGACAGCGACATCGCGACCGTCGTGTTCGACAGCGAGATTCGGACGCCGCCGGCGTCGGTGAATCTACCCTGCTCGAATGCTTCGCCGAGAAACTGCTGGACTACCGGGTGGGCGAGGTCGATGTTCTTGAAGTAGAGGACCGAGTGCGGGTTGTCTTCGGCGGCCTTCGACAGCAATCCTCCGCGCTCGCCGTATCCGACGTAGCCGGGTTCGGCGCCGACGAGGCGTGAGATCGAGTGCGGCTCGGTGAACTGGGTCATATCGAATTCGATCATCTTCTGCGGCGAGCCGTACAGGAACTTGGCGAGCGCGGCAGCCATCTCGTGCTTGCCGACTCCTTCGGGTCCGACGAACAGGAACACGCCGTCGGGTTGTTCGGGTCTCAGCTCGAGTCCGAGCTTCGCGATGCGGACTACGCGGGCTACGTCGCGGACGGCGCGGGCCTGACCGGGCACTGCCGCGTTGAGAAAGTCTTCGAGGCGTTCGAGCCGCTGGGCGGGGTCTTCGTCCATGATCTCCAGTGGCAGGCCCGTAGTTTCAGACAAGGTCTCGGTCACGTCTTCGCGCGCAAGCCGGTCGCGGCCCGCGAGCGCAGCCTTCGCGGCTGCCTTGTCCATCAGGTCGAACGCCTTATCGGGAAAGCTGCGCGAAGACAGGAATCGGTCAGCCTTCTCGATTATGAGCGAGATGACCTCCTCCTCGATTCTGACTCCGTGATAGCTCTCGAACGCCGCGCGTGACAGCGACACGATGCGGCGCGCCTCGTCGATTGAGGGCTCCTCGATGGTGATCGTGCTGAATCGCCGGGCGAGCGCCTCGTCGCGGGCGATGTACTTGTAGTATTCGGCGAGTGTGGTCGCTCCGATCACGGCGATCTCGCCTTTTGACAAAGATGACTTGAGCAGGTTGGCGACGTCGCCGGTTCCGCCCGCGCCCCCCGCGCCCAACAGGGTGTGGATTTCATCGAAGAACAGGATGACGTCGCCCGCGCGACGCACTTCTTCCAGGAGCGACTTCAATCGCTCTTCGATGTCGCCGGAGAACTTTGCGTCCGCGAGCAGGCGCAGCCGCGACACTTCAAGGATTCGTTTGCCGCGCAGCCGGAGCGGTACGCTGCCCTCGCCGAGCCGCCCGGAGACGGCGCTGACCAGCGCAGTCTTGCCGACGCCGGGCCTCCCGATCAGGAGCGGATTGTTTTTGAGCTTGCGGCAGAGAGTCTCCAGAACGGCGGTTATCTCGCGATCGCGGCCGACGAACGGATGGCTGGAGGCGGCTCTGGAAGCCTCTGACAGGTCGATGCAGAATTCGAGCAGCGCGCCGGAGAGAGGACGCATCGGAGTTGGCGCGGTGACGCCTTCTGTCGCCGCCTTGCCCTCCGCTTTTGCCGCCGTTGCGCTCTCCGGGGCGTACGTCGCGAGCAACTCGGCGACGACGCGCGTAGCGTCACCCTCATAGCCCAGCGCTTCTCTGATGCTGGACGTGGCCAGCACGGCGCCCAACAAATGAGCCGGCGCCACGAGTTGTCCCCTGATCGATTGTGCCATTCGCCCGGCTGCGGCGATGACCTCCTGGGTTTCCCTGGAGATAATGACCGACGGCGAGGGAGCGGCAGGAAGTTTCCCGAGCAGACCGCGTGCCTGTTCGAGCAGGCGCGCCAGTTCACTTTGCGCCGCCGGAGATTCCGCGCGGGTCCGCTCGAGAACGGTGACCAGAAGATGCAGCGGGGACAACGTACCGCCGCTCGATCGCGCGAGTTGTTTGGCCGCGTCGAACGCCTCGCGTGCGCCGGGCCCAAGTGAATTAAGCAGGTCTTGCTTGTGCATCTATTCGCGCCGCTTCAACGCCAGGGGACATTCGCTGCGTGGGAAGCCTATATCGCCCGCCGATGGGGGTCAATGCTCGAGTTGCTACTGAATCGTTTCGGATGTGACGACAGCTTGGGGCTGGTTGAACTCGGTGACGCTGAGGAACTGCTCGGCGAAGACATTGGAGTTGATCAAGGTCTGGACGACGTAGTTGCCTGATGTTGGGAACCCGATGTTGGCGAAGATCGTGACGTTATCGGCGAACCCGCCCTCGGGAACCTGAAATGGAGAAGGCGGCGAGACTGCGATTGGCTGCGAGCGGTCCGGGCTGAGGATGCGAACTTCGGAGAGGTATTGTCCGTCGCCCGACCAGTGATTCAGGATGACTATCTTGAGCAAGGTGACGGGAAGCTGGGGCACCTGGATGGCGTGAAGCATGCCCATCAAGCTGAGTTTGTGATTGACTTCAAGCCGGATGTCTTCACACAGGATGGTGTAGTGCAGCCGCAGGTTAGGTTGATTCTCGGCCTCCGCCATTGCTTTCGCTCACTTCAAGAATCGCATGGAGACTATCGCACACGGGAGAGAGCTAAACAAGCGCTTGACCCTGGAGAGGAGCCGGTTGGAATAAACGAGGCGCTTCAACGTAGTAACGAATTCATTCGTTCGGTTTGCTGAGAAACACGCGTCTCGCCAGCGTGGAAACGAATGAATTCGTTACTACCAGGGATTACTGCGACAGGCTCCTAGCGGGGCGCGGCCTGCCTTTTGCGTCGCGCAAATGACCGCAGGCGGCAGTCACCGAAGCGACTTGCCGCCTGCATTCTTGAAGCCCCAGCGCCACAGATCGTTTGTCAGCGTTGCGCTTCAGGGTTCCTGCCTTGGATGTCACGAATTCTAGAACGGCCACTGGAACCCAGACCGGCCTCGATTGCCGTAGCCGCGATAGCCGTCGTCGTAGCCGCGGCGGTAGCCCTCACGGAAGCCCCGTTGATAGGTGTAGCGGTCGCCGAAGAACGGGTGGTAGCTGCCCAATCCGCTGCGGTAGCCATCCGAGTGCTCGTAGTTGTATCGGCGCCGGTGTTTCCGGTCTTCTTCGCCGTGGTGGTGTCCGTCGCGGTAGCCGTTTCGAAGCGCTATCTGATAAGTTCGATTTCGATCGTCGCGTCCGTAGCCGCGATCCCGGTCGCCGTGATCGCCGCGTCCTCTGTTGTACCCCCCATCGTCCGGGTTGCCGCCTCGTCCATACACGTTGCCTCGATTGTCACCGAATAGCCGGTCCACGTCGCGGCGGCTGTAGCGTCGCGAGCGGCGGTTCTGGCCATCGTTGAATCCTACGGTGAAGCCCCGGCGGTACGAGTCGCGGTAGTCGTCGCGGTAGCCCATCCAATCCCGCCAGCCTGAGGTGTCGTTTCGATAGCCCGGAGTGTCTTTGCAGTTTATGCGATAGCCGTTGCCGAGGGATCGCTCCCCGTCGGTGTACGCGTTATGGTAGGCGAAAACGTACCCGTACTCCCTGGTGTGTTCCTTGTCCCAGCGTCCGCCGTTCCGGTTGTCGTCGCGCGCATGGGTTGCGATTCCCGTCCCGAGCACGAGGGCGATTACCATCAGCCCGCTGCTCATCTTGTTCTTGAGTCCCGTCGTATTCATCTTCTTCCTCCCTCGAACCACCATCGAACTCGATGATCGCTCGCGCCGATTGGATTACAACCCGAGTGCCAAAGGTGGCCCGCACCGGCGAACCGGTATTCCATTCAACGGCTAAGCTACAACGGCGTGGCCCTCGGGCGGATTCAACTTCGGCTATGCGGACCCGAAATGCGAAGCGCGTTCGACGATATCGTGTAAGGCAGAAGCAACAATCGCGATAGGCGATGAGGACAAGTGACCGTGCCGCGTCGTCTACTCGACGACGGCGAGAATCTGGTTAGCGATGACTGTCGCGCCTTCCGTCACACGGACTTCGGCGACGTGGCCGCGTTTGGGAGACTTGATCTCGTTCTGCATTTTCATAGCTTCTACGACGACCACGCCCTGGCCCGCCGCGACCTCATCGCCCGGCGCCAGCAACACGCGAACTACCTTACCCGGCATCGGCGCGATCAAATCGTGACGGCCTTCTCCGGCGTGTTCGGTTCCGGCGCGCCGGTGCTTGCGGTCGATGATGCTGGCGGTGAAGACGCGGTCCCGGAGCTTGACGCGCATGGAGTTCGCTTCGACTGAAGACACTCGCGCTTCGTACACATTATCGCCCGCGAAGATCAGGTAGACACCCTCCTCGGGGCGCTCTATTTCCACGTCGTAGTTTCGGCCGCCGATCGTCGCCGACAGGCGGCCGTTACGCTCCTCCATCTCTATGCTGACATGGTTGCCGTCGATTTCTGCTTCGTATTTCATCGCGTGTCGAGGGTCAGGACTTCCTCCTCTGCGCGAGGCGGCCCGACAACTTCCACCGGCTGTTGCTCTCGTGGCGCGCTGAATCGTCGAGCTTCGGAGCTATCGTCTGTGCGTGAAGCGCCGCAGCCATCGCGGCCATATCGGCAAGCTCCCCGTCCGTTCTGCGCGCCGGGCTTTCCGGCGCCTGATCCAGGAAACGATCGATGAACCCTGTATCGAAGTCGCCTCGTTGAAACTGCTCGTCGCTTACGACGGCGCGGAAGAACGGCAGCGACGTGCGAATGCCTTCGACGCTGAACTCATCAAGCGCGCGGGCGAGACGGCCGATTGCGCGCTCCCTAGTCTCCGCCCATACACATAGCTTCGCCAGAAGCGGATCGTAGTAGATCGGGACTTCCCATCCTTGATAGATGCCGCTGTCAACGCGCACTCCGGGACCCGAGGGCGCAACGAGTTTGCTGATGCGGCCGGGGCTGGGGAGGAAGTTATTATCGGGGTCCTCGGCGTAGATGCGGCACTCGATGGCGGCGCCCCGCATCACGATGTCGGCTTGCGAGAACGAAAGCCGCTCGCCCGCTGCAACTCTAATCTGTTCGTGAACGAGGTCGCGGCCCAAGACCATTTCGGTGACGGGATGCTCGACTTGAAGCCGCGTGTTCATTTCGAGGAAGTAGAAGTTCATCGCGGAATCGACGAGAAACTCGATCGTGCCGGCGTTGACGTAGCCGGCCGCGCGGGCGATGCCAATCGCAGCTTCACCCATCCGGCGCCGCAGCGGTTCATCGACGACCGGTGAGGGACACTCCTCCACAACCTTCTGGTGACGGCGTTGCAGCGAACACTCGCGTTCGCCCAGGTACACGAAGTTCCCGTGGCGGTCGGCAATCAACTGAATCTCTATGTGCCGCGGCCGGTCGATCAGCTTCTCGATGTAGAGGGCCGGGTCATTGAAGCTAGACGAGGCCTCCGATTGCGCCAGCGAGAAGGCGGTCGCGATCTCGTCGGGAGAACGCACCAGGCGCATGCCCTTCCCGCCTCCGCCCGCCGAAGCTTTCAACATCACGGGAAACCCTATGTCTGATGCTATGCGCGTTGCCTCGTCAGGAGACTCGACCGGCGACGTAGTTCCGGGCACGACCGGGGCGCCGGCGGCGATGGCGGTCCGGCGGGCGCTTGTCTTCGAGCCCATCAATCTCATCGCCGATGCGGGTGGTCCGATCAGCACGAGGCCCGCGCGTTCGACTTCGGAGGCGAACTCGGCATTCTCCGACAAGAATCCATATCCGGGATGAATCGCGTCGGCGCCGGCGCGTTGGGCCGCGTCGATGATCTTGTCGATGCAGAGGTAACTCTCACTCGAAGGGGGAGGTCCGATACGGATGGCCTGGTCGGCGACTCGGACGTGCAGCGACGTGCGGTCTGCATCGGAGTAGACGGCAACCGGCGATATGCCCAACTCGCGGCAGGCGCGCGCGATTCGCACCGCGATCTCACCCCGATTGGCGATAAGGACCCGCTTAAACATACTCGGAGAAAACAAATGGCAAGAAGCAAGGCGCCAAAGCCGGGTGTCTTGTCCGGCCCACTGGCTCTTGCTTCTTGCCTCTCGCCTTCACCAATCTTCAGCGGCCGGTTGAATCTTTCGCAATCGGTAGTTTGATCTCTGATGGATTGGTGACCAGGATGCCGTCGACCATGACCAGGTCGTCTTCGGTGCCCATTTCGCCGTCTGGCCCGGCCGATCGCAGCTCGAAGTTTCTGAAGGCCGCGAGCATTTCGGGGGTGCGGCCGGCGATGGCCTCAGTGTAGCTCGTGTAGCGGACCGCGCGCCCCCAGTCGTCGGCAGGCAGCGATTCACCGGTGGCCCGCTTTAGCGTCTGGGCGTCTGACGGGTAAGACCCATCGTGTCTGCCCTTGTACTCTTCCAACGATACATAGACGTGATAAATATCGGCGACGGTCGCTGCCTTCTGCTGCGCTTCGCGGTTCTCGATGACTTCAGAGATCCTTGCGATGGCGAACCCGCTCGCTGCGGCGCCCGATACGAGAGCGACAACAAGCACGGCGGCCGCGCTTCGATAGCCCCCGTACCACTCAGGTTCCCGCCGCGCGAGCTTCATCGCGCGCCAGGCTGACCAGATGACGAGCACGGCGCCCAGCGCGAGCCACTTGGTGAAAAGCAGCGCCGAAGCGGCTATGACTAGAAGGAGAGATACGGCGGTGAATGCCGGTCCCAATCTCTGGACCTTTATCGGCGTCTCGTCCAGGGGGTTGCCGATAAAGCGGCCGCCGCAAGCGCACTCTAGCGCGGTGCGCTCGATCTTCCCACCACAACAAGGGCATAACATTGTTATCAGCTCCTGCGGCCCTTCAACTACGTACCGAATAATCCGCTGCAACAAACTCTTCAATCTGCGGCTCGTCGCTTGATGCGCTCGCCGCTTCGATGGAGGCGCGATCGGTCTCGCGCAACTCGCGCCACGTGTGATAAATCCGATGAACCACCGTCCAGTGCGACAAAACCGCGAGCACCCAAAGCACCTGGGGCATCTTGTACAAGAACGGGTTCGTCACCGGTCCGGTCTGGGTGAGCGAGCCTATAATCAACAGCACCAGTCGCTCAGGTCTTTCCAGGAACCCAACCTTGCACGCGATGTTAAGCGATTCCGCGCGCGCGCGCGAGTAGCTGATGAGCACGGACCCCACGAGGGCCAGTCCGGTCAGCGCAACCAGCAACGTCGACCGGGTTACGGCATCGCGCGCATAGAACACCATGATCCCGACGTAGACGACGATGTCGGAATAACGATCTATCACTGAATCAAAGAACGCGCCGAACCGAGTGACTCGTCCGCGAAACCGAGCGACCTGCCCGTCCAGAATATCCACAAGCGCGGCGAGTATCAACAGCAGCCCGGCCATGAAAAACCGGCCATAGCCGTACAAGAACCCGCAGCCAATGTTGATCAGCAGTCCTACAAACGTGAGCGCGTTCGGGTTTATCCGGCTGCGTGCAAGCCCGCGTACTATCCAGTCGATGATTCGCTTAGCACCAGCCCCGATTGCATCACTAATCATTAGGGCCTCCGCGCTTCGGCCGAACCCGCTCCACCGACGCGCTAATATGTCAAAGGGCTGAGCTTGTTGTCAAGATTCGTCCAGTGCGGGGTCCGGGATAGAAGAAGGCTAGCTCAATCCGTGACCTGGTGGATGGTGGTCAGCTTGACGATTTCGAACCGGCGCCTTCCGGTCGGCGTTTGAATCTCGACTTCGGCGCCTTCCGCCTTGCCCATCAGTCCGCGCCCGATGGGTGACGTAGTTGATATCTTTGATTGCGAAATGTCGGCGTCCTCTGCCATAACGAGCGTGTACTTAAGCTCATCGCCGCTATCCATGTCGTAGAGAGCTACGGTCGAACCATAGGCGACGCGATCGATCGGCAGCCGCGACGTATCTACCATCGAAAGGTCGGCCAGCCGCTTCCGAAGCCCTGCAATGCGCGCCCGAACGTATTCCTGGCGATGGCGCGCCGCGTCATACTCGGCGTTCTCGGTTAGGTCGCCCATCGCTGCGGCCTTCCTCAGCTCCTGAGGGATCTCGGTCCTCAACTCGGCTTCAAGCTGCCGAAGCTGCTCCCGTATTTTCCGTTTGATGTCGTCGGACATATGTTTAAGACCGTGGCCCGAGGTGATGCCCCACCCCGCGCGGAAGGGTCTCACTGGAGCGCGCCCCCATGCCCCCCCGACTGCGGCGGCACTTCACCCTGTATCCAATCTTCACTTTCTCAGGTGCTCGCTGAAGAACCCGCACAGCCGCTCCGCGTACTTTCGCTTCGCCCGACGGAACGCCCTCGCGTGGGCGGCGTCTTCGACCAACCAGAGATGCTTCTCGCCGGCGAGCGCGTCGTGGATGTTCTCGGTGTGCGCCGTCGCGATGAGCTGGTCGGCCGTGCCGTGTACCAGATAAACCGGGCAGGTGATCTGCGCCGCGAGGCGCAGCGGATCGACCGTTCTCATATCGAACTTGCCCCGGTAGTTTGCCACTTGAATCACGGTCCAGAAAACCGGGTTCAAAACCGCCTGCGGCAAACCCGTCACCCGGCCTACGAACTCTCGCGCCACGCGCTGCAGCGACGCAAATGGGCTGTCGGCCCACACCGCGCGAACCCTTGAATTGTGCGCCGAAACCTGAAGCGCAATCGCCGCTCCCATAGATTCCCCCGCGAGCCCGATCCGATCCGGGTCGACGTTCTTATCCGCGATCAGCCATCCGATCGCCGACTCGACGTCGCGCCGCTCATAGAACCCGTAGGTGACGTAGCGCCCTTCGCTGTTGCCGTGACCTCGGCCGTCGAACACCAGCACATTGAAGCCGGCCCGCCTGAGCACCAATGACGCCCGCAGAACATCCGTGCGGTTCTTCTTCACGCCGTGCAGCACCACGATGGTCGGCGCGGCTTCCGCCACCGCCATCCACCAGCCGTACAATCTCGTGCCGTCGAAAGAAGGGAAGACTATCTCTTCAAAGTAAACTCCCATGCGGCGCATCAGCGATTTCAGGTGCGGACTCTTGAGCTGTGACATCCGCTTCATGCGCGGACGAATCAGCAACCCCGACAACGGATAACTTGCGGCGGCGATCAGCACCGCAAGCGACCCGGCGGCGCCCAGCGCAATCCAGCCGGCGCGCCGCAACCACTTCGGCAAGCCATTGCCGACCGGCGCCAACCCGAGGGCCGCCGCTTCTACGAACTCTTCACGAGGTGTGTTCGTCGGCATTACTCCTCCCTTCGCCGAACGCTTTGATTATATGATACGGCGCAACCCGATGCGCCAGCTTCAAAACTACCCTGGCCCCGTCGTCGCCTAATCTCTCCTGCTCGGTCGGCCAGGTATTCGATGCAGTTTCGCAGACTCCGGTGGCTGGGCATCAAGTCCAAACTCTCCTCCGCACGCTCGCGCGCCCCGACGCGTTCTTATCCGCCGCTTCGCCCCTGTGTTAGTATTCTGTCTTCGAGCGAGGCCTCGACAGACCGGGGATGAGAAGATCCAACAGGTAGGCTTATGTTCTGCAATCAGTGCGGCGGGGAGATTCCTCACGCCAGCCGTTTCTGCAACCACTGCGGCGCTCGAGTCGCGACCCACGCCGGCGACGTGATAGATCCGGTGGATGAAACTGCGTGGCCCGCCCCGCCGCATCCCCGTCACCGCGAGCCCGGCTACTCGCCAAGGCGGCCCCACTACGCCGACATCGACCATCAGATGTCGCGCGACCTGTCACGCGCCGCCGAGGAAGAGACGATCTTCATTCTGCGGCCGACCATGATCTACGTCGTAGCGTGGTACCTGCTGGCGGCGTTGCTGGTCATCGCGGTCGCCGCCGTGATGGGCCTGTTGAGCGGCGTCGTAGCGGGCTTGACGGCCTTCTTGACCATCCTGGGCGTCGCGCTGATCGCGTTCGCGGTTCCACTCTACAAGCATGTCCTTCGGCGGCGCGAGGTCTACACGCTGACGACTCACAAACTCGAGATGCGATACGGCCTGATCGCCAAGACCGTTCGCAACATCCCCTTGAACAAGATTCAGGACGTCACGGTCACCGCGTCGGCCGGGGAACGGCTACTTGGGCTGGGCGACATCGTGATCGACAGCGCGTCGGAGTCGGGCAAGATCTTCCTGGAAGACATCCACCGGCCCGAACGATACGCCGACATGGTGCTGGCCGAGCTTCGCCGCCGGAACTGAACTGCTCCTCAAGGGGTCTAATGCCGATATGCGAATCCGAAAGACACTTCTGCGCTTGATCATCGCGTTCCTTCTCGTGGGGACGCCGGCGGGGCTGGCCGCCGCGCAATCAGGCGCTGACGAACGACCAAAAGTCGCCGGCGAGGTGATCGCCGTGGTGGCCGAACGCCCGCTGCCGGATTATCTGCCTGACAGGCTGGCGGGCGTACAGGCGACCTCTGAAGTCACCGTCTTCGAGGCCAACGACCTGTCGCGGTTGGTGGCTGGGCGGGTCGCCGCGTTTCGCGAGTATCTTGTCAAAAGGGCGGCCTCGCGAAGCTACGGCGCATATCGTATCGACTTGTTCGAAGCCGAAACCGCGTTCGCAGCATTCGGGCTGTTCTCCTACGGCCTGACTGGAAACGCGAGCCGAGTCGGCACCGTTGCCGGAGCTGTCTGGAACGCCGGCGAGCTCTCATTTAGGCAAGGCAGGTACTTTGTTCGAGTCAGTCAGTCGAGCGGGCGCCCGGGCAAGGAACCCGCGGCGCCGCAGCTTCGGCTGGCTCGTGAAGTCTCATTAATGGTGCCTCCTGCCAGTCAGACCGAAGCCTTGCCGCCGCTTCTAGCCAGTCTGCCTGCGGGGTACATCCCGGGCAGCCGGCGGTACTTTCTGGGTCCTGAGGCGCTCGGTTCCCAGGTCGAGCGCGGCGGCGAACTGCTGGGCTTCGCGGGTGACGCCGAAGCGGTGACGGCGGAATACGCACAAACCGAAGGAGCGACGGGGGGACGGGGAGACGGGGGGACGGGGCGACGCGGAGACGCGGAGAACGACAGGGACGCTTCGCGGTCGCGCGAGGCCGCGCCGCCGTTGAAGCTCGTGATCGTCGAGTATCACACGCCTCAGTTTGCATTCGACAGCATGGCTCGAGCGAGCGAGTATCTGGAGTCGCTCAGCGATGACGAGCGCGATCGGATTATCATCAAGCGCCGCGGCAACTACATCGTTGAAGCTACGAACTTCGGCAGTCGCGAGCCGGCCGAACGTCTCGCCGATTCGGTCGAGTATCCCTACGTCGTGAAGTGGCTGCGCGATCCGCAGTGGCCGGCTGACGACGTGTTCCGCCAGGAAAAGGCGGCGAAGATGCTGTTGTCGATTTTTGGGATACTCGGTTTGATGGTCCTCGCGGTGCTGGTGATCGGGTCGGCGCTGGGGACGACGATATTCTTCAAGCGGCGCAAGCTCCAGCAAGAGATATTCTCCGACGCCGGCGGAATGTTGCGGCTGGGGATCAATCAGCTTGAAGCGAAGCTGATCGGGCTGCCACCCAAGAGGGAATAGTTATTGGTTCGTGGTCCGTTGTTCGGGGTTCGTGGTTAATGGTTTGTAGTTCGTGGTTAGGCCCAGACCGCGCGGACGTACCAACCACAAACGGACTATAGACCACTAACAACGGACCACAAACCACAACCTGCATCATGCCCAACTCGGTTCTCATCGTCGATGACGAAGAAGGAATACGCCGGGCGCTGACGGCCGTGCTCGAAGACGAAGGCATGTCGGCTGAGGCGGTCGGCTCGGGCGAAGACTGCCTCAAAGCGTTCGAGCGCCGCGTCTTCAGTTGCGTGCTGATGGACGTGTGGCTGCCCGGCATCGACGGCATCGAAACACTCGAGCGCTTGAAGACGACCTACCCCGAAATCGCCATCATTATGATCAGCGGCCACGGCAACATCGAAACCGCCGTGCGGGCAACACGACTCGGAGCGCTCGACTTCATCGAAAAGCCGCTCCAGCTCGAGCGCACCGTGGTTGCGGTTCGCAACGCGCTGCGCCAGCGACAGCTCGAAGCCGACAACCGCCTGCTTCGCGAGCAGCTCGACGACGAGTACGTGATGGTAGGCGACAGCGTCCCGATGCGCGCGCTCCGCCAGCAGATTCAAGTCGCCGCTCCAACCAACGGGCGCATCCTGATCTACGGCGAATCGGGAACGGGCAAGGAACTCGCCGCGCGCGCCATTCATCGCGAGTCGGGCCGGGCCTCGATGCCCTTCGTCGAGCTCAACTGCGCCGCGATACCGGAAGAGCTGATCGAATCCGAATTGTTCGGCCACACCAAAGGCGCGTTCACCGGAGCCACCAAAGCCAAACGCGGCAAGTTCGAACAGGCCGACGGCGGGACCCTTCTGCTGGACGAGGTCGGCGACATGAGTTTGAAGGTGCAGGCTAAGGTGCTGCGTGTCCTGGAGGAGCAGCGATTCGAGCCGGTCGGCTCCAATTCGCCGATCAAAGTCGACGTTCGGATAATCGCCGCCACCAACAAGCGGTTGGATGACGAGATGGAGCGCGGCACCTTTCGCGCCGACCTGTTCTATCGCCTGAACGTGATTCCGTTCGAAGTGCCGCCGCTGCGAGAGCACCGCGAAGACATCCCGCAGCTCATCGACTACTTCAACCGCCGGTATTCGGCCGCGTATGCCCGGCCGCCGAAAGTTTTCACCGACGACGGCGTCGAAAAGCTGAGCGCCTATGACTGGCCGGGCAACGTGCGCGAGCTCCGAAACACGATCGAGCGGGTTGTGATAATGCACGGGTCGGAGCGAATCGCGGCCGCCGATTTGCCGCAGCTTGGAACGGCGGACGCGGTGGCGGCGGCGCCGCGCTACAATTTTACTTCGTACCGCGAAGGGCGCGAGGCTTACGAGCGCGAGTACATCGTCAGCAAGCTCTCCGAGTGCGAAGGCAACATCACCCGCACCGCGGAAGCGATCGGCATAGACCGCTCATACCTGCACAGGCGGATGAAGGCGCTCGGGATCAAATAGTGCGCGTGGCTTTTAGTGGTTCGAATCGGAGGGTTAACAATGAAGGGACTCGCTGCAGCGTTTGTGTTGATCGTTCTGGCGGCCGGCTCGCAAGTTCACGCCGGGGTCGGCAGCAAAAAGACTATGTACGTCGCCGGCTCCATATCCAGCGTGCCCGAGGAAACAGAAGGCGAATCCTCGACGAAGGACGACAAGGTGTTCACATTCGATTACAAGGGCGGCAGGCTGACGATTCCTTACGACAAGGTGACGAGTCTCGTCTACGGGCAGACAACCGGCCGGCGAATCATGAGTCCCGTCGTCGTCTTCAACAAGAAGCGAAAGCACTACCTGACGATCAACTTCCGGGACGAGAACGGCAAGGAACAGGGCGCCGTGTTTGAACTGGGCAAGGACATTATTCAGACGACGCTCGCCGCCCTCGAGTCTCGAACCGGGCGCAAGATCGAGTACATCGGCGCCGAGGCTCGCAAGAGCGCCAAGGGGAACTGAAAGAGAGTCACTTCGTTGCCACGCACGCATGCATCGGCAGCCGACGTTCGACTCCTCAACCGGAACGGCCGGAAACACCCGGTTCAACCTCCGTCTGTTCGTCACCGGATAAAGCCGCGCGGCGGCGATAACGCTGATACAAGAACGACACCGCGAGCAGGATGACTCCCAACACGATCAGGGAAATGACCCGGTAGACCTTCTCCAGCGATGCCAGGTCCAGGATGAACACCTTCAGGATCGTCACTCCGAGCAGCAGCATGCCCATCACACGCAACAACCCACTTCGTCGCGACAGACCAATCGCCAGCATCGCTCCGCCGTAGAGAGTCCAAACCAATGAGAGCGACAGCCGCTGAGCCAGGCCCAAATCGAAACGTCCTTCCGCAAGGCCCGTGGCGGCGTGCATCCTGGCCGCGTAGTAGCCCGTCGCTTCCGCGCTCAGCGCGATGATCGCCAGCACGTTCGCCACGCACACGATGACGCCGGAGACCCACCGGCGTTCCCATTCATCGACGCGTTCGGCCCGCGTGTAGAACCACACCGCCGCTGAAAGCGCCCCCACCAGCAGCGCAAACGCGGCGAAGGTCTGGTTCACCAGAGGCCGGTGCCACTCGGCGTCGTAGTATCTGAGGTCAATCGCAACGACTTTGACCGCCGCAAGCGCGAGCAGCCCCAGCGCCCCCCATCGAAGCGGCGTCACCCCCCGCCTTATGCCGATTATCAACGCCACCGCGCCGTAGACCGTCCACACCGCGGACAACGCCAGCCACTGCCAGTTATCGAGCACCGACAACTCAAGCGTGTCCCCGCCGCCGGCCAGTGCGAGGCCCCGCGCACGATTGAAGTAACCAATCGCCTCGCTGCTCAGCGCGATCACCGCCAGCACGTTCGCCGCCCCCGCCATCACGCGAGGCACGACCATTCGCTCGTCCTCGCCCGCGCCTTCGGCCTTCGAGTACGCGCGCGCGCCAACGGCAAGCGCGATGACGAGCAGACCGAACGCCGCGAAGCTGTCGTTCATAAACAGCGCGTGCCACGGTGCGTCTGAGTAAGCCAGATCGAGCACCATGACCTTCAGCGTCGCGACCGCGAGAAGAGCCAGGGCGGCCCACCTGAGCGGTGTGATCCGGCGCCTGATTCCGATCACCAGCGCGCTCGCTCCGTAGATCGTCCAGAGCGCCGAAAAGGTGAACTGTTTCATGTGGCTCAAGCGTTCCAAGCCGGCGGCGCCCCCAGTCGCATCGTCTGAGGCCGGTTTCATCTGCTCGAAGTAGTCGCCGGCATCCAGGCTCAGTAGCGTCACCGACAGCGCGTTTGCCGCAAGCATGAGCAACCCGCCCATCGCCGCGCGATCGCCCTCACTGATTTCCGCGCCCCGGCGTTTGTAGAACGAGGCGGATGCCGCTAGCGACGCGACCAGGACCCCGCACGACAAACCTCGGCGGTTCAGAACGGGCAGAAACGTCGCGCCTGTGTTCCACGCGACGTAGGCAAAGTCGCGCACGTCGACGTTGAACCAGTGAATCACGGCGATCGCGAATACTCCGAGCGCGGCATAGCGAGAAATCCGGTCCTTGACCTTGAGGCCGATCCAGGTCATCACCGCGCCCTCGACGGCCCACGCCATCGTCACCCAGTCCTGGTCGAGCTGGATCGGCACCGCGATCACGACGAACAGAAACGCGAGGCCCATGAAGGTGAGAACCAGCAAGCGGTCTTCGCGGTCGCGCCGCCACGTGAAGTATCCGAGCCCGAAGTAAAACGCCGACATGAAAATCGCGAACAATCCGAGGCGGCTATGGTGTCCTTCGTCCAGCAATTTGTAGCTGGTCGCGAAATAGAGCAGCGCGTTTGAGAAGACCAGGATCAGGTCAAGCCACTTCGTCGGCCGCCGGTTTACGACGTTGTAAAGCACCGCCAGCAACGCGAAGATCGCGAAGAACAGCGTCAGAAAGACGATGGTCGGCTCCAGCTTTTCCGGCTCGTACCACGCTTCCATCCACCCCGCTACCATCGCCACCGTCGAGCCGAACGCCAGGTAGTTGAGGCTTCGCCATTGCTTACCGTATGCGAGCGCCAGAACCCCGGCATCCAGCAGCGCGATGTACCCGAACAGGGCGACTTCGTTGTCCGTGCCCGTCGACAGCAGTATCGGGGTGAGGAACCCGCCTATAAGTCCCAGAATCGCGATGGGCAATGCGCTGGAGCGCGCCGACAGCAGCGCCGCCGTCGCCGTCACCAGCGCCATGAACGCGAACGCGACCGGCTGCGCAATCAGTTGATACAGATTGAACGCGGCGTAGATCGACATGTACAAGATCAGGATGCCGCCGCCCGACAATCCGAACGCGTAGTTGCGATAGCGCGCGCGCAGAAGCTCGCCTCCAATCACGAAGGAGACGCCGATCGCCGCGACCAACAGCACCAGCCCGCCGTGTCCGATCCACTGATTGTCGTAGGCCAGCTTGAGGAAGAAGGCAACGCCGAAGCAGATCGCTACTACGCCGATCCGGTTGAACCAGCTTCCGCCGATGCGGAGCTCGAGGTCGCCTCGGCCTTCCGCGCGAGGCTGCGGCTTGGGAACCTGCTGCCATTCAGCGACGGTCTGGCGCGGCGTGGAGCCGACAGTCTGGGCGGACTCGCCACGTACGCCCGGCAGAGCCTGTCGTTCGGTAGTCAGCGGAGGCGAGGGCGGCCGCGTCGGGAGTCTCGGAGTTTCTCTGGTGAAGGGCTGTGGCGGTTCATGCTTCTCAGCGGCCGGCGGTTTATCTGTCGGGTCGGGCAGCCCAGGGGACGGCGGCCTCACGATTCCCATTCGCATCTCGACCTGATACAGGCGGGCGACGGCGTCACGAAGCACGGATTCGATGTACTCGAGGCGATCTTTGAGTTCAGTTTGCTGATCGGGCGAGGGCTTGTCCTCAGGCATTCAGCCTCCATCCGCTATTGGGCGAGGGAACAATATAATACGGTCGGCGCCCGAACAAGCGGGTTGAATGAGATAACGAGGTGAGAGACGAGGTCTAAGCGCGCGATGAATCGCGGCTATAGATGAGCAGCGTCCCACATTGGTTGCCGTCTGAAAATACTAGGCGAAAAGATGGCCCAAAAAGATTACCGTTGCCTTGATTGACGCCTTCACTTATACTCCACGCATTCTTTGCC
Source organism: Blastocatellia bacterium (assembly GCA_035293105.1). Taxonomy (GTDB): domain Bacteria; phylum Acidobacteriota; class Blastocatellia; order UBA7656; family UBA7656; genus DATDOV01. Next base: position 119,606 of record DATDOV010000079.1, read on the forward strand.
TCTCTGTGTTGCCCCTCCAATAGACGAACCCTGACGGGCTCAGCGATTAGCGAAAACCGCAGAAACAACAACATGCCCAGGCCCCAGGCTTAAAGGAATGCCGGACCATGCACACGCACAAACTTCCGAATCTGATGCTGGCGCTGCTGCTGGCCGCCGCGCAATCGGCTCCGATGGCGGCGCAGACACAACCCATAGCCAGGCGCACAAGCGCGGACGACACGAGTTCCAAGGACAAGGATCAACCCAAGCCGAACACCGCCGGCGGCGGCGCCACAAAAGCCGACGACGCGGCGGTGGAACTGCGGCAAGCACTGCCGCTCTTACCGGCGCTGACTCGCGGCCGTGACGGTCTGTTGAACGTCAGCGGCCAACGAGCGACCCAGAACTTGATGGTCACCAGCACGAACATGAAAGACCCGGTGTCGGACACCTTCGTCTTCGCCGGAACGCTGCCACTCGAGGCCGCCGAGGCCGTGCTGATACCGAGCGAGCAGTTCACTGTGACCCTGCCGAAGTTTTATTCGACCGTGCCCGCACTCGACCAGCTCAGCAGGAGCGCGTGGCGCTTCTCGCTAGAAAACCCGCTGCTCGCGCTGGTGCATAGGTCCAATGGCGTGCGCGGCGTGCGTTCGGCGACCCCGACCGTGACCGCAACCGGTCCGCTGGCCGGAGGAGCGATTCTGTTGTTTGAGTCCTTCGGTTACCGCCTCAACAAATCAACCATCGCCAGCGCGCTCGGAGGAAAGAACGACACGCGTTATCAGAGCTACGACTGGAACCAGCACGCCGAGCTTCGGACCTGGCGGGGGCACAACTTTTCGGCGCGGCTGGCGCTGTATTCACAGGACATCGACTTCGCGACGCTGTCGGCGATGATTCAGCCCGAAGCGACGCCGGATTTCCTCGCCAGAGGCGGACAAATCTACTTCGGCGACTCCTACACGAGCAGCGGCGGCAACATCGTCGACAGTTCGCTCAGCACTAGAAAGCTGAAGCTTCGCGTTCTGCCGCGCGGAGCAAACCCGATGGTGCTGGTCGAACAAGGGCTGGTCGAAGGGAATTACTTCGACACGGTTCGCCAGTCGGCGAGCCGAACCGAATGGAGAGAATCACTCCGGCTGAGGCAGCGAAGCGCGTGGGGCCAGCACCAGTTGAGCTTCGGGGGCGGGTTCACCAGGTCGGCGTTTGCTCTGACCCGCTTTGGCAACCGCGTCATCCTCACCGGCGAAGAAGAGGACGAGCTCGCGTCGACGACCGACTTTACCGGCTCGCCGTTCGAATCGCTGTCGATGCATGAGTTGACGGGATGGGCCGAAGATAAGTGGACCCCGGCGCGGCGTGTGGCGTTGACTCTTGGCGTCAAGTACGACTGGGGCAGCGTCTCTCGCAGTAATCAGTGGGCGCCGCGGTTTGGCTTCGCGGTGCTGGCAGGCGAGAACACCGTCGTCCGCGGCGGCGCGGGGGTTTTCTACGACGTTATGCCGATGACGGTTGGGACATTCACTCGCAGCCGCCGGCGCGTGGTCCAGTTTTTCGACGAGGGTGTGCCTGAAACCGAGCCGACCGCGCTTGCCAACATACTCTCGAGTCCGCACCTGAAGACGCCTCACGTGCGCGGGTGGAATCTGGAAGTCGACCACCGCGTGTCGAAGGACTTGTTGCTTCGCGTGAGGGCCGAAGAACGGCGCGGAACTGACCTGTTGCTGATCAATCCAAACCACCCGGGGAGGGACATGGCGGCGCTGATTTTGTCCAATGGCGCCACGTCGCGTTATCGCGAGCTTGAAGCGACGGCGTCGTACCGAACCACGCGCTGGGCCAACCTGAATGCGTCCTACGTTAGGTCTTCGGGCGCGGGCGACCTGAACACCTTCACGACGACGGCGGGCACGTTCGAAAAGATGTTCATCACCGGGAACCGCTACGCGCGCTCGCGTTCGGATGCGCCGAACCGGTTTCTGTTTTGGGGCGACGTGCGGGCGCCGGGCGGGGTGATGGTAATGCCGGCGGTTGACTGGCACACAGGCTTCCCGTTTGCGTTCGTGGACGCAGACGGCAACGTTCCTTCTGAGGCGGATTTTGGGCGCCTTCCCTCGACGTTCACTCTAGACTTGGGGTTGTATCGGGACTTCAGCTTCAGAGCGCTCGATCGCGCGGCGAGGCTTCGGTTAGGCGTGAAGGTGTTCAACGTGACCAACCACTTCAACCCGCGCGAGGCCAGGCTTGGAGAGAACGCGGCGCAGACCGGAGCCGAGGTCAAGGGGTTTCTCGACGCCCCGCCGCGAAGCTATCGAGTCAGCGCGACGTTCACGTTCTGAACCTTGGTTGTTGGGAGTCCAGGCGTCACACAATCGGCCGGCGGGTGATGAAGTCGGCGGTCTGTCGGGCGATCTCTTCGCCCTTCTCTTCCTGCAGAAAGTGGCCGGCATCCTTGATGGTGATTTCGGGCTCGCGGCTCGCCGCCGGGATGAGCTTGCGGAAGAAGCGGTCGCCGCCTCGCGTCACCGGATCGCCGTCGGAGAACGTCACGAGCGTGGGCTTGTCCCAGTGCGTCAGCGCGTCGCGAGTCTCTCGCATCTCGCGTGCGCCCGGCTGATCGAATTCGGTCGGCACCAGCAGCGGAAACATCTGCGGGCCGGACTTATACGAAACATCGGGGAACGGCGCGTCATAAGCTGCAACCACGTCGTCTGAAATCGACTCGGGATGCACGGCGCTGCGCTTGACGATCTGGCCGCATGGCAGATCAAACGTCTTCGTCGCATAGGCGCGCCATCTCAGAAACCCCTCTGTTGGGGGAACGTCGCCCGTCGGCAAGCCCGTGTTCATAATGACGAGCCGCGCAAAGCGATCGGCCATCTCGGTCGCCACGCGCAGTCCCAGTATTCCACCCCAGTCTTGCAGGACGGCGGTTATGCCACTCAAGTCGAGCGCTTCGACGAACGACGCGATCGTGCTGCGGTGCATCTCGAACGTGTAGGCTTCTCGCTCGGCGAACTTGTCCGAGCGACCGAACCCGATGAAGTCCATCGCGATCACTCGATGCCGCGCGGCAAGAATCGGGATCATCTTGCGGTACAGGTAAGACCAGGTCGGCTCGCCGTGAAGGCACAGGATCACTTCACCGTCGCCCTCGTCCATGTAGTGAACCCGCGCGCCGTTGATCTCGATGTAGCGGGGCGCGAACGGAAAGTCAGCCAGATTGGCGAATCTCTCATCAGGAGTTCGTAAGATCGTCATGCGAACCTGCTCATCACACTCTACAATCCGCCGGTTACTTCAAGCACCTGTCCCGACACGTAATTCGACAGCGGCGATGCGAAGTAGAATATGGCGCCCGCGGCCTCCTCGGGCGTGCCCCCTCTGCCCATCGGTATCAGCGGAACCGTGCGCTCGAGGCGCTCGGCAGGGATTCCGATGGCGACTTCCTTATCGCCGCGGCGAATCGTCTCGCCCTTCTCTTTGGCTTGCGTGAGCCGCGTGTCGATGCGCCCGAAGGCTACGGCGTTCACCTGGATGTTGAACTGGCCCCACTCTTTTGCCAGCGTCTTCGTCAATCCGAGCACGCCCGCCTTGCCCGACGAGTAATTGGCCTGGCCCGCGTTGCCGCGCGTGCCCGAGGTCGAGCTGATGTTGATGATCTTGCGCGCGCGCGCCTCGCCCAGTTCCGCCTTTTCCCGTTTGGCCGTTTCGCGCAGGAACGTCGAAGCGGCGCGGATGATCCGGAACGGCGCGGTCAGGTGAATCGCCAGAATCGCTTCCCACTGCTCGTCGGTCATCTTATGAATCACCGCGTCCCACGTGTAGCCCGCGTTGTTGACGATGATGTCGAGTCCGCCCAGTTTTTCGATCGCCGAGCTGACGATCAAATCGGGAAACGCGCGATCGGTCGCATCACCCGGCACGCTTATCGCTTCGCCGCCCGCCGCCCGAATCGCTGCGGCGACTTCGCCGGCAGGGCCGGCGTCGATGTCGCTCACGACAACGCGAGCCCCATGTCTTGCGAACAACTCGGCCGCCGCGCGTCCGATGCCGCGGCCCGAGCCGGTGATGATTGCGATCTTATCTTCGAGTAGCTTTTCCACTTTCATCCTCCGAATAAGCAACCACGGATGAACACAGATAAACACGGATGACGACGAGCCGGATATGACCCTCAACCCAAACGCGCAACAGGCGACGCTAGTAGAGTCGCCCCGTCGTGTTTGTTTTATCTGCGTTCATCTGTATCCATCCGTGGCTCCTACTTTCTGAATATCGACTTCGGTATCATCGCGTGCACGCCCTTATTCCCATCCACAAGCTGAGTGATTCGCAAATCGACGGCGGTGCTGGTGAGCATATAAGCCTCGTCGCGGCTCAGATGTTTCTCCGAAACCAGATAGTCGACCGCCTCGCGAATGGCCATCTTGGTCGCCTCACTCAAATCTTCGTGGACACCCATCGCGATCACGTGAGTCGGCGTCTCAGCTCGCGGCCACTTCAACCGGATATCCTTGCGGACGACAAACTGAAGCGTCCCGGCGAGCGAGGTTTCGAGCGCGGTGATGCACACTTCGCCGTCTCCCTGAGCCGCGTGCCCGTCGCCTACTTGAAACAGCGCGCCCGCCACGTGAACCGGAATGAACAGGGTCGTCCCGGCGACGAGTTCTTTATTGTCGAGATTGCCCGCGTGCATCCACGGCGGCGCGCTCGAGATTCGGCCCGAGGCTTCGGGGGGCGCGACGCCCATGCTCCCAAAGAACGGCCGCAGCGGAATCTCGATCCCGTCCGTGAAGCGCCCAACCATTCTCTTTTCGTCGAGTGGGATGATCTTCATCCGCGAATAAGGGAAGTCCTCGGGGAGGAAGCCGGCGCCCGGCCGAAACGCGGTGTACGCATATGGAATCGCGAGCTTGATCGACTTGATGCGGACTTCGAGCACGTCGCCCGGCGCGGCGCCTTCGATGTAAATAGGTCCGGTCAGAATATGCCCGCCCGGCCCTTTGTTGGTCACTTCCTTGGTGATGTCTCGGAGCGCCTGCTCGACCTGATCTGCGGGAACGCCTGCGCCTTCGAGCCTCGACGGACTTGACGTGATCAGCGTCCCTACTTCAACCGTGTCGCCCGACTTGATCCGCAAGACCGGCGGCGTGCTGGCGTCGTAGTAACCCCACGCGACGGTTTTCGGCGTCGGCTTCAAGGAGAAAGACGCAGGTGAGGCCGCCTTGTCCTTGCCGGCTCCGTAGGCGATTCGCGGCGCGGGTGCTGGAGGCGGTTTCGGTTGTTGACCCCGGACCTCGCCGGGCGCAATCGCCAAGACGCAGAGGGCTAACAGCAACAGATGCTTCATGTTCTTCTTCCTCCTACGCGGTCACGATGAAACGGGCGTGATCGACTCCGGTGTTTGCGCGCCGGCGGATCACTTTGGACTCTTGCTGCCTTCCTCCAACTCGCGCAGCGACCGGTGAAGAATCTTGCCGACGGCGGTCTTGGGCAGCGCCGGCAGAAACTGAATCTCGCCCGGCACCTTGTACTTCGCGAGCCCCGTGCGGCAGTGCTCGATCAGCTCTTCAGCGGTCGCATGCATCCCCGGCTTGAGCGAAACGAATGCCTTCACCCGCTCGCCGCGATACTCGTCCGCGACGCCGATCACGCCGGCCTCCATCACCGCCGGGTGAGCGTACAGCACTTCCTCGACTTCGCTCGGGTAGACGTTGAAGCCCGACACCAGAATCATATCTTTCTTTCGCTGGACGATGTAGAAGTAGCCGTCCTCGTCCATGCGCGCGATGTCCCCCGTATAGAACCACGGGCCGCCGCCATTCGGATCTGGCCTGAGCGCGCGAGCGGTCTCTTCGGGCTGGTTCCAGTAGCCGAGCATCACCTGAGGCCCGCGAACGCACAACTCGCCGGTCTCGCCAACCGGCACTTCGCGCTCGCCGGTTTCGAGATCGACGATCTTGCACTCGGTGTCGGGGAACGGAACGCCGCAGCTCTCCGGCTTTCGCAATCCCAACTGCGTCGACGAGTGCGTCGTCGGCGACGTCTCACTCAATCCATACCCCTGACGCACAGTCGAGCCGGTGAGAGCCTCGAATCGCTCGGTCACGTCCAACGGCATCGGGGCCGAGCCGCTGTTGAAGTACTTGACCGAAGAGAGATCGGTCGTGGGCGTCTTCGGGTGATTGAGCATCGCGACGTAAAGAGTCGGGACGCCGGGAAACGCCGTCGGGCGAAAGCGCTCGATCGAATCGAGCAGCAACTCGATGTCGAACTTCGGGACCAGGATCAACGTGTTGCCCTGAAGCGCACCCAGCAGCATTCCCACCGTCAGCCCGTAGACGTGAAACATCGGGATTATCAGCAATACACGTTCGCCTTGGCCCGTGCTGAAGTGGCTGCGCCACAACACGCTTTGGATCGCGTTGGCGAAGAGGTTGAAGTGCGATAGCATCGCGCCTTTCGGCGTGCCGGTCGTGCCGCCCGTGTACTGAAGCGCGGCAACGTCTCGCTCGGGATCGAGCTCGACGTGGAGGTGTCGGGGCGTCGTGCCGTCTATCAGCGTCGAAAAGTGGTGGACGCGGACCCGAGAACTGACGGAAGCGGCGGCTCGCTCGATGTCTTCGAGCTTCGGCATTCCGCTGCCGCGCTCGGCGACGTACTTTGACGCGACCGGCGCGGGCATGAAGTCCTGAAGACCGGTGACGATCAGATTCTCTATCCGAGTTTGCGCCAGCACTCCGGCGACCGACGGCGCGATGAGGTCCAACACTATCAGCGCGCGGATGCCGGAGTCTTTCGCGAGCCGATCGAACTCGCGCGGCGTATAGGTCGGGTTGATTCCGACGACGGTCGCGCCGGTGCGGACGATCCCGAAGAACGAAACGGGAAACTGCGGGCAGTTGGGCAACATTATTCCAACGCGATCGCCCTTGCCGATGCCCAGCTCGGCGAGCGCCGAGGCCAGTCGCAGCGATTTGTTGCGAAGCTCGCGAAAGCTCACCTCGGCCCCAAAAAAGATGGTCGCCGGGCGATCCGGGTAGTTCGCCGCGCCAATGTCGAGCGCGCGGAAGACTGGTTGTCTCGGGTAGGTCGCGGTTGCCGGGATCCAGAAGTCATAATGCTTGAGCCACGGTTTGGCTGCGTATGGTGAAGACGTGGCCAGTGGCTTCGATGATTCCATCGCGTCTCCGAGACTGAGCAGCAAAGATGATCGGTGAACTGTTCCGGCACCGGCTAACGAAAAGTGCAGCGGCGAGTCTACCCACAACCACCATAGGGCGCAAGGCAGCAACGAACTCACCGAACTCACCCCCGTTCCCGTGTTGCGCGATTTGAAGCGACGGAGTATGATCACTGAAATTTTCGGGCTTACAGAATGGTCGTTTGGTAGCTTGATTCTGAGGAGTGGTGCAATGCGCGTGAATAAGACTCTCTCTCGCGGCTGGGCTGCGGGCGCGATTCTCGCGGTCAGTCTCGCCGTTTTAGCCTCCGGGCAATCGCCTCAATCCGGCGCTTCGAGCCGAATCCGAATCAAGAACTTCGGCTGCCTCAACGAGAATTACTATCGCGGCGCGCAACCGAAAGGACAGGACTACGCCGACCTTGCGGCGCTCGGGATCAAAACCGTCATCGACCTCCAACGCGATGGTCGCAAGGATGAGCAGCAGATGGTCGAGTCGCACGGCATGAAGTTCTATCGCATCGGGCTGACCACTTCATCGGCGCCGGACAAGGAGCAGGTTGCGCTTTTCTTGAAGCTGGTCGACGATCCCGCGAATCAGCCGGTCTTCATTCACTGTCACGGCGGACGACACCGGACGGGGATCATGACCGCGGTCTACAGATTCACCCACGACAGTTGGACCGCCGACCGCGCGTTGACAGAAATGAAACAGTACGACTTCGGCAACGGCCATTCGACTCTGAAGGAATACGTCTTCGACTACTACTCCAACATGGACCGCGGAGATCAGGCGGCGAGGGCGGCTACAAGCAGTCACTGAGGAGCCGGTCAATCCGATCGGGCATCTTGCCTGACCTGTTTTTCCCGGACCACCCGGTAGTAACGAATTCATTCGTTCCGATTGGCGAGAGAATGCCCGCGTAGTAACGAAATTCAATCGTTCCGATTGGTGAGAGAATGCCCGCGTAGTAACGAATTCATTCGTTCTGATTGCCGAGAGACTGCCCGCTCGTCAACGTGGAACGAATGAATTCGATTACTACGGAGGACCATTCCGAGAGGCTCGTGGCGGCGACGTTGCCGACATCCTTATGACACTCCTGCTCAGAGAAGAACACGTAACCGAGCTGTTGGACATGCCGACTGCGATCGCCGCAGTCGAGGAAGTCCTGCGGGATCAGGCTGAAGGGCAAGCTACGAACAAGCCGCGCTACAGGGTTGCAACGCCCGTTTCGCAACTGCACGTGATGGCGGCGGGCGACCGGCGATTGGGCGTCTTCGGGATCAAGGTCTACACCGCGTCGCGCAAGGGCACCCGCTTTCTGGTTCTGCTCTACGACTCCGAGAGCGGAGACATGCTCGCGATGATAGAGGCCGACCGGCTTGGCCAGATGCGAACGGGCGCGGCATCGGGCGTGGCTACGAAGTACATGGCTCGCGAGGACGCTGACAAGGTCGGCATCTTCGGCGCGGGATGGCAGGCGGAAAGCCAGTTGATGGCGGTCTGCGCGGTGAGGCCGGTCAGGTCGGTGAAGGTCTTCAGCCGCAAGCCGGATCGCCGTGAGGCATTCGCGAGAAAGATGACCGCGCTGCTTCGCGTCGAAGTCACCCCCGCCGAGACTCCGGAAGAAACCGTGCGAGGCCAGTCAATTATCATTACGGCGACAACATCGCGCGAGCCGGTCTTGAACGGCGAGTGGATCGAGCCGGGCGCTCACGTGAACGCCGCGGGGTCGAACTTCCTGATGAAAGCCGAGACCGACGTCGAGACTATTCGGCGCGCTTCGGTGATCGCGGTCGATTCGATAGATCAATCGCGCGTCGAGTCAGGCGACTTGTTGCCGGCGATCGAGCGCGGGGTGATCAGCTGGGAATCGGTGACTGAGTTAGGCCGTATCGTCGCGGGTCAGGTCGCGGGCCGGAAGAACCTCGATGACATCACGATCTTCAAGTCGAATGGCATCGCGCTTGAGGACATCTCGACGGCGCTGCGCGTTTACAACCTCGCGCGCGAACGAGGGGTTGGTGAGACGATAGACCTGTGGCCCAAGGAATGACGCCCATCGCAACGCGGGATCGGGGAGACGATGGAGTTGTGGCCGGGCGAATAACGAACTCAGGACACCAGTAGTCAGTCACGGTGATTGTGATCGAGCCCGCGCAAGATCGGCTAGTGAATCGCGTAGGGATCACCTGTATCACGTGTCTATAGTCACCGGCTTCTTGTACAATACAAAGTCACGGAGGCAGAGATGAGCATGAACCTCGAGGAACTAGAAACCGAGGCGCTACGCCTAGACCCGCAATCGCGCGCAAAACTAGCCGAACGGCTGTTGCACAGTCTGGACGATCTCTCGGATGAGGAGAACGAACGGCTGTGGGCCGAGGAGGCCCTGCGCCGCGAGGAGGAGATCGAGGCTGGCTTAGTCACGACGCGGCCAGCAGAGGAAGTGTACCGCGACGCACGGTCCAGGCTCAGATGAACCGCCTACTGTCGTTCCATCCGGTGGCCGAGTACGAGCTATGCGAAGCGGCAGATTACTATGACCTTGAACGCCCAGGGCCAGGGAGAATCTTCCTTGATCAGGTAGAAAGTGCCACGAGCCAGATACTGCAATTTCCAGAAGCTGCGCTGGTTAATCGAGTCGGTCGCCGAGAGTTTCAGAGTGGGCGTTCGGATTTCCAAGAGCGAGGGCGTGACTAGCTTTGGCTCTGTGAGGAGATGTCATGCCGGAAATCAGCCGCTTTCTTGGCATCATCATCACGATGTATTTTAACGAGCACAACCCGCCGCATTTTCATGCACGCTACGGAGAACACAGGGCGGAGATCGCTATTCAAACCCTATCGATCATCGGCGGGAGGTTACCTCCCCGAGTGCTGGGGCTGGTTATGGAATGGGCCGCTTTCGCATCGCGACGAACTAATGGAAGACTGGGAATTGGCCCGTCAGCAAACCGAGCTTAGACGGATTGCCCCACTGGAGTAAACCAATGTTCCTTATCGACGTAGTAGATGTTAGGCCACTGGATGGTCATCAGCTTGAGCTAACGTTCAAGGACGGGCTGAAGGCCGTCGTGGATTTAGATCGGGTCATTCGATCTTTCGAGGGAGTCTTCGCTCCGCTCAAAGATCCGGAGTATTTTCGACTGGTTCGTGTTGACACGGAGATTGGCACGATTGTCTGGCCCAACGGCGCTGACTTGTGCCCGGATGTGCTTTATTCCTATGCGTCCGGCAAGCCGATTATCGTGAACGGCGAGCGCGTCCTCAACTGAATGAATCTGGGGACCTTTCGAGTGGGTTCGCCTCGCAAACCGGGCGACGGCTTGCGAGTCGGCACAGTGCGCTTTCTGCCGCGCGGAGTGAAGAAAGAAGACTACGCGCGACTGGACTACTTCGACGTCTGGTTTCCGTTGCTGGCTCCAAGCTCGGAGCTGCTCAAGTGGCTGAAGAGCCGTGAGTGGCCAAGCGAGCAAGTGCGCTGGTCGAAGTTCAGAGAGCGCTACGTTGCCGAGATGAACAAGACCGACGCGCGTCAGGCTATCAAGCTTCTGGCAGAGCTAGCCAGAGCTACTTCGGTGAGCATAGGGTGTTACTGTGAGGATGAGTCAGCCTGCCATCGCTCGACACTGCGGGCGTTGATAGAACGAGCCGCCATCTTGCCTTGAGGAAGCTGGCCGCATGTCCTCAGCGGTGTATAATGAGCGAGCTATGACAACCCTAGAGAATACTCAAGCCGTGCCCCTGACAGTCTGGGAAGACGGTTCGATTCGTGTCGCCGGCTCGCGGGTAACGCTCGACTCGATTGTATATGAATTCAAGCTCGGCGCCACCGCGGAGCAGATCCTTCACAGCTTTCCGTCAGTTTCGTTGCGCGATATCTACGGCGCGATTTTCTATTACCTCAACAACACCGAGGTTGTCGAAGAGTACCTTGGTCACCGCGAACGGGGGGCGGAAGAGACGCGGTTGTTCATTGAGAGCCGCTTGGACACGAGGTCCCTTCGCGAACGGATCCTGGCCAGGCGTGACCAGATGGTTGGCAGATAACGCGCGAGTCCGGCTACGCTTCGTGGCCTTCTGTTTGACGAAAACTTCAATCATAGAATCGTACATGGGTTGCAATTGCGCCTGCCGGGTCTCGATTTCGTGATTGCTCAGGAAATAGAACTGAAGGGCGCCAAAGACCCGGAGTTGTTGGAGTGGGCCGCGACGCAGAACCGGGTCGTCGTCACGCATGACGTCGACACATTGTTGAAGTTCGCATACGAACGCATAGTTGGCGGCCAACTGATGCCGGGCGTGATAGCCGTCCCACAGATCCTCCCGATAGGGCAAGCGATAGACGATCTGGCAACCGCCATCGAGTGCTCGGAGGCAAGCGATTTGGAGAACTCAGTCTTGCACCTGCCTTTGTAACTGAAAGACGCGGGGACTGACTCGGGGCCGGCCTTGGATAAGATATGAAATACGAACTGTTCACCCGAGTCGCGCTGAATACCGATCTGCCGCGATACGGACTCCGCAGCGGGGACGTGGCAACGGTCATCGAGCACCATCCCGGACGGCCAGGCCAAGAGCCCGGCTACAGCCTTGAAGTGTCTAACGCGGTCGGGGAAACGGTCGCCGTGGTCACCGTCCGCGAGTCTCAGATCGTGCCGCTCAATGCCAACGAACCTTTGCATGTCCGCCTGCTGGCGGAAACGTCCCGCTGATCGCTACCCGACGCGAATAGAACAGATGGACCGCGCCCGTCGGGGATCTGTTTAGGATGCCGAGCTCCACGATAAATCTGGGAACGTTTCGAGTGGGCTCGCCTCGCAAGCGGGGCGAGGGCTTGCGAGTCGGCACAGTGCGCTTTCTGCCGCGCGGAGTGAAGAAAGAAGACTACGCGCGACTGGACTACTTCGACGTCTGGTTTCCGCTGCTGGCCCCAAGCTCGGAGTTGCTCCGATGGATGAAGAGCCGCGAGTGGCCAACCGAGCAAGTCAGGTGGTCGAAGTTCAGAGAGCGCTACACTGCCGAGATGAACAAGACCGCCGCCCGCCAGGCGATCAAGCTTCTGGCAGAGTTAGCCAGAGCGACGCCGTTGAGCATAGGGTGCTACTGCGAGACCGAGTCAGCCTGTCATCGCTCGATACTGCGTGAGTTGATTGAAAACGCGGCAGGCGAGTAGGAGGGCTAGCCGTGCCGATGAAGTCGCGGTTCAAGCGATGATATATCTGGACCATAACGAAGCAACTCGATCATTTCACGTCGGCCGGAGAGACGGCAGTGATTCCTGGATAGCGCTTGAAGTCGGCTACGTTGAATGTAAGCAGATGCGTGATGCCATACACATTCATCGAAGCGACAAGCTTGGCATCGTGAACCTCAACGCCCATCACCGAGTGAGTTACAACAAGCCGCCGCCATTCCTGGAAGGTCGCTAGACTGTCCGGGAGCAAACGAAAGTAGCGTTCAATCAGACGCGCTTTTCGTTCTGTTTGAGTCAATGAAAGGCTGAGCCCGCCGCGCGCCGAAGCCGGACGAGTACCGACGTTCCAGAACTCGCTCAGGACCTGTGGAGTGAAACAAAGAACTTCATTTCGCGAGCGGAGCCTTCGCAGAGCATCAAGAGCCATTTGGCGCTGCGGATCGTTGCGGTGGGCCAGCCGGAGAAACAGATTCGTATCGAAAAGATAGGCCATCAGTCGTGGTCGAAGTAGATGTCGGCGCGCGAATAGCTCCCGGAGTAAGCTGGCAGATGCTCCGTTCCTTCGGCAAACGCTTGCATGTCCGCTTCAAACTCAGCGTCGTTCGCGGGAGCGGGCGCTGATAATTCATCAACTGATCGGGTTGCGCTGGCTTGCACAAGGCTCTCGACAAAGGACTTCACATCCAGGCCATACGCCTTAGCCCTTTGTTCCAAAATGTGTCTCACGTCTTCGGGAACTGAAATCGTTAATTCCATTCGCGACTCTCTATCCGTTTCTCGATCCAGATTCCAAGTCCACGTCTGTATCTATGAGTAGCGCATTGCTGTCGCGCCAGGATCTCCTTACTCATACAACGCGCCTCTTAGATTGGCAGCAGTATAGCACTCCGGTGACTAGCTGATAAGAGAGTACGATCAGACGCGTGCGCGTCACGATTTTGCGCGAGAAGGGAGGGACTGCTTGACCGTCGCAAAAAGTGCGTCACCCCAGAGTATCTCATTAACACCTCACTTCAGTGAGGTGCCCTCGACCGAGCGGATCCCCCAACCGTTTCAACGGTTTCCTCTCTCGCAGTCGTCTTTCAAACTCGAAGTCTTCGGATTCCATGAGCGCAAACCGTTAAAACGGTTCAGGGGATCCGCCGAGCCAAGAGCACCTCACTGAAGTGAGGTGTTAATGAGAACCGATGTTCCCGCGAGCCTTGACGTCCCAGTTTTGATCACATCCCCAAACCGTGACGCGCACCCCGATCAGACGGCTCGGCCACGCAACCAAGTAGATGTTCGTAGTACCGGCTTCAGATGAAATCATGGCCTTGGCGTCGGCATAGTGCGCTTTCTGCCGCGCGGAGTGAAGAAAGAAGACTACGCGCGACTGGACTACTTCGACGTCTGGTTTCCGCTGCTGGCCCCAAGCGCTGAGTTGCTCACTTGGCTGAAGAGCCGCGAGTGGCCGAGCGAGCAAGTCAGATGGTCGAAGTTCAAAGAGCGCTACGTTGCCGAGATGAACAAGACCGACGCGCGGCAGGCTATCAAGCTTCTGGCCGAGTTAGCCAGAGCTACTCCGTTGAGCATAGGGTGTTACTGCGAGAACGAGTCAGCCTGTCATCGCTCTATGCTGCGTGAGTTGATCGAAGAGCCCTGAAGCTTTAGTGGGTCGTAGGATTGGTCCGACGCTTTCGCGATAATCTGCGATTTGAAGCAATCGAAAACTTGGGATAGGCTTACGTCCCATGAAAAGCCTTGGTTCAGCCGGCAGCCTACCTTTGTTTGATGAATCTGCAGACGGCAACCCTCTTGAACATCAATCCGAGAAGCCCGAAAAGACTTCGCCCTTTAGCGACCTTGATCTGAATCGCTGGCGCGAATATGAAGACATCGTTACCGACTCGCTGTGGCTCATACCAGAACGGGACCGGACTGGCGCGCATCTCGCGGACTATCACGGAAACTTTGTTCCTCAAATCCCCTATCAGGCGATGCGGCGGTTTACGAAACGCGGAGATGTTGTGCTCGACGCATTCTTGGGTTCCGGCACGACCCTCATCGAATGTCGCAGACTAGGGCGACACGGAATCGGCGTTGAGCTTAAGCCAGAGCTTGCAAAGCAAGCAGCCGACCGTATCGCGAGCCAAGGCAATCGCTACCAGGTCAAGACAGAGGTGCTGACGTCAGATAGTTGTGATCCCGTAAAGACTCCTGGAGTCATTTCGCAGAGTCTTGAAACCATCGGCAAGGATTCAGTGCAGCTTGCAATACTTCATCCTCCGTATCATTCAATAATTAGGTTCTCTGATCGTGCGGATGATCTGTCTAATTGCCCTACGGTTGACGTGTTTCAAAAAACGTTTGGCCGAGCGGTTGATGTAGTGACTCCATTCCTCGACATAGGCCGCTATCTGGTCTTGGTCATCGGTGATATGTATGCTGGCAGCGAATGGATTCCTCTTGGATTTCGGTGCATGAACGAGATAATGGAGCGCGGGTACACTCTGAAGAGCATCGTCGTTAAAGATATGCAAGGAAATCGGGCTAAACGAAATCTGGAGAACATCTGGCGCTATCGCGCGCTAGTCGGCGGCTTCTACATCTTCAAGCACGAGTACGTCATGTTTTTCAGGAAGGGCAGAACGAATGGCCGAACTGCCATTTAGTCAAGGCTCAAAGCTCCGTCAGACCTTTCAAATCCTCGCAGATGGTAACTGGCATTGCGGCAAACATGAGTTGCCAGGAACGCAGCCTGCGAAGGCGATTCAGATCATCAGGCAGACCGGATACGAAGTAGAGAACAGGACGCAGCATTGCAATCGTTGCGACGAACGGACTGTCCACCGACGACTCGTTTCGACCAGCCCGTCGGCGAGCTCAGTGGCCCGGTCGGCGTTGCCGGAAAAGCTCAAGGGGCGTGTGAAGACGCTGTTCAAGAACATCGAGGCCATCACACAAAGAACCTACGAACCGAATCAGCTGGAGGTGGACCACCGTTTTCCGCAAGTAAGGTGGTCGAGCCCGGAGGCGATGAATGATCCGAACATGTCGGATGCTGATATCACTGCAAAGTTCCAGCTCCTTACACGGCAGCACAATCTATGGAAGAGTCGGTATTGTGAGGCATGTTTGAAAACTGGGCGTCGTGGGACCTATATCGGGATTGAGTACTTCTACGAAGGCGGCTTGATGTGGCCAGAGGACATTCATCCAGACGACGAACGCGGCTGCATTGGTTGCTTTTGGTATGACCCTGAGAAATGGCGCCAGAGCCTGAACCAGCTTGTAAGCTAACCTGCGCGGCCATCGGTGAAAGAGTACGAAACCCAAACCTGGTTATCCGAGGTCGCCGGGACGTACAGTCACTATAGTGAGAACGCGGTTGTAGTATGGCAATAGTATGGAGTCTTCCCACACCTTCCCAAAAACGTGTCCGGCTAGCCATGCCTCTGCACGTACGGCTCCGTCTTGCTCGCGCTCTTCCGTCGGGCGGAAGAGGTTGCTCGCGAGGGACTCGACGCTGACTTCAGTACCTTTGCGCTTGATGTAATGCTGGAATTGAGGGCCGGGTCTCCACCATTCAATTATCCCGCTGTCACTAACCACCAAAGCGCATTGTTCCTCAGTGACGTCGACGCACTTGACAGTAGCTGCGGTTAGCGAGGTCTGAAATTTCGCACTTATCTTTTTCGCGACCACCACGGTTGCTGACTCTTGTCGAACGATAGTGGCTGCTTGTGCCGATGGAATTAGCAATTCTGACGCGAACCGATTCGCGTCAATCTCGTGTTCTGGTGCGCCGCGGCTCCACGATTCGACGTCGCGACTCTTACAAACGCAATCTAGCTCTCCGTGCCCCGGTAGAATGTAATGGCCGAGTTCGTGAGCGATCGTGAATCTCTTCCGGCCAGGCTCACGTATGGTCGCCTTAACAGCGACGATACCTGTCGGTTTGTTAGGAATACGAACCAACGCGCCTTCGAAACCCTCTGACTCGACCTCGCAAATCTCCAACCCGATTCTGTCCGCAAGCTCAGATAGATCGGGCGTCGTCGATATCTTGAATCGCCTTAAGAGCGCGCGAGCGAAGTCTTCAGGTTGTGCTGGTGTCCGATTCACTCTGACCCCGTATCGCCCTCGTCAAGCTTGCTTTTCAGCGAATCGAGGATTTCTTTGTCCTTGGAGGAGACCTTCTCGCCAAGCTTACGACCGCGTAGCGAGGATACGGCCTCAGCGCCGGCAGAGGGCAGAGTCCCGCTCAACAGGTTAGCTAAGTAGCAGTCGGGGTCAACACCAGCAGACTCCGACTTCTTCTCTTCTGCACGCCGCAGATTCCTCAGAGCGTTCTCCACTGGGACCGGCACACTTTTGCTTTTCGACCTGAGTTCACGCACTCCAGCTTCGACTCTTGACATCAGCTTGGAAACCAGATCAGATGAATCAACACCACAAGCCTTAAGCACATCCTTGGCAGTTTCAAGATCAATCTCTTCGTCAGGCCCTAGTAACGCCTCGAAGAGTTCATCTTCTTCGGTCTTTGGAAGTGGCTGGGTTCTTTTGTTAGGCATACGCGGCCACCTTTCTAGTTACCCTTCTGCCGATACTTCATCGATCCGGCACGGCGCCAGCCGGTAAGTCTCGTTCTCACTCTCCGCTGGCGGCCCCTCAGTTGCTGAGCGGTTATACCGAGGAACTCTGCAATTTCCTTTGGCTTTGCTGGCCACAACTCCAGAACCGCCTCAACATAATCCTCCAGTTCTTTCTCCCCTTTTACAAGAGCGTAGATTCTCGCCTTTGTGAGGGCATCGTGCTCAGCGTTCCCAAGGTCGTCCTCAAAGGCGTCGATTACCCTGAGAGCCTTCTCATGCTTTAGCGAGTCCAGAACGGTACTCCTCTTATACCCGCTGTGTTTCGTCACTATGTCCAGGAAATCACGCGTCATGACAGTCAGGAGCAACGGATATGGGTCTTCATCGTGTGTCTTGGGCCGCCATTCTACGCCTCTTTGGAATATGAAGGCTTCAACTGTCTCAACAGCAAAGTCTTCAGCGGATTTCCCAGACCCCGGTAGAACTGATAGCCCTTGACGGACGAATAGCCCTTCGGCAGCGGCATACAACCGACTTAGCAGGCCTTCCAGATCGACATTCGCGAAGCGTGAATCGTCCATTCCGGGACCTCTTCATTCTTAAAGCGAGTCAGGGTCTAGGAACTGGCAAGAAATCTGTCATCAAGAAATTTTTCTGCCAGTTTTAGCCGACACAGTCGCTTAGACAGTGGAGGTTGGCACCGGCCGATTAGCCGTCATCTAACAAGAGGCATGCTAACCCACGGAAAGGGCTAAGAGGAAGATCAACCAGACACGGACGATCTGCTTGGACGATCTGCTTGGCCACGACAGCAACCGAACCTGAAGGGAGTTATCAACAATGAGCAACAAAACCGATTCAACGGCTGTTGACGATCTCGTCGACGGCCAGTGGCTTGAAGATATCGATGCGGCGCTGCCTCAGGCGGTCGCCGAGGCCACAGTAGATGGACGGCTGCCCGCGAAAGCTCAACACCTGAAAGTTCAGGTTGGGTTTCGCGAATTGCCGGACGGGCACGAGGTCAAGTTCAAGGCCTCACTTACGAATACACTGCTGGAAGTGTTCGAATGGGCAGCGCAGGAACTCGGGAAACCTCTACTACCTCCCGCCAGCAACCAGCCGCTCGATCTATTGCGCTGTCGGGAGCGACACGGCGACGGCTGGAGCGAGCCTATCACAGGCCTCGACCGGCCGCTCTGGCTCGTGTTGGTTGAAAGCTGCTCTCGACATTTCGGAATCGAATATGTGCTGGCTGTTAAGATCAACACGAAGTGGGCCGTAGCACCGTCCGCAAAAATGACGCCGCGCGAGCTGCTCACTAGCTTTGGGTTTGATCCCTCTCAATTCAGCCTGTACAAGCCCGATAGCACGGAGCCGCTGCCGGCGGACACGCCGATCCCTCTTCATCGAGGAGAGAGGTTTGAAGCGCAGAAGGACGGGAAGTATGGAGCGTCGGTGATGGCAGAGCGTCCGGCGCGCGGCTCACAGACGATCGACGATGATCTGGAAGGAATAAGGGAGGCGGGTATCGACGCCCGCCTCCTCGACTCCAACGGACAAAAGTACGCCGAGGTGAAGGGAATAGCGGTACCGTCGCCTCCTTGGTCTCTGGACAGGCTCACACTGCTGTTCGCTATTCCGGCTACGTACCCGACAGGCGGGCTCGACGCGTTCTACATCGAGTTGCCCGTTAGCCACGCTAGCGGTTCCGTTCCGTACCAATCTCAGACCGCGCAGATCGATGGCAGATCGTGGGGGCTGATCTCATGGCACTATCCGACCGGGCGGCCCTGGAACCCGTCGCATGACGATCTTTCTACTCATATCGAGCATTGTCGTGGAGCATTGATGAGGCGTGGGGTGACGCAGTGAAAATGCGAATGACCGAACACCACTACCATGAGGTAAAGCGACTTACGTCTCCTTCCTTCTTGGATGGCATCCGGTTTCCTCCCGAGACAGGTTGCATCGTTTTAGTCGGGCGGAATAATCATCCAACGTATCCGTCAGTCGTAGTGGCCGATGTGCTGGCGCCCGAGGACGGAGAGTTGATTGAGCGAGAGAGTGATGGTCTCGTCTTCGCGAGCAAGTATTTGCGGCGCGCTCTGTTTCGATTGCGTGAGAAAGGGCTGGCGGGCTTCCTCACAGTCCACACCCACCCGTTCTCGGACACGCGTGTGAACTTTTCTCCCTATGATGACGCGAATGATCCCTCGCTGATGGCAAATCTGTACGAGCTTGAGCCCCACGGCATTTTCGGCAGCATCGTGATGGGCAAAAGATCGGCGAGAGCTCGATTGTGGAATCCGGACGGAGATGGCTACCGCACACTCGAACCGATGATCATCGTCGGTGAGCGACTGCAATTCTTCAACGCTAATGGTGCCGAGGCCGAGGCGGAACCACAGGCAGCGGAGATCTTCGACCGCGGCTTGTCGATCACAGGTAGCGGCGCGTTAGCGCGACTCGCCTGCATGCGTGTTGGTCTGATCGGCAGCAGCGGAACCGGCTCTATTATGGCCGAATTGCTGATGCGCGCCGGTGTTGGCGAGATACTGCTTTTTGAGCCTGACTATGTGGAAGAACCCAACCTGAACCGGATGCTCCATTCCCGGCAGCGCGACGCGGAAGCTCGTGTAGGAAAGGCGTCCCGGCTGGCTGAAGCTCTTGCCGAGGCTGGTATGCCCACTCAGATCACGGTCGCCTCGGGCGGTGACATACGCCGCGAGGAGGTAGCACTTGAGCTACGAGGTTGCGATTTGGTGATTGGTTGTGTTGATCGAGACTGGCCGCGCCTAATACTTTGCGAACTAGCTTATCAATACTTGATTCCGTACATAGACCTGGGAACAGAGATCGGTTTCGATGGGATTGAGATTCAGAGCCTCGATTCTCGCGTTTCGTATGTTGCGCCTGGTCGTCCTTGTCTTCTGTGTTCTGGCGTGGTGTCAACCGAGCGCCTTAGGCTGGAAGCACTAGAAGACAGCGAGCGAGACAGAGTTATCGCAATGGGTTACTCGGAAGACATTAGGCTCATCGCGCCTGCGGTCATGGATCTAAACATGCGCGCTGCCTCTTATGCGATGCTCGTTGTACGTCATCTCCTCCAGCCGTTCCTCGATAGGCCGCTGCCGACTCATATCAAAGAATCAATCACTAACTTCAGTGTTCGACGAGTGACCAGTACCCAGAATTCGGACTGTCACGTCTGTGATGGTTCGAGGCTTGGAGTCGGAGACGCGCGCCGTTTGTCCACGGCTCGTTGATCGTTCTGACTGACTGGAACGCCAATCTTGGGCACGCAGACACGCCGCCGCCATACCCTTTGATCATCCTAATCCAGAACCCAGACGCCGCTTTCGCGAATTGCATCGTACATCGCGTCTGGTGCAAGATCACCACCGTTCGGCCACTGCACCACACCCATAACCACTCGCGCTCCGGCAAATACGGCGGCTCGCGTAGCGGCTCGAACACTGTGCCGTCGATCTCAGAGCTGCTGAGAAACGCTCGCATATCTACGTTCCCCGGCGTGCCATCGCCGAATCTTACGTGCAATTCCGGGAACGCAAAGACGCGAGAATCTCTAAGATCGCCAAGTGTGCTACCGCTTCAGTCCGTCACTAGAGGCTCGCGGCGGATTGTTCAGACATAGCCTACAACCAGAGAGACATCTCTCTTCGATTCGCGCTTCTATTCCTACCTTTGTGTTACAATCTCGCGAAAGGAGCGGAGCCAAATCATTTCCGAGCAAGCCGAGAAAATCCTCGAACAGGCTTTGCAGTTGCCTTCCTCGCAACGCGCAGACCTGGTCGAGCGTTTGTTGGACAGTCTTGCGTTCGAAACTGACGAACGCATCGATGCGCTGTGGGCTGCCGAGGCCGAGAGTCGCATAGCTGCTTTTCGCCGGGGCGAGTTGTCGGCGGTACCGTCAGAAGACGTCTTTGCTGAGATCGAAGCGGAGGCTAATTGAAGGTTCAATTCCTCGAACCGGCCAAAGCCGAGTTGAAGGAAGCAGTCCGCTACTACAACCACCAGAGAGAAGGTCTCGGGCTCGAATTCGCCGCTGAAGTCAGAAAGGCAACTCAGCGAATCGCGAAGCTGCCGAAGGCCTCGCCACCAATCTCAGGTGGCGCTAGAAGGTTTCTTCTTCGCAGGTTCCCTTACGGAATCATTTTATCTGGTCGAAGACAAAACGGTGCTTATTGTTGCTGTAATGCATCTAGCGCGCGATCCTGTAGTCTGGCAGGAACGGCTGAAGTGACTCGATTATCGTGGCTAGGCTCCGCACCCGCCTCACGATCGAGCTTCCAGTCAAGGCTAGCGCTCAAAGGCACGGTCGTGGGCCGACTGCTTTGGTTCATGTGGTTCGTCCAACTCCGTGTAGCCACACAGAGCCGAGTCGAGTATACTCGCCAGCAAGGAGTAGGTCATGACAACGATGTTTCCCATACCTCCGCCGGGGTTTGACCAGCTTTCAGTAGACGAGCAGATCCACTTCGTCGAGTCGCTGTGGGACCGAATCGCAGTGCATGCCGAACGGGTGCCGGTTCCCGACTGGCATCGCCACGTGCTCGCCGAAAGACTCGCCGCGTATGAGAGCGATCCCGACGCAGGTAAGCCGTGGGAGGAGGTCCGGGACGAACTCCAGCGAGAACTCCGAGACATTGATCGCCGGAAATGACCAAACAGCGCGTGATCATCCGGCCCGAGGCGCAGCAGGACCTCCGCGAGGCGGCGCTGTGGTATGAGACTCCCAGGCCGGGCCTCGGAGAGCGTTTCGCAACCAAGATCGAGGGGTTGATCGAGCGAATAGCCGACAAAGCCTCGCCAATTCCCTGAGATCGCCCACGGAGTCCGCCGGGCTTGGCTACAGGCATTTCCGTATTCGGTTTACTTCGTCGAATCTCCCGGCACCGTTTCGCTCATCGCCATTCTTCACCAGCATCGCCACCCCGATACCTGAAGCAAATAGACGATCATTATTCACTGGTTGAAACTGGTTGATTATCCACTGACCCTGGCAGATAATCCGCCACTTGACCGGTGCATGAGAAGCTAGAGGCAGACCGACGTTGCTCTAAACTAGGGGATATGGAAAACGAACCGCTGGGGCATTCTGAGATCATCCTCTACCAAACCGAGGACAAGCGTACTCGGATCGAGGTCAGGCTTGAGGACGAGACTGTCTGGCTCAGTCAAAGCCAGATGGCCGAGTTGTTCCAGACCACCAAACAAAACATCAGCCTCCACGTTAGGAACATCTTCGCTGAGCACGAATTGCAGGAGGACCAAGTTGTCAAGGAATACTTGACGACTGCAGCCGACGGCAAGAAATACGCAACCGGCCACTACAACCTCGATGTCATCATCTCCGTAGGTTATCGCGTCAAGTCCCACCGCGGCACTCAGTTCCGCATCTGGGCGACTCAACGCCTGAGGGAGTACCTGATCAAAGGCTTCGCGCTGGACGATGAGCGGCTCAAAGAAGGCGGCACGAAGAACACTTACTTCGATGAACTGCTGGCCCGGATCAGGGACATCCGCGCCTCCGAGAAGAACTTCTACCGCAAGGTCCTGGACATCTACGCGACAAGCATCGACTACGACCTACACTCGGATGTCTCTTACGACTTCTTTGCGATCGTTCAAAACAAGATGCACTGGGCGGCGCACGGCCACACCGCAGCCGAGTTGATCGCCGAACGGGCCGACGCCGATAAGCCCAATATGGGATTAACCTCCTGGAAAGACCCGAAGGTGCGAAAGTCGGACGTGACCGTCGCAAAGAACTACCTCAACGCCGACGAGATCGAAATCCTGAATCTGATCGTGAGTCAGTACCTGGACTTCGCCGAGCTTCAGGCCAGAATGAAGAAGGCGATGTACATGCGCGACTGGGTGCGCAAGCTGGACGATTTTCTGAGAGTGAATGAGCGGGAAATATTGAAGGACGCAGGTAAGATCTCGCATCAGCTTGCTCAGCAGTTGGCCGAAGCTGAGTACGACAAGTTCGAAAAGAAGCGGTTGGCGGCGGAATCCGAAGCCCCTAACAAGGACTTCGAGGAAGCGGTGAAGACACTCACCTCGCGAAAGCGGAAGAGGTAGGCGACACACGCACCGATCCGTGCGGCTGCCGGAGTTTGCTGTGAGCTCGCGTGCGGCTGTTTGTTGTCCAATCACTGGTCGCGTCCCGGTCGAGACTGCAACAAGAATGGATAGAATTGCGATTGCCCCGGCGCGTCGATGAATTCTGACCGCGCTCGATGTCTTACGCAAAGTTGCGGTTGTTGCGCCAGCCATTCCCGGCCTCCTTAGGTGGCTACCCTGCCACACTATACACGGACGCAAAACCGGGGCATTTCAATGCATATTCTTTTCGAATCGTACGCGAGAGGGCTTAGTTATGAAGTCAAACCGCGAGGACTCATAGTAGTCCTCGATAGTCTCGTGCGCCGTGAATGATCCGATGAACGAAGATCGTTTGCTCCTCGCAAGTGTAAAAAGATCAGGTAATCCTGAACGACCAAATAGCGATAACCGAGATCAACCAGCGACGCATCACCAGATACGCGTCCCAGGTATGGGTTCAACGCCAACAGCCTCAGGTTCTTCTCGATTCTCTGCGCAAGTGCTTCGGCGGCTTCCGGTCTTTGAGCCGCAATGTAGGTGACGATCTCAGTGAAGTCGTCCTCCGCTGCCCTCAAGAGCCGGACCGTGTGCTTACGCCGCTTCACGGATTCTCTTTCGCAGATCTTTCATCACTTGTGAGACCGTCCGGCCTCGGTCGCCACATGCTCGCTGAGCTTGCGCCACCGCTAGCTTGCTGAAGAGTTCGACTTTGAGTTGAAGCTTGCTGTAATGAGCCATCGACATAACAACCATGTCGCCCTCACCGTTCCTCGTGATGAAGATCGGCTCATCGATAGTCTCGGCTAGATCAGAGATCTGGTTCGCTTTGTTCCGCAAGTCGGAAATGGGTTTTATGACGGGCATCTTCAATCTCCTTCTACCGCGCTGCAAAATTATATCACTTAAAGATAAAGGAAAGGGGCCAAGGCGATTTTATAGATACTCGCGTTCGGCCTTGCGAATCTTCCGGAAGCGCTCAAACGCTGCGCGCTCGTCCTCAAGCCCAATAAACGTCTTCAGCGTCGAGCCCCGGAACGTGTGCGCGAACATCCTCCCCGCGTTCCTTAACACAAACAGCGGATCGTGAGCGAAAGCGGCCGGCATGTGATGAAGCTTCATCCACCGCTCTTCCTTCCATCGCATGAATTCCGCTTCTTCGGCTGAGACGTGCTCGGTCCTGACCACGGCGGTCGTGCCGTCGTACTCCTGGAGGTTCTCGTTGATGATCAAGCCGCGGTCGCGGAAGTCCTTCGTCATCGGCGTGCGTGGATAAGGCGTCGGGTGCTGTATGTAAGGCCAGTCGATGTAGCGGCGGGCGAAATCCAGATTAGCCGTGATCGACTCGCGCGTGTCGTCGGGGTTGCCTACGATCAAGCCGCCTACGACGTACATCTTGTTGCGATGCAGGTAGTCGATTGCTTTCATGGTCGCGTTGCCCGCCCGCCCCCCATCGCCATTGCCGCGGGCGAGGTTCTTCGATTTGGCTTTCAGGAATTGCAGATCGTCTTCGAGGATGTTCTCGATGCCCAGAAACACGTAACGGAATCCGGCACGGCGCATCAGCGGCGCGAGCGTCTCCCCATGATTGGCTATCGCCGAGGTCATCCCCTGCACGAAATAGTCGAGATCGTTCAGGCCCGCGTCGATGATCGCCTGGCAGAGCGCTTCGAACCGCCGCACGTTGAGCGTGATGTTGTCGTCGACGATGAAGATCGTGCGCGCGCCGTGATCACGAGCGTCTCGAATGTCGGCCAGCACGCGGTCGAACGAGTAAGTGAAGAAGTTGCGGCCGCGCATCTCGATTATCGAGCAGAAGCTGCAATCGAACGTGCAGCCGCGCGAGGTTTCGATAACATCGACCTGTCTCCCAAGCAGCGTGTAGCCTGTGAGCACGCGTGCGCTGCGGTTTTGCAGCTTGATCTCGCCGTTGTCGAGCCCGTTCACGCCGCGGTCGGGGTTGTGATAGAAGCGGTCGCCGCTCCGGTACGATAAGCCGGGAATATGATCGAAGCCGCTCTCGTTTTCGATCGCCTGCAGCAGTTCGCGGAACGTGATCTCGCCTTCGCCGCGCACGATGAAGTCCACCACGCCCGAGGAATTGTCGGCGTAGGCTTCGATATCGAGGCTCGGGTCGTAGCCGCCTACGGCGACTCGCACCGATGGACGAAGCCGGCGGACGAGATCGATTGCCTTCTTTGCCGTTTTGCGCTGGAAGCTCATCACTGACAGGCCGACGACATCGGGTTCCATCTCACGCACCAATCGCTCGACGGTCGCTCGCACGTGTCGTTGGACCAGCACGAGATCGGCGACCGAGACCTTGTGATGTGAATCGACGTTGCCAGCGAGCGACGTGAGCGCGCCATTAGGCATTCTGATGGCGAGCGATGGCATGTGCTCGAATGAATCGGGCATCGAGAGGAGCAGAATGTTCAATGGCACCTCCTTCCGTGGGGCCGTCCCCGCTTGAAAGCGAATCGCGATGCAAAGCGCGTCGATGTTAGTTCAAGAATACTCGCCAGGCAAGCAGCAGAGCGATCGGCGCGATCGGCGATCGGTCTACCGGACTCGGCCGAGCCGAGTCGGATGCGAGACCGACCGAGAGTTCCCTCTTGACATTGAAGTTGGGTACAGGGTGTAGCATCTTATTGCGGAAGGACCTGCGGATGAATGCAATGACCATCGGCGAGCTGGCCAGGCGCGGCGGGGTTAACCCGGAAACCATACGTTACTACGAACGTGAAGGGTTGCTGCCAAAGCCGCGCCGCCTGCCGTCGGGTTATCGCGTCTTCTCTCGGGATGACGCGCGGCGCGTGCGCTTCATCAAGCAAGCGCAGGAGCTGGGCTTCTCGCTCAAGGAGATCAAGGAACTGCTCGCCTTGCGCATCCATCCGGGTACGACTTGCGCCGACGTGCGGGAGCGTACGACAGCCAAGATTGCCGACATTGACGAAAGGCTGCGTCGGCTTCGCGCCATGAAAAAGGCCCTGGTGCGACTGACTGCGGCTTGCTCCGGACAGGGGGTAGTGAGTGACTGCCCGATATTGGAGAGCCTTGATTCGGAAAAGGAGCGTTGTGGTGAAGAAGAAACGCAAGATTGAGATCTTCAGCGCGGGATGCGCGGTGTGCGAGAAGACTATTGAACTGGTCAAGAAGCTCGCCTGCAAGTCCTGTGACATTGCCGTGCTGGATATGCGGCAGAAGCGTGTCGCAACAAAAGCCAAAAAGTACGGGGTACAAAGCCTACCGGCTATAGCCATTAACGGGAAGCTGGCCGGCTGCTGCGCCGGGAGGGGTGTGGACGAGAACGTCTTAAGGACCGCCGGTATCGGGGTGCGCATGACATAGTGACGCGGGAGCCAATGGACCCATTTGACTACTTCGAGAGCGTCTCGGCTTCCATCGAGCATTACCCGCTGGTGGCGCTGTTGGTGGCGGCGGTCGGAGGTTTTCTCTCGACCACGACCTGACCTTGTACACTCCCTGCGGGCGTAGGGGTTGTCGGATACGTCGGGTCACAAGTTGAAGGCGCACCCTCCGAGCGGCGTCAGCGGCGCGGAGTACTCATCTCCTTCTCATTCTTCGCCGGCGTTGTGTTGAGCCTCGTCGTGCTCGGCATCATGGCAACGCTCCTTGGCCGGCTGCTGACGCGGTGGAGCGCGGCATTCGCCATCGGCGCAGCGAGCTTCTCGTTCGCGGCGGGAATGGCTGCGATCCTCGGCCCGTGGATTCGCCGCCGCGTTCCCAATCCCGTGATCAGAAAGCGTGGTGGCATAGCCGGCTCGTTCTTCTACGGCCTCTGCTTCAGCGTCGCGACCGTCACCACATCCGCCGGACCTCTGTTGTTGTTGCTCACCATAGCTGCGGCAATCGGGCGCCCGGCTTACGGCGCGGCGCTCTCGCTTTCTTACGCGATCGGGCGAGGATTGCCGTTTCTGTTGCTTGGATTGTTCGCCGGGACGATCGGGGCTTGGCTCGCGCGTGTGGACCGCGCCCGGCGCATTGCGGAGGTCGTGAGCGGCCTCGCACTCCTCGGGCTGGGAGTCTACTTCTTTCGACTCGCGCTGACTGTCGTGTGAGCTTCTGGCGGGAGGCCGCCGCTATTCTTTCAGAGTTGCCTTATAACCCAGGTTGGTGATCGCCTCGACGATTTTGTCGGTTGACGTACGGGACGGATCGTACTCGACGCTTGCTTCGCGTCGCTCGTAGCTCACCTCGGCAGAAACCACGCCGGGCGTCCGCTTCAGCATGGCCTTAATGCCTTTCGCGCAGCTCGTGCAGGACATTCCTTCGACCGCGATCAACACGCGCTCATTTTTTGCGGCGGCGGCGTGCGAACTGGGTGGGCTGCCGTTAGGAACAGGGCGCTCGACGGCCAGAGGCGCAGTCGCGACCAGGACCACACACAGTGTGGTTAGAACAGCCGGGATTCCGACCCGCTGACGCAGCCGCATCATTCTCGCATCCTCCCATGCCGGAATACGCCCAGAGCTGGCGACATCAAGCTGCACACTAACTCCGGGCCGATGATCGGTCAAGCGACTACAGGCTCTGAGGTGCGCGTCAGGTTTTCGCGGTGAGCCGCTCAAACGGAACTCCATAACCACCTCATCAGAGGTGGGCTGCCTGATGTTCTAGCCTACAACGCACCACGACTGCTCATACCCCCTCGCAGGGGTGGGTTCTTGATGCTGCGGCCCTAGCGGCCCTTGCGCACGCGCCTCTCTGGTCGGAGTCGCTCATGGATGCCTCGAACATCAGGGGACCCACCTCTCACACGAGGTGGGTATGGGACAAAAGCAGAGGTAAGATCGCGATCTTCTTCGTGTAGGCTGGAGCATCACCGACCCACCTCTCACGAGGTGGGTATGCGCGAAAACGTGACGCGCACCTCAGGCTCTGACTCGCTGGCCATCTGCATCGTAGCACCTCCTTGAAGCGGACCGGCGCAATTGCTCGAATGCCTTGGATGTGATAGTAAGAGACTTCAATGACTATCACCGCGAGGTTGAAGTGGTAAAGAGGATTGTCGGCACGCTCGTTGTTGTAGCGCTTCTGTCTGTGTGCAGCTTGTCGCAGACATCGTCGCAGGCGCCGAATGCCCCGCCCCCCGAAACGCTCGACCAGAAGCTCGGCCCGGACGACGGCGCGGCGCTCGCCATACTGTTCGGCGCCAATCTGCGAGGTAACCTCTTCCCCTGCGACTGAAATCATCCCCGCGGGGGGCTGGCGCGGCGCGTCGGCTACGTCGATGGTTTCAAAGCGAAGTTCAAACAGACGCCCGTCCTGCAAGTCGAGGCCGGAAACTTCTGGTATGACAACACCGGCTACATGGCCGACGTGATGCTCCAGAACGAGCAAGTCGCGATCGCTTACAGCCAGTGGCCGATTGATGTCATCAACCTCGGCCGGTTCGACTTGATCTTCGCCCGCAAGCTCCTCACCCGCCAGGGACTCGAGCAGCGAACGGCCGCCGTTCCAATGATCAAGAACTTGATATCGGCAAACGGTACATTCGAAACTCCCTCGGCCGCGCCGCCCGCGTTCATCATCAAAGAAATCACCGGGCCGCGAATCAAAGGCAAGCTCGACAAGGTCCGCGTAGGCTTCATCGGCGTGACTGCTCCCGCCAAGATCTCGGGCGGCGTCGATGCAACGGTGACCGACATGTTCGAAGCGGTGCGCAAGGTCGCCCCCGACGTGCGTAAGCAGTGCGACATACTGGTGATCCTCGCTCACTCGGAGTATGAGCCGGCGCTGCGGCTCGCGCGAGAGAATCCCGAAGCCGACATCGTCATTTCCGGCAACGCCGAAGGAAACTACGGGCCGCAACGGATCGGGAAGACCTTGGTGCTGGTTGCCGCGCCCGGAAACACCCAGGAAGGCGACCTTCGTGTGTACATCGGCGAGGATGGAAGCTTCAGCTATAAGTTCCGCTCGCCCGACCTGGACGCCGAGGTACCCTCCGATCCCGAGGCGATGGCTTATGCGGAGGCCGCTCGCAATGAGCTTCATCGCTTCCGTTCGAGCGGGATGCGCCGCTGACGCCGCTGAGGGTCGCGTTGATAGACGGCAGCGCGTGGGCTATCATTAGCGCGAATAATCCGAACGAATCTGCATTCATGGGGGGCTGATATGAGTAAACCTTCACCGGTCGAGCCTAAGCGCGTCATCCTGAACCCGCCGCCCGCCCAGCTTCGCGGGATGACCGAAGAGATGCCCAATACCCGCGTCACGGTCCACGACAACACCAACACCCAGACTCGGGTCGATTCACGGTCCAAGCTCTCGACCTACATCGTCAGCAACACACCCGACCGACACGATTCGCAGACGATCACTCGCGAGGAGTATGGCCGGGTGTCGAGGATTCAGGAGGAATACAACCACGGATGCGAGATGATCGCGATTGATGGATGGATCGGCAATGATCCGGAGTTTCGCGTGCCGGCGCGATTGCTGATTGAGAGGTCCAACGCCAACGTCGCGGGGATGCAGCAGCACCTTTACTACCCGGCTAGTGAAGGCGAGCTGCGAAGCTTCGAGCCGCGGCTAACGGTCATCTACACGCCGAACCTCAAGATGCCCGGCTATCCGGCGGATCGTTTGATCGCGGTCGATCTGGATAACGGCGTCACCAGAGTGTTCAATAGCGACTACTTCGGCGAATCGAAAAAAGGCGGCCTGCGAATGTGGAATCAGATCGTCTACGAGCGCGGCGGCCTGGCTCTTCATGCGGGATGTAAAGTCATACCGGTCGAGGGCGGGAGTCGGGTCGGGTTGATCATAGGGTTGTCGGGCACGGGCAAGACGACGACGACTTTCACCAAGCAGAACAACTCCTCGCCGGTCCAGGATGATTTCGTCGCGCTGATGCCCGGTGGAAAGATCTACGCCACGGAGAACGGGTGCTTCGCGAAGACGTTCGCGCTCAACGAGAAGGACGAGCCGACGATTTATCGCGCGGTCACGAGCCGGCCGGCTTATCTGGAGAACGTATCGCAGAACGAAGCCGGCCATCTGGATTTCTACGACAGCAGCTACACTCAGAACGGACGCGCGGTGGTTCGAATGCACGACATCGCCGGCGCCATGGACGCGCGCGGGATCAAGTCGGCCGATTTTCTTCTCGTCCTAAACCGCAACGACAACATCATTCCTGGAGTCGCCAAACTCGACCGCCATCGGGCGGCGGCGTACTTCATGCTCGGCGAGACTCGCGGCACGTCGGCGGGCGGCGCGGCCGAAGCCGGCAAGTTCCTGCGCGTGCCCGGCACCAATCCGTTCTTCCCGCTCAAGCACGCCCAGCAAGGCAATCGTTTCTGGGAGTTGCTCGAGTCTTCGCCGATGGAGGTGTTCCTGTTGAACACGGGACGGGTCGGCGGGCGCGACGAAGACGAGCGCTCCAGGAAAGTCCGGATTCATCATTCGTCGGCGATCGTTAAGGGCATCGCTGAAGGGACGATCGCGTGGGACGAGGACCCTGACTTCGGGTATCAGGTCGCGACTTCGATTCCGGGCATCGAACCGGAGGACGATTACATCTTGCAGCCTCGCCGGTTGTACGAGCGACAAGGCCGAATGGACGACTACCACCAGATAGTCGAGCGCTTGAAGGGCGAACGCCGCGAGTACATGGGCAAGTGGCAGGGGCTGAACCAGGAGATCGCGCGCTCCGTGGAATGAGCCGTGGGTAGGCAGCCGTCCTGGCTGCTCTCTCGGGTACTCGCGCGTCAGGCTTGAACCTCGAAACTGGGAAGGGGCGACGGATGCGAATGCCTGTCGCCCCTTTCGTGTTTGTTCCGAGCAGGACTCTCGGCGTATGGCCGAAGCAAACCCGCAGTTGATCGTAATCGCCGGTCCGAACGGGGCCGGGAAGACTACACTTGCTCCGGTATTACTGCGCGACACTTTAGGGCTGATGGAGTACGTCAACGCGGATCCCATCGCATTGGGGCTCTCAGCTTTTCAGCCGGAGAAGGTGGCATTCGAGGCTCGCCGCGTTATGCTCAGGAGGTTGCGCGATCTAGCGGAACAACGGATTTCATTCGCATTCGAGAGCACTCTCTCGTATGCGTCCTGGATCGAGCAGCTCCGGCGGCAGGGCTACGACTTCCACTTGATGTTCTTGTGGCTCCGTAGTCCTGACGTCGCTGTCGAGCGTGTCAAAGAGCGTGTGCGACGAGGCGGCCACGATGTTCCAGAGGGCGTAATTCGGAGGCGCTACGTGGCGGGCGTCATGAACTTCTTTCAGCTTTATAGGCCGCTGGCACAGACCTGGGCGGTGTATGATAATTCCGACTCGGGCGGGCCGCTTTTAGTTGCGGATGGCGCGGCCGGAGGAGAACAGATCGTATACAACGGAGAGTCGTGGTCACGTATTTGTGGGGACACAGAATGAACGCAAGGATCAGAATCTCGAAAGACCTCTTCAGAGTCCACGGCAAGGAGATCGAGGGAATCCTCCGTCGCGCAGTTCGTCACGCGCTGCTCGATCACAAGCGAGCCGGCAACCCGGTTGCCTCCTGGAAGGATGGTAAGGTCGTCCTGATCCAACCGGAAGATATACCGGTTGAGGACCCCCTGGACGACAACTGACGACGGACAAGTGACTCCGGGCAACTGAACAGCTTGCCCTCTCCTCACCACAACCCAAGTACCTTCCACCACGCGAACCCGACACTCACCCAGATCAGAATGTTGGGCACGGATGCGACCAGTCCCATCCCCCACCATGTTCTCTGCTTGACGTAGCCCGCGCCGAAATAGATCGGCGCCGGCGTCGTTCCATAGTGTGTCAGCCCCGCCATCAGATTCGAACAGTAGGCCAGCAGCAACACCGCGACCAGAGGCGGCGCGCCTGCCGCAAGTATGACGACGAGAAAGGGTGTGTACATCGCGGTCGCATGGGCGGTGATGCTCGCGAAGCCGTAGTGTGCGTAGAAGTACACGAGCAGCAAGACCGCAAGCGCCGCGAACCACGCCCAGCCGCTCGTGAAGCCGGCCGCCCCATCCGCAAAGCGTTTTGTGATCCCCGTGTCGCCCAGCGCCTCCGCCATCCGAACCAGCCCCCCGTACCAGATGAACACGTCCCACGCGCCCCGCTCGGCCAGCGCATCTTCCCACGTCAGAACCCCGCTCAAGAGCAGCACGCTGATTCCAACCAGCGCAACCACCGCGTAGTGGATGTTGTGCAGCGAAGACGTCATCCATAGCGAAGCAACCAGCGCGAACACCAGCAGCATAAGGCGCTCGTCTCGCTTCATCGGTCCCAGCCGCTGGAGTTCTTTCGATGCGAACTCAGCGGCCTCGGGCGTGTGCTTGATCTCGGGCGGGAATATTCGGTAGAGCAGAAGCGGCACCACCAAAAGCGAAACAAGGCCGGGAATGAGCGCGGCGAGCGCCCAGCGGCTGTAACTGAGCTCGAAGGTGATCCCGCGTTCGGCCAGCGTTTTCTCGGCGAACCGCGCGATGATTGGGTTCGACGCCTGGCCCGTCAGGAACATCGCACAGATGATGACTTCGCACTGGTACATCATCGTCATCAAAAACGCGCCGAGCCGCGCCGCCGTCTGGCCGGGCTTCGAGTCGTATGCTTCGGCGAGGCTCTTGGCGATCGGGAAGATGATCCCGCCGCTTCTCGCCGCGTTCGAGGGGACGAACGTCGCAAGCAGTATGTCCGTTGAGACCAGCGCGTATCCCAACCCCAGCGAACGACGCCCAATCGCGCGAATGAACAAGAAGGCGATTCGCCGGCCCAGGCCCGTCTTGATCATCCCGCGCGACATGAAGAACGCCGCCAGGACAAGCCACACCACCGGGTCCGCATATCCGGCGAGCGCTTCTTTAACCGGCATGACCTGAAAGATCGCGAGCGCCGATACGCCAAGCAGCACCATCGCGCCGCCGGGAAGCGGTTGAACGATCAACCCGACGACGGTTCCGACGAAGATCGCAAGCAGCCGCCACGACTGGACCGTTATGCCTTCGGGCGCCGGTATGAGGAGGAGCCCGAAGACACAGTTGAGAACAACCACCCATTTGAGCAGCGTGATTAGGAGCTGTCGTTTCGTTGATGTCGGCCGCTGATCGTTCGGCAAGTTGGCCCCGGGTACGTTGGGCCTTGAGGCGTCAGCGCCGGGCTCGGGAGGGAATTGCATCGTGATGATTGGCCTTCCAGGATCGAAGAACAACGCGCGGGATACTACCATCGCGGGCACTGCGGCTCAAGCGCGCGAGCGATCATGATTAAGGGCACGGGCGGGGACGATTTATGGGATCTTCGTGGGACGACGATGTGACGGCGACGCGCGGATCGTCGCAGTATCAGAATGGGAGCGAATCTTCGTCGTCCTCGTCTGCGCTGCCGTACTCAGTCTCCCTGGAAAGCGAGTCGCCCTCGCCCCCCGCCGACCACTCTTCCCACGTGATTCCGAACGGCGCTCCTCCGGAGGTGTAACCCGCGATGTAGGCGAAGGTCGCGTCCTGATCAACCGGCCCTGTGGTCTCATCGCTTCGATGTGCGGTTTTCCCGGCCTTGTTGCGCCTGCGCGCGGCCGCTCGCTCAACCGATCTCAACGTCCGCGCGACGCAATCGCTTGCCAGCTTGACACCGAGCATGTCGAGTTCCTTGAACGCGCACGCCCAATCGACGCCGAAGTGCTTACGGTAGCCCTTGGCGACGTTCTTTCCGTGGTAGCTCGTCAACCACGCGCGCGCCGACTGAAGGCGCGCGGAACGAGTCATCCTCAGGCGCCGGGGGGCCGAAGGCTGTTTCCGTTTCCTTCGCGGCATCGACCGGAAGATAGCACAAGGTCTCCGCGATGTCTTTCCCTCCACCTCCAGCCTCAGAACGAATACAGGAACGCGAGGCTCGCCCAGTTGAGCTTCCGAGTCGCGGCCGGCTGTTTGAACCACTCGGTCAGCAATCGGCGATACTCGAGAGCGACGGTGAAACTCGGAGCGAATCTGTACTGGCCGTTGATCATGAAAGTCTGATTGCGCTTGCGAAGCCCCGCCAGCAGGTCCTGGTCTCGATTGGCCTCGATCCCGTATCCGGCATTCGTGCTCAGCTTCTTCCACCCGCCCTCATAACCAGCGGGCGCTTCCGCGTGGACTTCAAACCACCCGCCGGTCGAGTTGATCCCGCGCGCGTGGCCATTGATCACGACTGACGATTGGGCGATGTTGCCCGACAGAATACCGAGAGCGCGGCCGTGGAACAACTCGCCGGTCACCCGCACACCCGAGCTCAGCCATGCGTTCAAGTCTCCGCTCACGCCGTACGAGTCGATCGGGCTGTGCTCGAGCGTGCCGCTGGGGTTTCCCGGTACGCCGAGCAACCGCGAATAATGGCCGCTCACCCCGAACGAAGATTCCCTGCCGCGTGAAGGCGTTGCCAGTCCGATGCGAGCTTCGAAGGCCGGCAGCGATCCGCGTTCACCCAACCCGGGCGCTCTGAACGCCGGATTGCCTGAGCTGTCGCCGGCGTTCGGGTCGAGCATCGCAGCGGTCAGTATCAGCTTCGACTGCCCCCCGATTCTCTCGCGGTGCTCGTAGCGGATCTGTGGGATTCGATTGAACAGGTTTCCCGAAGCCGAAAACCCCGCGGTCGCATAAGAGGCCAGCGTCGTCGGATTGAGCGGCGCGAAGACCGTCCAGTCCTGACCGGCTTCGATTGAGTCCTCGGCCCAGTCGATCCTCCCGTACGCGAGCCGCACGCGGAACAGGTCGAAGTCGATGCCGCTCGGAACAGCCGGCTTTCCGCCGAACAGGTCGAATTCGAACACGCCGGTCAGCTTCGCTCCGTCAAGTACGTTTCCTTCGTAGCGCAGGCCGAATCGCGTCTGCCGCGCCGTCATGTTGAAGTTCTGATGATTCTGGTCCGGCGAGCTTCCCGACTTCTGCGCGAATAGCGGAATGTCGGAATTGTTCGACCCGCGATCAACGTAGTTCGTGTTCAGCAGGACGCTGCCGTAGATCTTCACCGGTACTTTAGACAGCGAAGTCACATCACCCGAGCTCTGCTTGTCCGGCGCGCCGGTTTGCTTCGCGCT
Organism: Blastocatellia bacterium; assembly: GCA_035293105.1. Lineage (GTDB taxonomy): Bacteria > Acidobacteriota > Blastocatellia > UBA7656 > UBA7656 > DATDOV01. The sequence continues at coordinate 154,742 of DATDOV010000079.1, forward strand.
GGCTGCTGTTTCCAATGCGGCCGACGTGACTCCGGGAGCGGGACCTTCATCGGTCTTCTTCAAAGCCGCGAGGACTTCGACCGTGTGCGCGCTGGTCTGTTCGAGACGAGCGAGCGACGCCTGCAACTCGGTGATTGCATCATTGGCGCGGCGGGCGGTTTCAAGCGCCTGAGCTGCCTGACTCTGGGCGGCTTTTGCGTCGCGGGCGGCGTTACCTGCGGCGGTCTCCGCGATTTGCGCGCGAGCTTCGGCAGCCCTGGCCCGCTCCTCAGCCGTCGCGAGGCGAGCGGCGACCCGTCGAAGCACGGGCCTCCTCGTTGCGCGGGCTCGCGGCTTCTCTTGGGCGAGCGCCTGACCTGACTGAACCCCGATGAACGCGGCGACGGCTAACGACACCAGTATTAACGGCTTGTTGTTCATGAGTGCTCCTCGTGTTGATGTTTTGCTCAGAGAATATAGAGCCGGATCTCAGCCGGATATATGACTGGCATCACGCGCGATTGTGACGGCCGAACGAGCGAACCGAAGATTAGCGGAGTTGCATTGGAGGGTCGTGTGAGCGGGTGACGTTCTATCCGGAGAGGCGCGGCGCGCGCGAACCGATAATGCCGGAGTGGTGAAGCCGACGGCTCGTTCTACGCAGGAGGCTGTCGGAATAACGAGGCGCCTCTTCGTAGTAACGAATTCATTCGTTCTGTTCGTTGAGAAATGCGCGTCTCGCCAACGTGGGAACGAATGAATTCGTTACTACGAAGAATCTCGTCAGGGTTTCCACTCTCCGCGAGCGACGGCCGGGACGAACGTATCAAGGTCTGCGGGGCGATACTCGATTTCGCGCTTCTGTTCCGCGCTCATGTAAGCCGTCATCAACAACTCAGTCACCGCAAGGCCGTCGTGGAAATTCTCCTCAGGCTGGCGGTCGTCGATGAAGCACTCTATGAAGTAACGATTCTCCGCTTCGTAGCCGTAATCCGCGCCTTCGTCGCCAACGACCGGCATCAAGCCCTGCTCGGCGTTCTGTTTTTCCACTAGGTCTTCGCCCGCTTCGCCTTTCACGTTGCGGCTGAAGAAGAGCTTGAGCCCGCTGTCCAAGGTGTTGATCGAAAGCGAATACTCTGGGCCGAGCAGTTCCATGCTCAAGCGCAAACCCGCGCCGACGTAGCTCCACGAGGTTGTCGCCTCGACGATCAGCGGCGCGCCGTGCTCGTCGACGTAGTTGACCGTCGCGCGCGCGAAGTCCTCGGCCGGCGCAGTGGCGTAATCCACCGATCTGCCCATCATCTCCTTCAGCCTTTCGATGTATTCGGGCCTGGACCACTTGAGCGATGCGATCTGCGCCGATACTGAAACCGGACGGATGCTCGACCGGGGCTTGCCGGGCTCGGTGAGCATGAAACGGGCGACCTCGACGCTGTGACACATCATGTCGTTGAGTACGCCGCCGCCTTGAAGCTCTCCTTGCCAGAACCACGGCATGTGCGGGCCGCTGTGTTCTTCGGCCGCGCGCGCCAGATAAGGCCTGCCGGCGATTGCCGCTCCACGCGCCCAGATGATCTGACGGCCGCGGGTGACCGCCGGCGTGAATATCTGATTCTCGAGATATCCGTGAAGTACGCCGGCCTCTTCGACCAACTCGACCATGCGTTTGGCTTCCGCGACGTTGCGAGCGAGCGGCTTCTCGCAAGCGATCGCGGCAACCGACCCCTTGCCCGAGCGGAGGGGGGCGGTGATCGCTTCCATGTTCTCGATGCGGTGATGATTAGGCCCGCACAGCCATATGAAGTCGATCTCGGGCGCGGCGACCATCTCTTCGATCGAAGCGAACACCCTCGCGTCGCCCACTCGCAGAGACCGCGCGAGCGCCGCCGCTTCTTCGGCGCGGCGGAGGTTCGGGCTCCAAACACCGCGTACGTCCGCGTCGCGCACGCCTACCCACGACCTGATATGAAAGCGAGCGTTGAACCCGCTGCCGATGAAGCCAACACCTGGTCTTGTATTCAAAGCCATCCGTCACATGCCTCCAGATTCGCCGGTGCGGCGCTGTCAAAGCCAGTCACTAGTTTAGCCGCGCGCTATCGCGCCGCCGCTCACGCGCCTTCATTCGAGGACCTCATATTGCCGCCGAGTGTCTTATACAACAAGTCCGCGGAGGCAACCACCGCAACCGCAAGCACGACGCCCGCGATCACGTCCACGACGTAATGGTAGCGCAGGTAGACGGTCGATATTATCAGCGCGCTCGCGGCCGGCAGCGCCCACCAGAACGTCGGCCGGTGAAACTTCCTCGCGTAGTAGACGACAACCAGCGTCAACATCACGTGTCCGCTCGGGAAGCAGTCGCGCGTTATTCCTTCCGCGCGGTCGAGCGTCGCCCGTATCCAGTCGACCAGGAGAAGGCCCTTGAGCGGAAACGACTGATCGCCGGCTAGGATGAAACGCGGCCCGATCGCCGGCACGGCTATGTAGCCCAGATACGAAATGTAGAACGAAAGAACGATGACGAAGACGAGGAAGTGGAACTTGTCGAACCAGCCCTTGCGCCAGACCACGACCCCAAGCGCAAGCGGAAGAACGTAATACGTGATATAAGAAAGTTGAAACAGCTCGGTCAGCAGCGGCCAGGTCGCTCGTTCGAGCCACACAGTAGGATCAACGCCGAAGATCCATCGGTCGATCGCCGCAAGCTCCCAATCGAAGTCGCGCGGATGAATGCGCGGGATCAGGTACTCGAGTTCTTTGTAGGTGAACGGTATCAGTGCGACCGGATACCAGGCGCGGAGGAACGAGACTGGGAGACGGGGGGACGCGGAGACGCGGAGACGCGGAGACGTGCCTCCGAGTTTTGCGATAAGGACGACGCATAGGATTGCGAGCGCGTGGGCGAGCACGAACCACAACCAGCCGCTGATTCGCTCGTTCGAGATGACGACCAGCGCGGCGATGATCGAAATGTACGCGACGACGACCTTATCGGCGGGACTGAGCGATCCGTAGTAGTCCGCTCCCGTCTCCGCGTCCCCGCGTCTCCGCGTCTCCGTGTCGCCCCCTCTCCCCCTCTCCCCGTCCCCCCCTCCCCGTCTCACAGCCAGCCCTCGCTCTTGTACCACTCGGCCGTTTCGCGAAGGCCCTCTTCAAGCGGTACACGTTGCCGGTAGCCGAGGTCGCGCCTGGCACGCTCGATCGAACATCCCCAACATACCTGGGAGAGATCGGTGACCTTGTCGCGATTGATGACTGGGGGCTTTCGGATCAACGCCGCTCCGGCTTCGGCGACGAGCGCGATGGCGTAGGCGATTGGGCGCGGTATGGCAATCATGCGCGGCCGCCGGTCCAGAATCTCCGCAAGCAACGTGGCGACCTCACGCATAGAGTAGACATCTTCGCTCGATATGAAATACTCTCTTCCGGTGGCGGCGGGACTGTCGCCGGCGAGCGTGATCCCTTCGACGAGATCGCGGACATGAACGAGGCTGACGAGCTTGTCGTAGCGGCCGATCATGGGGAACATCCCGCCCTTGATCGCCTTGAAGAACTCGAAGACTCCGTAATCGCGCGGCCCATAGACGGCGGGCGGCCGGACAATCGTCACCGGCAGCAAATCGATTGCCGCGCGCACGGCTTCTTCAGCCATCAACTTGCTTCTACCGTAAGGGGTGATCGGCGCTGGAGGGGTGTCTTCGTTGACCGGCAGTCCGTCGCGGCCCGGACCTACCGCAGCGAGCGAGCTGATGTAGACGAATCGCTTGATTTGTTTGCGGTGCTTGAGGGCCGCCGCCAGGATCGCTTCGGTTCCGCGATGGTTGACCTCGAAGTAGTCCCGCCGCCGCCGTGCGAACGTCAACCCGGCGACGTGATAGATGGTATCGACGCCGGCGAGCGCCGCGTTCCAGTCAGTCCGATCGTCGAGCCCTCCGTATGCGAATTCAATCTCGCGGTGTTTGACGTATCGCAGGTTGGAGCTTGGGCGGACCAGGCAGCGAACCGAGCGGTGTTGTTCGACGAGGCGGTCGACAAGGTGGCTCCCGACGAAACCGGTCGCCCCGGTCACCAGCGATCGTCCCTCAGAGTCGGCCATCGAGTTGCAGGCTCCCGAACAAGATTGGTCCAGACGAATCGCGAGTGATGATAGCAAGGATTCAACCGTGCGCGCACGCTGTTCTGAGTTCAAGCTTCAGCTTGCCCGTCGGGAACAGCAACCTAAAGGTCGAACTCAGAACAAGTGTCACGAGCCGCCTTCGCCTTTCGTCTTGCGGCGCCGCGCCCACTCGTCGATGCTCTCGCGGATGAACTCGCCCAGGTCCTCGATCTCGCGGGACGACTTCTCCCAGATGTCCCTCCAGGAATCCTTGATCGACTCGGCGTCGATATTCACCGCGTAGGCGCGGCCCGAGCCTGCGGAACAGGTCTCGTCCTCGTAGTAAGCCGCAAGCTGCCGGCACGCCATCGCCGCGACGGTCAGTGAGCTTCCCGCCGGGAGAGGATCGCAGATCGTCGCAACGCTCGGGTCCAACTCCTTTAGCCTCGCGAGCACCCGGTTGTATTGGTCGACGCAGTAGACGGCCGCGTCCTGAGCGCCGCCGGTCCATTCCGACTGCAAGGCCATACGCGATGTCCGGCGCAGCACATTTACCAGCTTTCCTATCTCTTTCTCTCTTTCCATAAGCCTCCCTTCTACCAGCACCGGCCAGTGCGACCCACAACCCAAACGTGCTTCCCTCCGCGTCTGCGGCCGCGACCAATCCCCACGCCGATATGGGGCGCGGCGCACCCGGCCTCGTCTTCGAAGTAGGCAGCAAGCTCGCGAGCGGCCATCCGCACGACCTCTGCGGAAACACTTTCGGACAGCGGTCCGAACGCCTGAGCCACTGCCGGCTCAAGCTCGGCCAGCCGCGCGCGCACCTTGTTGTACTGCGCGACGAGGAACGCGGCCGCGTCGGGCTCGACTCGGTTCCAGGCAGCGTAGACGGCGGAACGCGCGATCCGCCGCAATACGTTCACCAGTTTCGCTAGTTCTTTATCTCTTTCCATCTTTCACCTCGATCACCCAAAAGTTCCATTCGCTGTCTGAGCAGCTCTTTCCCACGATGCACGCGCCATTTGATGGTCGACACCGGCACGCCTAGAAACGCCGCGATCCGTTTGAGCGGCATCTCGTCCAGGAATCGGAGCCGTATGACCAGCGCGTAATCCGCCGGGATGCTTTCAATCGCGAGGTGCAGCTCACGGCTCGCGCCGGTTTCCTCGACGAGCGGCCGGCCGAGCGCCGCGACTCGTTCGAGCAGGACTTCATCGAGCTCGATTCGCCCGGTCTGATGCGCGCGCTCGCGCTTGCTGAAGCGAAGCGCACGGTTTCGCGTGATGGCCGAAAGCCATGCGGCGAACCGGCGCGGGTCTTCAATCGACGGCAGCGCTTTGAACGCGAGCAGCAGCGCGTCCTGAACCACGTCTTCGGCGTCCTCCCGACCTACCACCGCCTGAGCCGTGCGTACGACCGCGGCTCGATAGCGTCCCGCAAGCTCACCGAAGGCCTCGAGGTCGCCCACAATCGCCGCCAGCACGAGCACTTCATCGGGCGGTTCTCTGCGCACCTTCGCCATCCTACTCCAGGGCCGATCATGGCCCCTCATGAATAATAGAGACATGATAGGCGGAAAAGGTCAGTTCGGAGACACGGCTTTTTCAACTCGAGTAACAAGAAAGAGCAAAGAGAGCAAAGAAGCAAAGAGAGCAGGTTTGATCTTTGTCTTGCGGGTGTGCTAGATTACGCGCCTCGGTGAGAGCGATGACGCCAGCGTTGCGAAAGGACCCGACATGGTTTAGCTGCCTGCGAAGCGGGTTTGTGCTCGTATTCATGCTATTCCCGCTGGCCGACGTCGGATTCCCTCAGTCCTGCTGCGATGAAGTCGCCGGGGTCCCTATTGCGGGCACGATTATGTTGGCCGCTACGCTCGCTGATCAGGCGAATACTCTCATACGCCCAGGCGACTCTGGAAACGATCAACCTTCGCGTTCGCCCCTGACCGATGACGACTGCTTTTGCTGCTGTTCTCACATCCTTCCGAGTCCCGCCCTCAGCGTTGGCGTATCGGGAGTGAAGCCGCCGGCAGCACGTCCGTCAGACTCGTCGTTGCCCTCTGCTCCCCCTCGCAGCACCTTTCATCCTCCCCGCCTCGCCTAGAGTCCGTCGACTCTCCATTTCATGAATGACTGCGCCCGTGGGTACGACTTCGTTGGGGTGCTCGCAGTAGCAAACGGCGCGTGTCCGAAACAATCGCTCGAAGCCCCGTGCGGTCCCGGGTGCAACTGGTCGCCGTAGTGACGTGTGGACTTCTCCCGGCAGAAAGACGCGTAGACACGCTTCGAGGAAAGGAAGTTTAGCAATGGCTTCACAACCCAGGCCCGCTCTCAGGCGAGCCTCGATGGCTCCCTTCGCAATACTAGCGCTATGTGGCGCTGCCCTTGGGCAAAGCGATTCGGTCCCCTCCGGCGTCGTTCGTCGGGATGAGCCACGCATGTCTTTTGCTCGTGTTCGGTTGCCCGACTATCCCGGCTCGGAAGGCGCCGCCCCAGCCACCGCAACCGCCCGTTATTTCGACGCCGCGCAAGGCGCAAACTCAAACGATCTTGTTCGCCGCGCGCTCGCCGGGAATGTCGAACTCGCCGCAGCCCGGCTCGACATCGAGCGAGCCCGCGCGCGATTGCGGCAAGCGGGGCTCAGACCGAACCCGGCGATCGAGTTCGAGCAGACGACGGGCCGTCTGACGGGTTCGGCCGGCGAGCGCGACACGACGATAGGATTCGCCCTGCCTCTCGAACTCGGCGGCAAGAGGCAGCGGCGAATCGATGTGGCGCGCGCGGAGTTGGAAGCCGCCGAGGCCGAAGTCGCCGACCGGGAACGCAGACTCGCCGCCGAAGTTCGCACGGCATACGCCGTGGCGACGGCCGCGCTTCGTGAGCTTGAAACAACTGAGAGTCTCAACAACGTGGACCTGCAAACCGCGCGCGTCATCGAGGCTCGCGTGATCGAAGGCGAGTCCGCGCCGTTGGAGCTGAACCTGTTGCGGGTGGAGGTCGACCGGTTGAGGTCGCGGCGGGCGCTTGTGGAAGGCCGGCTGCAAACCGCGCTGCTACGCTTGAAAACACTCGCTGGCATCCCTCCTGCCGAGCCGCTCCGGCTGAGCGAAGATCTCGCGGCGCCGCTCATCCCCGAGCCCCCGCCTTCTCTGGACGCCGCAGTAGACATTGCTCTGCGTACAAGGCCCGATCTGCGGCTCGCGCGCCTGACCGAGGAGGTCGCACAGGCAGGGCTGCGGCTTGCGCACTCGCAAGCCCTTCCCGACGTGACCGCAATCGGAAGGTACTCCTTGAGTCACTCGGTCACGGACCTGCCTCCCCCGCTGGCGCCGTTCCCCGACCGCGACCACTTGCTGACGTTCGGCGTCTCCATCGGAATCCCGGTCTTCAATCGCAATCAGGGCGCGAGGGCCGACGCAGCGGCGGCAATAGCTCAGACGCGAAAACGGCGAGAGTTTCTCGAGACGGTCGTCAGGTCTGAGGTTGCGAGCGCGTTCGCGCGCTACGAGGCAGCCGGGTCGGCTCTGGCTACTTTCGAGCAGGGCGTCCTCGCGCGCTCGATGCAGAACATCATCTCGATTCGCGGCGCTTACGAGATAGGTGCGTTCCGAGTGACCGATCTGCTTGTTGAGCAGCGCCGATTCGTAGACTCGCAGCGCGAGTTCATCGAGGCGCTTGCAGAAAGATACCAGGCGCTGGCCGATCTTCAGGCGGCGATAGGCGCCCCCGTTCAATGAGGAGGAAATCATGGCAGAAGACACCGCAGGCGAACACCGGAACAGCGCCGCCGGCGAGGACTCAATCTCGCGCCGCCCTATGACCCATTCCGGCAAGCGCGCGATGGTCGTCGTCCTCATCGTGACCGCGCTCGTGGCTTCGGGTGCCGCCGCGCTCTGGCTGAGCGCGAAGGGCTCAGGCCAGATCAGCGACAGCGCACCGGAAGAGAGGTCCGACGCCGGAGACATCGTAACGCTCAGCGAGGAGATTCAGCGCAACATCGGCCTATCGCTCGAAGCCGCGCAGGTGAGGACTCTTGTGCGAACGGTTCAAGCGACCGGCATCGTCGGCCCAAACGAGACGCGGGTCGCGCACATTCGGCCGCTGGCCAGGGGCCGCATTGAGAAAGTCCACGTGCGGCTCGGCGACCGCGTGCGCGCCGGCCAGCCGCTCGCCGACTACGACAATATCGAACTCGGCGAGTTGATCGGCCAATACCTCAGCGCCGCCGCCGCACTCGAAAAGGCAAACGCGGAGGCTGAAGTAACCAGGCAGTCCCTCGAGCGCGCACAGCGTCTGATAGACCTCGGCGCGGTGGCGAAGGCTGAGTATGAGAAACGAAACGCCGAGTACAAGAATGCGCTTGCGTCCATCAACAGCGAGAAGGCGGAGCTCGAAAACGTCGAGGAGAAAATCCACCGGTTCGGGCTGACCGACGCGGATCTCGAGAGACTCAAGGCACGCACGCATGCCGACCACCATCGCGAAGCTTCGCACAGCACGCTTCGCGCGCCATTCGGCGGGATCGTGATCAAGTCGGAAATAGCTGAAGGCGAGGCCGTCGATACCGAACGCGAGATGTTCACCGTGGCCGATATCTCGACGGTGTGGGTGCAAGCGGATGTTTATGAGAAGGACATCGCCCTCATCCGACAGGGGCAGGAAGTCCAGGTCCGTCTTGATTCCTACCCCGGTGAAGTCTTCAGAGGAAAGATCACCTACGTGAGCGATTTTCTCGATCCGAAGACCCGCACGGCCAAGGTCCGCTGCGAAGTCCCGAATCCCGGGAGCCGCCTGAAACTCGAGATGTTCGCCAGGATTGATATCCCCACTTCTACGGGCCGCGACGCCGTGATGATTCCGTCATCGGCAATCCAGCACATCGAAGACAAGCCGGTTGTGTTCATCAAGACCGGCGATGGCCAGTTTCAGAAGCGCGAGGTCCAGCTTGGCGCCGAGAGCGATGGCTGGGTCGAAGTCACGAGCGGCCTGAACGCCGGCGAAGTGGTGGTGGCGCTAGGGAGCTTTCAACTGAAGTCCGCTCTGCTGAAAGATCAGATCAGCGGAGAAGATTGAGAGGGTGTCAAAGGATGCATCGGATTATCGAGCTCTCCCTTAAGTATCGCTTCCTTGTCGCCGTCCTCACGCTGCTAACGGTCGGCACGGGAATCTACAGCCTGCGCAGACTCACAATCGACGCGGTGCCGGACGTGACGCCGGTCCAGGTGCAGATACTCACGAAGTCTCCCGCGCTCGGGCCGCCGGAGGTTGAACAGTTCATTACCTACCCGATTGAGACGGCGATGAGTGGTCTGCCCGGACTGGAGGAGATTCGTTCAGTCTCCCGCTACGGACTGTCGGCGGTGACCGTGACTTTTGACGAGAGCGTCAGCCGCTACTTCGCGCGGCAACAGGTAAATGAGCGGCTGCAACAGGCCATCGAGCAGATCCCGCAGCAGTACGGGCGGCCGGAGATGGGACCGCTCACAACCGGGCTCGGCGAAGTCTACCACTTCACCGTCGAGGGCGACGGCTACAGCCCGATGGACTTGCGCACGATACTGGACTGGCAAATTGCATTTCGCCTGCGATCGGTCCCGGGCGTGGTCGAGGTCAACACGTGGGGCGGACTCGCGAAGCAGTATCACGTAGTGGTCGATCCGCAGAAGCTGGTCGCCTACCGCGTTCCGATCAACAAGGTTTTCGAGGCTCTCGAGCGCAACAACGCCAACGCCGGCGGCGGCTACATCGAACACAACCAGGAGCAGTACATCATACGGGCTGAAGCGTTGGTCAGCAGCCCGCGCGATCTGGAGAACGTAGTCGTGAACGCCGGACCGGATGGCACTCCGGTGTACGTCCGACAGCTCGGCGAGGTACGCGAGGGCGCAATGCTTCGGATCGGCGCGGCCACTGCCGAGGGGAAGGGCGAGACTGTGATCGGCATGGCGCAGATGCTGGCCGGTGAAAACGCGAGCGAGGTCGCCGAGCGTGTCAAACAGAAGATCGAACAGATCAAACCGTCGCTCCCGCCCGGCGTCCGTATCGTCCCCTTCTATGACCGCGCCGACTTCGTGAATCGCGTGATTCACACGGTGCGGAACAATCTCCTCGAAGGCGGGTTGCTGGTCGTCGCCGTGTTGTTTCTTTTTCTCGGAAACCTGCGCGGCGGGTTGATCGTGGCTTCGGCGATTCCGCTGTCGATGCTCGTGGCTTTCACGGGAATGGTGGCGGCGGGAATCTCGGGCAATTTGATGAGCCTTGGCGCAATAGACTTCGGGCTGCTGGTTGACGGCTCGGTGGTCATGATCGAGAGCATCGTACGCAAGCTGTCGGGGCGAAAGAAGGATGAGGCGGGCAGTCCGATGCTCGCGATCCTGGAGGCCGGCCGCGAGGTGGCCCGGCCCGTCTTTTTCGCCGTCACCATCATCATTCTCGTCTACATTCCAATACTCACGCTGACGGGGATCGAAGGAAAGATGTTCAAGCCGATGGCTTACACGGTGGTGTTTGCGCTCGCGGGCTCGCTGGTCATTGCGCTGACGCTCATGCCGGTGCTGGCCTCGTTCTTCCTTGCAAGGCGGGTAAGCCACAAGGAACCCGCCGTCGTGCGGGCGGCTCATCGTGTTTATGCGCCGGTGCTGAGCTGGGTCCTGTCGCATCGGTTGGTAACGGCTGCGGCAGCCGTCACGATCTTCACTGCCAGTTTGGCCATGTTCCCGTTCCTCGGCCGCGAGTTCATTCCGCGCCTCGACGAGGGCGACTTCGCCATCAACGCCTGGCGCTTGCCCAGCGTCGCGATGAGCGAGTCGGTCGCCTCGACGACGCGGGTCGAACAGACGCTCAGCCGCTTTCCGGAAGTAATAAAAGTCGTCTCGCGGACCGGCAGCCCGGAAGTGGCCACCGACGTGATGGGCATCGAGCTGTCGGACGTCTTTGTGATCTTGAAACCGCGTGCCGAATGGAAAACAGCTCGGACGCGCGAAGATCTGATCGACAGAATGAGCGAAGCGCTCCAGCGGGAAGTGCCCGGCTCAGGCTTTGGCTTCACCCAGCCGATCGAGATGCGCTTCAACGAGTTGATTGCAGGCGTGCGTTCGGATGTCGGCGTGAAAATCTTTGGGGAAGACCTGGATGTGCTCAGGTCAAAAGGCGAGGAGGTCGCTCGCGTGCTCGGCGGCGTTCCGGGAGCGGCCGACGTGAAGAGCGAACAGATCGCCGGGCTGCCGATGATCCGCATAATCGTCGACCGCGAGCGCATAGCGCGCTACGGCATCAACGCCGCCGACGTGCTCGACGTGGTTCAGGCCAGCCGCGTGGGTAAAGTGGTCAGCACGATCTTCGAGGGACAGAAGCGATTCGACCTCGTCGTGCGATTGCCCGACAGCGCAGCCGCCGATCCAGAGGCGCTCGCTGGCATTCCCGTCTCGGACGCTCAAGGCCGGCTGATCCCGTTAGCTCAGTTGGCCGCCATCCAGACCAACAGCGGGCCGGCGCAGATAAGCCGCGAAGACATTCAGCGCCGCATCGTCGTCGAGTGCAACGTGAGGGGCCGCGACCTCGGCAGCTTCATAACCGAGGCTCGGGAGCGCGTCGGCAGCCGAGTGAGCTTGCCAACCGGGTATTACCTCGAATGGGGCGGGCAGTTTGAAAACTTGCAGCGGGCGACACAGCGGCTCGCTATCGTTGTGCCGCTCACGCTCTTCCTGATCTTCGTGATTCTGTACACGACGTTTGGCTCGGCGCGCCTTGCGCTGCTCATCTACCTGAATGTTCCGATGGCGCTGAGTGGCGGGATCTTTGCGTTGCTGGCGCGAGGGATGCCGTTGTCGATTTCGGCAGGCGTTGGGTTCATCGCGCTGTTCGGCGTAGCCGTGCTGAACGGCGTTGTGATGGTAAGTCACATCAACCGGCTTCGCGATGAAGGTCTGTCTGTGGACGAAGCGGTCAAACGAGGCGCGATGACGCGGCTTCGTCCGGTGTTGATGACTGCGCTGGTTGCAAGCCTCGGGTTCATCCCGATGGCGATTGCAACGTCGGCGGGGGCGGAGGTGCAAAGGCCGCTGGCAACGGTTGTGATCGGCGGCTTGATTACGTCAACGCTGCTGACTCTGCTGGTTCTGCCGGCGATCTATGGATGGTTTGAGCGCGAACGCGTCGAGCGCTAGGGTGGTTGGCGGGTTCGTCGGTCGGTGACTTTCCTAGCCTCGCTCAGAAGCAGGGTGATATACTCCGCCAGCAGGAGTTGATGATGGAAAGCACACTGCAATGGACTTCAAGAGACCTTGAGGCGCTGCCCGAGGACGGCAGCCGCTACGAGATCATCGACGGAGAGCTGTTCGTGTCGAAACAACCTCATTACTACCACCAACGCGCCTGCGCCAAACTCGTGTTCAGCCTTGAAGCGTGGTCCCGAGAAACCGGGCTAGGGGAGGTCACTGGCGCTCCCGGCTTGATCTTCGCCGAAGACAACGACGTTGCACCCGACATAGCGTGGACGAGCTTCGAGCGGCTGCGAACCGCGCTCGGCAGTGACGGAAAACTCCACGCGGCACCCGACCTTGTTGTAGAGGTCCTCTCCCCCGGGGCAAGCAATGAACGCCGGGACCGCGAAGCCAAGCTCAGACTTTATTCTCGCCGAGGAGTCCACGAGTATTGGATCGTCGACTGGATCGCGCGACAGATCGAGGTCTATCGGCGGGAGGATGCACAACTCAGCCTGGTGAGCACCCTTTACGAGTCAGACACACTCGCGAGCCCATTGTTGCCAGAGTTTTCCTTGCCTGTTGCCGAACTCTTCAAGGGATTCCCGCCACGCGCGGAATGATCAGCTTCTCACGGTTTGCGCGGCTTCAGGTCGGCAGGGTAAAGCTGCTGGTAGGCCCGCAGGTTCAGCATCACCTTAGCGAAATAATCTTTTGTCTCAGGGATCGCGATCTCAGCCATCATCCGGTCTACGTCATTTGAGCGCGCGCGATAGATCCATCGCTCGACGTTAGCTTCGCCGGTGTTGTAAGCCGCGATCACTGCATAAGTGTGTCCCGCGAACATCCGCTGCATGTCGGCGATGTAGCGCGTCGCAAGCCGGATCGATGTGTTGGGATCGTACAAGTCATCGAGATCGAACTCGCCCCCGCCATCCGCCCGCGCGAGCTTCATCGCGGTTTCCGGGATGAACTGCAACAGGCCCCGCGCAGCCGCCGGGCTCTTCACCGTCGGATTGAACCGGCTCTCCTGCCTCGCCAGCGCCAGAATCAACCGGGAATCGACTTTGAGCGGCAATCCGTACCGCGTGAGCGATTCGCGATAGGGTGCGGGATAGAGCATCTCGATCAGATCGCGCGGCAACAGCTCGAGGCAGTAATCCTGGGGTATCGACTTGAAGGCCGGCTCGGCGAACGATATTGCGTAGTAGGATTGATCGCCGCGATTGCTGTAAACGGCCAGCGAATAAGCAACGTCACCTGGCGCTGACTTCGTCGACGCGGTCCGCGCCGTCGCTGCGCCGGGAGCGCGCGCCGCGTTGCGTGTAAGTCCTCGTTGCACGCTGGCGGCAGCCGCGCTGAGGCCGCCGAGCCGCAGCTCCGTTGCGCCTTCGTCATAAAGGCCGAGGAACATCAACTCCGCCGCAAGAGCTCGATGCGTAGTATCAGTGGCCGAATGATCGCCCTCGGCGAGGACCCCGCGCGCGACGGGTAACAGTCGATGGTTCGACACCGCCGAGTAAGCCGGCAAATGAGCGTAACAGCCGCGCAGGATGTCCACGAGAGCCCGCTCGGATTCCGCGTTGTCAGCCAACCTGAGCGCCTGACCGGCCGCGTCCTTGGCTTCACTGTAGCGGCCTGCCGCAAACGCCCTTCGAGCTTGATCACGGTACGCGCGCGCGATCGGTTGCAGGACGGCGCGGCCTTCATCAGTTCGCCACAACGCCTTCAGCCTGAGCGTCGCCCGGTGGCCGAAGTAGCTATCGCGATCGTCGGGCGTAGCAAGGTACCCGCGCGCGGCCTCGTCAAGTCGCCCCATCTGCTCGAGCGTGTAGAAGCGCAAGAATGCCGCCTCGCCGCGCATCGGCCCGCCTATCAGCTTCGAGGGGGCGGGCTGGACCTGAAGCCGCGTCAAGAGCGTCAGTGCCGCTTCGTAATTGCCTCGCGTGAGATCTATCTTGGCTTCATTGAACAGACCGACGATGGCGAGCGGCTGGCCGGCGAAGCGATCCGTGATGCGCCTGGACCACTCGCGTGCCTCGGCGTCTTTGCCCGCGTACCTGAGACAGTCGACGACGTTGCGATACGCGCCTTCGAGAAGCTCGCTGTCGGGATAAGCATCGATGAACTCGCCGTAGCGCCGGGCCGCAGCTTCGTAGCGCTTGGCCTTTTGGAGCGAGCTTGCGACCCAGTAGTAGCCCTGCTCGCCCTCTTTTTTGTCCGGGAACTCCGTGTGAACGCGCTCGAACCACTTGATTGCTTCGTCGTAGTTTTCTTCGCGAAAGAACGAAAAGCCGGTTTGATAAAGCGCCTCGGGCAGATTGACGCTTTCGGGAAACCGCGCGGTTATGTCGGTGAGGTGAGATCGCGCTTCGGACCAGTGCCGGTTGGCGAGGTAGATGCGGGCGCGCCTCAAGGCCTCGAACTCGTTGGGCTTTGCGCGCGAAGCTCGGTCAAGCGCGTCGAGAGCTTCTGCAGCGGCGAGCGCATAATCGTCTCGCGATCCTGAGACGAGTTGATCGAACAACGAGCGCGCGACCGCCGTGTCTCCGGTTTTGGCGTGAGCCTCGGCGAGCTTGAACATCGCCCTGCGGCCCTGCACGCCGCTGGCTGATGCAGTGCCGCGCAGCATCGCGATAGTAGCGCGGTAGTCTCCGCTTTCTCGCAGGCTGTCGATGATGCGCTCGCGCGAGCGACCGGCAAGCGCGCTCGCGGCGTGCGAAGCAAGCAACCGCGTGAGGTATTGCCGTTCGAGCGCGAGGTCACGCGACGCACGGGCGATCCCTGCGAGGCGCCAGAGCGCGTACTCGGCGAGAACGGACTTGCGATCGAGCACAGCTTGATAGAGCGAGGAGGCTTCGAGGCTCTCACCGCGCCGCTCGGCCAGCCGCGCCAGCAGATAGTCGAAGTTGTTTCGAGCGAAACCCTCGGCGTCGCGGGTCCTCAAGCCGCGCGCGAGCCTCTCAGCACGATCTAACTCCCGCGCGTCCATAGCAGCTCGAATCTCGGCCGCCGCTGATTTGAGCGTCGGTTCGCGCGCAGCAGCGAGGAGCGGAAACGGTTGAGCTAACGTCGCAAGCGAGAACGAGAGGTAGACGACAACGGCGCGGACCATGATCACCTTGGTTGGGGCTTCGCTGGATTATCACACGAGGCTATGGCGCAGGCAAGAACCGCTAGCAGAACTGCTAGCTGGATCTGGAATAGCCTGTCGCCGAGCGTGGCGTGCGTCGCGTCGACGGACTGCGTCCCGTACGACTGCCTGTGGTACAATGCGCGAGCGTGAGGGAACCGAGAGTTGCAACTGGGAGCCCTCAAGAAGTGTTGTCCGCGCCCCAGCGCGCGCGAGATTGAAAAAAGCAAGCTGAGGATGAGGAGTGATTTCCAACGATGACACCTGAAGAGATGGAGCAGCCATTGAGTTTCTGCTGGGCAGTCAGGCGAAGAACACGACTGACATAAGTATGCTGCAGCAGGCGGCGGAAAAGGTCTCCGAGTCGGTTTCCGGGCTGCGAGAGTCGGTCGCCGATCTGCGAGACTCGGTCGGCGTGCTAACGGAGGACGTGCGGGTCCTCGCGCGGATAGTGAGCGAGTTGTCTGGAAGCGTGTCTGAGATATCAGCGGTTCAACGACAGACCCTCACGCAGATGGAGGCGGACCGTGAGGTAATGGCTGAGATAACCGCGGTTCAAAGACAAACCTTCGGTCAGATGGAGGCAGACCGCGAAGAAATGCGTGACGCAATCAATAACCTCATCGCCGCCAACGAGGTCACCCGCGACCTCGCCCAGAACGTCGCAAAGCTCGCCATTTCGACCAGCCAGCGGTAACCGCACTCGAAAACGCGCGAGAAGGTTGATTCGCTTCCCCTGCCAAGAGCGCCGGTGCTGTGCGAGCTTCAACCAAAGAAATAAGCCTCCAGCGTCTCCGCGTACAGCACCGATCCCAGCACCAACTCGTCGATGATCACAAACTCATTCGGCACGTGCGCGAGCTTGTCATCGCCGGGATAATGCACGACCGACGTTATGCCTGCGAAGAAGAGATTCTTGGCCACCGTGTTGCCTCCGAAGGTCTCGTACTTCATCGGGATGCCCAATCGCCGCGCTGCTTGATCGAAGCTCCGCACGATGATCGAGTTCTTATCCGACAGGTGCGGCTCGGTCGCGTGCAGGACTTTGACGTGAAACTCGGCATCCGGCGAGCGCTCTCGAACGGCGGCGATCTTCTGGTCGATCTTCGCGAGTACCTGCTCGCGCGTGATCCCCGCCGGCAGTCGAAAGTCTATCGTCGCGCGCGCTGAGGCAGGCACAGTGTTGGTTGCCGTGCCGCCTTGAATCGTGCCGACGTTCATAGTCCAGCCGTCGAATGCCCGATCATAATTCGCGCCCAGATCGAGCGTCTTGATTTCCGATAACAATTCAGCAAGCGGAACGATCGCGTTGCGGCCAAGCTCGGGAGTCGAGCCGTGAGCCTGAACGCCAAGGCTGGTCAACTCAACCCACATGATGCCCTTCTCGCCATAGATTGACAGGTCCATGCGCGCCATCGGGAATGATAGCGACGTCGAACCGCAGCCCGCACTCTTCGACCAGGTAGATGATGCCCAGTTCCGAGCCCATCTCTTCGTCGGCCGCCGCGATCAGGTAGATCGTCCCATCGAAATTCGGATGCTCGGCGAGAAACGCTTTGCACGCGGAATAGGCGCATGAGAATGAGCCCTTGTCGTCAAGCGTTCCGCGCCCGTAGATGCGGCCGTCGCGAATCGTCGGCTCGAAGGGCGGCGACTGCCACTGCTCAATCTCACCCGGGGGCACGACGTCCATGTGCGAGACGAACCCGATTGATTTCGCTCCCCGGCCGATTCTGCCAACTACGTTCGTGCGGCCCGGCTGCTTCTCGAAGTACGAGACTTCCATCCCGAGCTTCTGCACGCACCGGGTGACGAGTTCTTTGCAAAGATACTCGTTCCCGGGCGGGTTGGTGGTGTCGTGGCGGACGAGGTCACAAACTATCTTCACGATCTCGTCGCGGTTGACGTGCTTCTGAAACCTGGACTCCATTGATTCCTCCCAGAAGAATTGCGAGCGCCTCGATGATACCAGATGGTGGTTGCCCCAAGTCAAAAAAGGGCGCAACCGTGCGATCGGGCGGCGGGGGGATCTCGCCGCTTGTGGATGACCGCGAGGAGGGTTGGCGAAAGGGCTTAGGGGGACGAGGTGGAGAGGCGCCGCGTCGCAATTCGACATGAGGCGGGCCGCCTACCAAGTTTGGGGGCATCAAAAGTCTTGAAATGCTCATGGGGCGTGTGCTATAAAGGCGATACCCCACAAGGCGCGCCCCTTTGCCCCTTCTGAGAATTCGGTGAAAGGTTCCAGAGTTTTCAACCAGGACGAGACGGCGGAGCGATAATGCCCTTGCATGTCTTAGCCCGCACACGCGGAACAGTCTTGCTTAGCGTCACAGTAGAGGACAACAGATGACGACTCCGGTCGTGATGTATGAAGCGGAGTATGAGCAGCTCAAGAGCGCGATCACTCGCTTGTGCGCGGACGCGAACGCGAAGTTCGTTTTCCTGGTCGACAAGAACGGGCAACAGATCGCGGCCCACGGAGAGATGCTCAATCTCGACACAACGAGCCTGGCGAGCCTGACCGCCGGCAACGTCGCAGCGACGGACGGGCTTGCGCACCTGATCGGCGAGCGAGGTTTTCCCGTACTGTCGCATGAAGGCGAGCGCGACAACATTCACATATCGATCGTCGCGTCGCGCGTCATACTGGTGGTGATATTCGACGAACGTTCCAGTCTCGGTCTGGTCCGCCTGCGGGTGAAGCGGGCGACCGGAGAGATGAATTCAATATTTGAATTGATCGATGACAAGATATCGCGCGAACGCGAGCTCGGCGTTTCGGTCGACTCGCCGTTCGCAGAGATAACAGAAGAGGACATAGACGCTCTTTTCAGCTAGCGCACAAGTCCCGGACGGCCCCTTGAGCAGGCGAAGAAACCGGAGCAGGCCCCGCCGGTACAAAATAAGGAAGAAGAGCCTTGACGTTCATCAACTACGCATCGCGCGAGATCAACTGCAAGATCGTTTATTACGGGCCGGGACTGGGCGGCAAGACGACCAACCTCCAGTACATCTACGACTCGACCGCGCCGCAGGCGAAAGGCAAACTCATCAGCCTCGCAACGGAAACGGACCGCACTCTGTTCTTCGACTTCCTGCCGCTCGACCTCGGAACGGTGCGCGGATTCAAGACGCGGTTTCACCTCTACACCGTGCCCGGCCAGGTCTTTTACGACGCGAGCCGCAAGTTGATACTCAAGGGCGTGGACGGCGTGGTCTTTGTCGCCGACTCGCAGCGGGAACGCATGGACGCCAACATCGAATCGCTCTTCAATCTCGAGTCCAACCTGAAGCAGCACGGTTACACGCTCTCGAAGATTCCGTACGTGCTGCAGTTGAACAAGCGCGACTTGCCGCAGGTCGTCTCGGCCGACGAACTCAGGGCCGAGCTTCTGCGCAGGGATGAACCGGTGTATGAAGCTGTCGCAAGCCGCGGGGTCGGCGTGTTCGACACGCTCAAGGCGGTGGCCAAGCAAGTGCTGATGGAACTGAGGAAGAGCAGCGGCGGCTAACCAGCGCGAGCCCCCAGTTTTGACAGGGCTTTCGCTCCAATCTGGGACTTCAAAGGCGTTCAATGGACCGAAACGACCACACTTCAGTCTAGCCACGAAGGTTTACCACAACCACAGCAAACGCGGCAAACCCCACCCTTGAGTTGAACCCGTGCTGTGGTAAGATGTGGCCGCAGACGCAAGCCTCATGGTGCGTTATGTCAATCAGCGTCCCTCAAACTCCAGGCGCAAGCGGACTCCCCGCCGGCAAGCCCGACGATCTCATCTGGCGCTTAAGCGTCGAGCAGTACCACGATATGATCCGAGCCGGTATTCTCACCCCTGATGATCCCGTGGAGATGCTGGCAGGATGGCTGGTCTATAAGATGCCCAAGAACCCGCCTCATCGAATCGCCACGAAACTCGCGCTACAAGCGCTGGAAGCTGTCGTGCCTGCTGGCTGTTATGTCGATTCTCAGGAGCCAATCACCTTGGACGACAGCGAACCTGAACCCGATGTCATGGTGGTTCGTGGCGATACCCGGCAATATCGAGAGCGCCATCCCGGGGTTGACGATGTGGTTCTGATTGTTGAAATAGCGGACACCACGATAGAGCGGGACCGCGGAGTGAAAAAAGCCGTCTATGCGCGCGCTGGGATTCCGGTCTACTGGATCGTCAACTTGTTGAGAACTCCATAGAAGTCTATCAGGACCCATCGGGTGCGCCTGATGAACCTGACTACAGGCGTCGCGTCAATTATGGCCCTGCGGATTTGGTGCCGGTCATAATAGAAGGACGCGAAGTCGGCCGGGTCGCCGTGCGAGATTTACTTCCGTGACCCCAATCCCTGACCTTAACACGACTGCCCATCCGGCAGGGGTGCGCGAATCCAATCGAGCTACTTGCTCTTTGGCTTGCCGCGCCAGATTCTAATCGGGCTCGCGCCGAAAGCGGTCCCGTCCACTGCAACACCCCAAAGCTCAACCGATACCTTTATCTTCTTAGTACCAGTCAATCCAACCAGCACGCGAGCCTGAACGGCCTCGCCCGGCGATATAAGGTTGTCGTCGCCCGCAACCAGAGACTGGCGTGCTCCGGCGCCGGCATTGGACTTCGCGTCGCGTGACAGAATCACACTGCCGCTGCTTATGCCGGCGACGCGGAGGAACGGATTAGCCAGCGTACCACTCCCGCGATTGGTCAGCGTTATGTTGATCGCGAGCCGCACTGGGCCGCTCGATCCGTCAGCGTCGGACCAGTTCTGATCGACGCGCTGGGATGACGCGAAGTCGATGTTCACCTCGCCGCCGACGTTTGCCCCGATTGTGAAGTTGCCAGGACTGCTGCCGAACATCGTGCTTCCGAACCCGGTTTGTCGGCCCAGCACTCCGAGCCGCGCACGAGTCGAGGCGACTGCGGGCAAGGTGATCGTGAGCTTATCCGCCGTGCCCGGAACACCCTCGACGATAGGCCTGAAGCTGAATCCGGCGTCGGTTGAAACGAGAAGATCATAACTGGTAGGAACCAGACCCGAGCCGCTCGGTACGGTCCATGCCGCGGTTATCTGCCCGCCGCCCTCTATCCGCTCGCCGCCGAGCGGCGCTCCAACCACGACGGCAAACAGATCTCTGGGGAGGCTTGGAGCCAGAATGTGCAGCGTATCGGGACCGCCCTGCGATCCTTCGCCCTCTGCACCTTCGTAGTTCAGCCATCCATCGGTGCCGATGCCGTAGCTCGCAATCGTCGCGGGCGCGGCGTCGAGTTTGAATCCTGCCGTATCACTCGCATCGACTGACAGCCGCCACGGGTTTGCCTGATTCCCATCCTGCACAATGGCCGCTTCGCCGATCCAGGTGTCGTTGGCGTAGTTGGTCGTCTGCCAGCCTTCGCTGCCGCCTTCGGCTTCGACGCGCAATTCGTCGAGGCGATTGCCTCGGCCAAGAGTGACAGTTGGCGGCGCGCCGCCGGCGAGCGGCTTCGAGAATTGCAGTCTGACGAGCAACCGGCCGGGCTCGAGCAGCGCCGCGCGCGTGTCGATGGCCATCTCACGAACTCCCGCTGATGGATTGGACGAGGACCACTGCGCCGAGTACACGAGCTTTGAGAGCGTGCCGTCGGTTCCGACTTGATATGCCTTGACCGACTGGAGAACCGGCGGCCCCTCAGCCCATTTCAGAAGCGCGAACGCACCCGCCCAGTTCTCCTCGTTGATCCTCGGGATGTCGTCTTCCGGGACGTTGAATATACAGCAGAGCGGGCGCATCTCGACCACGAACGGCGCCGGCACCCGATTCACCGCGTACTGGTAATCAAGGGAAGATCCGGTCGTGACGTAGAGACTGATGGCCTGCTCCGGGCGATAGGTTTTGCGGTCGACCTTGAATACCTCTTCCGCCATTTGCTTCGCGAGCATGCCGAGCGTGCCGCTGTCCGCGGAGGGCTCGGCCTGATAGCCCCACGGGTAGAGGACCAACTGCGAGTAGTTGTGATAATCGATCTGCGCGCGGAAATGCCGGCGCGGATCATCGAGCAGCGTCTTGATTGCCTTAAGCTCGGGCTCGCTTTCGGGCGCCGGGCCCCGATAGGTTTCAAGCGTGGGATTGTCGCTCGCGCCGATGTCGTCCCGTTCTTCGCAAGGCGTGTCATCGGGCAGCCGCCACTGATATCCGTAGTTCCTGTTCAGATCGACGCCGACGCCCGAACCGCAATCGGTCGAAATCGGCCGGCGGTTCTTGCGCCACAGCCGGATCGCGTCCAGTCGATCGTTGGGAGAGCCCTGACTGAAGGTCAGCCCATCGGGGTTGACTGTCGGCACGATCCAAATCTGTAGGTGATCGACGAGGGACTTGATGATGTCGCTGGAGTCGTACTGGGCGATGAGTTGATTCGCGAAGTAGACCGGCGGCTCGACTGCGATCCACTCGCGCGCGTGATGGCAGCCGGTGAACAGCACGTCGGGCTTGCTCGAATCATCCACCGAGACGTCCTTGCTTATCTTCAGCGCGATGATGGGCCGGCCTTCGTAGCTCAGCCCCAGAGTCACGATTCGCGCTATGTTGGAATGTGAGTTTGCGAGCGCCGTGAATTCCGCCGTCGTCTCGTCATAGTTGTGGAACTTGCGCTCGGCCAGCGAGGGCTGCGCTCCGATTCTGTCGGCAGTGGCGCCGATGTTGAAGCTCTTGCCGGGGAAGAACCGCGGCGCAACGCCTGCGAACTCCGCCGGCGTGTAGAACCCCGCCAGCGAGTAGCCCCGCCGCGTGTACTGCTGATCGATGTGGGCGGCGTCAGATCCCGCCGAACCGTCCGATGAGAAGACGTCCAGGTAAGCGAGGAACCCCTCGCTACGGATCAGGATGTTTTCGCCGTCGCCAAACCAGTCTGAATAGCCGGCCGACGGCGCGGCTTTTTTCGAGAGGTCGATGACCGCGATGCGCACCTGCGACTGGGAACCCGCGACGTCAGATTGGTACGCGGGAGTGATCGCTTCGGCCGATCGATCGCCGTCTGCGCGAGCGCGCTGCCAGTCGGCTATCGAATCGTAGAGCACCGTGAGGTCGACGCCGGCCCCGCGCATGCGCTCGACGAGGTAAGGGGGGACGGCGGCTATCGCCTCGGTATCGGCTGACGACCAGATCGTAACGTCGAGTCCGGCTGAAGATGCAAGGCGCAACAGGTCTTCGGAGTTTATCGCGATTCGCGCGACTTGGGGCACGAGCTCATTGCGCATCAGTTTCAGGTGCGCAGCTTGGTACTCTCGCCAGGCCGATTGGCGGAGCGAGGAATCGCGCGAGGCCAAAGCTGTCTGCCAGAGGCCGAGCGCGCCGGGTTCGTCCAGCGCAGCAAGCTCCCCGAGCGCGGCGTTGAATTCGCGAGGTCGCGTCGAGCTGAGTTGTGCCCTTAGTGCGGATTGGCGCTCGCGGCGCCGGGAGTCCTGTTCGGCGAGCTGGCGCACGACCGCCCCGGCGGGCCCAAAGGCCTTCAACGTTGGATTCAGACTTGCTGTCAGCAGTGCGAGGGGGGCCAGCGTACATATAGCCGCCACCGCCGAACGGGGCACGCGCTTACTCATTCAGATTCCCCCTAAGGTTCTGCGAGAAAGGATTATCAAACGGGTTGGGCCGCGTCAAGAATAATCGCCGTCGCTCCCGCAACTCCCGGCGTGGTTACCGACTGAACTGACGATGGAGGGGGGTAGAGGAGCCACGACTCGAGGCCGTGGCTTCCTCGCCTTCGAATTGATCGAGCCCCGTGAGTCAGGGTCTCCTGCGACGTGTCGGCGCGGGTTTTTCGGCTTCGATCTTGTAAGCGTTCTTCACCGCCTCGAGCGCTTCCTTCACGATCGGAACGCGCTTGTCGGTGGCTGCCGCCTTGCTGACGAAGTCAGCCAGCACGTTCGCGCCTTCCTGGATTTTCTCCTTCTCCGTCGCGGCCACCAACGTCAGGCCCAGCCCGTAGAGGGCATCAGCGTTGGCCGGGTCCGCCGTTAAAACCGTCTTGTAAGCCGCCGTCGCTTCGTCGTAGCGATATGCATACCGAAGGAGATCCGCCCTGAGCACGCCCCACTTGTTCTTGTTGGCCGCGTCGAGCGCTTCCGCCTTGTCGATTACCGCCAGGGTTGAGTCAACCTGATCGTTCGCGCCGAAGTGCTCGACCAGCAAGGCGGCGTTCTTCACGATGCGGTTGTAGTAGGTAAGCAAATCGCTGTTGAGCGCGGCGGTTGGCTGCGCTGAAGTGAGGCTGAAGGTCTGATTCGTAGCGACCGTGATGGCTTTGTTGGCAGACTGGATCGCGGTCTGAAAGTGCGCCTTCGCTTCGTCTCGCTTTTTCTGATTGAAGGCTTCGACGCCGAGTTGGAAGTGCATTTCAGCGAGATTGCCGTTCGCCTTGTAGACGACCTCGGCGATGTCCTTGTTCTTGGTGGGGTCCACGCCTGCAGCCTGCTCGAATTCGGTGAGCGCGCCCTGATAATTGTTCGCGTTGGACAGCTCGATGCCCGTGTTGAAGTGGACTCTGGCCTGATCGAACGAGCGCTGGAGTTCTTCGGCCTCTTTCTTCTTCGCCTCGTACTCTTTCGCGTCGGCGATGGCTTTGGCCTTGTCCGGCGCGGCGGCTGCGGCGCCTCCCGCCTTACCCGACTTGTGAGCTTCTATCGCGGCCTTGAGTTGATCGTAGGTTGGCCGCATTCCGTCCCCGGGTTCCACGGTGAAGTCCACGACCGGCGTCTGAGCAACTCTGACATTTGTCTGAAACGTGAACACCACGCCGGGTCCTGAAACGCACAAGGTGAAGGTCCCGCCGAGCGGCATACCGAGGCGGAGGTAATGTCCTTGCTTGTCTGTCTTGACTTCCCAGTGGCTGTTGATGTCGACGCGGTAGATGTCGACTATTGCGCCCTCTACCGGTGTGAGCTTGCCGTCCGCGCCCTTTAACTTGATGGTGCCTTCGATCGATCCCGTTTGCGCCAGGGCTCCGCCGGCCATAATTAACACCAACGCGCCGGCCGAGGCGGCTCTCTTGATTGCTTTGCTGATCATCGCGTTTCCTCCGTTGCACTCCACTCTCTGCGGTGTGAACCTGGTCGAGTTGCTTGCACCCGTACGATGCGACGGACCAGGCTTCAGTTGGCACGCGTTCATGAGTGTACGAACTGAGAGTATGGTCAAATTATTACGGATTTTCAGTCTATAACACGTGATTTTGAGTGTCAACGCAACGCCCCGCCAGCGCGCACCATTGAATGTCGAAGTAGGGCGGAACGTGCAATTGTCGCTGATTGACAACTCGGCGGCGATGGGCGAAAGTTAGTGTCGAACAATCGCAGATCATTGCATGGCGAGCATAGCTCAGTTGGTTAGAGCGCCTGACTGTGGATCAGGAGGTCGAGGGTTCAAATCCCTCTGCTCGCCCTCAGCTCCTCGCTTTAGGCGTTCTCCCATCTTGTAGTACCATGCGGCCGTTGATAATCCTTCATTCGGATCAGGCATCATAATAGGCGAACTATTGGCGAACCGGGTTATACCGTCGGCGGGAGCACTAGCGATGAGAGGCTACTTCGGAGTTGTTTCAATCGCCGTAATGCTGATGTCCGCCTGCGGGCGCCCCGCACCTGGTGGCGCAAGTGGCGCTCCTGATCCGCCGTTTCAAGGCGAACCGCCGCAGCAGGCCTACGTTTACGAGGGCGAACCCGGAATCTACGGCGGCACGCTGAGCATCGCGACACCCACCGACATGAAGACGTTCAACGTTCTGCTTGCAAGCGAAACCGCCTCCAACGACATCCTGTGGACGCACGTCTTCCGTTGCCTGATTGACTACCGCAACGGGGGCGAGCGGCCGGGCTACGATCCGGGAGTGTGCACAAGTTGGGAGAGCTCGCCCGATGCCTTGCAGTGGACCTTCCACATAAGACACGGCGTTCGCTGGTCTGACGGCGAGCCCTTCACGGCCGACGATGTTCTGTTCACCTATGATGTAGTCCGCGACAAAACACTGGAGAGCCCAATCCGCGACGCGTTCATGGAAGGAAAGCAAGACGATGGCAGCCCGCTGTATCCCGCATTGGAGAAGCTCGATGGACACACTGTTCGTTTCAACCTCCACAAGCCCAACGGAGGATTCCTGGACGCGGTTTATAGCCTCTGGCTGATTCCGAAGCACAAGTGGGAAGGGGTCTGGCGCGAGGGGCGATTCAAGGAGGCAATGAGGATCGGCAGCAATCCCCAGGAAATCGTGTCGCTCGGACCATTTCGAATCAAGGACTACGTTGCCGGACAGCGAGTCGTGCTCGAACGCAATCCCCACTTCTGGAAGGTGGACCGCGACGGCCGGCGCTTGCCGTATTTGGATCGCGTCGTGTTCGTCATAACGAGGGACCTCAACACAATTGCGTTGAAGTTCGAGGCCGGGGAGTTGGACATATTCACACCGCGAGTGCGCGCCGAGGATTACGCGCGCGTGAAGAAGTTGGAAGGGCCGGAGGTCACGGTCCAGGACGTGGGCGTCTCGCTCAACACGACGTGGCTTGCGTTCAATCAGAACACCGGGGTGAATCCCAACACGGGCAAGCTGTTTGTGGAATTGTGGAAGCAACGGCTTTTCCGGAGCAAGGAGTTTCGCCAGGCCGTTTCCTGCGCCATCGATCGCGCGGGGCTGGCCAACACGGTATTCACTGGCCGGGCCGTACCGCTGTATTCGTTCGTCTCGCCAGGCGACAGCGAGTGGCACTCGGGTGATGTCGCCGAGTATCCCTACGACTTGGAGCGCGCTCGCCGCATGCTGGAGCAAATCGGGCTTCGCGACCGCAACGGTGACTCATTCCTCGAGGATCAGGACGGCCACACGGTGGAAATCACCATCATCACAAACGCCGAGAACTCCCAACGAGTGCAATCGGCCGCCTCCATTGCTCAGAACCTCAGGGCAATCGGGATCAAGGCGCACTCGACGCCGCTCGCGTTCGCCGTTGTGGCCACGGCAATGCAGTCGAGCTTCGATTTCGACGCCGTATTGCTCGGCTGGCGCGCGGGGGTTCCCGCCGGTCCGGCTAACTACAAGAACATCCTGTTGAGCTCGGGGTTGCAACACGTCTGTTATCCGAATCAGGCGTCTCCTTCATCGCCCTGGGAAGCTCGAGTCGACGATCTTGTGCACGCGATAGACGCGTCGCCAAATGGGGCCGAGCGGAAGCGGCTCTACGCTGAAATTCAGAGAATCTGGTCCGAGGAGCTGCCCGAAATCTACCTCGTCGCCGAACAGGAGGCGATTGCATACAAGAACACGCTCGGCAACATTCATCCGTCGCCCCTGCCCCCGCGCGCCACGTGGAACATCGAAGAGCTCTACTTCCGACGTTGACCGGGAACAACTGGGGTTCTTATGTTGCCGCAGCTCTTCCTCAAGACCAAGCTTCTCCCGCCCCGGTTGGGCCGGCAGATACTGCCTCGGCCCCGGCTCATTGAGCGGATGCATTCCTACCTCGACGGCCCGGCGACTATCGTGTGCGCCAACGCGGGTTGCGGAAAGACGACGGTCGTAGCCGACTTCATTCACTCGTGCAGCCTCCCTTCCGTCTGGTATCAGATCGACGCCTCCGATCAGGACCTCGGAGTCTTTTTCGCCTACTTGGTTTACGGGCTGCGGGGGCTTCATCCCGAATTCGGACAGGCCGTACTTGGGTTGATTCGGGAGACGGAGGACCTGGCCGCAAGAGCCCATCAGCTAGCCGACGTCTTTGTCAACGAGATCCTGGATCAGGTCGAAGAGAAGACGATTCTGGTCATGGATGATTTCCACAACGTTGACGCATCCACGTCGATTGGAGCCGCGGTTGACCGGCTGATGCAATACGTCCCCGATGTCCTTCATATCGTCATCACAAGCCGCACGATGCCGAACCTCTCGATAAGCCGCCTCAGAAGCAAGGGCCTCATCGGGATCATTGACCGCCGCGACCTGTTGTTTGTGGCCGAAGAAGTTCACCAGCTTTTTGCGGAGATCTTTCGGCAGCCTCTCCCGCCGGATTTGATAAACCAGTTTTATGAGAAGACCGAGGGTTGGATCACCGCGCTTCAGTTGATTCAACAGTCGCTCGCGCGGCTGAGCGACGACGATCAGAAGCTGTTCGGCAAGGCGCAGGCGATGAGCGCGCTGCAGCAGTCCGAGATCGACATCTTCGACTATTTTGCCGAAGAGGTGCTTCAAGCCGAACCGCCCGAAACACGCATGACCCTCGGGCGCCTCTCGTTGTTCGAGCGCATTTCACCGGATGTGCTCGAAGCCATTTTCCGCGTCGGGGAGGACCGGGACAACCTGCGCGCGCTTGCCCGCCGCAACGTCTTTGTCGCACGCGCCTACGAATCGGGCAGCGAGGAGGAGTACCGGCTTCATCCGCTCTTCCGCAGCTTTTTGAAACCCTGGCTGGCCGGGGAGGTGGGAGCGGACGAGGTAAGGCGGCTGCACAACCGGTGCGCCGAGTATTTCGCGGACGCTTCGCAATGGGACCTTGCTCTCGACCACTATGCTGAGGCGGGAGCGACGGCGGAGATGGCCGATTTGCTTGCCCGGCGCGGGGCGATGCTGTTTGATCTGGGACGGTTCGAGGTGATAAAGCGAGCTTTCGAGAGCGTGCCGCAAGAGTCCTTCATCGGCCGCGAGCGCGCACTGATCGCGAGGGCCGATGTCGCAATGGTCGAAGGCGACCACGCGCTCGCCTCGACTCTCTACGTTCGCGCAGCGCAACTCGCCCGAGAGTCGGGCGACGATCACGTCCAGGCAGAATCGCTGCGAGGCCAGGCGTATATAGCTCGCCACGCGGGAGAGTATGACGAGGCGATGAGATTGTCGTCTGCGGCCCTCGATCTTGGACCGGACCTGCATTCCCTGCGCGGGCGCTGCTTCAACATCATCGGGCTTTGCCGGTTCACGTCAGCTCACGACACGCGCGGCGCGGTTGAAAGCTGGCGCGCGGCCCTCGCCGAGGCCAGACAGGCCGGTGACGACCGCTTTGCGCGCATAGTGTTGCACAACCTGGGGCTCCCCTACTCGCTGGGAGGCAACTTGAACGAAGCGGTGCACTTGATCAGTCAGATGATAGGGACAGGGTCGGATCGAGCCGAAGGCGCCGCGCTTCAGCCCTCCGCCCCGTTCCCGCAGGAAGCCATCGCGCACCTCAATCTCGGGCGGCTCAAGATGGCGCAAGGCCGGCTGGCAGAATCCGAGTCCCATTTGGAACTCGCGCTTCAGCGATGCCGGATGTTCAACCTGAACACTTTGACTGCCGAGACTCTGGAAGGCTTCGGGAACCTCTACCGCGAGCGCGGAGACTACGCAAGGTCGCTCGACTTTTACAATGAGAGCGCGCGGGCATACGCCGACGCCGGACTGTCGCTCACCGAACGCGAACTGTTGGACGAGCGCGCAAGCCTCTACCTGCAGATGGGCCAACTGGCGCTCGCCGAACGCGACGCTCAAATGTACTACGAGGCGCGGCAACACGGGTCGGCGCCCGAGCGTGTGACCGCCCTTGTGACACACGGGCGGGTTGAGATGACCGCCGGGCGCCCAGAATCCGCCGAGCAGTCGCTCGTTCAAGCGCTGGAGCTCGCGAATGCCGGCGGCATCCGATACTACGAGGCCCGTGCAGCGACGTCGCTGGCCCGCCTCTATTGGGACTGTAGCCGTCGCGATGAGGCTCTCGCGCAACTGCGCCGCGCCGCCGAACTGTCGCTCCAATACGACTACTCGTACTGGCTCTCGCTTGAGGCAGCCCAGGCGCCGGTCCTGTTTGACGCCGCGATCCAGGCTGGCATAGCCGTTGATTACCTCAGCGGGCTCAGGCGTGGAGAGACCTCATTTGCCGGGGTCGAGGTCGCCGTTCCCACGAAGTGGGCAGCCGCCACCGGGAGCCCGATCAAGCCCTTCGAACTCGTCGAGCGGCCGGGGTTCGACCTCACGATTAACATGCTCGGACCCATCCAGGTCTATCGCAGTCAGGCGGAACCGATGCCCGAGGACACGTGGCGC
The DNA here is from genome assembly GCA_035293105.1 of Blastocatellia bacterium. GTDB lineage: Bacteria > Acidobacteriota > Blastocatellia > UBA7656 > UBA7656 > DATDOV01. Next base: position 184,165 of record DATDOV010000079.1, read on the forward strand.
TTATTGAAGTCGCTGCACATACTCTGTTACATCGCTTCGCGCCGCAACCACCGCGCGCCCAAGGACACCGTGGTCGAGTTATTCTGGCCCGAAGCCGGCGCCGACACGATCGCCAAAAACTTTCACCCGACGATCTCGCACGTAAGGAAGGCGCTCAATCGCAATCAGGTAGTCAAGAAGGACTTCATCCTCTACCGCGAGGGCGCATACTCGCTCAACCCACAATACCGGTATCAGGTGGACACCGAGGGATTCGAGCGATTGCTTGGCGACGCCCGAGAGCTGAAGCGGAGCGGCGATGTTGACTCCGCTGCTCAACTGACCGGGCAGGCCATCGCGCTTTACCGGGGCGACTTTCTCGAGGAGCTTTACTACCAGTGGACCGAGGAGCTTAAGGGCTTTTACCGCGACCTGTACCTCGAGGGTCTCAAAGAACTGGCTGAGTATTACTCCCAGCGGGGCGAATTCGACGAGGTGATCCGATACGGACAGATGATCTTGCAGCGTGACCCGTATCGCGAAGACGTGCATTGCCGGGTTATGGAAGCACTCGTGGGAAAGGGCAATCGAGCGGCGGCCATAGAACAATTCGACAAGCTGCGGAAGATGCTCCGCAGCGAACTGGGCGTCGCTCCCCTTCCGGCGACCGTCGCGAAGTACGAAGCGCTAATAAAGTGATCTTTGAGTCTCTGGGGACTTTCGCGTCATTTATCATGCGGGCTCGGCACCCGGATTGCACGATAGCTTTCGCTGACGGAAGGCGGTCGCTTAATGGGCTTATTCTTGAACGGGTTCGCTTTCCTGCAAGGAAACCGCGCCGGGCGCCACGGCATTCTTTACATAGTCCGCTCTGCCCGCCCGTCCTCGCACCGGCGGTCGCCGTTTTCAGTTCAAGTTTTTTTCAAGGTGCCCACGCTAGAATGGCGGCGCTCTAAAGTAAGGATAACCCCCGCGGCTATGGAGCAGTGATCATGAAAAAAACCACCTCCCCAGGCTTGGCGATCTTGTTGTCGCTAGTGCTGGTTTTTTATCCTCAAAGTTCGGCATTCGCAGGAATCACATTCGTTCCCGGCCAGGGATTGGTATTGACCGGCGCCGACGGGCTCGTGCTTACGGGGGCCGACGGCTTGGTCCTGACCGGCGCTGACGGCCTCGTGTTAACCGGGGCGGACGGGTTGGTCCTGACCGGCGCCGATGGCCTCGTGCTTACCGGAGCTGATGCGTTGACCTACACTGGAGCCGACGGTTTGGTGCTGACGGGCGCCGACTCCACCGGACTGCGGAGCGTTGATCCGGAACTGGCGGTGTTGCTCAACCAGCTCCCCGATTCGAGCGCAATAAACGTCTTTGTTGTCTTCCACCGCATGCCGACCGATGAGGACCTCGACAGTATTCGCGCCGCCGGAGTTCCCGGAGGCACGCGCTTCCGCAACCTCCCGATGTTGATGATCAACGCGACCAAGAGCCAGGTCGCGGCTATCTCCACGCTTCCGTCCGTCCGATCGCTCTACACGAACAAGACGTTCGAGTTCTTCACCCACGATACGCGCTTGATCACCGGCCAGGCGAAGGTGCCGTCGGACGCGGCGCTGACCTTGCGCAACAATGGCCTGCCCGTGTCGGGCAAGGGGATCGGCGTCGCGGTGCTGGACACCGGCATCGACGCCACCCATCCGGACGTCAGTTACGGCAGTCGCGTGGTCGAAAACGTGCGGGTCGTAGATCTGCAAGGCAGCGCTCCCGACTTCATGTTCCCGCTCGTGAGTGAAGGATTGGCCGACACGGATTTGACAATGGGCCACGGCACGTTTGTCGCAGGCGTGATAGCGGGGACGGGCGCGGCATCCGGCGGCCACTATGGCGGGATGGCGCCGGGCGCGCACGTGGTGGGCGTAGGCGCCGGCGACGCGAGCCTGTTTTACGTGCTGTCGGGAATGGACTACATACTCTCGAGCCGAGTGGATCAAAACATTCGCGTCGTCAACTGCAGCTTCGGGATCAGCGGATTGTTCGACGTCAACGACCCGGTCAATATCGCGACGAGAATAATGCACAACGCGGGCATATCGGTGGTTTTTTCTTCGGGCAATCGCGGCGATCAACCCAACTCGCTCAACCCTTATTCGGTGGCGCCCTGGGTGATCGGCGTCGGGTCGGGCGCCAAGGACGGGCGGCTTTCGGACTTTTCGTCGCGCGGCGCGGCTGGCTATGGGGCCTTCCACCCGACGCTCATTGCGCCCGGCGAAAGCGTCGTCTCGGCTCGAGCTGCCGGGGTGAACGTGGTCGGAACAGCGGGCCTCGCGGGGGCGCTAAACTCACCGGAGAACGACGCAAAGAACATCGCGCCTTCTTACCTTCCGCGATACACCATGAGTTCGGGCACGAGCTTCGCGGCACCGCACGTCGCGGGCACGATCGCGCTGATGCTCGAGGCGGCGCCGGGACTGACGCCCGATCAGATCAAACGAATCCTCCAGGAGACGGCAACACCAATGCTCGGCTATTCGCGGTACGAGGTTGGCGCCGGCTACTTGAATACCTATGCCGCGGTGCGCAAGGCTGCGCTAGGCGTTCCTTTCGGCAAATTCCGCAGCGGTTTGCTCACCCAAGGAGTCAGCTACTCGCGCGAACCTCTCGTGCGCTTCGATGGCGAGGTCGCGCCCGGATCGACGTCCGCGTTCAACTTCCAGGCGCCCGAAGACACGCTCTTCTCTACGATCGAAGCCGGCTGGGTGAACACCAGCGCCCCCGGCGGTAATCTCAGCCTGACCGTCTCGCGTGACAACGAGGTCCTCGCGTCGAAACCGGCATCCTTGCTCGCGGGGCAGGGAGCCCAAAGAACGGGCGTCACCGTCAACGAGCCGGCTGCGGGCTCTTGGACTATCACCGTCCTCAACACCGGAAGTTTAACGGGTGCTCCACAGAAGTTCGTCGTCGCGGTCGAGATAATCCGCGCGAGCTATGGCGATCTGACGGACATAAATGAGTTGTCGGCGTCCGACCAGCGGGCAATCAAGCGAGCCCTCCGTACGGGGCTGGTGACGGGCGCGGCGGGGGGCTTCTCGCCGACTGGGTTTGCAACGCGGACTGAGTTGGCGCGCGCCGTTATGCTTGGCGGCGGTGCTCGCGTGCCTCAATACTTGCCGGGCTCGCCCTCGTTTGCCGATTTGCCGGGTGACGACAGCGCCATCTTCATTGAAAGCGTGGTGAACTCGCCGTCCGGCAACCTGATGGGAGCGAGCGGCCTGTATTTCAGTCCGCAGTCGCCGGCCGATCGCGTGACGACGGCGATCAGTGTCGTGAGGACCCTCGGGCTTGAAGCGCTCGCCCAGGCATCGGCGGCTGCTAATCCCGGTATCTCCGATTGGTCTCTCGTGCCGGATTCGGCGCGCGGCTACGTCGCGGTGGCGGTCTCGCGGGGCCTGATGCGCACAGGGACAACAGGAAGCTTCCGTCCGTTCGATTCCCTGACGCGAGCGGAGCTGGCCTGGACCGCAACCGCGCTTCAACAAGCCGCGCGATGAGCGATGAAGTGCAGTTGTAGCGGCGGGCTTCGGACACCAGCGTCCGCAAGCCCATGCTGGATCCTTGAGACACTCTCTCTGACACGATCGCTACCGCGGTCGCTTGCCAAGAGCGCAGCGTAAACCTGAGGAGGGCCGCTGCGCTCTATTTTTTTCACCTGCCTCCGGGCTCCGGGCTAGCAGCCATTTCGACGCGGCGCGCTCGCGTTCAAGCTATGTTCAAGAGTTAGTCAACAGCTCCCCGCTATAGTGGACGCGCACGTCGGAAATCAGTCCGCCGGACGGCACATGAAGGACTCAAACACCATGGCTAAGACGCGTAGCGTGAGGTTAATGATAATTCTGGCGATCCTCGCATTCGTGCTGGCAACATTCGCCGTCGGCGCGACCGCGATCAAGGCGGTATTCGGCCGCCCTGCGGCAGCCCCGGCTCCGACAGAATCCGACACCGTAGCGACGGTCGACGGCCTGCCAATACCCGCGAAGATCTACCGCATGTACCTCAAGAACGGCGTGGAGGCGCTCTCGCTCAACACCGATTCCGACGAGGGACGCCGGCTGATCGACAATCTCAAACAGGGAATCGTCTCGGAACTTATCGACCGCGCGCTCATCGAAGCCGAAACCCGGCGGCGCGGCCTGTCAATCTCCCGCGACGCCTTCGCCGAGGCATTCAAGAGATCCGTGGCACAGATGGGCGGCGAGCCGGCCTATCGCGCGTACCTCATCGAGCATCGGTTGTCGGACGACGAGTTCCGCCATACCATCACCCAACAGCTTTACGCAGCCGCTCTGAAGCAAGAGTTGGACAAAGAAGTCGGCGTCACCCATCAAGAGATTCGAGAGGTCTACCGGAAGCAGAAAGACAATCAGGCGCTGGCGGAGATCTTCAAAGACCCCGAACGCGTCAATGCCCGTCACATCCTGATCGCGGCGCGGCGCTCGCAGGTTGCCGCCGAGATCAACTCCAAATGGAAAGCCGGCAGCACCGAGATCGAACAGCGAGTCTCTGAGGAGGTGGCCAGGCGGCGCGCGGTTGCAAACTCTATTCTCGCCAGATTGAAAGCCGGCGCGGACTTCGCAAGCCTTGCGCGCCGGTATTCAGACGATCAAGGCACGAAGCAGAATGGCGGAGACCTCGGCCTGTTCACGCGCTACACGCATACCGCGAGATTCGATGAAGCCGCGTTTGCTCTCAGGCCGGGCCAGTTGAGCGGCGTAATCGAGACCGATTACGGGTATCACATCATCAAGGTCACGCGGCATCTGCCCGAACGCGCGCGAACTCTCGACGAGGTTCGCTCGGCAATTCACGCGGAGCTTCTAGCCGGCAAGCAAGCGGCACACCTGCGCGAGTGGCTCGATGAGCGCCGCCGCCAGGCCGACATTCGCATCGAGCCGTTTCATTCGGCCGGTTTGATAATTCGTGCAGCCGAGGGCGCTCGCGCCCCTAACATCTTCCTCTGCCCCGGACGTGGGGAGAGCGGCCGACCCGAGGAATGACGCCTATGGCCGCTCTCCCCCCGGTGCAGGCTTTTCGAGCACTCACGCACGAGGTCACAGAATGAAAAAGGCACTCACGACGATCTGTTTCCTGTGTCTGGTCGCGCTGACATTTCAGATTGCGATGCGGACTCCCGCCGCTCAGCTTTCCGGCGTTGCGTCGTCGTCGGGTGCGAAGGTTGACCCGTTGCTTGAGTCATACCTCTCTGCTCGGGACGCCCGCGCACCCGCAGTCATCACATACGACCGCAAGCCCGGAGTTGCCGAGTTAGACCGGCTTCGGGCGGCCGGAATCATGAAAGGCTTCGCGCTTCTGGAACTGCCGATGGTGATCTCCGACATGACTCCCGCTCAGCTTGCCGCGGTGCGCAGTCAGCCGGGCGTTCTTTCGATCTGGGCCAACAGGGTTATGAAGAACATGACCAACGAGAGCCGCCGGTTTATCGGCGCAACTCAGACGATGACGGACGGCGAGATCACCGCGCGGAATTCCAGCAATCCAGGGCTCCCGATATCGGGCCGCCGGATCGGCATCGGCTACGTTGACACCGGCATTGACGCAACTCACGACGACCTGAGGTTCGGAGCAACGACCGCCCAGAACGTGATTCAGACTCTGGCGCAGGGAGTGGTGTCGGATCCGGTCTTCGGCCTGTTCTTCATTTCCATATCGGACCTCATCGCCGACGCCGCGCCGGGATTCGTGCCCCCGGTCTACATTGAGAACGTTCCGACCTCGGACCTCGAGTCCGGACACGGCACTCACGGTGCGGGTATCGCAGCCGGAACCGGCGCATCGTCCGGAGGCTTCTATGGCGGCGTTGCGCCGGGCGCGCATCTGGTTGGGGTGAACTCCGGAGATGACCTCGGACTTCCGCTCATCTCGATACTCGCGGCTTACGATTACCTGCTCGTCAATCAGTTCAGCTTCAACATCCGAGTGGTCAATAACTCGTGGGGCTCCAGCTTCGCGCCTTCCGAAGTCGACCCCGACAATCCGATCAACGTGGCCACGCGCGAGGCGCACGACCGCAATATAGTCGTAGTGTTTGCAGCCGGCAACGGAGGCGGTGCTGCCGATGCGATCAACCCGTATTCAACAATGCCATGGACTATTTCAGTCGCGGCAGGCGAGAAGCGAGGATTAGGCTCGCCGGCCGGGTTCTCGTCCCGCGGAGTGGACAATGGCACAGGCACGGACACGGCGGGCCAGCCTGCGGACCCGAGCGCCCCGCCAAACCTGCGGCCGGACATCACCGCCCCCGGAGTGAAGATCACCTCGACGCGTGCCCGCACGATCTCACCGTTCCTCAACGCCGGGAGCATCCTGGACAACGATCTGACCACCATCCCTCCCGCGTTTCTGCCGGGCTATTTCTCGTCGGACGGAACCAGCTTCGCGTGTCCTCACGTGTCGGGAGTCGCGGCGCTGATACTCGAGGCCAATCCGACACTCACGCCGGACGACGTCGTTACCATCCTGAGGCAGACGGCGACTCCCATGCCGTTTGAAGAGCGGGTGGTGGGCGCCGGTTACGTTGATGCGCACAACGCGGTTCGCAAGGCGATGAACCTCGCGCCGGTTGCTCACCCGGCGAACCTGTTTCCTGCGCCGGGTGGGCCGGAGATAGTCGACGCCGAAGACGATCAGATCGGGACTACCGCGCAGGACATTCTGTCGGGCGACTTCTCCTACGACGCAAGTGCTCGCCAGATTGTTTATACGCTCACGCTTGCGGATCTTTCGACGCGAACCCCGAACGACCGCTGGACGATGAACTCGAATTTCGGCGCGACGACGGTGTTCGTAACGGCGGCCATCACCGAAACCGGCGCAACGACGTTCAGCTACGGCCGCATCACGACGTTGCCGACGGGCACGCGGAATCAACAGACCCTCGGCCCGGCTGACTCCGGCGAGATACGCGGAAACCAGGTCATTGTCCGGCTTTCGATCGACAAGGTGAATGCTGCGGTCGGCGCGAGCGTACTCTTCACAACGTCGACGCTGACTCAGGCCAGCGCTCAAATACTGCTCGGCACGTCAGTGTCGGGCGGGCTGTTGTTGAACGCGGACAGCGCCGCCGGTTCTGATTTCAAAGTCGGCGAGCCTCCGCCTCCGCCGGGCGGCGACGGCAAGCGAGCAGGATTCTCCGAGCGATTGGCGGGAACGCTCGATGTGAACCAGAACAGTGTCGAGGTTGCGGTGAACATAAGGCTGGGCTCGCTCGATGCCAAGCTGAATTACCATCCGGGAGATCAGCCGGTCACGTTTCAGTTGCTCGACCCGAACGCGGGCGTGGTGGCGACGGCCGACCAGTCGAACGATAAGACGATGAGAGTGAGCGGCCTCAGCCCGGGAGCGTACAGGTATCGAGTGAGCGGCTCGCTCACCAGGGCCATAGATTTTGTGATCAAGAGCTCGCAGTCCTCCAGGGATCAGTGAGGTGCGATGCGACGGTTGCGGCGTGCGAAGTTGGTGCAATGAACATCGACTGCATTAGTAACTGGTTCGTCTATCCCTCACAAGGCCGAGTACACAGGCGAGCCAGAAGCATGACCGTGCCAGACGGGACGCGGTCATTGCGAAGCGCGGCGTTCATCTGGGGAGGGAATGCCGCGCTTCTTCTTTGCGCAGCCCAATGTCCCTCAAGACTCGCTTCAAGTCTGGCTCAAGAATAGGTCAATAGGGAACGGGTAGCCTATCGGTTCTGAATCAGCCGGTCCTGAGAGCGCCTCCCGTTCGGCGCTCTAGCATTGAATCCACAACTGCATGAATCGTGAGGTGAAAAGAAAATGAGAGCAACTGAGATCGAAAGACATCGACCGGCGCCTTCGCTGCGCAGCCGCTCGGCGAGCCGCAGCCTGGTGCTCTTCGCCGCTTCATCGCTAACAGCTCTGTTTGTTCTTGCGGTGACCTACGGCCCTGGCATGCGCGCCGACGGGACGAGCCCGATGGCAGTTGACAACCTTCAAAGCAAGCGTCGCGTGCCGGACTACGACGTCAATCTCTCGAGCTTCGCAACCCGGCTGCCCTCGGTCGCGCAGTTACAAGCGCTTGAGTCGCTCAAGGCGAACCTTGGCGATCAAAGCGTCACTGCGCGATGGGACAAGGCTACGGGCGCGCTCGACACGCTGTACGATTTCGCCTCCGCGCCGTCCTCGCTCGAGCCGGAAGCAGCCGCACGCGCATTCCTCGCCGCGAACGCTGCTCTGCTAGGCGTCAGCGATCCGGCGACGCTGAACCTCGAGAGCAACGTCGAGGCGCTCGGCGGCAATCTGCTTTACTTCGGGCAAACATACAACGGTCTGCCGGTTTCGGGTCGCGGCATCGGCGTCGTGATGGACGGCGAGCGCCGCATCAAGATGGTGGCCGGCCCATACCAGCCGGGGCTTTCACTCGGCGCGGCGCCGAGTCTTGATGGCGCGGCGGCAGTTCAGGCTGCCCAAACCGACCTCGCGAGGTATCACGTCGAGTGGGCCAGCGGCGTCGCCGAGATGCTCAACCCGGCGCTGGATCTGCTGGCGGCGCAGCTTGGGCCGCTCGCGTCCCCGCATCCCGAGTTGAATGTATTCCCAACTTCGGACGGCGGACGGCTCGCTTACACGTTCTTTCTTTTCTCTCGCAATCCGTTCGGCATGTTCAAGTATCAAATCGACGCCGCTACCGGCCAGGTCTTGTACCGCGAAGATTTCGCCCGCTATCAGCAACTCCCACTCACCGGCGATGTTTATCCAACTCATCCGGCCATAACACAGGAGCTCAAAGATCAGGGCAGGATCAGCGTTGGCCCGGACGGAACGCCGCTCGGGCAGCTTCGCGTTCAGTTGCGCAATTTCGATCAGACCAATGTTGTGACCGGTCTCAACGGCACGCTCACCGGGCTGCACGCGCATATCGAGAACGCGCTCGCCGACAAGCTGCCGTTTCCGCAGGCGGCAAAGGGGACCTGGCATTTCCGCATTGATGATCCGGCTAATCTCGAGGCGCGCACCAACGAGCGCGACCATCACGGGCCGGCTGCCGAGCCTGCCGAGCACCAGGACGAAGTTGCCCAGTTCTTCTACATCAACTTCCTGCTGGAGTACATCGACCACCTGCACCGCGCAGGCGACGCGCGGCACAGTCGCGTGGGCCAGGGCGATTTTCCTGACTCGTACCCGAATCAATCGAGCCCGTTGATCGGCAACGTGCATATCCCGAATGTGCTCGCGCCGCCGACCAATCCACAGGACCCGGCGTTCATCGACAAGCTGCTCGGTCTCGACAACGCATTCTCGATCTCGGCGTCGCAAACCGTCGCCGGTCAGAAGATCGTGGTCAATCCGACGAGCTACGGGCACGGGTACTTGTTCAACGACCTCGCAATCGACTTCGGCGTCCCGTTTCACGAGGGCATGCACTCGATCTCGTCTCCAATCGCTGGTCTCGAGGGTTCTCCTGAAGGCGGGGCGCTCAATGAAGGCCAGGCGGACCTTTGGGCTTACACGGCGGCGGAGAATCCTGAGCTTGGGTCGTACGTGCTGAACGGCTCCAGATTCCGCGATGCAGTGCGGGCGGCGGGCGGTAATCCCGACTTGCGCCAGTGGATTCGCCACGCCGATTCGGGGCTGAGCTACTCGCAACTCGGCACGCTCGGCGGCGGCAGCTTCGAGGTCCACCGCGACGGCGAGATATTCGCGGCAGCCATGTGGGACGTTCGAGAGCTGTTGATGATGGTCGAGACCGGCGGCAGCTTCAAGCGGCCCGATCCGGTCACCGGTGCGCTGACCGTCGATGCTTCGCTTGGAAAGGAGACATGGGAGCGCCTCTTTCTCGGCGGCATATACGTGCTCGGGACCTTCAATCCCGACACGTTCGTGCGGGCGCGCGACGCGATGATCGTCGCCGACCAGTCACTCTACCCGTCCGACCCGCTCAATCCTGATGCTCCCGGGTTGCACCGCGCATTGATTGAGCAGGTCTTCGCTTCTCGCGAGCTTGGAGTGAACGCCGCCGCGCCGGTCGGAGGCCGCCAGACCATATCAACCAGCGTGTCGGCATTCACGGCATCGCAAGGACGGCTAGCGGCGCCCGCCGGTGTGGCTGTGCTGCCGGCTTCGCCCACCTCGGCTCGCGTTTCATGGCAGCCGGTCAGCGGCGCCGTCGCGTACGAAGTACTGAAGCGCGAGATCGGCAAAGAGAACAACCGGCAGAACGCGCCGGTCCCGGGCCGCGAGTACATTGACGGAGACGCCTCGACCGACGGCTTTCTGCACGTCAGCTACGTGAAGGGCGATCAGACGAGCTACGTCGACAACGGATTCATCGAAGGGTCCTTCGTCGCACGCGGCTTGAAAAACATCGTGGGTTCGGAATACGTGGTGCGCGCTCTGAACGTGAATGCGAACCGGCAACTCGGTGTCTCCGACAACAGCGCCGCCGCCGGCATTCCGACGGCCGTGGTCGATGTGACCAGCAGAATCCAGACGGCCATCAGCAATGTCAGCTTCGCCAACGGCAAGTTCGAGTTCGACCTGACGTTGAAGAATCTCGGCGCGGGCGCGTTCGACGGCACGATGTACGTTCCGATTGAATTCCGCATCGTTTCGGTCTCGAACTCGACGGTCACCGTCGGGAACGCCGATAACGGCGGCAAAGGTACGAGCGCCGATCCGGCGGTCTTCTTCTTCAGGCCCACGCTTCTCACGGGCCAGACTTCGGATGCGCGACACTTTGTGTTCAACGATCCGAACGCCCAGTTGTTCACGTTCGACGCGGTCATCACTGCCCGGCTGCAAGTGAGCCCGTCCCAAGCGACGCGCTACCAGCCCGAGCCGGGAATCGATCTGTCGAAGTTCGATATCGTGAACTTCACCGAAGTCTTCACCGGCATCGTTCCAGCAAGCGACACCGGCTTGCAGATCGCTCCGGGCGTTACGTTCGTCGATGTGCCGTTCACGTCGCAGGCCGGAGCGTTTGCGGTCACCGGCAATATGACCTCGACGCTTGGTGTTGATCTCGACCTTGAGTTGCGTGACAGCGCGAACCGGGTACTGTCGTCCTCGACCAGCGGCACTGCTAACGAGACGGTCTCGGCGGCCATTCTGCCCAACCGGCAATACAAGTATAGGGTGATAGGCTGGGCCGGCGCCGCGCAGGACTTTACGATAGAGAGCAAGCAATCGCTGCTCGTGCCCAAGGCGTCGTCGGGCGCCGGAGGTGGCTTTACCCTGACAGCTCCCGCGACAAGCTTGACGAGCCTTGTGCGCTTCACCGGCAACCCGCTGACCGGAGCCGTAACCGTTCAGGTGATCAACTAAGAGGAAACCCGCGAAGGGCGCGGAGGGTCTTCTCTTGCGCCCTTCACGGATTGACCGATACCGAATGGAAGGAGACAGGAGCGCGATGAAACCAAGACTCGGATTGCTGATTCTCTTACTGGCTTATTCCGCCGGTCCGGCGTTGGGCGCGAAGTTGGACCCCGATCTCGCAAGGCAGTTGCTTCGAGCCGGCGCGTCCGATCAACTCGAAGTGATCGTCACGTATCACCAAATGCCGACCAGTGAAGACGTCGCAGTGCTCGCCGGGCTTGGCATCACTACCGGCATCCGATATCGAGCGCTGCCAATGATCGCGGTGCTGGCGAATCCGAGTCAGGTTCAGGCGATAGCGCAACTCGTGAACGTGCGCTCGGTCTGGGGCAACACCGAGTTTCGGTTCTACTCTAATCACTCGCGTCCGCTGATCGGACTCAAGCGCCTGCAAACCAACGCCGCGATCACCGCCCGCAACGGCGGGCTGCCGATTTCCGGACGTGGTATCGGCATCGCCATTGTGGACACCGGAGTCGACGGCTCGCACGCGGACCTCAAGTTCGATCCGCTTCGCCCGGCCACGAGCAAGGTCAGGCAGAACGTCAAAGTCGAAGGCCGATTGCTGACGAGCGGCGTTGGAGCGGGCATTGTTCCCGACGTCTTCGTCGAGAACGTGGTGAATACCGACAACACCTCCGGCCACGGGACGTTCGTTGCGGGTTGCGCTGCCGGTTCCGGAGCCGCCTCGGGTGGGGTTTACGGTGGTGTCGCACCTGGTGCTCATATCATCGGCATCGGCGCCGGCGAAACCCTCGTGATTACGGTCAACCTCGCGGCGTTTGATTACGTGCTCACCCATCAGTTCGAGCACAACATTCGAATCGTCAACAACAGTTGGGGCGGCAACTCGAGCTTCGATCCGGACAACCCGACGAGCGTTGCGATTCGAATAATGCACGACTTCAACATTGCGGTCGTATTCGCCGCCGGCAATGACGGACCCGGCCGCGAGACGCTCAACGTCTGGGCGCGATCGCCGTTCGCGATAGGGGTTGGCGCGGGCACGAAAGACGGGCGGCTCGCGAATTTCTCGTCTCGGGGCTTTCCGGGCGGCTCGCCCGGCAATGGCGCCCCTGAAGACGAGCCGGCGGTGCCGCAAAACGCCGCGCCCTCGATCGTGGGGCCGGGAGCGGCGCTGGTGAACGCGAGAATGGCTCCTGGAGTCAATGTCATTGGGGCGCTCGGGATCGCGGGCAACTCGGACGACGGCACGGGGACTTTTCCGAGCGATCTCGACGGGTCGATCCCGCCGGCTTTCGTTCCCACTTACACCTATTCCAGCGGGACCAGTTTCGCCGCCCCGACCTACTGCGGCGCGGCTGCGCTCGTGCTTGAAGCCAGGCCGTCTCTCCTCGTGGATGAGTTGAAGCAGATGATGGAGCAGACCGCGACTCCAATGCCCGGCTACGCTGCGTGGGAGGCCGGCGCGGGCTACCTCAACGTTGCATCCGCCGTTGATCTCGCGCTCAATCCGAACAAACCCTACGGCACATTCAACAACGCAAGCTTAACCTTCAACGCGGAGTTCACCACCAACGCCGACGTGATGCCGTATCACTTCGACTTCACGCCGCTTGCGCCTCCCGGAACGTTCACGAAGCCATTCAGCGTGCGCTCGGGCGCTTCGAGCGTGCTGGCGGTGATGAGCTACATCGGTGATCCGGCTACCGCGAGCAACGCGCTCATCTTGAATCTGTTCGATCCCGACGGGAATCGGTCGTTTGAGCTTGTACTGCCCGCGCTGACTCCCAACACCGTTACGTTGGAAGTCAAAAACCCCACGCCCGGCAACTGGACCCTCGAGGTGAGCGGCGTGACGCCTTTGGGGATCGACAACAACGCGGGATCTTTGCCGGACACGATCGACGGCACGGTCAAGGTCATCTTCCCGACCGGCAACAACGTCACTGACATCGTCGGAAGGCCGGATCAAGCCGAAATCGAACGGGCGCTGATGCGCCGCGTGATGGACACTTTTGCCGACAACTCGTTCCGCCCGGACCAGGGCGTGACGCGGGAAGACCTGGCGCGCACGTTGGTGCTTGCGGCGGCTCCAAGGCAGAACCTGCTCGACTCTCCGCAGTTCACCGATGTATCGGCCGCATTCGCGCCGATTGCATCAGCGGTTGCCGCGCGAGGCTCGGTGCTCAAGGACACGTTCCAGCGGTATCCCGGCGTGATGGCTCGCGGGACGAGCGGAGCGAACTTCTTTCCCGCAGTCGACGTGAACCGGGCCGATCTGGCGGTGACGCTGGTTCGCGGCCTCGGGCTCGAAGCGGAAGCGCAGGCGCGAAAGAACGAGGACCTGAGCTCAAGAGCAATCGACTCGGAGCAGATACCCGCCGACGCGCGAGGGTTTGTGGCGGTGGCGTTGGATCGCGGGCTGCTGAGCACGTTTCCGGCGGAGGTGAGACAGATTGGGCCGGGGCAATTTTTGGTGATCCCCGGTCCGCGCTTTGAGCCGCTGACCGTTGTTAAGCGCGCGGACCTTGCAAAGGCGATCAACCGCTTCGCCGATGACTTCAACACCGGCCCGGCGACGGTCCGGTGATCAAATCTGAGAAGGGCCGCGATTAGAAACCTAGTGAAAGCCTCCAGCGTAAGCGGCGACATGGCCTTCTCTTTATAGCCTGAGTGTGAACAATGCCTCGACTCTTTTTGTTGCGTGGAGAGCCGGTGTTGATGGGTTAAAACAACTAGGGAGGCACGACAAGCGTATACCTCAACACTTCATGCGAGGGCCGCAAGCCCAATGTCGATGTTCCGTCCGCCGCCATACCCGCAAATATACCCGATTCTACCCGATTCCGCTTTCGGTGAACGGAAACTGTTGTGAACCGACGGGCCATTCCAAGCCTGGGATCGCGGATTGCGATCGGAGTTCAGCGCTCGAAAACTCTCCGAGACGGGATCACGGTTCTCTTCGTTAAGCTCGCGAGCGGCGGCTTCCTTTCCTTCAGAAGACTGTCGCTAGGTGCTCGGCGAGCTACACACCGGTCAACCGCCGCGGGAGCAGCGCGTTAAGGTGCATAGTCAGGTCGTAGACTGACGCGCCGCACGCGGCGGCCACGTCTTCGGGTCGCGAGCCCTCCTCCGAGTCGAAGATCGTGACCACGTCGCCGATCGTCACCCGTTGCTCGGGGCCTACCTCGACGATTGAATGGCTGGCTGAAACCGAAGCGATGATGGGATACAACTCGCCGCCGATTCGAACCCTCGCGCCCTTCGCCGCCGCGCGCGGCAGACCATCCGCGTGGCCAACCGGCAAGGTCGCAACCCAGACGTCTTTGGAAGCTACGTACGCGCGGTTGTAACCGGCGCTCTCGCCCTTGCGCAACTGTTTGACGTAGACGACCCGCGCTTTGAGGCTCAACGCCGGCCGGAGTTTCATGACGGCGGCGCTGCGAAACTCCTTCTCGGGATAGATCCCGTAGACCGCCATTCCCGGTCTCACCATATCGAGGAACGCGTCCGGGTGCTGGAACAAACCGAAGCTCGAGGCCGCGTGCTTTCGGCCGAGCGCGATGTCTTCCCTCGCGAGCGCGCCGCAAAGCGAAGCGAAGCGCGCGAGTTGCTCGCGATCGAATTCAGGATCTTCGGTGAAGGTCATCATCGTTCCCTGAATGCGTACGGACTTGCGAGCGGCGAGATCGCGAATCAGCCCCCCCGCTTGCGTATGCGGAACTCCGACGCGGCCGATTCCGGTGTCGACGCAGACGTGCAGGGGGACCGGCTTTTGGAGCTTGCGCGAGATCCGGTCAATGGCGCGGCCAATCGGCGTGTAAACCATCGGCGTGATCCGGCGAGCAACCGCGTCTTCGAGGTTCCTCTCGTCGAAAGGGCCCATCAACAGGATGGGCTTGCGAATTCCGGCGTCTCGCAGAGCAGCGGCTTCGTGGAGTTTCACTACTGCAAAGCCCAGGATCGTTTTCATCGGCTCAAGCAGTCGCGCGGCGTTGACCACGCCCAGGCCATAACCGTTGTTCTTGATGACGGCGAGGATCGGGCGGCCGGCAATGCGCCGCTCAATCTCTCGCACGTTGTGGCGCAGGTGGTCGCGGTTGATCTCGACCCAGGGATCGAATGAGGAGTCCGCTGCGGCCCGCGGGGCAAGTGCAAACGACTCCAGCGCGAAAGCGGGAATCGCGCTTGCGGTGCTCAAAAAAGTCCGTCGTCTCATCAGCGTCGACGTTCGGCCGAGTCGAGTCACAAGAGTCGCGAGCCGCGAGAATGAGTTGCTCTACGGCCCCTGTGGTCTCTGCGCCGTCTTGTGGCCGCGTGCGGAGTCACTTCTTCTTTTTCTTTTTGGTGGCCTTCTTGATCAGGCCCGCGGCCTTGCGCGTGTCCGCTTCGCTCTCAAAGCCGAAGATGGCTGAGTAACGCCTGCCGACCGCTTGAGCTACGACGAAGCTCAGGTTGATTCCGGCGCCGGAGATGGCTTTTGCGATTGCGTGCGCGACGCCGGGTTTGTTGTCGCCCTCGACCAGCAACGCCGGAAGTGACGCGGCACTGAGTCCGGTTGCCTTCGCCGCCGCCAGAGATTTCTTGCCCGCGACGGGGTACAACTCAATCGCGGCCTTGCTCGCATCGCCGGGATATCGGTATCCCATCAACACCTGCAAGTCCGCCCCCGAAGCCGCGAACGGCTCAAGCGTGCTCGCAAGCATGCCGGGCTGGTTGGCGACTTCGCTTCTCCAGAGTTTGATCTCCTTTACCTTGACCGCCATATCGAAGTACCTCCTTGCTGCCTTTCGGCGGAAGAGACGATCGTCGATCAGGGCTCATTGTATGCGCGACGAGGTCGGGCGTAAACGTCTCAGGCGGAATCGCGCGGCGTGCCCGCGAGCAATCCCTCGCACGCAACGGTACGCGGGCCGTTCTCGTCGCAGAAGCTGTAGCGGACCATTCGCGCTTCTCTTCGAGTGCCGGGTTCGCCTTCGTCCTGGTACATGGTTACGCCGGCGTGCTCGCCCTTCGCGTTCAGGATGTAAAAGTTGATGTTGAAGTTCGGGTCGCCGTTCTTCTTGCGCAATCGCCTTTCGATCGTGTTGGCCTTGATGCGGCGGAGCCCTTCCATGCCCGCGTCCTTCGGGTGCATTCCTTTGCGCATGTTCTCGACGATCAGGAACGAGGTCAGATTGTAGAGATTCGCTTCGCCGCGGCCGGTCGATCCGGCGGCGCCGACTTCGCCGTCAACGTAGAGCCCCGCCCCCAGAATGGGAGAGTCCCCGACGCGGCCGGGGATCTTCCACGCAAGCCCGCTGGTCGTCGTCACGCCGCAGATCTCGCCTTTTGAGTTGATGCCGTTGCAGTTGATCGTTCCGTAGAGATGGCGCGGGTCGAGCAGGCCTTCGCGCACCATTTGTTCGATGACCTCTTGCTCGGCCGCGGCGCGCTTAGCGGGATCCAGGTAGTGCAGCGGGTCGGTCCTGCGCTTCCATTCAAGCCATCGCCTACGTGACTTGTCGGTGTTGAGGTCGTCCTCGATCTTGAAGCCGATGCTGCGAGCAAACATCTGCGCTCCTTTTCCGACCAGCAGGTGATGATCGGTCTGATCCATTACAGCCTGGGCGACTAGCGATGGAGTGCGAACGCCTTCGAGCGCCGCGACGCCGCCCGCTCTCTTCTTCGGACCGTGCATGCAGCACGAATCAAGCTGGACGACGCCGTCGGCATTCGGAAGACCGCCGTAGCCGACACTGTCTTCCTCGGGATCGAGCTCGACGATGTTGACTCCGGCGATGACGGCGTCCAGAACGTCGGAGCCTTGAGTGATCATCGAGAACGCTTTCTCGACGCCGGTGACCTTGCCGCCGTTCTTGTAGAAGTTTCCGTTAGCCGACGAGATGACTACGGGCTTGGCGTCGTTGCGCGCCAGGATTGTAGGTCCACGTCCAAATACGGCGCCGGGGCCTGCGGCGGCTACAAGCCCGGCGGCGGTGGTGGTTCGAACGAAATCGCGTCTGCCGATACTCCTCTTTGACATAGGGGGTCTCCTCTTCTGGTTTTGGTGTCGGATGTCTTCGTTGAACATTGCGATTGTTAAATTTCAGACCGATAGTGAGAGGTCAATGATTCAACGAATCATGAGTTCAGTCAACCCGGCCTTCGTATGGAAACCGATGTATAGCCCTCACGCATTCGCTCAGCGCTTGCAGCAACGATTCGCCCCACCCAAAGGGCGTAAACGGCGCGGTCTTCTGATTCGTCTGCTTGTCGGCCTGAGCGAAGAAGCGCATGTTCTGCGGGTTCCGGCCCACGTACTCCCGCACGGTGATGATGAACTCGACATCGCCATCCGGCTGACGCTTCTTCATCGAAAAGTAGTGCAGCAGAGCTAATTCCTCCGAAGGGTCGGTCTGCGCAAAGACCCAATCTGTCATCGTACCCTCTCCTCCAATAGTTTCCGACAGTGTCGATTAGAATCGCGCGTCGCCGGTGGCCGCACCCCCCAGCGGGGTGCTATGTGGTCCTCGCTGATGGTGGCCCTCGTCGTCACATAGCACCCCGCTGGGGCGCGGCGCTCGCACCGGCCCCGTTGTCTACGAACATTGCACCCCTGCCGGGGTGCCGGAATCGCACCGCGGGTGTTCACGTCTGACCTACTTCCGCTCGGCTGGCGAAGGGGGCGCCGGTGCGAATAGCAAGTCCTGAAAGTCGTAGCTGAAATCAGTCAGCGGCGAGACCGGCGCCATCTTCATCCGATCGATGCTGCCGTCGGGCTTAAGCGCGAACGTGACGTAGGCGTCCGCGTTGAGGCTGCGGTCCCGCCACCGCGCGATGAACGTGTCGTACTGCCAATGCTCCATGTCTCCCACAAGCGCCGGCGAATGACTGAAGCGCAGAACAAGCTTGCCGTTCTCCAGACTGATCGTGACGTCGCCGTACCACGCGTCCCGGTAGCGGCCGGCGTACCTCGACAGATCGAGCGAAGGGCGCGAGTCCGTTGCGCGCGCTGCTTTTGCTTTCTTTTCGACCTCCGCCGCCCTCGCCTCGCCTTGCTTGGTCAACGTCTGATAGGCGGTGATCCAATCGGTTTCGCTCGCCCCGAGGTAATGGTCGAGTGTGTGATAAGTCAAAGCCTGAAACGCAGCGCCCGCCTCCTGATTCGTCAGCACCACGATCCCGAGTTTCATATCGGGCACGAGCGTGACGCGCGAGACGTAACCCGGAAGCCCGCCGGTGTGCGATACGGTCTTGTGGCCGCGGTATTCGGTCAACCCCCAGCCCAAACCGTAAGCCGCAAAGTTAGCTTTCAGAGCCGCAAGCAAAGGCGGCGGATCGCCAAGCGGCAGGATCGTTTGGGCCGACCACATCTCTCGCGATTGGCGCTCGCTGAACAGGCGGCGATTCGAGTCGCGGATCAAACCGCCATCGAGTTGAACGATCATCCACTTCGCCATCTCCGCTACGTTCGAGTTGATCGAGCCCGCCGGCGCGTTGTTGTCCAGGTTGCTCGGCTCGATTGCGAACACGCGGCCCTCGGCGCGCGCGTGCGGCGTAGCGAAGTTGTCGCCGGGCCGCAAGGCGCTCACGCTGGTGTTGCTCGCCGTCATCCCGAGCGGTGCGAAGATGCGCTCCTTTACGAAATCATCCCAGCTCTTGACGGTCACCGAGTGAATGACTTCTCCCGCGACGAGGTAGAGCACGTTGTCGTAGGCATACTTGCTTCTGAAGCTTGTCGCCGGTTTGACGAATCGAAGCCGCCGGATTATCTCTTCGCGCGAGTAGGTGCTCGGCGGAAAGAAGAGCAGGTCGCCCGCGCCCAAGCCCAGACCGCTGCGATGGGTCAGCAAATCGCGGATGGTCAACTCGCGCGTCACATAAGGGTCGTACATCTGAAATGAAGGAAGATGTTCGATCACGGCGTCATCCCAACTGATCTTGCCTTCGTCGACAAGCATCGCGAGCGCCGCAGCGGTGAACGCTTTGGTGTTCGAAGCGATGCCGAACAGCGTCTGGGTATCGACGGGCGAGGCGTCGCCGAGCTTGCGCACGCCGTAGCCTTTAGCGAGGACGACCTTGCCGTCTTTTACTATCGCAACCGCAAGACCCGGGACTTCGAATTCCTTCAACACTTGCGCGGCATAGCCGTCCAGATCGGGCGGCGTGTCTGATCCGGGGACGGCTGCGAGTGCGCACAAGCACCCCTGGACAATCAGCAGGGCGGTCAGCGAAAGACGCAAGGCCAGTCTCATGGCTTATCTCCACCTGGGCAATGGATCGGTGTTCGGAATTGGGGAGATTACCACCCGATGACGGCGTAGCAAAGTCGCCAGAAGCCTTCAAATCTGCCGTCCGGTCTTCTCCCAGTAGGGCGCGCGCAGCTTGCGCTTGAAGATCTTGCCGGAGTCCTCGCGCGGCAATTCGCTGCGGAACTCGATCACCTTCGGAACCTTGTAATGTGCAAGCTTGCTTGAGAGAAACCGTCGAACGTCATCCGGGTTCAGCGTGATTCCAGGCTCGCATTGAATGCAGGCGCACAGCGACTCGCCGTACTCCTCGTCGGGGATTCCGAAAACGGCGCAATCGTGGATCCCCGGTATCGCATGCAGCGCCGCCTCGATTTCCGCCGGATAGACGTTTACGCCGCCCGAGATCACCATGTCTCTGCTGCGGTCGCACAGGAACAGGTAACCGTCCTCATCCACGTATCCGACGTCCCCGACCGTGACCAGCCCGTCGCGTTCAATCTCGCGCCGCTCGGCGTCGAGCCCGTTGTACGTGAAATCAGGGAAGCCGTCGATGCGAAGGTAAACCTCTCCGATCTGGTTCGGTCCCAGCGCCCTCCCTTCACCGTCATAGATACGAACGATGCCTCCCTTGAGCGGGCGGCCGACCGTGCCCGGCTTGCGCAGCGCCTCTTCGCTCGTGTGAAAGACAACGGCTCCCGTTTCGGTCGCGCCGTAGTACTCGTTGATCACCGGCCCCCACCACTCGATCATTCGCCGTTTGATATCGGGCGGGCACGGCGCCGCGGCATGCACCACGAATTCGAGCGACGAGAGGTCGTACCTTCTTCGAGTTTCGTCGGAAAGCTTGAGCAGGCGGACGAACATCGTTGGAACCATGTGCAAATGAGTGATGCGATAACGATCGATCAACTGAAGTAAGCCTTCGGGATCGAACCTCGGCTGCAAGACGCAGAAGCCGCCGTGCCGTGCCGCCCACAATCCATAGGCGTTGGGTGCGGAGTGATACATCGGCCCGGTCACCACCGTGCGAAACTCGCCGCCGGGCTTGAGGCCGAAAGCGAGCGCCACCATCTCGGTGAACCTCACGGACGATTCCGGCGTGTAGGGATCGCGCCGCACGCCCTTCGGGTTTCCGGTCGTGCCCGACGTGTAGATCATGCTCGAAGGCGGCGGCGACCCGGTAAGCTCGCGCGGCTGCTGGCGCCCAACCCAGTCGCTCCACTGTCGCGCGCTCGGAGGCGGGATGCTCTGCTGCTCGGAGATGCCGTACGCCGCTTGAATCTCCGGCGGCGTTGGAACGACGAAGGTCTCGACGCCATCGGGTATCCCGGCTCTGATCTGAGGTAACAGGTCGGCGTGAACGACCAGCACCTTGGCCCGGCTGTCGCGCAGGATGTAGCCGGCTTCGTCGGCTTGAAAGTGCCAGTTGATCGGCACGGCATGTGCGCCGAGGAGGTTCGCGGCCATCGACGCTTCGAAGATCGGAAAGTCGTTGCGCAGCATACTTGCGACTGCGTCCGCGGCTGCCACGCCCACTGAGGACAGGCCGGTCGCCGCGCGGGAAACGTTCGCCAGCAGCTCGGCCTGGCGCAGCTCCCGGAATCCGCTGCGGATTCTTCCTCTTAGGGATTCGATATCCGTCATGAGTTTGGGCGACACGGATGCGCGGCTACTCTCGCCGAACGCCTTCCCACAGTGGATCGCGCAAGGCCCGGCGCAACACTTTGCCGACGGCGCTCTTGGGAATCTGCTCGATGAAGCGCACCGACTTTGGGACCTTATAGGCAGCCAGACGATCGCGAACGAAGCCGATCATCTCATCCTCACTCGCCGACTCTCCTGCCCGCAGCACGACGAACGCGGTCACCGCCTCGACCCACTTGTCGTGGGGCGCGCCGCCGACCGCGCACTCATAGACTGCCGGGTGAGCCATCAACGCGTCTTCAACTTCGCGCGGGTAGACGTTGTAACCGCCGGTGATGATCATGTCCGACGTGCGATCGACCAGGTACAGATATCCCGCTTCGTCGAAGCGCCCTACATCGCGCGTGCGCAGCCAGCCGCCGCGCAGATACATGGACGCGGTCAGCTCCGGCGCGTTGAAATAACCGGACATCGCGAACGGCGCCCTCAACGCGATCTCGCCGGGCTCACCCGCTGCGACGTCGTTGCCGGCGTCGTCGATCAACCGCAGTTCAGTATCAACCGAGGGCCGCCCGCAGGAGAGCAGTCTCCGCTCGGCGCCCGGCCCGACGTGGTCCTCTTTCGACAAGCGAGTGATGAACAGCGGCGCTTCCGTCTGGCCATAGTATTGAACGAAACGCGGGCCCCACAGCGCGAGCGCTCGCTTGATCACCGGCAACGGCATCGGCGAAGCCCCATAGAGCACGGTTCGCACCGACGATAGATCGGCGCTCTCAACACCCGGATGGTCAAGCAACATCGTCAGCATCGTCGGCACCGCGTGAATGGCCGTCGCGCGCCAACGGCTGATCGCGGCCAGAAACTCGCCCGGCTCAAAGCGGGCCAGCACCGCCGATGCCGCGCCGCTTACCCAGTAAGGCAGAAGGAAGCAGCCGCTCGCGTGAAACAGCGATGCCGCGTGAAGCATGACATCGTCGCGGTCGATGTCCGGCAGGTTGATCAGGATGTTGTTGCACACTCCGGCGTAGCTGGCTTGAGTGTGCTCGGCGGCTTTCAATCGGCCGGTTGTTCCCGACGTGTAGACGGTCAGGATGACGTCATCGGGCTCGGCCGCCACTCGCGGGTCGTCAGGTGAAGCCGACCGGGCTTCAACCAGCAAGTCGCGACCGGCTTTGGATGAACCGACTCCAAGCAGTTGCAACTCGGGAAGCCGCGCCGCTAGCGCCTCGGCCCGCTCGACCAGATCAGCGCCATAAACGAGCAAACCCGCGCCCGTGTCGCGCAGCATGTGTTCGTGCTCGTCGAGCGAGAGCCTGGCATTCAATGGAGTCCGGACCGCGCCGGACTTCACGCACGCGAAATCGATCGCGACGCTGTAGAGGCTGTTGTTGGCGAGGATGCCCATCCGCGAGCCGCGCGTGATTCCGTGCCGGGCGAACACGTTGGCGAAGCGGCTGGAAAGTTGATCGACCTCGGCGAAGGTCATGGACTGATCTTCGAAGAGGACGGCGGTGCGTTCGGGAAAGTAGTGCGCGCCGCGCCTGATCAACTCGACAGTGAGCATCTACCCTCCGTTCGGTGTTTCGGATCAACCTCGCGGATTATACTACCGCGCCGCGAATAGTCACGGTCCTGCGATTGAGAGCGTCCCTCAAGAAGTTCGGTTGCGCACCTATCCCAACGTTCCCTTACTGGGACTGCGGAATCTTCGATCCCGGGTTACGGGATCGAAGGCTCCGACAGGTCCCCCATGTCATCAAGGAAGCGTCACAAACGGCGCGAGGAAATTACGCGAGGAAGCGATATCGAGGCGGTAGGTAACATTGGTCGAGCGGCAAACCGCGTCGCCCGTGATCGTGATCGCCGCCAACAGCCGCTCGCCGTTGTGGTTGAAGAAATTCGGCCCGCCCGAATCGCCGAAGCAAGTTCCGCCGTTGCCGGTCGAGGGGTTCTGCGACAGCCGCAGGAAAGCCTGATTCAGCGAGTTAAAACCGGAGAAGGCGAACATCCTCGGCGCCGGATTCATATCCTGAAAGAAAGGCGGCCCGCCGCCGGTCACCCGGTTCTGCAATCCGTATCCGACCGGTGTGAAGACCGCGTCCTCCAGTCCGTTTTGCGCCGACAGTTGATCGAGCAGTCCTGCGGTGGGAAGCGTCGCGGGAGTGATGCCGCGAGTGTCCCTCTCTCGCACCAGCAGGACGGCGATGTCGCCCGGATCGCTCTGGCTCTGATTGAAGCCCGGATTCGTGACTACCTGGGTGACCGGAATGAGGTTCGTCCTTGGGCTGGTCAAATCGGCGAATGGAATCGGATTGTCGAAACTGACAAACGCGGTGAAGCCAAGGGGAGCAAGGTCCTGCTCGAAGGCCGCGGTGCAATGGCTGGCCGTGAGGAAGACGGTCGGCGAGATCAACGTCCCTGAACAGATGGGGAAGATGTTGCCGGTCGTCGGCGACTTGACGATGAACGCGCCGGTGTTGGTGAAAACATTGTTTGTGTCCACGAAGCCATAGACGATCGCCCGCACGACAGTCGGAGTGACCAGAAGCATCACGGCGGCAATGGCGATCATGGCGGCTCGTAGATTGTGTTTGCTGCGCATGGGATCTCCCTCCTTTCGAATTGTGTTTCGTTTGAAGCCGGAATGGACGAAGGTTGTCGGACGTGCGCAATTCTATCTTGGGCCGCAATCGACAGCAACACGGACACGGCGAGCATTGGCCGGTAGAAGCTACTAGCGCGGTGCTCGCGATGAGACGTATCGCATTTTTCCCGCGAGCGAATACTAACGCGAAGAAGCACAGGCGCGAAGCTGCAACATTCGAATACGAGGAACAAGGCATCGGGAACACCGAAGAATCCTACGCCGCACGGGCATCAACGCGCCGCTTTGGATCGGAGTGGTCCTCTGGTATATCTGATACGGCAACGCATTGCATTTGACCATGGTTCAAACGCCGCAGGACGGAGAGAGCGAAGCCGTCGTTGAGTTCCGCGACGTGAGCCTGCTCGCTTCCCGGGGACGGCCGATAGTCTCACAACTGAGCTTCACCGTCACCCGAGGCGAGACGCTCGTGCTGCTCGGAAGAAGCGGCTCGGGCAAGACGACTACCCTCAAGCTCGTAAACCGGCTGCTGGAGCCAACCTCAGGGGAGGTCATTGTCGAGGGCAGGCCGACGAGTGAATGGGACGCGATTCGGCTGCGGCGTCGCATTGGTTATGTCATTCAAGAGACGGGTCTTTTCCCCCACTTCACTGTTGCGCGCAACATAGCGCTCGTTCCGAAACTCGAACGATGGCCTGAAGAGCAGATTCGCGAACGCATACGCGGACTGCTTGCATTGGTCGGGCTCGATCCTGGAGTCTTCGCGTCGCGCTACCCGAGAGAGCTATCGGGCGGCCAGCGTCAACGTGTAGGCGTCGCGCGCGCGCTTGCCGCCGATCCTCCGATCATCTTGATGGACGAGCCCTTCGGCGCGCTCGATCCGCTCACCCGCGCCGAGCTGCAGCGCGAGTTCGCCGAGCTGACCGCGCGGCTCAACAAGACCATCGTGTTCGTCACTCATGATGTTCGCGAGGCGCTCAAACTTGCGTCGCGCATAGGACTGTTCCGAGACGGCCGGCTGGCGGTGCTTGACACTCCCGCGAAGTTTGCGCGGTCCGGTGATGAGGAGGCAGTCGCCTTCCTCGATTCGTTGGGCGGAGCTACTGAATGAAACCCGCACGCAGCTATCTGCTGCCGTCAATCCTGGTCACCCTTCTCTGCTGCTGGCCCGCCGGCATAGTAGCAATCGTCTATGCGACGCGCGCAAGAAAGCGATGGCAAGCCGGCGAGTACGGTCGCGCTGCGGAGGCTGCCGAGCGGGCCAGGATCTGGTGCTGGGTCTCGGTTGGCCTCGGTTTGCCCGTGGCGCTGTTAGGACTGGCGGCGGTGATGAGCGGCGATCCGGCGGGCCAAGTCGCCGGTGTGGTCCGAGACGTTATCAGGTTCGGTTCGTTCTTCGTCGCCAATCGCCGGGAAGTGACAAGCCTCGCGCTACAACACCTTCTGCTCGTGGCGGTCGCGACGGGCGCGGCGGCGATTGTGGGCGTGCCGGTCGGTGTATTGCTGACGCGGCAGCGCTGGTTGAGCAAGCCGGTCCTCGCCGTCGCAAACATCTTTCAGACGGTCCCGAGTCTCGCTCTGTTCGGATTCCTGATCCCGCTACTCGGGTCACACGGGATAGGCCGGGTGCCCGCGATCATTGCGTTGTTCCTCTATTCGCTGCTGCCGATCATCCGTAACACGTTCACGGGGATTCTTGGGGTCGATCCGGCGGTGCGCGAAGCGGCGCGCGGAATGGGGATGACCGACTGGCAGTTGTTGATTCAGGTCGAACTGCCGCTTGCGATGAGCGTGATCATAGCCGGGCTGCGGGTTGCGACGGTGATCTCGGTCGGCACGGCCACTATCGCGGCAGCAATTGGAGCAGGCGGCCTCGGGATGTACATATTTCGCGGCCTGCGCATGTACGACAATATTCTGATACTCGCCGGCGCCGTGCCAGCAGCTTTGATGGCACTGGCAGCGGACTTCACCCTCGGGCTGATCGAGAAGGTAATTGCGCCGGAGACCAGCCGTCGGAAACGTCTTTGGGTGCTCGTGCTCATGGCGGCGGGTGTTCTGATTCTCGGCGCAGCATTGTTCGTCATCAGCCTCGGCCGCCCCGACGATCAGCGACCTAGTCAGGACGTGGCCGGCTCCGAGGTTTCGCCCGGAGCACGAGTTGTCGTCGGCTCGAAAGACTTCACCGAACAGTTCATACTCGGGGAAATCGTCGCGCAGACGATTGAGACCAAAACCGGGATCAGCGTCGAAAGGCAATTCAATCTCGGCGGCGATTTGTGTCATCGTGCGATGCTGGCCGGCAACGTGGACGCTTACGTTGAATACAGCGGCACGGCATTCACGGCCATCTTGAAGCATCAGCCCTTGAGCGATGCGCGCGCGGTATTCGATCAGGTAAGAAGCGACTACGGCGAGCGGTTCAATCTGGAGGTGCTGGAACCGCTGGGCTTCAGCAGCACGTTTGCGATCCTGATACGTGGAGACGTCGCGCGTCGGCTGAACCTCAAGACGATATCGGACGCCGCGCGGTACGCTCCCGAGTGGCATGCCGCGTTCGGACAGGATTTCATGTCGCGTCAGGACGGCTACCCGGGACTGGCGAAGGCTTACGATCTGAGCTTTGCGGATGTCCCTCGCGAGATGGACCTTGCGTTGACCTACCGCGCGCTGGCTGATGGGCAGGTCGACTTCATCGCCGGCAACTCGACCGACGGGTTGATAGAGAAGCTCGACCTTTATCAACTCGAGGATGACAGACACTACTTCCCGCCCTATGAAGCGGCGATCGTGATGCGCAAAGACACGCTCGCGCGGTTTCCGCAGATCGCCGAAGCATTGAAAGCCCTGGCCGGGAAGATCACCGATTCAGACATGCGCCGGATGAATTACGCCGTTGATGCCGAACATCGCGACGTGAAGCAGGTCGCGCGCGAATTCCTGTCAGCCATAAAGCACTGAGCCGCCTCTGGAAGGATTGCCACAGGTCTGCTGGGGATGGGGAACGAGCTCGACCTTCACACGCCGCACTGGCACGGCAAGACGCTGATCTACAACCGGCAGCGGACGGATGTGATCGAATTGTTGCCCGCCAGCATGAAAACAGCGGACATGACGGCCGACAATCCAGGCACGTGGCTCTATCACTGCCATGTTGCGGATCACCTGGATGCGGGGATGGTGACGACCTATCTGATCAGACCTTGAGGGTGACGAACGAGCCGGGTCGGGAGGAGAGTGATGACGAGAGGGCGACGAATTCGCGCGTAGCTTGCATGAGTTCGTCGCTCCTCGAAAGTCTCTTACGCGTGAATTCTCGAAGTCGAAAGCCCGGTCATAGAGTTAGTCCGAGCCAGACCTTACTCGCTCGACGATCAGAGAATTCATCTCGTTCGTAAGTTGCTCTCGGTTGGCGAACAAATCCCATACCGGATCGCCCGGAGCGGAGTCGGCGTCAGAGTTCACTTGCCGCGCGAGGCGAAAGCGTTCAAGCGGGGGCGGGTGCGTGTCATCTTCCGACGGCGGGCGCGCCATAGCCAGCTTCAGCTTCTCCTCGACGCGCTCGGCCTGACTTTCCTGGAGCCTCAGATCGTAAAGATTTCGCATCTGGCGCCGTGAATTCGCGGCTTGGGCGATCTCCCAGTAGGCCAGCTCTTCAAGTTCGATGCTTCGACGGATCACGTGCGTGAGGCCGAGCTCGAACGCACGCGCGCCGTAGGTGCGCGCGGCAACGCGATCGGCGAGCACCTCCTGAAGCCGCGTCGCACCGTGAGTGATCCGGCGAAAGATGAAGTGGTAAACACGCAGGAACTGGAACGCGATATTCCAGGGAACAGCCTGACCGCTTAGGGCCATCGACCGCGCGAATTCCATCATGTCGGAATTCACTCGCAATGCGGCGTCTCCGCCCGCCGTGTCGCGGTGAGACAAGTGTCCGTACTCGTGAGCCAGCACGGCGCGAAATGGCGTTTGATCGAACCCGTTCAGCACTCCTACGCCGAGGATCAGTACTCTGTGCGCTCGGTCGCGGAGCCGCTCGCGGAAGCTTCCGCGTTCGTAGACAGCGAGGTCAGTCCCGGGTGTGACTCGGATATCGTCGATAGGCCGCGTGCCGATGGCGCCCGCTACGCCGCGGGCCAGCTCCCACAAGCCCGGCGCTTCTTCGATTCGAAGCGAGCGGCCGGGATCTTCAGGGTTACGCCGGACGAAGAGAGTACGGATCATCTTGTACACGGTCACGAGCGCACCCAGATCGAGCAGCAATATCAACTTGATCGGGACGCGTCCGACCATGACAAAACCGTAGGTTACCGAAGCGGCAACGGCCAGCACCAGGAAGATCACAACCGGGATCGAGATGTAATAGTAGCCCCCGGCGGCGTTGATCAGCACGCTGTACACTTTTCTCAGGGAGACCGCATTCGTTCGTGCTGGATCGTTCGGATCGTCTGTTTGTATCGACCGAATAGTGACTGTGGACATGACCTTTCCCCCGATGAACAATAGGGCGAGCCCGCCCAGCCACGCGGCTACGAGATAGACTGAGTATTGAGCGGATCGCCATACAGTCGCCCGGCTGTGGATGCCTGACTCACGCAAGGCGGACGCAGTTTCGGCGGGAAGTCCGAGGCTCTCCGCCTTTCGGATTTCGTCGTCGGAAGTGATCCAGTCTTCGTCCATCGCCGCGCGAATCGCGTTGAAGTAATGAGTGGCCATCAACTCCGGATGCTCGGAGGCGAGAGTCGCCGCCGCGTTACGGAAGTCGGCCTCTTTCTGCAAATCGAGTGCAAGCTGTGCGATGAGGATTGTGTAAGACGCATCAGGCTTGTGGAAGCCACGGCCGGCATGTTTCGCTAGCAGTAGCGCGCGCTGTTTCGCTTCGTACCCGGCTTCGCTCCCATGACCGGGATAAGCCAGAAACTCGGCGAGGCTGTACAAGTTCTCTGGTGAACTCTTCTTTTCTACGGCCATCTCCAACAGAGCGACGCCTTCCTCGGTACGGCCACTCAGCGCGAGAGCGGTTCCGAGGCGGCGGTACACCGGATCAAAGTCAGATGCCTTCTTCAACACCTCCTCGTAAAGCCGCGCAGCCTGCTCATAATCGCGCTTATCGAGTGCAACGGTCGCAGACTTGAACGTGTCAACCGCGCGTGGCGCGACGGCGCTGAGCTGCTGCCAGATTGCCTCCTCCTTTTCCATGTCGCGATCCAGATTCTGCGCTGCGGCCGACAACGCGAGCAGACAGACCAGCAAGAGCACTCTTGAGAGCGGACGAATAGTGCGCATCAAGCATCCCTTTCGGTTAGCGAGGTTCCTGTTCCACCGTTAATAGTAGACGCATTCCTTGATGGTTCTTTGGCAGGTTTTTTCAGTCGGAGTGAGGCGCGCCCGGTTTGACTCAGTATTCGGCAGCGCACGAGGCAGTCGAACGCGTAACCCAACGTTCGAGCAAGACCATCACTTTTTGGCCCGCAGCTTGGAGATCATTTCTTTGATAGCCGGGGCGTTCTTCGCAGACGGTTCAGCCTTCAGGTAGCTCTCCAGCTCGCGCGCGGCGGCTGCGTTATCCCCGCGGCTTTCGTGGATTCGCGCGCGTTGCAGATAGACGCGCGTGACCCGCTTGTTGCTCAGTTCCCAGGCGCGGTCGAGCTTGCGTTCGGCCTCTTCCAGGTCGACAACCCGCTGGCTTTCATCGCTTGTTCGAACGGCGACCTCGATGAGCGCAACCGCGTGGTAGAAAAGCGGCGCAGCATTGTTTTCGTTCAAGCGGCAGGCCTCGCGGAAGGCGTACTCCGCAACGCCGAACTTGCCTTGCTTGAGCATCACCATCCCGAACATGTGATACACGGCGCCCTCTCGGTTGTTGATCTGCCTGGCGCGCTCGAGGAACTCCAAAGCATCGCCGTCCTTGCCCCGGCGAAACAGCTCCTTGCCCAGCGCGAGGTGAGCGTCGAAGTAGTCGTCGAATGCGGCCACGGCCTCCCGCAACAGCGCGACACCTTCATCCGATTTGCCATCGCGGAGCTTACTTATACCTTTCTCGTAGGCTGTGCGTGCGGCCTTGGGGACATCCTGAACGAAGGTCGTCGCCGGCGGGGCGAGAATCAGCTCGGCCTTCGGACTGATGTAGACTTCCAGGTTGATGACTTGCATCGTGCCTTCACGCATGCCTCCTTCGAACCGCGCAATCTCGGCGCCCGGATCGTAACCCGCCATCAGCACTGTCACTTCGTATTCGCCGGGGCTGAGGTTGGTGAAGGCGAAGTCGCCATCGTTGCGGGTGACGGTCTGGGCGATCATCGCGCCCCCAAGCCTCAACTCGACGATTGCGTTGTTCACCGTTGTGCCGTTCGTAGACCGGACCTTCCCGCGAAGCTGGTTGTTCTGGGCTGATGCGGTATGGCTGAAGATCAGCAGCAGCGCAAACGCACCCGCAAGACCTCGTGCTGTCATGGCCTCGGCGCCTCCTACCCTGAAAACTGGCGGCATTATACCTCAAAACCGAGAGCCCTCACTCTCAACAAGCGCCGATTCCTTGGAGTCTTCAGAGTCTGCTCGGAGACGCCCAAGCGCCGGCGCGAGGCGAGAACGTCTGCGAGGCAAGCTCAAAGAAACGGGCCGGCAAACTCCTTCGCGGGACAGGACATCTCTCAGGTCGGGGAAGCGGCTCGGCCGTTGGCATTCGGAGGAGTGTAACCGGGTCTCGGAACTGCTTCCGGGTTCTAGTAGACTGTGGTAGACTTCCGCCAGTGAGCGGCCCAGCCCGTGGGGCTCTCAGCAGTATTCCGATAGGAGCAGACAACCATGTCGACAAACTTGTTGAAGCGCGCCGCCGCTCTCGTGTTGGCAGCGATGATCGGCGCACCCGCCACGATGCTGGCTGAGGACAAGAAGGGCTCGGATGATAAGAAGACCTCCGAGCAACCCGCTACCAAAGCCAAATTGAGCGACAAAGAGAATCCTCTGATGATCGGCAAGCGCGACATCAACAAACGGCAGTGGGATTTCTACTCCCTCGACAAAGAAGCCGCGCTTGGAAGACAACTGGCGCAGGAGGTCGACCGCCAGGCGAAGTTCATAGACGATCCGGTGATAACCGAGTACATCAACCGCCTCGGCCAGAACATCGTGCTGCACTCGGATGCGAAGGTGCCGTTCACGATCAAAGTGATCGATTCCGACGACGTGAATGCGTTCGCGCTGCCCGGGGGATTCTTCTACGTCAACAAGGGATTGATCCTCGCCGCGGACAACGAAGCTGAGATCGTCGGAGTGATGGCCCACGAAATCGCTCACGTCGCGGCCCGGCACGGCGTCGAACAGGCGACCAAGGCCCAGATCGCCAACTATGCGATGATCCCGCTGATCTTCGCCACCGGCGGCCTCGGCGCGATTGCATACAACGCGGCCCAGTTCGCGGTGCCTTTGGCGTTCCTCAAGTTCGGCCGCGGGATGGAGTCGGAGGCCGACAGGCTCGGGGCTCAATACACGTGGGCGTCGGGCTATGACCCGAACGCGCTGGTGACCTTCTTCGAGAAGCTCGAGAAGAAGGACAAGGACAAACCCGGAACACTTGCTAAGGTCTTTCGCTCGCACCCGCCGACACCCGACCGCATAGACGGGGTCAAGGGCTTGCTGGCGAGATTCCCCGACCGGGATGAGTACACGATCACCACGTCGGAGTTCAATCGGGTGAAGGCGCGGCTACTGGCGCTGACCAACGCGCGAACCCTCGATGCGGCCGGCAATCGCGAGTCCGGCCCCAAGCGCCCGACGTTGAAGCGGCGCAAGGAAGGCGACGACCCGAACCAGACTCCACAAACTGAGGAGCAACCTAAAGAAAAGCCTACGCTGAAACGCCGCGATGGCGACGGTAAGCCTCCGGACAAGCCGCCGCAAGGCTTTTAGTCAGCGCGTGATTTCGTGATGGCAATCTGCGATGCGTGAGGGGGCCGGATCGGCACTCGTCACGCATCGGTGTTTTCCGGATCAGAAAACACCGTTGATTCACGTATCGGGGTTTACTCAGCTCTTCCGATTTGCCTCAGCGCTTCGTACAAAGCGATACCAACCGAAGTTGCCAGGTTCAGCGAACGCACCCGGGGGTTGGGCATCGGGATTCGGACACACGACTCCCGGTTCGCGGTCAATAACTCATCGGGAAGTCCGCGCGTTTCGCGACCGAAGACCAGGCAGTCTCGCACTCGGTAGTCGAAGTCGATGTAGCTGCACTCGGCCTTCGTCGTGAAGTAAACGAACCGGCACCCTTCGAGCGCCGAATGAAGCGCGCCGATGTCCGCGTGGTAGCGAATCTCGACCTCTTTCCAATAGTCGAGTCCCGCGCGGCGAACGGCCTTATCATCGGTCCTGAATCCGAGCTTGCCGACCAGATGCAGCGGCGTGAAGGTCGCGGCGCACAACCGCGCGATGTTGCCGGTGTTGGGCGGGATCTCCGGCTCGATCAGCGCAACGTGCAGGCAGGAGGTGGGCGGGCTCATCTCATCGCTCTCCGTTTCGCGCGCGTAGAGCTGGTCACCGTCATTAGTTGATTCAGAGCTTCACGCAGAATCTTGCGATGGTCGAAGGCCAGCTTGGGCGGCTTCCTGGCAGAGTGCCACGCGACGGCTCGAGCATCGTCGCCTGCTTCCGCACTCTGGCGGTCATCAAGAACGGCGCCGAAGGCGATGCTTATCGTGTGGCCCCGCGGGTCGCGGCCCGGACCGCCGAAAGCCCCAATCTGTTTGAGCTGGATTCCATCGATTCCCGTCTCTTCCAGCAACTCGCGCGCGGCTGCCGCTTCCAGTGATTCGGCCTTGTCGACGAACCCGCCCGGAAGCGCCCACGACCCTTTGAACGGCGGCCGGCCTCGTTTTATCAGGAGGACTTCCAGGGGGCGGCGACAGAGCAGCACCACATCGACGGTCACCGCAGGTCGCGGGTGGTCGTAGCAGTACTTCGTCTTCGTCGCTCGATGAGGTTTAGGACGGTGCGCGATCATCTGATGTCAATTTCGTTGAACGCCTTGTCGAAGATCGCACGGTCGGCGGCGGCAAAGAGAACGAAGACAACCGTCTCGATGCACGAGTGCGGGTTAACAAGGCCGTAGTACCGCGCAGCGGTTATCATCACCCTCGCACATTCGTCGACCGGGAATCCCGCAACTCCGGTTGCGAGGGCCGGAAACGCAATTGAACGGCAGCCGAGCCTGTCTGCAAGCGCAAGGCTGTTGGTCGTCGCGGTCCGGATGATGTCGGCGCTCGAAAGCGAGCCCTCGCGCTTCAAGACTAAGCGATCGTCCTCGCGATATCCCATCGCCGCGGCGTGGATGACATACTTGTTGGGAAGGTCTCCGGCAGTGGTTTCGACGGCTTCGCCGAGGCGGATTGGCCCTTTCGCCACGGCCTCGCGTTCAATCTGCGGTCCGCCGCGCCGGGCAATGGCGCCTGCGACTCCCGATCCCAGCCATAGCTCGGTGTTGGCCGCATTGACGATGGCGTCGACATCAGGCTGATCGGAGATGTCGCCCTGTCGCATCTCTATTCTCATTGCATGCCGTCATCCTCCGCCGGCGGGGCGCATTATAACTCAGGGCTCGGTTTCGGTTGAGACTAATTCACGCGCGGGTGGCCCGACGTCGCGGGGGGAGAAGAGAAAAAAGCGGACCGGACGAGTCCGCTCTTTTCCTGGAGGCTGTATTGCTACCCGGCGAGGGAGGGGGCCGGTGGCTTCAGTTCTGCCGTTGACCGGCGCGCGAGGTTGTCGTGGCCGCGCCGCCGGCAACATTGCGTGTCAGCAATCTGATTTCGACGCGCCGGTTCAGCGCGCGCCCTTCCGGAGTACTGTTGTCGGCGACTGCGCGAAGCGAGCCCAGCCCGAGCACGTGCATTCTGAACAGTGCGATATTATGGCGTTCGGCCAGATAGCGACGCACAGCAGCAGCGCGCTTGTCGGTGAGCTGATTGTTGTAAGTGTCCCTCCCTTTCGCGTCAGCGAATCCCTCTATCTCGAGGATGAAGTTGCTGCGGTCTCGTATCTGCTCGGCGACGCGGTCAAGCGCGGCCTTTGCCTCGGGCGAGAGCTCGAAACTGTCGAAGGCGAAATTCACAGTCGCTGTGTTCTGGAGCGAGTAGTTGTCGAGGTTCGCGCGAAGCTCGCCGACCGAGTGTTCGGCGGCTCCCGCGCGATTGCTAGCCTCTTCGGCACGCGTCAACGCCGTGTCCGCCTGGGTTTGTGCTCGATCCGCGCGTCCGCGAACCTCGGTCACCGCGTCATTTAGTCGCGAGATGTCCTGGCTGTTGCGCCGCGAGGTCTCTTCAAGCTCGCCCGTCCGGTTCTCCAGCGGCGTGACGCGCTCGTTGACGCGGGCGCGCACGAACTTCTTCGTCGCACAACCCGCCGATCCAATCGCGGCAAACGCAATCAGAATTGTTAAGGTCAAAACTCTGCTTTTCATGTGTGTTGCACCTGGTTAGTCTGAAATCAGATAGTGAGGCGATGCGGGAGATCTCCGCATCGCCTCGTCAGGTTACCGTCCTCACCACAGTAACCGTCTAGAGACCGGAAAATGATGTTGTCATCACCCGTATCTCTGCCCCACCGGTGTACGTGCAATACGTATGCCCTCGGAGCATCGGGGTGTAAGTAAAGGTAGGATCAGGCTCTTGGACGGCAAGGTCCGGGAACGAAGTCGAAGCGTCAGGTAAAGATTACAGCTTGGCTATGTAGGAATTTCAGTGCGAAACGTCGCAGTGGTTTCGCCGCGCTCGCCTATCCACGAGCTACTAACGCGGCGTCGGCAGCAACGCAACGACGCGCAGCGGCGCGCCGCTTCCGCCTCTGATCTTCATCGGCAAGGCGACGACCATCGCGCCCGTCGCCGGAAGCCGGTCGAGGTTCGCAACGTTCTCTAAGGCCGGGATGTCGCGCGCCATCAGAATCCGGTGACTCTCGAACAGTTGTGACTGGCCGTAGTCGATACTCGGAGTGTCGAGGCCGATCGCGCCGATGCTGCGATTCTCGGTCAGCCATTGCGCGGCTTCAGGCGCGAGACCGGGGAAGTGAAGCTCGGCTACTGCCTCGGGGCCGAGCCTCTCGGTTCCGAGATACTTCAACCGGTCGGGCCAGTACCTTCCCCACCCGGTTTCGACGAGCACGATCGCGCCCTCTGGAATCCGGCCGTGCCGGGATTCCCACGATTCAAAGTCACTGGTCGAGATCTGATAATCGCGGTCTCCGCTCGCTTTTGCAGTGACGTCAACTTTGATGGCGGATGCGATGAGTTGAGTGAGCGGAATCCGGTCAACCGGGTTGCGTCCTTCAGCAAAGTGAACCGGGGCGTCGATGTGAGTCCCGCCGTGCTCGGCCGCGGAGAACTTGTAGGCCGAGTAGTAGTATCCCTTCTCCGTCATGCCTGCGGACACTGTCTCCAGTTTGAACGGCTCCGCGGTCGGCCAATAGAGGGTCTCGGACGACAAGTCATGCGAGAGATCGATCCACTCGCCCTTCGGTAATTGGTCCTGTCTGGTGGAGCACGCACACAGCAGAACCGCAGCAAACACAAACGCGCTTGTAGCGAGCTTCTTCATCGAATTGACCTCCGCGGTTGATTTGGTTCTTCGGCGCCTCACGGTTTGATCGCGCCGGGTCCAACGCCGGCCCGCCATCATTCCTACCTCGTGGGCTTCGCGCAGCCAGGCGCGCACCTTGTCGTCGAAATCAGCAAGAGTCCGAAGTTGTATGCGATACACGTACGTGCGCCGCGAGCCCCGCTCGGCTCTTAGAAACCTCCGGTCTTCGATCTCTCTCGTCAGTATGAAGCCTATATAGAGGTAGTCCTTGCGGATCGACACGCCTCCGAGCAAAGTTCGTGACAACAGACTGACGCCGGTTTTGGTGGGCACAATACTCAGGCGCCCAATTCCTCTCAAGAACTTCTCGACGGCTTCGTAGATTCGGCGCGTCTCGGGCGACGCCTTCGCCAGGTGCGTCTCAAGCGAAGTCACCTTGCAGGAGTGCATCTGGCTCTTGCGGGCGAACTCACGCCGGCACACGGGGCAGATCCATACCGGAAAGGCGGCTCGCGTCATTCGTTTTGTTTCTCGTAACCCCACGGCCAGTGAGAGCAGTGACCAGTCGTGGAATTAAACCTCACCGAAGGGACGGGATTCAACTTGTTCTCTAATGATAGGGATTCCCTTGTAAGGAGGTCGGACTTCACTGCGAGTCAATCACCCGCCACCGATACTCTATGGAAGGTTGCGCCAGATGAGGGCTTCATCCATTGCAACTGCACGAGCGCGTTCTCCGGCACGCCGCGAGGGTCGCACACTCCGCAACGAATACAGGGATCGGTAGCGGGGCACGGCTTCGTGATCTTCTCGGCCATCGCACGCTGGTACTCTCGCTTCATGAACTCCGTTGTTAAGCCAATGTCGACCACGTCCCACGGTAGCGGCTCCTCGAGCGACCGCCGTCTCAGCGCGTAATCGGACCACCCGCGCATAGCCTGTCGCCAGTTGCCCGTTCGATCCGCCTCAAGAATAAACTCCGAGACCCGGCGGTCCCCCAGTGATATCAGCGCCTGAAGGTGCGCGATTCGTGATGACATCGGCCGCAGCTCGACGTTCGGAATGGGCTTGAACGCGCGAGTCAGGTACTTGATTTTGCGGTCGAGTGTTCGCTCGGGCTGAATGGGCTCCCATTGGAACGGGGTTTGGGGCTTCGGCACAAACGCGTTCAGCGAGACGATTATCGAGCCGATTCGTCCGCGCGGGCGTGCAGCTTCCAGCATTCGCTCCCGGATTCGCCGGGTCAGATCGATGATCGCATCCAGGTCCTCTTCTTCCTCAGTCGGGAGGCCGATCATCATATAGAGCTTCAGATTGAAGATGCCGCGGTCGAAGATCATCCCGGCTATCTCGACTATCTCGTCGTTAGTGAGGTTCTTGTTGATCACGCGTCGCAATCGGTCCGAGCCGGTCTCGGGGGCAATCGCGAGCTGCTGATCGTTGCGCCGCACGAGCGCGTCAAGCAACTCGGGCGAGATCTGATCGAGACGCAACGAGGAAACCGAGACCTGATAATCGAGTTTCTCGAGCCCGTCGAGGAGTTGGTGAATCTCAGGATGATCGCAAACCGCCGTGGCGACGAGTCCGATCTTGTCGGTGTGGCGGCGCATCTCGGCCGCCCGCGCCAGGAGCTTCTCGGCGGGGAACACTCGCGGCGCCAGATAGGAATAGCCTGCCCAACAAAACCGGCAGCCCATAGAACAACCGCGGGAGATCTCCATCAAATACCTACCGCCCATCTCGGTATTCTCGGTTAGGATTTCACTGGCGGGGATGAAGTCGTCATCAAACTCAGCCTTGCCCCCCTGTTTGCGCATCGGGTTCCGCATAGTGAAGACGCGACGAGGCGCGCCGTTTGTGGGCTCGAGCCGGCCCATGCCGCCGTCGGCGTGATAGTGCGCCTGGTAGAACTTCGGCACGTAGAATCCCGGTTCCTGCGCCAGCTTGAGTAAAAGATCCTCTCGTGAGGCCGCTCCGTTCATCACCGCAATCAAAGTCGGAACGAGGACTTCGCCTTCGCCGACGCATACGACATCGACAAACGCGGCGACCGGCTCTGGATTCAGAAACGCAGCCGCGCCCCCCATTATCACCAGCGGGTGCCAATCTCCGCGGTCCTCGGCAATAACCGGGATCTTCGACAGACGGAGCAGCTTTGGAAAATTCAAATAGTCGGTTTCGAAGGAAACAGAAACGGCCAGCACGTCAAACTCGGAGACGGGTACCTGGGACTCGAGAGTCAAAAGCGGCGATCCACTCCGTTCCAACTCCCTCGCGATATCAGCGTCTGGAACGAAGGTCCGCTCGCAGGAGACTCCAGAATACGAATTGAGCAATTGATAGACAGCCTGGAACCCGAGGTTCGACATTCCAAGGTGATAGGTGTTGGGATATGCCAGAGCGACATCGAGCCCGAGCCCGCGGGGCTTGTGATAGACGCGTCCCTTCTCGTGCTCGAGCGCGCGTCGATAGTGATCTCGTAAGTTCGGCATCGGTTCCCCAAACCCGAGTTCGGATTATAGGTGATCCTCTCGCCATTAGACAAACGAGACCGCCGCACAAGACCTCGAACCACCCGGTGTATAGCGGCTGATCCATGGATACTGACTAGACACTAGGATCGCGCACTTTGTATCCTTTCGCCGGGTTTCACTGTTGCGGTGCCACGAGAGGATACCTCATGGCAATGTTTCTATCCCATTTACCTCAATACAGTTATCGATGAAAGCCATCCGAAACCGCCGATTGGGCTGCCGATGGCACAGGGCATGCACCATAGCTCCGACCGGGCCGAGGAGTCGATATTTCGGCTCAAGTCGAATGCCGAGTGAGAGGCGATAATAAGGCGGATTTTAGTGTTGCATTTTTTGCGGATTTCGAATTATCATACGCACTCTTTGTAATACTTAGGTTGTTTTAATCGGTCTTGTCGTTTGAGGTTGCCTTCGCGCCCCCACGCGCGAAATGGGAGTACCGATAGAGCCTGAGATTTAAGTGCTAAGAAGTTCACGCTGCGGAAAACCAAAGCGGTTGGACTCTAGTTCTTGGTGGCATCGTTAAGTTGACACCATCGAGTCGAAACCTTCGGACTAATTCCGGGGGATGCAGGTTTGGCGTGGCTGACCCCCGTGATCCGGCGCAGTTCAATGCCGGTCTCACAAAATTGAAGAGATTCCCCAAAATTCTCGCTGAGAAGGGATAGAGAGATGAAAACTAAAAGAGCGGTAATGATGGCAGTGCTGATAGTAGCGGTGGCGGCGCTGGCAGTGCCGGTGGTGGGGCTGAGGGCTCGCGCGGCAGGGACGGCAAAGTCGCCCGTGGTTGCGGCTAAGGGTGCTGCAGCTATG
>DATDOV010000080.1:0-17804 GCA_035293105.1 Blastocatellia bacterium
ACGCGGAGCGGATTAGTCGAACAGCGGTGGTTCGTGATTGCGGGTCCGGCGGCGGCGCGGGCGTCGCTCAACTCTGATCAAGCAAAAGCGCTGATTCGGTTCGCTCCTGCCGCCGCTCAGTTGGTTCAAGCTCGAGCGCAGAGGGAAAACTCGGAGGACGCGGCCCGAGCCGTGTCGCACGCGTTGTTCGGCGTACTGCCTGCGGGCGCATCCGAGCCCAACGACATTCCGCCCGACCGGACGCGCGCCACTGATGAGGATGGCGGGACGGGCGGTCGCACGGAACGGTACAGTCACCTTGATGCGCGATTCGATCGCGACGTCGACGACGAACAGGCGCCTGGGGAAAAGCGCGGAGGACCTCAGTTTTCAGATTCCAAACCAGGGTCCTCAAATCTCAAAGCTGAACCCGCTGGAGCAGATCGAGACGGTTCGGCGTTCGCGAAACGCCTGGGCCAGATTCTCAAGCCCGCATCTCCAGACGCGTACTGCGAACTCGCGCGTTCTAAGGTTGAAACCGGGAAGCCCTTCGTAGGATTCGAGCGCGCCGTTGTGATCGAAACCGAGCCGGAGAAGCTCGACCGCGCGGCGATCGAAGGCGCGATCATCGAGGAGATGCGGTCGCGATTCGTGGTCGGGGGCGTCGATCCCGGTCTCAACTGGCAGGACGAGGGCGACGTTCGCTTCCTTGCTCAGACCCTGCTGGAGCAAGGCGCTGCGGTCGGCGTCGCCGGCAAGTACATTGTCGTGGCGTCGAGCAAGGAATTCGCCCGCGATATTCTACAAGCGGGGTCCGCGGCGGCTTCTACGACCGCGACGATTGAAGGCGACGTCGAGTTCTACGCCGTGATTCGCGTTGCCGCCGCGAAATCAATCTTCGACAGGCTCATGTCGACGCTCGACATGAAGCCTCAAGCACAAGAAGAAGACCAAACCCACGAAGTACGATTCTTCAGCGAGAATCTTTCGAGCCTCGTCTCCGCCGCGGGCTTCCGGGAAGTTCGGGTCCGCCGCGCGAGCGAGGGCGCCTTGATGGTTGAAACCGTTTTGTACTCGTGGTGAGAAGATTCCAACGCAAAGACACCAGGGCGCAAAAGCCGCGAAGTTCAATCAAACAACAAGAGGAGGAGCGGGAGTGACCGGCCGTCTGTGCCGCACTTTATGTCTTTGCTCCTTCGCGTCTCGCGTCTTTGCGTTGTTCCTCCTCGGCTGATATCGTTTCGACTTGTGAGGTAATCAGATGTTCCGAAAGCTCATGGTCTTATGTCTTGCTCTGGTCTCGACGGCGCCGATCACCGGTTGCTCGAAAGAAGCCCGATCCGAGGACGTCGACAAAGCCGCCGACGTGTTCTTCGAACGCCTGAAGTCCGCAGAGTACGACGCGATCTACGACGACGCCGCACAGCCGTTCAAGGAGCAGAACTCGCGTGCGGCGACGCTCGACAACCTGAAGCAGATCGCGGCAATGGGCAGGATCATGAAGCACACTCGGCTCAGCATGAGCTTCGACAAAGAGGGCGGCGCTCGCATCTGTCTCCCTGCCTACGCGGTCATCTTCGACGCGGCGCGCGCGGAGATCACGCTGAAGTTCCTCGACGCGGGCGGCGAGTGGAAAGTCCTGGGTTTCTTCGTGAAGACGCGCGGCTAGCGATTGCTCCTGCCGCGCGGCCCGTGTTCATGCGTCTCAGAGCGCCGCAGGTTAAGATCGTCCGACAGGTTCCAACCGACGACAGGCGTAACAATTTGCTTCTTCCGCGGAGGTGGTATGAAACGGAGGCTGTTCTTTTCTTCAGCCGCGATCGCGACTCTTGTTGCCGCGACCCTCGCAAGCGCCGGCGTGACGGGCGCCGGAACGGACCGCAAAGCGGCGCTGACGCATCATGGACCGAGTGCGACTCGCTCGTATCGCAGCCCGGGTTTGATTCACAAGGTCATCGTCTCGACCGAGGGCAGCAATGCAGTTGCTCGAGCAGCAAGTCTTGGCGCCGTCGAGCTGGCAGGCTATGGCGCATTCAAGCTGTTCGCGATGAACCAATCCGCGCTCGAGGCCGCCGTCTCCGCCTCCGTGTCCGATGTGCGCGGCGAGGATCTAACCGCGGCGGGGCCGGCTCTCACGGTTCGTGATGATTTCAACGTCCTGTTTCTTCGATCCGGCTCATTCGATACGACAGCCGACGACACGCCGGGGACCTATTTCGGGGTTGGCGGGCTCGAGGCGGCCCGCGATTCAGGCGGCGATCAGGGCACGGCGTTGCGGTTGATTCAATTCGCCGGACCGATAAAAGGCGAGTGGCTCGACGCCTTGCGGGAAATGGGATTCGATGCGATCGCCTATGTTCCATCCAACGGCTACTTGATTCGGGGGTCCGCTCGATCGCACGACCGATTGATCAAGTCCGCCCAGACAGCGAGCGAGCGCGGCGAGGGCTTCGTTCAATGGGAGGGGCCGTTCCTCGACGCGTACAAAATTCATCCAGCCGTTGTCGAGAAGATGCAGCAAGCCGGCGCCGAGGTGATGGTCGCAGTTCAGCTTGCGCCGCTCGATTCAAACCGGAGCATTCGCGATGACCGCGAAGTCTCCAAGATCAAGCGTCTCGCGGCTGCGGTGAGCGGCGATGCCTACCGCGTTCAACGCTTCACCAATCTGAGGATTCGGATTGACGCGAGCCGAATCGGCGAAATCGCGGCGCTCCCGAGCGTCATCAACATCGAGCCGTGGTCGCCGCCCGAGCTGACCGACGAACGCGCCGCGCAGGTTGTCGCGGGGAACCTGAATACTGATGGGAAAGAGCCGCGCGGTCCCGGCTATCTCGCGTGGCTTCAGTCGCATGGGTTCACTTCGACGTTCGGTTTTTCGATAGACGTATCCGACACCGGAATCGACCGCGGCTCTACGAGCGCCGCCCTGCTGCATCCCGACTTTCTGGACGCGCTGGGTCGAAGCCGCGTCGCGTACACGCGTGATTACACGTCGGAGCTCGATCCGAGCGATTCACAAGGGCATGGCACGATCAACCTATCGATCGCGGGCGGCGCATCCACGTCAGCCGGACCCAACATGCGCGACGAGGCCGGCTACAAGTTCGGACTGGGCGTCGCGCCGTTTTCGCTGCTGGGATCGTCGAAGATATTCCAGTCCACCGGCAGGTTCGACCTCGTCGATCCCTACACGAAGCTGGTGTCCGAGGCCTATCGCGACGGCGCGCGCGTGTCGTCCAATAGCTGGGCGGCAATCGCCAACTCGTACACGATCGACTCTCAGGAGTACGACGTTCGCGCCCGCGACGCGTCGCCTTCGGAAGCAGGCAACCAGGAGATCGCAATCTGCTTCGCCGCGGGAAACGTCGGGGCATTCCGGGCGATCGGCTCGCCGGGCTCGGCCAAGAACGTCATCTCGGTTGCCGCGAGCGAGAGTTCCCGAAAAGACGGTGTCGACGGCTGCTTCGTGAGCAATGAGCAGTCCGACAGCGCGATCGACATGGCTTCTTTCTCGTCAGGCGGCCCGCTCGACGATGGGCGGATCAAGCCTGACATCAGCGCGCCTGGCACCCACATTCAAGGCGCGGCCTCTCAACACCCGGACTTTGACGGCGCGGCGGTCTGCGGCGATGAAATAGGCAAGCCCTATTTCCCAAAAGGACAGACGCTCTACACGTGGTCTTCGGGCACTAGCCACTCGACGCCGGCGGTTGCCGGAGCCGCCGCTCTGGTGCGGCAGTTCTTCCTTAATCGCGGCGACAATCCCAGCGCAGCGGTGATCAAAGCGCTGCTGTTGAACACGACGACTTACCTTACGGGCGCGCTGGCGGGCGGTGACCTGCCGCATCCCAAACAGGGGTGGGGGCTGGTGAATCTCGGCCGCGCGTTCGACGGCGCTTCAAAAGTTTTCGCGGACCAATCGACGACCTTCAGAGACAGCGGCGAGGAGTTCGTGCTAACGGGCGAGGTCAGGGACGCGTCGGCGCCGTTCCGGGTGACGCTCGCGTGGAGCGATGCGCCGGGCGTGTCGGCGTTCGCGTCGTGGGTGAACGACCTGGATCTCGAAGTCACAATCAACGGACAGGTCTATCGCGGCAATAACTTTTTGGGTCAGGAGTCACAACCCGCGGGCGAGCCCGATACGCGAAACAACGTCGAGGCGGTCTGGCTGCCGGCGGGCGTCACCGGCACGTTCGCCGTCCGCGTGCGCGCTACGAACATTGCCGGCGATGGCGTGCCGGGTAACGGCGATCTGACCGATCAGGACTTTGCGCTGGTCATCTACAACGCCGAGCGCAAGGACGTCGCGGTAGCAACGCTAGCGGGGACCGTGCTCGCCGGGGGCGCAGACGACGCAGCCGATCCGGGCGAAACCGTGGCGATGCGCATAAGCCTGAAAAACGTCTCGCCGGTTCCCTTCCCCGCCGGGCCGGCTACGCTGTCGTCTCCTACGCAAGGCGTCTCGGTGACTGCCGCCGCCGCCCAATTCCCAGCCATCGGCAGAGACCAAACGGCCGAGAGCGTGACGCCGTTTGCCTTCACAATCGACCGGAGCGTAGCGTGCGGTACTCGCATTCAATTCGTCGTGGACATCGACACTCAGGGCTCGGTTTCGCGCGTGCCCTTTGTCGTGATGGCAGGGCGCGCTCAAGAAACGGAGTTTTTCTCCGACGACGTGGAATCGGGCGAGACGAAGTGGACTCACGCGAGCGGAATCAAAAAGAAAAAGAAGCGGATGGATACGTGGGTGACATCAACGGTGCGGGTTCGTTCGGGCTCGCGCGCCTGGTTCACGCCGGACCTCGGCAAGGTGATAGACGCACATCTCGACACGGTTCCCATAACGCTGCCGGCCGACGGACGCGGCATCGAGTTGGTTTTTTATCACACCTTCGAGTTCGAGGGCTCGTTCGACGGCGGCGTGATAGAAATATCTGATGGCGGGAGCTTTGAAGACGCCGGCTCGAAGATCGTGCGCGGCAAGTACACGGGAAAGATCCTGGACTTCACGGACAACCCGTTGGGCGGGCGCGAGGCCTGGGTCGCGGGCCGCGCCGGTCAGTTCCAACAAGTCGTCGTCGATCTCAGCAGCTTCGCCGGTAAGACCATCGTCATCCGGTTTCGCATAGCCACGGATGAATCCGTTAAAGGGATAGGCTGGTTCATCGACGACGTGGGACTGAGGGGCACCCGCGTGAGCTGCACGCCTGCGGTGATGGAGAACTGACCGGGCGGGGCCGAGGTCTGACCGGTGGCGTCCGTTCGAGACACGCGTCCGACGGCTCGATACCCGGTCACGATATCTGGAGCGCGACACGTGAGCGAGGATCAACGCAGAGGTTTCAAGATATTCCTGCAATACTCGTTCGGCGTGGCCTTGCTTGCCGGCTTCAACTTTTACATGTACTTCACGGGCGGGGACAAGTTGTTTTTGGTCGTGGCGATCACCTGCGCCGCGGCATTGGTCGGGTGGATTGGCTTCTACGCCTTCTATGTTCGGCGAGGCGAGTGACGCCAGCTATAGCTATGATCTGCGAGGCCGTTTGCGCGCGTGACCCCCGGTCGCTACGCTACTCTTTACGTCGCGCCCACCACTTGCCCGATTGATGGATGCGATGTGGATACCTGATCTCTTGAAAGGAGCCGGCCATGCACAGATTGCTGGCGAAGTTTCTTGTCCTCCTCATCGCCTTAATCCTGCCGATGCCGAGCGTGGCACAAGCGCCGCGCGCGCCTTCATACGACATCTTGATCAAAGGCGGCACCGTGTACGACGGCACCGGTCGGCCGGGCGTGCGAACCGACGTGGCGATCAAGGGCGATCGAATAGCTGCGATTGGCAACATCACATCAGCCAACGCTAAGACGGTCGTTGATGCAACCGGGCTCGCAGTAGCGCCGGGGTTCATCAACATGCTCTCCTGGTCGGT
This sequence comes from Blastocatellia bacterium, assembly GCA_035293105.1. Lineage (GTDB taxonomy): Bacteria > Acidobacteriota > Blastocatellia > UBA7656 > UBA7656 > DATDOV01. Next base: position 5,910 of record DATDOV010000080.1, read on the forward strand.
CGACACGCTGATAATCGATGGCCGCTCGACGGGCGAAATCAAACAAGGCGTCACGACTCAGATATTCGGCGAAGGCGATTCGATGGGCCCGCTAACCGACGAGATGCGGCAGCGGCGACTCAAGTATCAGGGCGACGTCAAGTTCGACATACCGTGGACCACGCTCGCCGAGTACCTGAAGTACCTCGAAAAGCGCGGCGTCTCGCAGAACGTCTCCTCGTTCATCGGCGCGACGACGATCCGCGAATACGTGATCGGCCTCGAAGACAAGAAGGCCACTCCGGAACAGCTCGATCAGATGCGCGAACTGGTGCGCCGCGAGATGGAGGCCGGCGCGCTCGGCATCGGTTCGTCGCTGATCTATCCGCCGGCGTTTTACGCGCCCACTGAAGAGCTGATCGAGATGTGCAAAGTAGCCGCGAAGTACAAAGGCAAGTACATCTCTCACATGCGCAGCGAAGGAAACCGATTGATCGAAGCGGTCGAGGAGTTGATCCGCATCAGCCGCGAAGCCGGACTGCCGGCGGAGATTTATCACCTGAAAGCCGCGGGCGCTTCGAATTGGAAGAAGATGGACAAGGTGATCGCGATGGTCGAAGCCGCGCGGCGCGAGGGCTTGAAGATCACCGCCGATATGTACACCTATCCCGCGGGCTCGACCGGACTCGACGCGGCGATGCCGCCGTGGACTCAAGACGGGGGATACGAGGCATTGTTCAACCGGCTTCAGGACCCCACCACGCGAAAAAAGATCGCCGATGCGATTCGAACGCCGACGAGCGATTGGGAGAATCTCTACCTCGCGGCGGGCTCGCCTGATCGGATTCTGTTGGTCGAGTTCAAAAGCGATGCGCTCAAGCAATACACCGGCAAGACTCTCGCCGAGGTCGCCAAGCTGCGCGGACAGGACCCGGTCGACGCGATCCTGGACCTGGTGCTCGAAGATCGCTCTCGCATAGGGACGGTCTACTTCATGATGAACGAAGAGAACATCAAGAAGCAGATTCGGCGGCCGTGGGTGTCGTTCGGTTCGGACGCGGGATCGATGGCGCCTGAAGAACCGTTCATCAAGTCATCGACTCATCCGCGAGCGTATGGCAACTTCGCGCGGCTGTTGGGCAAGTACGTCCGCGAGGAGAAAGTCATCTCGCTGGCGGAGGCGATTCGCCGGATGTCAGGCTTACCGGCGACGAATCTCGGATTGGATCATCGCGGCTTGCTGAAAGAAGGGATGTTCGCCGACATCGTAGTCTTCGACCCGAAGACGATCGCCGACCGTGCGACGTTCGATAAGCCGCATCAGTATGCAGTCGGCGTGAAGCACGTGTTCGTGAATGGGGTTCAGGTGATTAAAGACGGCGAGCACACCGGAGCGAAACCCGGCCGCGCGCTGTGGGGTCCGGGGAAGGTCAAGTGAGTCGCATGCGTTCGCGATGTGTGCTCGTCTCGGAGACAGAATTGGAGGAAGTTATGCGAGTATTCCTTTGCCGATGGCCCAATGGTGATGTTTCGATAGTAGGAGCGCGGGACAAAGCTGAGGCCGTCGCGCTGTTGGACGAGTTGGGAAACGCAGACCGGGCAGCGCTGACCCAGATGGGAGAGTTCCTCATTGACTTTAGTTTGGACGACACCGGAGGGCTGAACCTCTGCCACATTGGAGAATCGACCTACGACCGCATAATGGAGAAGGCCTATCCGCTGCTTTGGAACGTGTTGACCTCCGCTCGCTCACCGAGGGCCAAAGGTCGACGCAGAACTCACGCACAGATGGTTCGCGAGGCCGTCGAATCCGAGCGCTTCCGGTTAAGTGGCCGGAAGAAGCGTTTGCCGAAAGCCAGCACTGAATTGGGAAAGCGCCTCCAGGCGGAACACGATCTCGCCGCGGTGACCGCGAATCAACTCGTCGACCGGTATGCAAGGAAAAAACTTGAGGAATCTGACGAGCCCAAGACTGTGCATTGACTTGACTACACCGATTCGCGAGGTTATGAAGACGCGGGCAGCGCTGTACGCGACGGTGAAGGTCTCAAACTACGCCGGCCGTCAGTGGATCCGGCGACGAGGCCAGATTGAGGAGCGAGTCATGGAATCAAGAGTTCAAAGAGACATCCGGTTCCTGAAAGCTTATGCCATCATGCTGACGGTCCTGCTTGCGGGCGTCGTCGTGTACGGCTTTACCTGGGCGGACCAGAAGACCAGGTTTGACGAGATCGACGTCGCGCGCATTAACATCGTGGAAAAAGACGGAACAGTGAAGCTGATCATCTCGAACAAGGAGCGCGCGCCCGACGCGATCATCAACGGCAAGACCTATCCGCGACAAGGCGGCAACTCGGCCGGGATCATCTTCCTGAACGACAAAGGCGACGAGTGCGGCGGGCTCACGTTCAGCGGCGCGGAAAAGGATGGTAAGGCGGGCGCCGGCGCGGTCTTGCTGTTCGATCAGTTCAACCAGGACCAGACGGTCGGCATAACTTATAGCGAGCGCGCGGGCCGCCGCTCCGCCGGCTTCAACGTGTGGGACCGGCCGGACACTCCCATCTGGGAGACGCTCAAGACGTGGGACGCAATACAGGCGATGAAAGACGGGCCCGAGAAGACCGACGCCATAAAGAAGCTGCAAGAGAGCGGGGCGGCCGGCGCAAGGAGGATCTTCGTCGGCAAGGACCCGGATAAAGCGGCCCAGGTCGTACTGTGTGACGCGCGGGGCAAGCCGCGCATCAGGATGATCGTTGACGCCGCGGGCGCCGCGAGACTTGAATTCCTGGATGAGGCCGGTAAGGTCACTTCGAGCTTGCCCGACGATTCGAAGAAACGGTGAACGACTTGCGCCGAATCTTGAGGGCAAGCCGCGGCGGTCGTAATGCGCGACTGAGGAGGTGCACAATGAACACGGGTTCAAGCATATTCATGCTCGTCGGAGCAATCGGTCTGGTACTCCTTTTGGGATTGCCTTTGTTGATCGTGCCGATGTCCTGGGGCAGGGTGCTCGGATGGAAGGTCCCGGAGCAAACCGATCTCGCGAATTATTTGGGCCGATCGCTCGGCGGAGTTGCGCTCTCGATAGCGGCAGTGGGCTTCCTGGCTGCGCGAGACCCGTGGCAGTATCGCGCCGTATTTGATCTGGTAATCCTGATTGGGATTTTGCTGACGGGTGTACACGTGTGGGGGTTCATCAAGAAGGCTCAGCCCATGATCGAGAATATCGAGATCGCGGTGTGGCCGCTGGTGAGCTTCGTCGCGTGGTACCTATATCCTCAGCAGCCCGCCTGATGAAATGTGGATTAGCTGTCAGGGGCTTGCGCCTTTGCCCGTCTAACGCGTTCGTCGCGGAACTGTTGCGCGCCGCAGAACGTAGCTAAAAGTCATCGTCACTATCAACCCAAGAGTAATCTGGAGGAAATGCCATGAAGAAGAAATCGCTAGCTCTACTAATGCTGGTGCTGTTGTTAACGCCGGTCGCCGCTTCGGCACAAAAGAAGGCGCCGCCGAAGCACGCACCGGCCGCACTGATTCCGATGAAGGACTTCTTCCGGAATCCCGAGAAGACGGCCTTCACGCTCTCGCCAAGCGGCGAGTACCTCGCGTTCATGCAGCCGTGGGAGAAACGCCTGAATGTCTTCGTTCAGAAGATGGGTTCTGAGACTGCCGTGCGTGTCACCGGCGCGACCGAGCGGGACATCGCGGGCTATGCGTGGAAGGGCAACAACCGAATCGTCTTTGTGCAGGACAAGGGTGGAGACGAGAACTACCGGCTCTACGCCGTGGGCATCGACGGCTCGAACCTCAAGGACCTGACTCCGTTTGAGAAAGTGCGAGCGCAGATCATCGACGATCTCGAGGAGAACGACAACGAGATACTGGTCGGCCTTAACAAGCGCATTCCGCAGGTCTTTGACGTCTACCGCGTTAACGTCAACACCGGCGATATGCAGATGATCGCCGAGAATCCCGGCAACATCACCGGCTGGCAAACCGACTGGGACGGCAAACTCCGCATCGCCGTCAAGACCGACGGCGTCAACAACACCCTGCTGTATCGCAAGACCGAAGCCGACAAGTTCGAGCCCGTGCTCACGACCAGCTTCAAGGAAACCGCCGCGCCGCTCTTCTTCACGTTCGACAATCGGTACGTCTACATGGCGACGAACATCGGGCGCGACAAGACCGCGATAGTCAGATACGACATCGAGAACAAGAAGGAGATGGAGAAGATATTCGAGCATCCCGAAGTGGACGTAGCCAATCTGCTCTCCTCGAAGAAGCGCAAGGTCATCACCGGGACTTCCTACACGACGGAGAAGTCACACTACCGTTTCTTCGACAAGACGCGCGAAGCATTGCAGCGAGACCTCGAGCGTAGGCTGCCGGGTTACGAAGTGCGCGTCGCCGGCTTCAACAAAGAGGAAGACAAATGCCTCGTGCGCACATTCAGCGACCGGTCCCTCGGCGCGTACTACTTTTATGACTTGAAGACTAAAGCGTTCAAGAAACTCGCCGATGTCAGTCCGTGGCTTAAGGAAGACGAGTTGGCCTCGATGAAGCCGATCAGCTACCAGAGCCGCGACGGGCTGACGATTCACGGTTACCTGACTTTGCCCAAGGGCGTGACGCCGAAGAACCTGCCGGTCGTTGTCAATCCGCACGGCGGGCCGTGGTACCGCGACGCGTGGACTTACAACCCGGAGGTGCAGTTTCTGGCGAATCGGGGTTACGCGGTCTTGCAGGTGAACTTCCGCGGCTCGACCGGCTACGGCCGCAAGTTCTGGGAAGCGAGCTTCAAACAGTGGGGCAAGACGATGCAGGACGACATTAGCGACGGCGTGAAGTGGCTTATCAAGCAAGGCACCGCCGATCCGAAACGCGTCGGCATTTACGGCGGGAGCTATGGCGGCTATGCGACGCTCGCCGGGCTGACGTTCACGCCGGAGTTGTACGCGTGCGGCGTGGACTACGTTGGGGTCGCCAATCTCTTCACTTTCATGAAATCGATCCCGCCCTACTGGAAGCCCTTCCTGGATATGTTCTACGAGATGGTCGGCAACCCCGAGAAGGACCAGGCGCTCTTGCGCGAGGCCTCGCCCGTCTTCCACGTGGACAAGATCAAAGCGCCGCTGCTGATCGCTCAGGGCCAGAACGATCCGCGCGTCAACAAGAACGAATCGGATCAGATGGTCGCGGCGTTGAAAGCGCGAGGCATTGACGTGCCTTACATGGTGAAGAGCAACGAAGGTCACGGGTTCGCCAACGAAGAGAATCGCTTCGATTTCTACCGCGCTATGGAGGAGTTTCTCGGCAAGCACCTTGGCGGACGAGTCGAGCGGCGAGACTGAGCCTTGTGCGGTGGGCGCGATCGACGCGCTCACCGCAAGTGTCTGAAGATGACATAGGGCGCCGGAAAGCGAAGCGCGCGAGCTTAGAGCGCCGGACCTCGACCGTCGCATTCGATCGCAGAGTCGGATTATGAAGTGGGTCACTCGCACGGAGATTCGCGTCAATCGCACGGCGACGTGCTGGCTGATCCGCAGGTTCGTTGATCCCGGCGCCGAATTCGTCTTTGTTCCGGCCGAGCAAGTTGCTCCGATCGAGCGTGAGACCGGAGGAACAGGCTTCGACGCGCCCGGCGTTCGTTATCCGCACAGAGACGAGGATGGGTTGTGTTCCTTCGCGGCGCTTGTTCACGAGCGCTTCGCCGATAATCCTGTCCTCATTGAGATGGCGCGGATCGTTCAGGCCGCCGATTTCAAAGACCAACTCGACGCGCATCCTGCGGCGCGCGGCCTCGCGTTGATCAGTTACGGATTTCCTGTCGTAACCCGGGACGATGAGGAGACCGTTCGACGCGCCTCTTTCTTGTATGACGCGTTGTACGCGAGCATTGAACGCGGCAAGGTTTCTTAGGTAGGTACGTTCGGGATATGGATGGAAGCCAAGGGCTGTTCGCCGCGGGCGCCTGCGGGTTCGACATCAAGGAAGGCAGCTTCACCGCCGCCCACGACAGGCGTTTGACGGCTAGCAAGATGGAGGAAATATGGTTTGTAAACTAATCCTCTCGTTCGCCTCTGCTATGAGCCTGGCAATCCCACAGGATCGCCCACCGGCTACGACCCACAACTCGCCGCCTCAACAAGTTCGACAGCGCAAGGACAAGACGTTGCAGCACAATGAAGACCTCACGAGAGCTCAAAGGGAGGTGGTTACGAACCCGCATTCTGCTGAGGCATTCTTCAGACTGGGCGAGGCTTACAGGAATGCCGAGAGTCACAACCCTGAACGTGCCGGAGAGGCATACCAACGAGCCATTCTCCTGAAGCCAGCCTATCCCGATGCGTACAAAGGGATGGCTTGGGTCTACAGAACCTTGAAACAATACGCGAAGGAAGTCGAGGCGCTTGAGCAAGCAATTAGGTTGAACCCGAATGACGCCGAGGCCTACTGCCAACTAGGGGATGCACACAGTACCTTTGATGCTGGCAGGAAGGTCCCTCCATTCCTCAGTTCGGAAGAACTCGAGAAAGTGGTCGAATCGCACAGAAAAAAGGCAGAAGTGGCGGTACAGGCGTACACGCAGGCCATCGCAATCAAGCCGGACTATGCGGGTGCGTATAGAGGGTTAGGCGACGCATACTTATCTTTGAGGCGCCACAGGGAATCCACGGAGGCGTATGAACGTGCCATTCGGTACGCTCCTCAAGACCCACTTATGCGCATAGGACTCGGATACACTTACCTTGATTTGAGTGATTACAAGTCAGCGCTCGCTCAACACAAAGCGGCTGTTCAATTGATCGAGAATGTTAAAGAGCCGCACCGGCGCGTTTACGAGATAGCCGCTGCGCTCCTCTTGGACAGAATTCAGGAACGCAGGAACGACAAGCAACATCAGTAGCAGAATGACGCCCAACCAGAGTCACGGAAGCAGCGCGCGAAGCGAATCTCCCAACGTGACGCCAGTCGCTCACTCGCGCTTGCGCTTGAAGTTCAAATCGACGCGCGGCCCCGAAAACTCGCGCGACGCCGGAATGAACTTGTATCCATTCTGCTTCGGCGACGCGCGATAAGTCGTCCCGTCCTGAAATCCGGTCTGGCGCCAGTTGCCCGCCGCGTCGGATTCTACTGAAGCGGGGACCGCGCCGCTGCCTGACACTGCTGACAAATTGATCGTCACTCCCGCGACCGGAATTCCCTTCTTCGTCTTGACGACACCCGAGGCCGCGAAGCCGGCCGGCCCGCCCACGCTCGCCGTCCCGTAGCTCCTCGCGATTCGCGACGTATGGCCTGCGCGGTCCTTGATGACAACCATCACCGTAACGCCGCCGATACTCAGATCGAGCGGCGTCGCCGGCACCACAGCCATCGTGCCGCCGTTGGCTATCGCGAGTCCCGCCGCAAGGTTCGCCCCGGCCGGAAAGCCGCCAACGGCGCGGTCGAGCGTCAGCGAAAGCGTGCCCGCGTCGAGTCCGCTCTCGAGATCGTAAGCTCCGATGACGAACCGCGAGACTCCGCCGGCAGCGGCGGCTTGTGAAAGAGATGGCAAAAGTGAAAGCGTAGGCCTGAGATCGTCTTCAAGGAATCCCGCGAACGAGTCTCGCTGCCCGCGAATCGGCGAGAGATCGATCGGCACGCCGAGGTCAATCCACCGGGCGATCTTTATTCGTTCGTCCCACGTCATCGACAAACCTGAAGAGGGCGGCGGCATGATCTCTCCCGTATAGTCCAGATCGCACTCGTTGTAATTCACGCCCGCGGGAATCGTCGAGGGATCGCCCGGCCGTGTCTCTGTCGGCCGGTCGGCGTTTGTTCTTCCATCCAGGCGGCGGCCGAAGACCTTCCACGCAAGCAAGCTCTGTCGCGACTGGCCGGCGCGAATGTAACGCGTCACCTGCGGCCAGTACCACGAACCATCCGGCGTTATCGAGCGAGCGGTCGGGTTCGCGTCGCTTCGCGGCCTCGCGAGCAACGCATACGTAGCCGGGTACTCGCCGCCCGCCAATCGATCGTCGGCGTCTAAGTCGAGCGCAGCAGCAGGAGTGAGTCCATTTCGCGACGTATGACACGAGACGCACTTGGCTCGAAGAATCGGCTTGATGTCGCGCAGGTACTCGACCGTCACCGAGTTAGATTGAACCGTAGTAGTGCCGGGCGTGCCTGAACCATCCACGTCAAGGAGCGGCGTCGCAAGCGCCATATCCCTGACGACGTAGTCCCGTCGATCGGCGGCCGTCGTGTGAAAATCAAGCGCCGGTTTACTGTGCGCGTGACAGCCGCCGCAGTCGTAGCGCTTCTCGCCTGGCCGAACCTGGTGCCACGTCTGGGCGGTGTTCAGAACAAGCCCGCTTCTGTCGAGCGTCTGAAACGTGAACGGAACGTCCGCCGGTATTCTCGTCAGGAACGACGTGTCGGCGTTGCCCTGCGCATCGATGATTCCTTCCTTGCGCACGGGGATTTCTCCGAGGATTCTCACTCGTTCAGAGAACAGCGAAACGAACGCGCGGCCGTTGTTCGGATAAGTCCGATCGGTGACCGGCTGAAGCGCAAGGATTCTTATGGCGTAGATATCGTCGTCCGAGTAGCGCCCCGCATCGGCGCCTTGAAAAGTCCAGTTACGGTCGCCGTTGTTCTCGTGGGGATAGAAGTTATCACCCTTGAACGGCCGGGTGTCGCGCGAGATCAACGACGAGGTCCCGATCAACGCGAGCGGCGTTCCTTCGGGTAACATCTGATCGATCACGCCATCGTTTTCGAGCGTCGGCAGGGTGGCAGGCGACGCGACGCCGTAGATGCGCTCGTACGGAACAACTGCCCGCGGCCACATCTCGTTATAGCGCGGGTCGTTCTTCACGAGCATCAGGTCTTCGGGCCGGTTCAGCACCTGATCGCCCCGCACGCGATAGATGCCACCGTCGTAGTAAGGCGCGGCCAGGCCTTCGTTGACGTAGATGCCATTGTGATTGGCCGAGCCGCGCGTGTAGACGACCAGCATCTCATTTGCGGGCGCGGCGGACGGATGAGTGAGCTTGCCAACCCGAGTGTTGTTGCCGCCGGGACACGGAACCGGCGGATATATCGGATCGCCGGCGCGACACGGCGAGGGGAAGTCCCCGGCGTCAGTGAACGGTGTGATGCGCGTGTAGCCGACTCGCTTGAGCGGAACCTCCTCGCGCGATTCGCCGTCGGGCGGAATCGGCTGGAAGAGCGGATCACCCGGCCGGCCCGTCCCGTCGATCGGGAACCGGTACAACTCGCCGAACCCGTTGTTTTTGAAATTGTAGTAGCGGCACACCACGATCGAACCGTCCGACAGTTGCGTCATGAAGTGATGTGCGAACGGGCCGTCGCCGAATCCCGAGAAGGGCTCAAAGCCGGTCCCATCCGGCCTGATCGCCCACAACGGAAAGACCCGGTCGTCTCGCGCGCCCATGTTCTCCCACGAGGTAAACACGATGCGGCCGTCCTTCAGCACGAAGGGATGCAGCGCCGACGAGACGTTGAGGAAGCCGATCGGGTGCGCGTTCTTGCCGTCGCCGTCCATGACCCAGAGCTGCATCGCGCGCTGGCCGCCGTTGGTCATCTTGTTTGGAATGAAATTGTCCCGCGTCGAGGTGAACACTATTCTGCCGTCGGGCAGAAAGGCCGGCCCGGTGTTGAACACGCCGACCCGCGGACAGTTCGTGTACTGCCGCGAGCAATCGAAGTCCGCGCCGTTGCCGGTGTTGGGAGTGAACTCCTGAAACGTCAGTCGGGTCGCCGCGCGGGTTCCAAGATCGACTCGATAGATGTCTGCGCCGTCGCGAGAGAGCGCGTGATCCGAATTAACACCACGCTGCTCGTTAGTGTTTCGAGCGTCGTGGAAAAACGAGAACGCGACCGAGCGCGCGTCATAAGAGATGTAGGGATCGACTACAGCGCCGTTCGGGCCGGCCGCAAACAAGACCTCTTCGCTGCCGTCCGGGTGCAGGAGCATCAAGTCGGCCCCCGGTTCGGGCAGCAGCGGCGTCGTCGCTTCGGGCCAGAATGTGTTAACGTCATCGCCGTGCCGCAGCGCCCGCACGTACACGATGTCGTAATCGAGCGCCGAAAGCTGCTGCGCATGAACGCTCGACGGAGTGACGATCGATCTCGGCAGGACTGAGAGGATGTAGAAGAGTGCGAATGCTGCAAGCGTCAGAATAGAACGGAAGCTCGTCATTGGGATCACCTCGGCCCAGATGTTGTGGTAAGGAATTCGAGCGAATAAGGCGGGGGCAGCAGACGCTGACAAGGATGATAGACGAAAGCGTCCACGAGGGGCAATTGGCGACAAGGACGCGCAAGGACGCGCGTCAGCGTTCGCGCCGAATGCGTGCCCCGACGCGACCGCGCGCAATCACAGATTGGCGCAGCGAACTCGACGGTTGATGGCGACTGGATGAGCCTGACGTTGCGAAACATCGCGCTGAACATGATCTACTACGCGGTCGTCGTCGTGGTGCTTCCCGGCGGCTTGCTCCTGCTCGAGCGGGGTCTGGGCTTCTCGGAGCGTCCCCTGCTGCCCTTGCGCATTGCCGCCGGCGTCGTCGGGGTCTTCGGCGCCCTGCTGCAGATCTGGTGCATCGTCATCTTCCAGCGAGTCGGACGCGGAACGCCCTCGCCGCTGTTTCCGCCAATGCGACTCGTCACACGCGGGCCTTACCGCGTCGTTAGAAACCCGATGAACATCGGCGAGTTGATGGTCTTTCTCGCGCTGGCGGGATGGTTCGCGTCATGGTTTCTGCTGGCGTACGCGCTTGGGGCGGCGATCGCGTTTCACGGATTCATCAAGCTGTGGGAGGAGCCGCGGCACGCAGAGAAGCATGGGGATGAGTACGCTCGGTACCGGGCGAGTGTGGGCAGATGGATTCCGAGGTTCGTACGCGATCACGATTTCAGGCCGCTTCGATAGTAGACGAATGAATCACATAAGTGCCAGTCTCTGGCCAAAGCCAAGTGGCTCGAGGCCCGGCAAGCGGAGTTGCTCCCCTCACCTATTACCACGTAGTGTTCACGCTGCCAGAGTCGCTGGCCCGGCTCGCGCTCCACAATGCGCGGGTGATTTACAACCTGCTGTTCCGCGCAGTGTCGGAGACTCTCTTGCGAATCGCCGCCGACCCAAAACACCTCGGCGCACGCATCGGTTTCTTCGCGGTGCTCCGCATGACTTTCACTTGGAAGGACCATTGTGACGGGGATAAGACGAAAGAGATGACGCTGCAGGCTGAGGAGTTCATCCGTCGATTCTTGTTGCACGTGTTGCCCGATGGCTTTCAGAAGATCCGTTACTTCGGATGGATGGCCAACCGCCAGCACGCGGCCAACCTTGCCCTGTGCCGCAGCCTGCTCCCCGATGCCCAACAACCGGTTTCTCCTCTCGCGGTGAAAGACTGGAAAGAGCGTTATCGCGAGTTGACCGGAGAGGACGTACGTCTGTGCCCGGCTTGCAAACGAGGCCGGCTGATGGCGGTTCGAATCTTGAACCCGCTCACATCATCGCCCCTCATGCGGAACACGGTGTGGTTAGCTATGACACCTCGTGAGACTCAGATCGTCTGGCCGCTGAACCAGTCCAGCTTTCACGATGGCTTCGAGTGCCCGACGCTCGCCGCGACAATAGAGGTGTGCTCAGAAGGATCACGCTTGGCTTGCAAACGCGCTCCCATCCAAGCTCGACGCGATCTCATTGAAGCTCAATTCCATCACCGCCGACACCCCTGGTCGATTACCGCCCTCTCAAGCGGTCTCGATCACTCACCGCCCGATTGCAAACCCGATTCAATGCCCATATAATCCGCCCGCGGTTTAGTCCAACGGGTTCTTTGCGTGGTGTCCGCCGCCGAACAATTGTTGGCGGTCACTTCAATGCTCGGCGGCGGCGAAACC
>DATDOV010000081.1:0-54956 GCA_035293105.1 Blastocatellia bacterium
CGCACGGCGCGCTCGCTGTAGGCCCGACCAACGAAGCCCACCGCCGCGCACACGACTACTCCAATCGCCGCTACTGTCGCCACCCGAACCCTCAGCTTCGCAAAGGCCCGACTAAGCCCGGAATCCAAAAGCGTTGTTCTATGTAGGTTCTTCGCCGGATAGAAGCTGAAGCATCCGGCGTCGCCGATCCCGCCTACCCGCTTGCCCTTGTAGCGCGCCCCATGCGCCTGACACGCGTCCTCGATGACGATCAGCTTGTGTCGGCGTGCGACATCGAGGACCTTGTCCATTTCGGCTGCCTGGCCGTAGAGATGCACCGGCACGATTGCCCTTGTCTGCGCGGTGATCGCGGCTTCGATCCTGGCGGGGTCGATGTTGTAGCTGCGAGCGTCGACGTCAACCAGAACGGGACTCGCGCCGGTGAACGAGATGGCAGAGACAGTCGCGATGAAGGTGTGCGATACGGGGCAAGGTTGATCATGCCTGAGCCAACCGGAATGCAGGTCATGACAATCTCGAGGGTGAGCCTGGTCAAAGTGAATCGCCCGGCCAGATTCACGATGCCGGTGACTGTCCTGGACGCCAGCCGTTGGTGACCGGATGAAAACGAGGTGACGCCGCCGTTTGGATGCAGAGTCTCAGTCGAACTCAACAGAATATCCCAGCGCCGACATTGTCGGCCCCGCGATGCGAATAAACTGCCGTCTCATCCCGTTGCTCCAACGACGCCAGGGAGCTTGGGGCAAACCTGTTTCGGGTTTAGGCAGGCGCATGTCGTCGGGAGTTAGATTGCCATAGCTGGAATTGATCCGGTTGGTTCGGAAGAATTCGGCGGACGCGCCACAACGCTCGGCGCCTAGAAACTCGAGGATTCGATTGAATTGAAGCGCCGAATCCTCAACCAACCATTCGAGGCGCGTTTCCATGGCCCGATCGGTATGCGCTCGCTGAAACGCGATTCCCAAGCGCACGTAATGCACCCAGGTCTGGCACGCCGCCTTAAAATTGGTCGTAAATGGTTCGTCAAACCCACTGTGAATCATGGAGCTTACCACTGCGCGTGCATCCCGGATGATGTGCAGAAAACGGGCGCCGGGAAACAAAAGGGCCAGATCATCCGCCATCTTCGTATAAGTGGGCGTCGAGTCTATCCACCGTTTATTGCCGGCCCGACTTCGGAATAACAGGTCTATGCCCAATCCCATGTAAGCTGCGAACTCTACATAGGATACTTGATTCTCCGCTAGCCACGGCTTGTCGGAACGTTCATAGGACTTCTGAAACGACTCCCGCAAGCGGCCTTCGCCAAACATGTCGTAAACGAAGTCAGATTCGGAGGAGGTCCAGAGGTGTGGGTGTTGCGCCAACGACCACGCTAGAATGCTTGTGCCGGAGCGAGGACACCCAATAATGAAAATGGGTTTTGAGCCTTCCGAGGGCTTCATAGTCTGATTATCCTGAACAAGAACTATCGCACGCGTCCACGCTCCACAGGGTAATCTTAGCGGGCCGAGTTCCTTCACGCCAGGAGCCTGTCGGAATAATCGGAATAACCGGAATAACGGAACAACGGAATAATCGGAATAACCCCGTCGTAGTAACGAATTCACCGTAATAACCGGGAGAGTGTACACAATAACCGCGCTCACCAAACCTACGCGGGCGTTTGCGAACCGGCGGCCGAAGAGGTACATCATCGAGGCTAGCACCAGGCCAAAAGTCAGGTGAATCAATTGCGGCAACGGCTGGCCGACAACACACAGCGCCTCGTAGCTAGGTAGGGTTTTGGAGCAGATTCGGTCATTGAATGCGGGAGGCATTATATCCAGCAGGCCAGTCAGGCTCAACGTTCGGATTCCGAAGATCACAGGAGAAACGTGAAGGCGTGATCGACGTACTCCCTGGCGGAGAAGGGACTCGACAGTGGAACGAGGAGTCTTGCCAAGCCTCGACCGAAGACGGATAAGCAAGCTCAAGGTCGGAGTTGAACGGCGTTCGATTCTAGCAATGCGCGGTTGCCCGCCATGTGATTCTCCCTCACTGTTGAGTCACAACCGAGGCTTCTCGAAATGACGGTGAAACGCGAAACTAGAGGGGCTCGTCAGGATTTCGGAAACACGTGACGCGCCAGAATCCGACTCGCGCTCCCATCCTGTCCCCCCGAGGGCATTGCGCCCTCGGTCAACAACAGTTATCGTAGACGTTCAGTTCACGTGGTGCACAAATAAGGAAACTACCAGATGCCACGCCGTGCGCTGATCACAGGAATAACCGGACAGGACGGCTCGTTCTTGACAGAATTGTTGATCGAGAAGGGCTACGAAGTATATGGCATAATCCGGCGGTCATCCTCGTTCAACACCGCTCGCATTGACCACCTCTACCAGGATCCGCACGAATCCGACGCACGATTGCGGCTCGTCTACGGCGACCTGAACGACTCGAGTTCGCTCAACGCCATACTACGACAAGTACAACCCGACGAGATTTATAACCTGGGCGCGCAATCTCACGTGCGTGTTAGCTTCGATGTGCCGGAGTACACGGCAGAGGTCACGGGGATCGGTGTTGTCCGCCTGCTTGAGGCCATCCGTGACGTCGGAATTCGGCCCAGATTCTATCAGGCCTCATCCTCAGAGATTTTCGGACAGGCAGTGGAAGTGCCGCAGAGCGAGAAGACAGCGTTTCATCCGCGCTCGCCTTACGGCTGCGCCAAAGTCTACGCTTATCACATCACGATAAACTATCGAGAGAGCTACGGGATTTTTGCCTGCAATGGCATACTGTTCAACCACGAAAGCAACCGACGCGGCGAAACATTCGTCTCGCGAAAGATCACACGGGCCGCCACGAGAATCAAGGCAGGGCTGCAAGACAAGCTGTATTTGGGCAACCTCGACGCGCGGCGCGACTGGGGTTACGCGCGTGATTACGTGGACGCGATGTGGTTGATGATGCAGGCTGGGCAGCCGGACGACTATGTTATCGCAACCGGTGAAGCACATTCGGTCCGGGAGTTTCTGGATGAGGCGTTCGGATGCGTCGATCTCGACTGGAAAGAGTATGTTGAGATAGACCCGCGCTACTATCGTCCTACCGAGGTTGATTTGTTATTGGGTGACGCCAGTAAAGCCCGCCACATGCTTGGTTGGGAGCCGAAGGTAGGTTTCAAAGAGTTGGTTCGAATGATGGTGGAGAGTGATCTCGATCTTGCTAGACGAGAGCGCTTGATCGCCGACAGCGGCGGAGAAGCGCTCTTGTGAAGACCCCGCTGTGATGACGACCGGTTCGCTAGCAGACAAGAGGATTTGTGTGACAGGCGGCGCCGGCTTTCTCGGCCGTCGCGTTGTTGCGCAACTTCACGATCGCGGATGCAAAAACGTCTTTATCGCTCGCAGCAGTGATTATGACCTCGTGCGGGAACGGGACGTCGAACGGCTGTACGAGGACGCCGAGCCTAATGTAGTGATTCACCTTGCAGCGGTCGTCGGCGGAATCTGGGCCAACCGCCAAAACCCGGGCCGGTTCTTTTATGAGAACCTCATGATGGGTGTGCAACTCATCGAGGGCGCGCGAGTGCGCGGCGTGGAGAAATTTGTGCAGGTCGGAACCGTGTGCAGCTATCCAAAGTTTGCCCCTGTACCGTTCAAAGAGGGTGATCTATGGAACGGCTATCCCGAGGAGACCAACGCCCCTTACGGCCTCGCGAAGAAGGCGCTTCTTGTCCAGGCGCAGGCGTATCGGAATCAGTACGGACTCAACGCCATCTTTCTCATACCGGTGAATCTATATGGACCCAACGATAACTTCGATCCTGAGTCTTCGCACGTGATCCCCGCCGTGATCAAGAAGTGCATTGATGCGGTTGAGACGGGCAAACGAGTGATCGAGGTATGGGGAACCGGCAACGCGACGCGTGAATTCTTATACGTAGACGACGCGGCGGAAGGGATTGTGCTCGCCACCCAGCGATATGATGGACGCGAACCCATAAACCTCGGGTCGGGAAATGAGATCAGCATCCGGGATCTCGCCTCCATGATAGCGAAAGAGGTCGGCTTCGTGGGAGAGATCGTGTGGGACACGACGAAACCTGATGGCCAGCCCCGCCGCGCGCTGGATGTGTCTCGCGCCCACGATTTGCTCGGCTTTCGCGCGCGAACGGGTCTCGTCGCCGGTCTGCGCCAGACAATCGAGTGGTATCGCGCTCGCTCCCGGCAGGAAGACGCCTCTAAATCAAGCGTGAGACCTTGGAAATAACTTGTCGCTTCCCAGCTAACGCCTACACCGAACAGATGGGGCTACCGGGTTCATGGGTTCATTGGGTTCATCCTCTTGCCACCGCCGGGAGGGATGTATATTCTAGCCTCCGGATAAACCCGCCAATCCTATGACGATTCCGCGATTTGAAGTACCGGCGATTACAAACGCGAAGAGCCGCGAGCACGGAGCTTCGGCCCAATCCTTGTACCACCAACAGCGCGTAGCGCACTGGGATGCGGTCGCTGCACGAATGGACGGTTGGACGGGTCTAGGCAAGTATTATCACAAGCGTCTTACGGAAGTTTACCTGGCGACGATTCCGACGGGTCAACGCGTGCTTGAGATTGGTTGTGCGCAGGGAGACTTGCTGGCGTCCTGCAAACCGGCCTATGGCGTTGGCGTGGACTTTTCGGGCGAGATGATTCGACGCGGTCGTGCAAAGTACCCTGATCTTCGTTTTTATCAAGCTGATGTGCAGCGTCTGAGTTTGGAAGAGAAGTTCGACACAATCATAATGTCCGATCTAGTTAACGACCTGTGGGATGTGCAGGCTGCTTTTCAGCGAATCGGTTCGCTGTGCACGCCCCGCACTCGTCTAGTGATGAACTTCTACAGTCACGTGTGGGCACTCCCGCTGCGGATTGCTCAACGGCTTCATCTGGCTAAACCCCTCTTGTCGCAAAACTGGTTGACCGTTGACGATGTATCCGGCCTGCTCCATCTGACAGATTTTGAAGTCATCCGACACTTCGAAGAGATACTTCTCCCGTTCTATGTCCCCGGATTGACTGAGATCGCTAATCGCTATGTGGTTAAGCTCAGTCCCTTTAGGTTGGGGGCCCTGACCCACTTCATCGTGGCGCGCCCGCTGGCCGGGAGAGACGAGCTTTCGGAAGAACCTCTCGTTTCAGTTGTCATTCCCGCCCGGAATGAATCAGGGAACATTGCTGATCTCTTTGATCGCGTTCCGGAAATGGGTCGAGGAACAGAGCTGATCTTTGTTGAAGGACACTCTACGGACGAGACTCACTCCGTGATCGAGAAGGCCATTTCGGAATACCCGGAGCGAAGGTGTAAGCTGCTTAGACAGACCGGCAAGGGCAAAGGCGACGCGGTTCGGTTAGGCTTCGCAAATGCCTCTGGGGACGTCTTGATGATACTTGATGCGGACCTTACGGTCCCTCCTGAGGACTTGGTTCGGTTTCTGGCTGTGTTGCAAGAAGGCAAAGCGGATTTTGTTAACGGTGTTCGACTGGTATACCCGATGGAAAAGCAGGCAATGCGATTCCTGAACCTGGTGGGCAACAAGCTCTTCAGTCTGGCATTCTCGTTTCTACTGGGGCAACCGATAAAGGACACTCTGTGCGGTACGAAGGTATTACGCAAAAGTGACTACGCGCTAATTGAGCAGAATCGCGAGTATTTTGGCGACTTCGATCCGTTCGGCGACTTTGACCTGATTTTTGGAGCGGCTAGACTAAATCTTAAAATAGTGGATCTTCCCGTTCGCTACCGGGACCGCGTTTATGGCTCCACCAATATTGAGCGATGGAAACACGGATGGTTATTGTTCCGCATGGTTCAGTTTGCCGCGCGGCGCATCAAGTTCATTTGAGCAGACGATCCAGACCATCATATGTTTAGACGAATCTTAATTCATCCCCTTATGCGCAACATGAGTATTGACGACCCTTCCGCAACTCAACGGCGCAAACAGCTCATTAGGACAAAACCGTTTCTGCGATTGGTTTACGAGGAGTGGTACGGATTTCTAATCAGAGAACTGCCGGTTGGAATAGAGCCGGTTCTGGAAATCGGTTCCGGGCCTGGGTTTCTGAAAGAACTCATGCCGGAATTGATAAGCTCAGAGGTTTTCCATTGTCCCGGCGTGGATCTATTGCTCGACGGACATCACTTGCCATTTGCCGACGCCTCGCTCCGAGCCATTGTCATGACGGATGTATTACATCATTTGACTTCGCCCAGTAGGTTCTTCGAAGTGGCTGGCAGGTGTGTCAAACGTGATGGCGTGCTGGCGATGATTGAACCATGGGTCACCCCATGGTCACGAATCGTATATAGCCACTTGCATCATGAACCCTTCGATCCGGACACTCCAACCTGGGAACTGGGGGCTGGTCCCCCTCTTTCTACGGCTAACGGTGCGCTGGCGTGGATCATCTTTCAGAGAGATCGTGAACGATTCGAATCTGACTATCCAGAGTGGAAGGTACGTCTTGTCGAACCCGCGATGCCCTTTCGATACTTGCTCTCTGGCGGGGTTTCATTAAGAAGCTTGATGCCGGGGTGGACCTTCGGATTTTGGCGTCAGATAGAGAATCTGTTGAGCCCGTGGCGGAGAACGTGGGGAATGTTTGCTCGGATAGTCCTGATAAGAAAATAAGAGGGGAGAGTCGAGTATCAATCCGGTCTTCCCGCGCGAGGAGTTGATTATTCATGTCGGTAGTCGACAACGGCCAACAGAGTAGCGGGAGCGGACGTAATGGGAAAGGTCATCAGGTCAATGGCTTGTTGCGTTGGGCTCCGATTGGGGCGGCCGTGCTCTACTTGACCTTCGCTCTCCTAATGGGAGCTAACAGAGTCGGGCTTCATTATGATGAAGCGATCGTACAACATGGCGCCGTTCATATGCTCAATTCCGCCAGCGAGCCAACGTTTGCGCATCATAGTGGATCGTGGGTCCGGATTGCCGGCCGATACTGGCCGCTAGCAATCATCCCGTATGCCGGGGCAGTTAAGGATTACATCCTGCTTCTGCCTTTTGCTATTTTTGGCCCGAGCGCCGAAGTTGCACGATCGGTCAACGCATTGCTGGGTGCATTCGGCATCTTTGGAATCGCGACACTATTAAGACGCGAGATCAGCGGCCGCGTAGCTGCTGCGGTCGGTTTCATTCTCGCGATTCACCCCGCCTATATCAGTCAAACCCTGTTCGACTATGGTGTAGTAGTGGTCTGGATGGCAATCCTTGGCTTTATCTCTGTTGCCATAGCGTATTACAAGAAGCGGCAGTCTGCTTTCGCGGCATCCTTGATCGGATTGGCGATGGGAGTTGGTGTATGGAACAGGGTTAACTTCGTCTGGTTTCTTGCTTCAGCGTTGATTGCCCTCGTCATCGTTCTTGGAAAAAGACTATTGATTCCTCCCAGTCACATTGGAGCCTTGATCTGCGGGGGGGTTATTGGCGTATTCCCAATGTTGTTGTTCCAGATCTTATCAAGGGGCTCCCTCGTCGCATTCTACAGGTTTGGTCAACAGGACGTCAGCCTTAGCTCATTATTACCATTTCGAGTGGTGAGGCTGTCCGAAACGCTGTTGTGCGACGGTGAGCAACGGTGGATTTGGAACGGCCCATCAATGCCAGCCTGGCAACCTTATCTGTTTTCCGGGCTCCTGATACTTGCCCTTAGTGTTTGCGTGGCTCTCGGACGAACTTCTGACGAGAAAGATATCTCTTGGCGACGCTCGACCTCGATTACGTTCGTAGTGTTTGCTGCGATGATGTTCCTGTCTAAGTTCAATGTTGCTGACCACCACCTGGTCACCCTTGTGCCGATCGCGGCAGTAGCAGTAGTCCTCGCCATTCGAGCGCTTATTTCCCGTTGGAGGCAGGTCAGAGTCCTCGCAGTAGCAGTAGCAGTCGTTTATGCGGCGTCGGCTCTATATTGGAATGTAGCTGCGGCAAAAGGGCTGAGAGCGACGGGCGGTGTCGACCCGTGGTCAGATGCAATCTATTCCGTCAGTGATTATCTGACAGCTAACTGCGAAGGCCGCGAAATCAAGATCCTTGATTGGGGACTCCAGAACAACCTCTTCGTTCTGTCAAACGCAAGGATTAAGTCAAGCGAGGTTTTCTGGGGAGCGACCCGAGAACGAGACGGTTCGGGCACGCCATGGAGCGAGGTAGTATCAGAGGGCGGCGTCTATCTTATCGGTTCATGGAGTCGGGTCCCTCGGGAGGCGCCGGAGGGATTCCTTGCGGCGCTTACTGCTTCGGGCCGTACATACAACCGCATCGAGTTTCGTCAAAAGGGAGGAGCACCCTACGTCGAGCTTATCGAGATTCCATCGCCGCAGAAGTCCCAACCAAACCTCTGATCCGAACGGGAGTTGGTGAGCCTCGCTAGGAGTCCGGCCAGTATCAACTCAATGAGTCAACGCGCTTTTCGAATCTCAGCAGCCGATACTGGTGTGGCACCCATTCAACATTCCACTTCTTCTCGTAGCGGCGGCGGTTCTCGTCAAATAACTTGTGATACTCGCCGTTTTCCATGAGCTTTCTGAACGCCGCCTGGCCGAAATGATGGACGAATACATCGGCGGCACATGCGACGCGGAATCCGCCGAGCTTGATCCGCATTGAGTAGTCATCATCCTCGAACATTCCGATGCCGAACTGCTCATCAAGCCGGCCCACCTTCTCGAAGACCTCCCTCCTCAGAGCGACGCAGAACATCGCCAGCATCGGGATCGGGAAGACTTGCCCGTCATGCTCCCGCACATAGTTCGCGGCCCATTCCGGCATTTCATCGAGCTGCGTATAGCCAACATCCACCTTGGCCTCATTACCCACCGCATTACTGACCGGCCCGATCAGGCCAATTTCGGGATTCGTATGCAGGTGGCGAATCAACGTCGACAACCAGCCGCGAGTGACCACGGTGTCGTTGTTCAAAAGGACCAGATAGGCTCCCGTCGCCTGCCCCAGCCCGATATTGTTGGCCGCAGCAAATCCCAGGTTCGCGTCGTTCAAGATCACGCACAGGTTGGGGAAGGTGCTCTGAGCTTGCCTGAGATAGTCGGGTGTTCCGTCGCTTGAAGCATTGTCAACGACGATCACCTCGAAGTTGGGCCACTCCGTCCGCGCGTAGATGCTTTCGAGACAAAGGCGATTAAGGTGGAGATTGTTGAACGTCACGACGATGATCGAGGCTTTCGGAAAAGTGTCGCACACGAGAGGGGCGAGCGCCGCGTGTCGGTTCTCCCACGTATTCTCTTTAGCAAATGCGCGCCGTTGTTCTCGTTCCGGCTCGTTTTCTTCAAGCGCCGCGCTGATCCCGTTCTCAAACTCTGCCGCAGTCGAGGCGAGCCGCACAAGCGGCGAAAGTGCGGCCATCTCCGGTATCGGCACGGAGACCAGCGGTTTACCCGCAGCGAGAATCTCATATGCCTTGACCGGGTTTGTAGCTTCAGTCAGAGGCGTGCGCTTGAACGGAATGATCGCTACGTCGAAGCCGTCAAGCCAGTCTGGTATCTCAGAATACGGCTTCTCTCCTGGAAGACGGACGTTGGACAGCCTTGTCAGCCGGCCGACGCGCGAACTAAACGTTGATCCGACCAGCACGAAGTCCCAGTCAGGCCGTCTCTCCGCGAGATCAGCCACCAGGTCCGAATCAAACCATTCGGCGATCGCGCCATAATAACCAATCACCGGCCGTGCTCCCCGCGGTTTGTCGGCTCTCGCGAAATGTTCCGCATCGCATCCATTGCGAACCACTGCGACCCTTGAGTTATGCCGCCGGGCTTCGTTTTCGAGGAACGCCGAAGAAGCAATCACCAGGTCGACTGACGACATCAGGGCCTCTTCCTGGTCGAGCATTTTTTTGCCATTGGTCGAGAAGCCCGCGTGGTAGTCCATGCAATCGTAGACAATCGGCCACCCGAACTTAGCCCGCATCCGGCCGGCCAACGGCCACCAGAATGGCAACTGTACAAAGACCGCGGTCGCCCCTAACGACAAATCACGACGCAAGGAGTCGAGGGACTCAAATAGCTCCTCGCATGCCGCGCCATCAAGTGAGCCGGTGTATACGTTGAGCTCCGGGCCGCGAAGCGACACTTCAAGAATGTTGTGCGACTTTTCCTGAACTGTGTAAGCCGCGCCGGAGAAGCGAGTCCTTTGGGACAGATAGAAGACCCTGTGGCCTGCGGCGGCAAACCGCGACATCAACTGTTGGGGGCGCTGAAACCGGAAGTCCCAATCAATGATCGGAAAGCAGATTACGTCGTATGCATTTGATTCAACGGGAATACCCCGCTGGCTCACCTGCGACACGTGGGTCTGCTCGGTTTCCACGCCCTCGGCGCACTCTCCGGATGTTCTTCCCGCTTGTCCGACCTCCGCAGTCGCTCCTGGTCGTCTCACTTTTCTACCGTAGGGTGGCAGCCCGAGGAGCCGGTACACCGGCAGCAGGTACGCGTACTTTAGTTGACCGTAGCGATTCAGAAGACGCCAGCCAAGCGACCGGGTTATTCGATCGAGATGTTCTGTCCGCTCCGATAGCTCTGCTGACAATAGTCGGTTCTCCCGCAGCGTTCCCCTCCGCTCATCTTGCAACCCGGCAATAGTTTCATCTCGCACGCGAATGAGCTTTTCAGCATCTTCGAGCCGCGCGCGGAGCGTTTCATTCACCGCGGCGGCCCGCCGAATCTCGCTGTCTAACGCACTCATGTCGTCAGCCCTAGAGGAAACGTCACGAGGCGCGCGCGCTTCTCCGGCGGATCTTTGGTCCAACTCTTCCGTCAACCGAGACTCATACAGAAAGTGCGCGTTGTTCATCCACTCGGTGATTGCAGCCCGCGCGGAATCAGGTTCGTTCGGGTCAAAACCAACGCCCGAACTGCAATCGTCCAGTTCTCTTCGGATCGGCTCATACGACTCGTCACGCAGCAGGAAGCCGAAAGGATGACCAAGCCGCGCGAATAACTCCTGATCGCTTCTCACCCTCGTCCGCTGCACGTCGCGTCGCTTTGCAATGAGAGAATCAAGAGAAGATTGAAACTCCCTTATCGCTGCCGCCAGCGACTTCCGCGCGGCCGGCACCCATCGGCTGCGCTCGAGCAAGAAATAGAACAGAAAGGGCAGGAACTCGCGGAGATTCTCGGCTTCGAGGTTCTTGAACACCGACGCGAGCGCGTGCTTTTGACTCAGGGCTTGTATGTACTCGCCCGGCAGCTTGCCCGAAGTCGCTCCTCCTCGGTGGTACACGACCGACTCCGGCGACAAAACGCATTTGTAGCCTCGAAGCGAGAGCCGCCAGCCCAAATCAACGTCCTCGTGATACAGGAAGAAGTCGGGATCGAATCCCCCGACTTCCTGGAACACGAGACGCTCGAAGATTGCCGCGCCCCCCGAAACAAACAGCGTCGGTCGATGCGCGGTCGATGCCGATTCGGCCGGCGCGTGAACGTTCGAGCGCGAATACGCGAGACAGAACGCATCGTCCGGTCTGCCGCTGAAATCAACCCCGGTTCCGTCCCAGTTCATGACCTTGGAGCCGGCACACGCCGAGCCATTCCCGGAGCGCGCTGTCTCGACGAGAACCCGCAGCCAGTCCTTGTCGGCGCGCATGTCATTATTAAGGAAGGCAACGTAATCGCCCTTCGCGTTTGCGGCGCCCAGATTAGCGGCCTTCGAGAAGCCGAGATTGACTTCACTCCGGATGAGACGGACCGCTGGGAACCTTGACTCGACGAGCTCCGCCGAGCCGTCGGTCGAGCCATTGTCGACGACGATTGTCTCCAACTGGTCCTTCGGGAATTCGAGCTCCAACAGCGACGATAAGCAAGCCTCAAGGTGCTCTCGTCCGTTGTAGTTCAGGATGACGACGGAGACTGTGTTCGCCTGTTGCTTCATCCTTTGTTGTGCCGGCCGTGTCTTCAGTGCCCGTTGGACTGCGCCAAAGTGAGACGCATTATACTGAAAGGCGCGTGGATCTCGCTATAGGAGGAACGCCTTCTGTTGAAAGGGATCACAGGATCAGGAACGCCGGGTCATTGTCTTGAAGCGCTCAATCACGAACGCGGCGCGCGTGGGCCACGAATTCTCGCGCGCCACTCTCCGCAGCCGCTCCTGAAACTGCTCGTCCCGGCCCAGACCGAGGGCAGCATCGAGCGCGCATGAGAACTCATCCGCGTTTCGTGCAATGAGGACCTCTTCGTACGCCTCGCACTCGGGCAGAGGGGTTGAGACTACGGGCTTGGCGCCGGCGAAGTACTCGTAGAGCTTGAGCGGGGAGGTCGCAATCGTAATCTCATTAATGACGAAGGGGACCATCGCGACGTCGAATAACTGTAGGTACGCGGGAAGTGACTCGTATGTACGCGGGCCGATCCACCGAACGTTGGGACGCCTCAGCAACGGCCGGCTGCGCCGATGCACGGAAAGATCGAGCGCCGGGCCGATCAACAGAAAGTTCCAGTCAGGCCGGAGTCGCGCCACCTTCTCCATCAATTCGTAATCGACCCACTCGGCCAGAGCGCCATAGAAACCGGCGACAGGCTTTCCGTCTCCGAGCAACGAGGAAATGTCGGGATCATCGGGCAGGGACATCGAGGCGCCGGCAAAGTGAGTCTCGTCGACGCCGTTCGGGAGGTACAGCGCATCAGGCCGGAGAGCAATCGCTTGTTCGTGCAGCCGCCGGGCCACGCTCAATACCAGATTCGCTTCCCGGAGCGCTCTTGTGTGATTAGTCTCCAGGAACCGGCGTTCATAGGGAAACACGCTAAGCTCGTCGATCCAGTCATAGACCGTGGGCGTTGACGCGGGATACGAGTCTCGTCGGTCGAAATTGAAGGTGCAGGCCCAGAGGATCGGATCAGGAATCTCGCGCAAGAGCGCGTCTTCTCCGCGAAAGAGGAAGAGGTTGGTTTCGATCTCCTTGAACCCGCTCACGTCGTCGTAGCTGTTGCTGCTGTCGAAGATCGACACAAAGCCTCGCCGGGCGAACTCACGCGCGAGATGGTGAACGCGTTGAACATTGACTATCTCCCATCCAATCGAGGGCAAGAAAACCACCGCGCCGTTTGCGGCTTCGACCCGGCGGATCACGTCGGCCAGTTGCTCGCCGGCTGAGTGTCGCGCGCGGCGATCCAGCCGGCGAACAAGAGCCTGTGCGGCGCGGAGCGTCGTGGACGGCTGTTTAGTTCCCCGCGGCTTCGCGTGACCGGGACCGATGTGGAAGAGGTCGTAAAAAGGCAGCAGGTAGCGGGATTTCAGTTGGCCATAGCGCGCGAGCAGCCTCCAGACCAACGAGCCAAGTCTCTGGCCGATCCGCGGCTTGTTGATTACCATCACGCGTCTTTCTGCCTGACTGACGGACGGTCTACGTTGCGGCTGTGACGACCGCGAGTCCTCGTAGTAACGAGTTCATTCGTTCCACGTTGGCCGGAATGATCCTTCGTAGTAACGAATTCATTCGTTCCACGTTGGCGAGACGCGTAGTTTCTCAACGATCAGAACGAATGAATTCGTTACTACTAAGGAGCGTCTCGCGATTCCGACTGCTTCCAGGGAAATCCATTCTGCCTTAAGGCTCGCATTGCCTCAAGCGTGACGTGGTGGGCGTAATAGTCTGAGCGAGGTATCGCGCGCCTTGGTGGTCGGGCGCGAAGATCTGACGGGCGGCCCGCGGGTACTGTCCTAATGGTTAGGACACTGCCCGGCCGCGGGCGACGAGGGAGGGGGCGGTCTTGCGGGCAACAATCACATGATCCTGTGCGGACCGCTGTCAGGCTGATTGCCCGAGAGCAAGGGCATCGCTTTCCGTCTCGTCTTGTCGGCGTACATGGCGCAGTCGGCCACATGGAACAAGTCGTCTCTCTCCTCTCCATCCACACCGAAGACTGACCACCCGACGCTCACGCCTACGGAGAGGTCTGGGTCGGCGAGCCCAAAGTCGTGCTCATCGACTGACGCCTGAACCCGCTCGACCAGGCTCCCGACTTCACCCGGGCTGACCCGAATTACCGCAACGAACTCGTCTCCGCCGTAGCGGCAGAGAAAGTCGTCCGAGCGAACCAGCTTCGACAACGCACATGCCATATGCCGGAGCACATCGTCGCCGGCCTGGTGTCCAAGGTGATCGTTGATCTGCTTGAACCCGTCGAGGTCCATCACGAGAACGGCGAAAGACTCGCCGAAGCGCCGCGCCCGGTCGGCCGCCTTCTCGAAGTGCCGCACGAAGCCGCGCGCGTTCGGCAAGCCCGTCAACTGGTCTCGCAGCGATCTTAGCTCGGCTCGCTCGTGATCCAGCGCATTCGCAATCGCATCGACCGACATGTTGCTCAGCGCTTCGGTCAGCCGGATGTGCTCGGCGTCGTAGGCGGGCAGCTCGGCCGAGTAGAGCGCAAGTGCGCCAAGCGCTTCGTCGCCTTTCATCAGCGGAACCACCGCCGCTGTCAGGTACTCCTCGTCGAACTCAAGCCCCAGCTCAACGAAGTCTCGCCTCGGATCGCAGTTGTACATCGGCAGGCGCGCCGCCGCCACCCACCCGGCGATTCCGGCGCCGGAAGCCATCCGCCGTCCAGTGAACTGGTCGGCGTTGCACCCCTTCGCGATCGCCGCTTCCAATTCGATCGAGTCGTCCTGTTGCAGGTAGAGCACACAGCTCGTGTAACCGACCATGTCATCGAGCTTGGAGCAGAGCGCTGCAAACGTGTCGCCGATGTCCAGGCTGGTCCCGAGCATCTGCGCCATCTGATAAAGCGTCATGCCTTCGTAGTGCGCCCGGCGTATCTTATCGAAGGCGAGGCGGCCCGAATCGAGCGTTTTCACCTGCGCGCCGGGGTTACCGTCAGGCGCGGTCACGCACGCGTCAAGCATGTTGATCTCAGAATCGAATTCGGACAGGTGTTGAAGGAAGATGCTGACAACGGCCGGGTCAAAGAGCGTGCCGCTGCCTTCACTGAGCAACTCGATCGCCCGTTCGCGGGCATGTGCGCGGTGCGGTCCGTGGTCCTCGCACGCCGAGACGAACACATCGGCGACCGCGATTATCCGCGCCGCCAGCGGGATCTGCTCGCCGCTCAGCCCGTCAGGATAGCCCAGGCCGTCCCATCGTTCGTGGTGGTGCCGCACGAGGGGGACGATCGGGTAGGGGAACTCGACCTGTTCGAGCATCTCGGCCCCGACTATCGTATGCGCCTTGAACTTCTCGAACTCGGCAACACTGAGAGGGGAGGGCTTGTTGAGAATGTGGTCGGGCACCGCCAGCTTGCCGATGTCATAGAGCAGCGAGCCGGCCTTCAGCGCCGCCATCTCGGGCGTCGATAGCTTGAACAACCGGCCGAGCGCCATCGCGTAGACCTGAACTCGCTGGACACGGCCATGGCTCACCTCATCCTTCGCGTCTATGGCAGTTGCCATCGCCTTGATGGTATTGAGGTACATCTCGGCCACGTGCTCGGCGTGGCGAATCGAATTGGCCACCTTCTCGGTGTAGTGGCGATAAGTCTGGTAGGTGACCGCTACTATGGGCACGGCGACGATAATGCCGTAGATAGAGACGACCGCCGCCAGCTTGACCGCCAGGCACGCCGCCGCCGCTTCCGCGAGATTCGCGACCCAGGCCCACGAGAACGCGTCACGCCAGATTTCTATTACGTTGCGCCCCCGCCTCAGCGCCTCGACCCCCGTCACCATCATTGAGTTCAAGATGTAGTGAACGACGGCGAGAAACCCGCCAACTGCGAGCAGCCCGCCGGCGCTGGTCACCGCGGGGCCGAGGTCGCCGAAAGCGAGGACGGCTAGGCTGCCGGATAAGAAAACCGACAGGCTCATGAGTCCGACGTTGAAGGGAACGACTCTCCGTTTGTTCGAGTAGTGGAGCGAGCAGACAAAAGCGTCGACGCCGGCCAGCACGACTGCCGCCGGTATGCCGTATAGCATCAACGCGATGAAGATGAACGTATTCGACAACGTGACCGTGCTCGAGATCCGGGGGATCTTCAGGTCCGTTCGCGAAACAACGGCGATCGCCACAACGCTCAACAGGAGCCATTCCATCTCGATTGGGCTGGTCGCGACGCTGTAAGCGGCGCCGGCGAATACAGTCAGTCCGGCCGCCGATACGGCGCCGATGAAGAGGGTTGAAAGCCGGTTATCCTGTTTTTTGGTTTCGTTGTTCATCGCAGCGCTCCGACGCGTCACTGCTGCCTCTTCGGATAATAGGAACTCGTGGTCGAGATGAAGCGAAGCCCGATGATGGGCGCATTATCGTTGCTCGCGAGTAAGCCGATGTTGCCGGTGGCCGGGTCCGAAGACATCGACGCCGGATCGACGACAGCGCTCGCCCAGATAGCTGCCGAGCCGGCCGAAAAGACGAGCCTCCCGTCGACGCCGCCCGTCGACCCGCGCAGGCCGTCGGCGTAGAAGCTGTCCGCGCGAACTGCGGTTGTCACCGGCTGCTGCGCGGTGACAAGTTGATTGCCCAACCGCTTCAGACAGTAAGTCTCGGCGTAGCTGTTGGTCAGCAGGAACCCGCTCGGCCATACGCTCCCGTTCGCGAGGAGGAACCCGTCCGAGAGCAGAAACCCGTCGCTGAGCAGGAACCCGTCGCTCAGCAGAAAACCGTCCGACAACAAAAACCCGTCGCTCAAGAGGAACCCGTCCGATAGCAGGAAGCCGCTGTTGAATACCGCGTACTCGATGAAGTTGCCGTATTGATCGACGAGGTTCAGCTTGAGGTCCTGGCTGAGGCCGCTCAGCGACACTCCGGGTTTGAGCAACCGCTGCCCCGCAACAAGCGTGTTCGCATCCGCTCGGACGTTCTGCGCAAGCCGAACAGCCGAGTAGGTGTTCGCAAGCCCCGCACCCTCGGTGAGCAATCGCTCGACGGCGGGCTTCGTCGAGAGCGACGGAAGCTGCTGCGCCGTGACTCGCAGAATCGCCTTCACCATCTTTGGCGTGAGGCTCGGATTGGCCTGGAGCATCAGTGCCACGGTTCCCGTCACTGCCGGCGCCGCGAACGACGTGCCGGTGAGCTGGCAGTACATCTTCGGAATCGCGTTGTTCGACGTCCTCGGCACTGTCGAGTTCGGCAACAACTCGTCGATCAACGTTGCGTGGCTCCTGGATGCCGTCGAGATGATCTTCGTTCCCGGCGCGACCAGGTCGGGCTTGACCACGCCGTCGACCAACGTCGGACCTCGCGAGCTGTAGGAGGCCACCTGTACGTCGGTCCTGCGCAGCGGGTCCGGTGCAGTGTCGAGCGCGGGCGGGGTCGTCTGGTCCGGCCACGTCAGGATCGATTGATTCGGGTCTTTCGTAGCGCCGACGGTGATGACCTTCGGATCGTTCCCCGGGCTGACGATTCCGCCGTAGACAGTTTGATAAACGGGATTCCCCGACGCGTCGTAACCGGTGACCACGTCGTTGTGACCATAGTTTCCAGCCGAGCAGACGACGACGATGCCGCTCGCGACGCAGCGCTCAGCGGCCTGGCAGAGCGGGTCCGTCCTGAAGCTCTGCAAGACCGGGGCGCCGGCGCTCAGGTTGATGACTCTGATGTTGAACCGCGATTTGTTGGCGATGCAGTAATCCAGAGCTCGGATCACCGAGCTGAGTCTGCCTGCGCCGTCGGAATCGATTGCCTTGATCGCGATGATGTTCGCCGCCGGAGCGATTCCCACAAAGTCGCCATAATTGCCTGGGTACCACTCGACTCCGCGATTGTCCCGCTGTTGTGATCCCCATCCGTTGCCGGCCGCAATGCCCGCGACCGCTGATCCGTGGCCGTAGTCGTCGTAAGCGTTTCGCTCGTCCGCGACGAAATCCTTGAACTCTATTATGCGCGAGTCTTTTTGCTCGGCATCTCTGAAGTCTTTATTGCCCGGGCTGATTCCCGAATCGATGATGGCGATGCCGACTCCGCGCCCATCCGCTCCGGGATAGGTGAAACCGTAGCTGCTTGGGGCGGGCCGAAGGAGCTTGTCCGACCCGACCAGTTTGGAAGCAGCGTCGAGCGCGCTCGTGACTCGCCTATCCGGGGTGACGTATGCGACGTCATCCTCCCAAACCAGTTCTTCGACGCGAGACAGCGGCATCTCGACCAGTACGGCGTCGATGCTGGTGAACTCGTGTTTGACGCTGCCCCCGAGCCGGACGGTCGCGTCTATGTGCGCGCGTGACGAGGGGTCGGAAGCCTGGACGATGACGGATTCGGTTCTGTTGTCGCCGCGGTTGAAGTCGATCATGGCTCGCAGGTCGGGCGGGAGCTTTCGAGACATGGGGTCAAGATCGCGCTGGTCATCGCCGTTTATGATGCCGTGCCGGCGGGACTGCGCGGTGGCTTCAACGCCGCGCCCGCCTGGGAGACTCGCAAGAGGCAGGGCCAGCAGAAGGGCTGCCATCAGGAGTCTCGCTGTAATTCTTTTGCTTCTCATGCCCATACCCCTCTCGCGTTCTTGCGGCCCTGCGGCAACACTATCCCTGCGCCTGTCGGCGGCTGGCGCCGACAGGTCATATGCTCAACCACAAAAGCGTCCGCGTGGAACCGTGATAGAACAAGCGACGTGCCAGCGCAGAGGGGCCACTCAGTGTCGGTACTGGCGAGAATGCGATTCCTCGTTGCGGGGCGAATCACCGCCAAGTCTCAGCGGCTGAGGAATTCTTCAAAAGGGAAAGATCCGGTACCCGTTCCTGGTAGACATTCGCGATTAGCTCGGAATCTGGTACTGCCTGGTTTTTGCGTGGTGTGGAACATAGCAGCAGAAACCGTGCATGCCAACATTAACTTGCGACCCGTTCGGTTTGTGAATCCCTGGCCTGAATGTCCACGCAGTGTTTCGGGGGAACTGACCAGGAATTCCTCGTGAGTCACCCTCTAAGGGCGTCCCTCCGAGGGCGCCCGCGACATCGCGGCTCGGGTTCGTGCCGTAGACGACAACGACGCGGTAGTCTCCCATTCGATCTCCTGCGGGTATTTCAGGATGCGGACGGTCTTGCGTTCTCCGGATACGGGCATCGAAAGAGCGCGCCGCGGACGACACCGTTTGAGCCGCTCGTCATCCATCGCGAATCCCTTGACGATGTACTCGCGCAGCCGAAGAGTAGCCCAGATGCGAAACTGGGTGCCGCGATGCGATTTCACGCGGTAGCCGACGGAGATGATCGCGTCCAGGTTATAAAACTCAATGTCGCGGGCGACCTGTTTGTCACCTTCGGTTTGAACTGTTGCAGATTTTGCAACAGTTGCTTCCGACTTCAATTCTCCCTCCTCGAAGATGTTCTTGATGTGCTTAGAGATGACGGACTTGTCCCGCTGGAAAAGCTCAGCCATCTGGCTGAGCGACAGCCAGACCGTCTCGTCCTCCATGCGGACTTCGAGCCGGGTCGCTCCGTCACTCGCTTGATAGAGAGCACTTGGGATTGAGGTTCGTTCTTCATCGTCGGTGCGGTTTTGTGTTCGATCGGTCTTGAGGAGGCGCGAATCCCTTTTCCTCTCACTCGCTAGATGGTTCCCATCGTCCCGAGCACGTATCTCTGATATTATCGCGTGAGTAGCAAACGTGCCAACGCCGAAGTCTCGTTGGAACGGGCAAGAATGCAGGTGTAGACTAACCTACTCGCGGCTTAACCCGAAATCCGGATTTACCCTGCGTTACGATTCTTTGAGAGGTGATTCTTGCCGAAAGTGAAAGACAATAGTTCGCGCTCCTCTAGTAGTTCAGCCGCTAACCTCGGCTTCGAAGCCAAGCTCTGGCAAGCCGCCGACGCGCTCCGCAACAACATGGACGCGGCTGAGTACAAGCACGTCGTCCTCGGCTTGATCTTCCTCAAGTACATTTCCGATGCCTTCGAAGCTAAGCACGCCGAACTCGAATCGCAGAAGGCACAGGGCGCTGACGCTGAAGACCCCGACGAGTACCGCGCCGTCAGCATCTTCTGGGTGCCGAAGGAGGCTCGCTGGTCGCATCTCAAGGCCAGTGCTCCGCAGCCGACCATCGGCACTCTCGTGGACGACGCGATGAGCGCCATCGAGCGCGACAATCCCTCGCTCAAGAGCGTGCTCCCCAAGGATTTCGGGCGGCCTGGTCTCGACAAGCAGCGGCTCGGCCAGCTCATCAACCTGGTCAGCGACATTGCGCTAGGCGCGCCCGCCGAGCGCGCGAAGGACACGCTCGGCCGCGTGTACGAATACTTTCTCTCGCAGTTCGCGAGCGCTGAGGGCAAGAAGGGCGGCCAGTTCTACACACCGTCCAGCGTGGTGCGGGTGCTGGTCGAGATGCTCGCCCCCTACAAGGGCCGCGTGTACGATCCCTGCTGCGGCTCGGGCGGCATGTTCGTGAGCAGCGAGAAGTTCATCGAAGCGCACGGCGGCAAGCTCGGCGACATCTCCATCTACGGTCAGGAGTCAAACTACACGACTTGGCGTCTAGCTAAGATGAACCTTGCGATTCGCGGCATCGACGCGCAGATCGCTCACGGCGATACGTTCCACAACGACCGGAATCCCGACCTGAAAGCCGACTACGTGCTGGCCAACCCGCCCTTCAACGACAGCGACTGGCGCGGTGAATTGCTCAAGGACGACAAGCGCTGGGTCTACGGCAAGCCGCCTGCTGGCAACGCGAACTTCGCCTGGGTGCAACACTTCATCCATCATCTCGCGCCCACCGGGCTGGCGGGCTTTGTGCTCGCCAACGGCTCGATGTCTTCCAACCAATCGGGCGAGGGCGAGATCCGCAAGGCGATCATCGAAGCGGACTTGGTTGACTGCATGGTGGCGCTGCCCGGGCAGCTCTTCTACTCGACACAGATCCCGGTGTGCCTGTGGTTCCTCGCGCGCAATAAGACGAACGGGCGCTTCCGCGACCGTCGCGGCGAGATGCTTTTCATCGACGCGCGCAAGATGGGCTCGCTTGTTGACCGCGTACACCGCGAGTTGACAGACGAAGATATCGCCAAGATCAGCGGCACCTACCACGGGTGGCGCGGAGACAAGGACGCGGGAGAATTCGCCAACATCCCGGGCTTCTGCATGGCTGCGAGGCTCGACGACGTTCGCAAGCACGGCCACGTACTGACGCCTGGACGCTACGTCGGCGCAGGAGTAGCTGAAAATGACACCGAACTGTTTGAGGAAAAGATGGGGCGGTTGACCGTGACATTGTTGGCGCAACAGGCCGAAGGTACCAAGCTTGACGCCGTGATCGCCACCAACCTCAAGGAGATGGGCTATGGCGAGTAGATTTGCGGACTGGCAGACCGTCACTCTTGAAGAGCTGGGCCGGTTCCGGAACGGCGTCAACTTCTCTCAGGACGACTACGGAGCGGGAATTCCGATCATCAACGTGAAGCAGTTATACAGAGGGCGATTCGCCGCGATCCAGGATATTCTTGAGCTTCGCAAAGGTGCAGTTCGAAACCTCGAGAGCGTCAAACTCAAGGCTGGCGACATTCTTTTTGCGCGGTCGTCCGTTAAAGCATCGGGCGCTGGCCAGGTAGCGATGGTTGGACAATGCCCCGCCAACACAGTGTTCAGTGGTTTTATTATTCGATACCGAGTTGAAGCACTGGACAGAGCGGACCCAAGATTCCTGAACTATGTCCTGCGATCGCCGGTTTACCGAGAACTCCTGACCCGTATCGGTAGCGGGACCACCATCACCAATCTCAGCCAGGACACCCTACGTGCAGTGGAGGTGGATCTACCGCCACTCCTCGAACAACGCACAATTGCCGAAATCCTCGGTGCGCTGGACGACAAGATTGAGTTGAACACTCGGATGAACGATACGTTGGAGGCGATGGCAATAGCCCTCTTCAGATCGTGGGTTGTTAACCTCGACGCCGAACGCGCTAAAGCTGCCAACCTTGTGCGCGATCGTGTGCTCGAGATTGGAGACGGCTACCGCGCCAAGAACTCTGAACTCGGCACCAAGGGTCTGCCATTCATTCGTGCAGGCAACCTTAACAATGGATTCGACACTGCTGGAGCCGACAGGCTTTGCATGGAGAGTGTCGGGAAGGCTGGGAGTAAGGTCTCTTGCACTGGGGATGTTGCCTTTACGTCCAAGGGCACGATAGGTCGTTTCGCACGCGTTACCGAGCAGACCGACCAGTTTGTTTACTCGCCACAGATCTGTTATTGGCGCTCGCTGGATCAGTCCCTCTTGGAGCCCGTCATCTTGTATTGCTGGATGCTGAGTGACGACCTGAGAGAACAGATTGCAGCGGTCGCAGGGCAGACGGATATGGCTCCCTATGTCTCACTGAAAGATCAGCGGCAGATGACCATGCCGATCTTCCCGCCTTCGCAGCACGCGGTCGCGAATCAGATCGCTCCCATTCTCGCCCGTCAATCGGCAAACGTAGCGGAAGTGAAGACCCTCGCCGGCCTTCGCGACGCGCTTCTTCCCAAGCTCATCTCCGGCGAACTGCGGGTTAAGGACGCCGAACGCTTTGTGGAGGCGGCCTTATGAGCAACGTCTGGTGTGTTCGCGCTGAGTTCGGCACATACGCCAAGCACTTCGTTGCGGGCGGCTGTGTCGCCATCGGCTGGATGCCGAACACCGATCTGTCAGCGACGACGACGCGCGAAGAAATCTATCCGCTCTACAAGGCTGAACATCCTGACGACACCAGCAACATCGTCATCGGTCAGCAGGTCGGGCAGATCGCGCGCTTCCTGCTAGAGATGGAAGCAGGCGACTACGTCATTACACCAGCAGCGGACACCGAACTGCTGCATCATGGCCGACTCGCACCAGATCCGTCCTATGTCTATTCGAGCGGCGATGACGGGTGTCCGTACCGACACCGCCGGCGAGTCGAGTGGGCGTCGGAGACATTGAAACGAAGCGGATTCTCGGTGCCGTTCCAGAATACGATCCGATCGTCACTGACGGTGTTCGCGGTGTCCCAGCGCGACGAGTTCCTTGCCGCCGTTGGGCGCAAGGACCTGATGAGCGCGCCACAGGTGGCTACGTATGACCCGTACCTCGCGGTCCTCGAACAGGTGCTGCAGCTCGACGACAAGGAGTTCGAGATCCTCGTCGGGCATTTGCTTACTGCTCTCGGCTTCGAGGGTTCTGAAGTTACCGGAAAGAGCGGTGATGGCGGCGTAGATGCCACCGGCGAACTCAACGTCGCCAATCTCGCCAAGGTGAAAGTGTTCGTGCAGGCCAAGCGGTATCAGCTCGGCGTGAAGGTGGCGGCGAACGTGGTCAGACAGTTGCGCCAAGCCATTCCATTTGGAGGTCAGGGAGCATTCATCACAACCGCGGGCTATCAGAGTGCGGCGGCGGACGTGGCGCTTGAGCCGGGGTTTCCGCGCATCGGCCTGATCAACGGCCGGCAACTTGTCGACCTTCTCGTCGAGCATTGGAGCAACATCCCACAGGAGTTCCAGGAACGCTTGGGGCTGAAGCCAGGATTGGTGCGAGTTTGAATCAGTCCTTTACCGAATCCGTGGTGGAAGATGCCGCGCTCGCCTGGCTCGAGGGGCTAGGCTACACCGTGCTCCACGGCCCAGAGATCGCGGCGGGAATGGTGGGTGCCGAACGCAACGATCCGAACTATCGCGACGTGGTGCTTGAAGACCGATTGCGCCAAGCCCTCGTCCGACTCAATCCCGACCTGCCCGCCGAGGCTCTCCAAGACGCCTTCCGCAAACTGACGCGCACAGATGCGCCGTCGCTCTTGGAAGGCAACCGCGCCGTGCACCGAATGCTGGTGGATGGCGTGACCGTGGAGTATCGCCGGGCGGACGGTTCCATCGCGGGCGCGCAGGCGCGACTGCTCGACTTCAACACGCCCGACAACAACGACTGGCTCGCGGTGAACCAGTTCACCGTCGCCGAGGGGCGGCACACCCGGCGTCCCGACGTAGTGCTGTTCGTCAACGGGCTGCCCCTTGCAGTTATCGAGTTGAAGAACCCGGCCGACGAGAACGCTACAGTTTGGAGCGCATACCATCAGCTTCAGACCTATCAAGCACAGATCCCAGTGCTCTTCGCCACCAACGCGGCGTTAGTCGTCTCTGACGGCGTTCAGGCGCGGATTGGGTCACTCGGCGCGGGAAAGGAATGGTTCAAACCCTGGCGCACGATCACCGGGCGCGAGGATGCCGCAGCTAAGATGGCCGAGTTGCAGGTCGTGCTGGAAGGCGTGTTCGAGAAGCGCCGGTTCCTCGATCTCGTGCGCCACTTCATCGCGTTCGAGGACGAAGGTGGCGGGAAGCTCAACAAGAAGATGGCGGGCTATCACCAGTTCCACGCGGTGAAGGTTGCGGTAGAGGAGACGCTGCGCGCGGCTCGATCCTCGGTCAGTCAGGCGGCGGACCTGCGGGGGCGATTTGAGGCCGGAGGTACTCCCGGCGGCGATCCCGGCGATCAGCGCGTCGGCGTAGTATGGCACACTCAGGGCTCGGGCAAGAGCTTGACGATGGCCTTCTACGCGGGCCGCGTGATCCTGCACCCGAAGATGGAGAACCCGACCATCGTTGTACTCACCGACCGCAACGACCTCGACGACCAACTCTTTGGCACCTTCGCCCGTTGCCAGGATCTCTTGCGCCAGCCGCCGGTCCAAGCGGCGGATCGCGCCGACTTGCGCGACAAGCTCAGCGTAGCTTCCGGCGGCGTTGTCTTCACTACGATTCAGAAATTCTTCTCCGAAGAAAAAGGCGATCGCCACCCGATTCTTTCGGAGCGCCGGAACATCGTCGTAATCGCCGATGAGGCACACCGCAGCCAGTACGACTTCATCGACGGCTTCGCTCGGCACATGCGAGACGCGCTGCCCAAAGCCTCGTTCATCGGTTTCACCGGCACGCCCATCGAGAAGGCCGACGCCAACACGCGCGCGGTGTTCGGCGACTACATCAGCGTCTACGACATCCAGCGGGCGGTCATCGACGGGGCCACAGTTCCCATCTACTACGAGAGCCGTCTGGCCAAGCTTGAGCTGAAGGAATCCGAACGCCCGAAGATCGATCCCGAATTCGAGGAGGCGACCGAAGGCGAAGAGGTCGAGCGAAAGGAAAAGCTCAAGAGCCGCTGGGCTCAACTCGAGGCGGTTGTCGGGTCGGATAACCGGATCAAGTTAATCGCTCGAGATCTGGTGGAGCACTTTGAGAACCGCC
Source organism: Blastocatellia bacterium (assembly GCA_035293105.1). Classification (GTDB taxonomy): domain Bacteria; phylum Acidobacteriota; class Blastocatellia; order UBA7656; family UBA7656; genus DATDOV01. Next base: position 25,152 of record DATDOV010000081.1, read on the forward strand.
TCGCGGCGATGGACGGCAAGGCGATGGTGGTGTGCATGAGCCGCCGCATCTGCGTCGAGCTGTATCGTGAGATCGCGGCCCTGCGCCCGGAATGGCATAACGAAGACGACGACCAGGGCGCGCTCAAGGTGGTGATGACGGGCTCGGCGTCCGATCCTCTCGACTGGCAAACCCACATCCGCAACAAGCCGCGCCGCGAGGCATTGGCGCAGCGATTCCGCGAACCGACCGATCCGTTCAAAATCGTCATCGTTCGCGATATGTGGCTCACGGGCTTCGACGCGCCGAGCCTCCACACGATGTACGTGGACAAGCCGATGCGCAGCCACGGGCTGATGCAAGCCATCGCGCGCGTGAACCGTGTCTTCAAAGACAAACCGGGCGGGCTGGTCGTGGATTACCTCGGACTCGCCGACGAACTCAAGAAGGCGCTGGCGACTTACACCGAGAGCGGCGGCACGGGCAAGACGGCGCTTGATCAGGCCGAGGCCGTGGCTGTGATGCTAGAGAAGTATGAGATCTGCCGCGCTCTGTTCCACGGCTTCGATTGGTCGTTGTGGATCACCGGCAAACCGCAGGACCGGCTGTCGCTGTTGCCCGCCGCGCAAGAACACGTTCTTGCGTTGGAGGATGGAAAGGCCCGGTTGCTGCGTGCGGTAACGGACCTCTCGCAGGGCTTCGCGCTGGCGGTGCCGCACGAAGAGGCGATACGCATCCGCGATGACGTTGGCTTCTTCCAAGCGGTGCGGGCAGTGCTGGCGAAGAGCACGCCCGGCGAGCGCAAGACCGACGAGGAGCTGGATCACGCAATCCGGCAGATCATCTCGAAGGCGATGGTTTCCGACGAAGTGGTGGACATCTTCGCTGCGGCGGGGCTGAAGAAGCCGGACATCTCGATCCTCTCCGACGAGTTCCTTGCCGAGGTGCGTGACATGCCACAGCGGAACCTCGCGATTGAACTATTGCGCAAGCTTCTCTCCGGCGAGATCAAGACGCGCTCGCGGCGCAACATCGTCCAGGCGCGCTCTTTCGCGGAGTTGCTTGAGCAGACTGTGCGGAAATACCAGAACAGGGCGATCGAGGCAGCCGTCGTGATCGAGGAGATGATTGCGCTCGCGAAACAGATGCGCGAGGCTAACGCGCGCGGCGAGGCGCTGGGCTTGAGCGAAGACGAGCTTGCCTTTTACGACGCGCTGGAGGTCAACGACAGCGCGGTCAAGGTGCTGGGCGAGCCGACGCTGGTTCAGATCGCTCGCGAGTTGGTTGAAACGGTGAAGAGGAACGTCACCATCGACTGGACGGTGCGGGAGAATGTTCGTGCGCAACTGAGGGTCATCGTGAAACGCATCCTGCGCAAGTACGGCTACCCGCCCGACAAACAGGAGAAGGCTACGCAGACGGTACTGGAACAAGCGGAGGTGCTGTCAGAGTTGTGGGCAGCCGCATAGGTGAAGCAATTGTATCTCCAAGTCGGGGCGTTACGACCGCGAACTGATCACCCGCTTCGAGAAAAAGATCCAAGCCACCCTCGCCCGCAACTGGGGGGAACAGAAGGGAGAAGGATGAATGAAGAAAGATGAAGTAAAAAGACAGGAACCCACCGAGCGCCAAGCCCAGTTCCTGGCCTACATCTTTCAATACACCCTGGTGAACGGTCGCGCTCCGGCAGAAGTGGACATGGAGCGGTTTTTCCAGATCACACCACCGAGCGTGCATTCGATGGTGCTCACGCTGGAACGGCGGGGCTTCATCCAGCGCGTGCCCGGGCAGGCGCGCAGCATCACCGTGATCATTCCACCCGAATCCTTGCCCCTCTTGAAACGCGTCCAACGCTAACTCCCTAAACCGATGCCAGACGAAACCAACAAACCCACCAGAAAGCCCGGCGGCTGGAGCGCCGCCCGCAAACACCTCGCTACCTTGGACAAGCCTGCGCTGCTGGCCCTGGTGAAAGATCTTTACGATTCCGGCGCCGGGAACCGCGACTTCATCCAAGCCCGCTGCCAGGCTGCGGATAGTGGTGGCGAGGTTCTTGAGACGTATCGAAACAAGATCGTGGAACAATTCTTTTCCAAACGCGCTGATGGCATAGGTGCGCTGAAACTGGGCGTGGCGCGCAAGGCCATCCGCGATTACCGCAAGGCCACGGGCAATCTCTCCGGCACGGCGGAGCTGCTGATGACCTATGCGGAAAACGGGGCGGAATTTACTCGTGAGTATGGAGACATCGACGAGCCGTTCTACAGCAGCGTGGAGTCGGTGCTGGGAGAACTGGCCGGCCTGCTGCGCCGAGAGGCACGGGAGATGTATCCACAGTTCAGTGAGCGGCTGGCGAGAGTTGAGCAGATGACCGAGGGCATCGGCTGGGGCTTCCACGATTTCATCGCCGATGTTGTCTGGCAATTGGAGGAGGAACTCGCTGGACCGTGATGGGAGGTCAGATGAACCAGTTCACGCATTGAGCGAAGACTCTGGTCCACGGATTCTACGGAAGATTTCTTCCTTGTCATACGCCTGGTCAATCAGGGGACTCGATTCGGATTACGCTACCGGGCTGAATCGGTTCGAGACACTCGAGCGCTTTGGGAATGAGCGGTTTTAACAGTTCGTATTTGTTTCTCTTGGCGATTAGCACCAGAACCGCAAGGTGAAGCGCCTTCACGTTCTGTTGATATGGGATGCTCTTGTCAACCGTAATGAGCGCGTCGAACTCACCTTCCGCCGCTCGCAGCAACTCGCCATTCTTCAGGCCGGCAAGCCCAGCTTCTCTCGCCGTCCTGACATCGTGGCCAACGACTCCTTCTTGAGCGGTCGCGGGACGCACTCGTCAAGCAGCAATCTCATACCTGTCTAGCAGCAGTTGTCGCGACGCCTCCAGCACTCCTTGCGCTTGTTGGCGGCTGACTGTTGGAAAATGGTCAAGGAACGTTTCGAGACTGCCCCCCGTCTCAAGGTAGTCGAAAAGGTTCTTGATCGGAACACGCGTCCCAGTGAAGCACGGCGTACCACCCATCCTTTCCGGATCGACCTCAACGAACTTGTCTACGTTCATAAGCGACCTCGCATAGTATCAGAATGTGATTGCCCGCCCGAGGATTCATTCCTGACCAATCCTCTTCGCGCATTCTAACACGAGTTGCGTTGGATCGGTTTAGCTGCCCAACGTCTAGAGTGTCACTGGTACACCCAACACTCGGTTGGTTGAACAAAACACGACAGCAACGAATAGTCACGCCTTGGTTCAAGCAAGTGTGTGAGCAATAAACCGCTGGTCATTGGGCTCGATGAGAAAGCGCTTCATCTTCCCGTCACCTCATACATCGCTCGCTGCTCTCTCACGGCCAGTGCCCGCTCCCGTTCGATCTCTATGCGCAGTTCTTCTTCGGTCGGCAGATACAGAGCCGATATTCTGGCAATGCCGGCGCGTCCCATTCAGCTTCACGGAGCGGGCACGAGTTTCTCCCTGTGGGGCTCAGATCCCTCGCGCATACTATTTCTCGGTCATCAACGCGAGGAACGCCCGCGCGGCTTGTGACTGGTGGCGGCCCTTGTTGTAGATCAAACCAAGCTTGCGTTTGAAGCGCGCATCGCGGATCTTCAATGCCCGCAGGCTGCCTTCGCCGATGTCCTTCTCTATGCACAATCGCGGGACTATCGAGATGCCCATGCCGATCGAGACGAATCGCTTGATTGTTTCGATCGACGCCAGCTCCATCGTGACCTTCATCTTGACGCCGCCATTGATGAAGTGCTTGACCAGCCGCTCACGCGTGGTCGTGCCGATCTTGTGCAGGATGAACGGCTCGCCCTCGAGCTGGCTCATTTTCACCGTCTTGCGCGACGCCAGGCGGTGTTCGGGACCGACAATCAGCGCAAGCTCGTCGTGATGTATCGTGATCGTCTCGAGGCGCGGATCCGAGACCGGCAGCGTGACGATCCCGAAATCGAGCGACCCCTCAAGCACCTTTTCAGTGATCGAGCGGGTGATCGCACGCTGAATGTCTATCTGAACCTGCGGGTATGCCTGCTTGAACGCCGCCAGCACCTCGGGCAACAGGTAGAGGCATGTGGTCTCGTTGGCGCCCAGGCTGAGCGTTCCCCGTCCCAGCCCACGCAACTCGCCGACGGCTTGCACGGCCTCCTTGCGAAGCCGCAGCAGTCGTTTCGCGTAATCGGAGAGCAGGTCGCCCGCGGCGGTCAGCCTCACGCTTTTGCCCAGGCGGTCGAACAGCGGTTCGCGGAGTTCGTCTTCAAGCTGCTTGATTGCGGAGCTGATGGCCGGCTGCGTTCGCCCCAGTTTCTGCCCCGCGCGCGAGAAGCTGCGTTCTTCGGCGACCGCCATGAAGACTTCCAACTGCCATAGCTCCATAGGATTCAACCCTTCCGGCCGGAATAAACAGACTTTATACGTAGCATAAAAAGAATAGATTTTACAAATTCCCAAGGGCAGCGTAGAACATGTCTTACACCGCGCGAGTTTTGAATTCCCGGTAACCAATATCGAGTTGGATCGAGGCCATCGAAATGGCCCCGGTGACTCAAAGCCCATGATTCAAGACCGACGATCATTCACCTGATTCAGCATTGGAGGTTCTATGAGCGCAGGCGACGTTTTGAAGTTTGCAGCCGAGCACGGAGTTGAGTTTGTCGATGTTCGATTCACCGACCTGCTCGGCCAGTGGCACCACCTTACCGTACCCATCGAAGAGTTCACACCCGAGGCCATTGAAGGCGGCGTGGGCTTCGACGCCTCCAGTTTGCGAGGCTGGGCTGCGATCAACGAATCGGACATGCTGCTGATCCCGGACACCTCACGCTACTGGATCGATCCTTTCATGAAGCCGGCGACGCTTTGCATGATCTCGGGCGTATTCGATCCGATCAGCAAGGAAGGATACTGGCTCGATCCGCGCGCGGTGGCGCAGCGGGCCCAGAATTATTTGAAATTCACCGGCATCGGCGACCTGGTCTACTTCGGTCCCGAGGCCGAGTTCTTCATATTCGATAAGGTATCGTTCCACAACGAAGGCCATACGTCGGGCTACGCGGTAGATTCGGTCGAAGGCCCGTGGAACACGTCGACCGAGCGGGGAGGCTCCAACGGCCACGGCTATCACATCCGGCCGAAAGAGGGCTACGTTCCGCTGCCGCCGCTCGATACGATCTCGAATCTGCGCTCGGAGATCGCAACACTCCTGCGGCAGGCGGGAATCTCCGTCGAGTGCCATCACCACGAAGTCGCTACCGGCGGCCAGTGCGAGATCGACTTCCGCTACAACACGCTGCTGGTGACGGCCGACAACCTGATGGTCTTCAAGTATACGGTGAAGAACGCGGCGCTCCGGGCCGGCAAAGCTGCGACTTTTATGCCGAAGCCCATCTACGGCGACAACGGCAACGGCATGCACTGCCACCAGTCGATCTGGAGGGAAGGCAAGCCGTTGTTTGCCGGCGACGGTTACGCGGGATTATCAGAGACGGCGTTGTTCTACATCGGCGGACTGCTGAAGCACGCGCGCGCGATAGCAGCGTTCGCGGCGCCGACGACCAACAGCTACAAACGGCTGGTGCCGGGATTCGAAGCGCCGGTGAATCTGGCCTACTCGAGCCGCAATCGCTCGGCCGCCGTGCGCATCCCGATGTACTCTCAGAGCCCGAAGGCCAAGCGGTTGGAGTTCCGCCCGCCGGATCCGTCGTGCAATCCGTACCTGGCTTTCTCGGCTATGCTGATGGCGGGGCTTGATGGGATTCAGAATAGGATTCATCCGGGCGAGCCGCTCGACAAGGACATCTACGACCTGTCCCCGGATGAGTTGAAGGACGTTCCCTCGATGCCCGGTTCGCTCGATGAGAGCTTGCGCGCGCTCGAGGACGATCACGAGTTCCTGTTGCGCAACGACGTGTTCAGCGAAGCGCTGGTTGAGAGGTGGATCGACTACAAGCGCGGCCACGAGATCAACCCGGTTCGGATGCGCCCGCACCCGATCGAGTTCACGATGTACTTCGACGCTTAGAGGCCCCCGAACGCGACGGGCGAGGGGCGGTCAACCGGTGATCGCCCCTCGTTGCGCATTCCCCCCCGCGATTAAATCTGCTTTCGCGCCGAGAGGCCTGCTGATATCCACCTCCCGTGATGACCCTTTGATTCGTTCTTCTCGCCGCCCTCGTCAGGCCACGTGCTACAATCGGCCGAGTCGCCAAGTTCGTGTTAGGGTAGAGCGATGTCGATTCCGCGACTTGCTTCCGCTCTTTGTCTGTGGATTGCGCTGGCCGTGAGCGCATCGGCGATGCCGCAAGGCGATCACCGGGCGCCGCAGACTCGTGAGAATGTTCGCTGGCTCGATCGAATGGATTCACGCAGTGACTTCGATCGCCTCGCACGCGTACACTACGAAGGAAGGTTCAACGCCCTCCCGCACGTGATGTTCTTGATCGACCGCCGTGCGCAAGGCCGGGTCTACTACATCAACTCGAACCTGTTCAGGTTTCACAAGGACTTCGCCAACGCGACGTACCTGTCACTCGAACGCGGCCGCGCGTTTTATGAGAACAACTACCTGAAGAGCGACCGGCGTTTTTTGCTGGGCACCATCGCCTTCCAGACGGCCAATGACAAGTTCACCTTCGAGTTCTGGGAGGGCGACCTCCTCACCCCGAAGCTGCTCGACGAAGCGTTCACTGCGCTCATGTCGAGTTTCTTCGCGCCGCTCTACTTCAAGCCTAACTCGCTCGCTCACGAAGAAGCCGCCCGCGAGCTGGATGCCGCGTCGCCTGATCGGAAGTCCTCCTTCAGCGCGATGGTCCTCACCGCGCAGGAGCTTGCTCGCGATCGGGACTATCAGCCGCTTAACCTCGGCGCGGGGATTGGCCAACTCAGAATACTCGACCATCTCACGTTCGATACCGTGATCGACCCCAACCAGATCGTCATCTTCAAAGAGACGCCCGTGCACCTCACGCCGCTCTCGGGGATGATCGTGACCGAACCGGCGTCGCCGCTCTCGCACGTGAACATGCTCGCGAAGTCATGGGCCATCCCGAACGCTCAGATCAAGAACGCCGACAAGCTCTTCAAGCAGCTCGAAGGCAAGTACGTTCGCTTCGAAGTGCGAGAGAACGGCTACTCGCTTGCTCCCGCGGACGTGCGCGAGGTCGAGGAACGCCAGCGCACTTGGATTAAGCGCGGCGACCTGCTCACTCCGCGCGCCGATTTGAAGTACGCGCCGCTTACGGACCTGAAAGATCAGCGGCGTCAGGATTCCCGGAGGTTCGGCGCGAAGTCTGCCAACCTCGGCGAGATCATCCGCGCGCGGCTGCCGGGCGTGATCGTGCCTCGCGCGTTCACGATTCCGTTTCACCACTATCAGGAATTCGTCCGAAGCAACGGCTTAGAGGAGCGCATAGCGGCGGCAGTGGAGGAAGACCGTTTCGTCCACGACCCAACGTTCCGCAAAGCGCGGCTCGCTGAAGTCCGGCGCTGGATTCAAGAGGGCCACCACGACGAAGCCTTCGTAAGGACCGTGCTCGGCAAGGTGCGCCGTGAATACCTGGGAAAAGGGCTGTTCGTGCGAAGCTCGACCAACTCGGAGGACCTTCCAAATTTCAGCGGCGCCGGGCTCTACACCACCGTCCCGAACGTGCGCACCGACGAGCAGCTCTTAGAAGCAATCAAGACCGTCTGGGCGTCGGTGTGGAACTACGAAGCGTACGAGGCGCGTGAAAGTTTCGGCATAAACCACCTGAGTGTGTATCCGGCGGTGTTGATTCAAGAAGGGATCGACGCCGAAAGCGCCGGAGTCGTGATCACCACCGATCCTTTCGACCGACTCAACCCCGATGCTGTCTACATCAACGCGAAGCGGGGGCTTGGGATCAAGGTCGTCGAAGGAGCGAAGGTCGCGGAGCAGGTGCTCTACCGCGCACGAGCGGGATCGGTTCAGGTGCTGACGCGGTCGGGCGAAGACACGATGCTGGCCTTTGACGAACGCGGCGGCGTGAAGGAACTACGGATTGAACAACAGCGAGCGGTGCTCGACGACTCGATGGTGCGGAGGCTGGCTCGGGCGGCGCGTCGAATAAGGCGGGTCTTCGGCGGACGGGATCAGGACATCGAGTGGGTCTACCGTCGAGGGGTCCTCTACATCGTCCAGTCTCGTCCGTACATTGAAGGCGGGTGAACCGCAAAGTCTTTGCTGACGGGATTTTCCGCAGCCGGCAGATTGAAACAACTGTTGACATGGCGATAGCCGCTTGAGTATCTTAAAGTCGCATCACTTGTTGCCCCTCTGTTCTGTCCTATGCGCGCTGACATTGGTCCTCCCCGTTTGCATTGCTGATAATCTGTAGCGAGTTTGACTACGTACCTCACTTGGACAGAAGGCTAGCCGACGGGTTCGCGGTCCGGGCGACTCACCCGTCGCGGGATCAGAGGTGAATAAAGGTGAATTCGGTCGATTTCCAAAGCATCATCGGAGTGACGATCCAGGGAGCCGGCATTTATCTGGTGACGATCTTGTCCTTCTTCATGACGCGGACGATCCGGCGGACCTTCCTCGACTATTGGACCGTCGCGTGGCTCGCGCTGAGCGTCGCGCTCACGTCGTTGGTCGTGACATTCTGGATCGGTGCACTGCAATGGCTGCTCTTCCCACTCTATTTCTTCGGCGAGTACGCGTTCGTCTTCTTGTTCTATGCCGGTTGCAGGAACTACGTTAGAGGAACCAGGCTGTCAACCGGGGACCTGCGGATACTGGCGGCGGGCATCGTCGTAGCCGTTGTATTGTCGCGCATTCCTCCTGATTTCAACTCGATGTTCATTTTTCATGCGGGCATCATTGCAGGCCTCTTCGTTGCCGCTTATTTCGCACTGTATCCCGCACGGCGGCGAGGGCAGCCGGCCAACGGGCGGCGCGTCATGTCCGTAGCTCTGCTGTTGCTGGCGCTCGACTTCCTGCATTACGTCCCGGTGTTCGCTTACGTTAAGCTGAATCCGGGCGTCGGGTTTCCCTACCTCAGGTACACCTCGATATATGACTTGATTCTCGAAATGCTCCTCGGTTTCGGCACGGTGATGCTGGTCATGGACGACGTTCGCCAGGAAGTTGAAGCCGCTAATCGCGAGTTGATCGCCGCCCACGACAGGCTGGAGATTCTCGCCCGCATCGACCCGCTGACCGAGGCCCTCAACCGTCACGCGTTCTACTCGTTGATCGACAGCCGGGGGACCGAGCCTATCGAGTCAGGATCGGGGTGCGTGGTTGTTGTCGACATTGACAACCTCAAGCCGATCAATGATTCGCTCGGGCATACGGCGGGCGACGTTGCGATACGCGAGGTGGCGAAGGCCATTCGTTCGGTTATTCGCGCCGACGATCTGCTGTTTCGCTGGGGCGGCGACGAGTTCCTCATCCTTCTCTTCAACATTCCGGAGCAGCACGCGCATCAGCGAGTCAACGATCTCAATCGCGCGCTCGACCGAACAGCCCTTCCTGGGTCCACCGAACCGATGTCGGTCATCGTCTCGTACGGCGTGGCCGCGTTTTCAACAATGGCGCAGCTTGAGAAGGCGATTGAGGAAGCCGACAGCGCCATGTATGCGCGGAAGCAGGCTCGTAAGGAACGCGAGCGGCTGGAAGTCGGTTGAGCCCTCGCTCCCGGGCGTGATCTTCCGTTCATCTCTCCACCCTGGCGCAATTTGAAATCGGGCACGCGACGGGCGGCGTTTCTTGATGCGTCAATCCGGCCGCGTGTATACTCGCGTCGTAGGAAACCCGCACGTATCGACTGAGCCTTTGTTTTCAGTGTCTATCGTCACCCCAACCAGGTTCGGAGACCACTTCGCGGTCGGCACGCGCCGGCTCATGTCGCGATTCGGTGTCGCCTCACTATTCGCAATTATGATCTGGGCAGCCGCGCCGCACCGCGGCATGACGACGGCTACTCAGACCGAAGGCGGTACGATCGCCGGAGTTGTGCAGGATGACAGCGGCGCGCCTGTCGCCGACGTCAAGGTGACGATCTCGACCGCCGACTTCTCATCATCGATGCTCACGCAGGCAGACGGCAGGTTCGAGTTCCGCAGACTCAAGCCTGGGGAATACGCGATAACCGCCGTCGCCGCCCGGTTCCGGAAAGAGCGATTGACCGTTACCCTTGCGCGAGCGGATGAAACACAGACCCAGGTGATCAAACTTGTGCGAGCGTCGCTTCGCCTGACCGCCTTTGACGCGACGAACCAGCCGCTTGGCGGCGTTTCAATCAGCTTGTTCTCGCAGAGCCGCGGCGCGACGGCGTCGGTGGCGGCGCGGACCGTGACCGATGAAAGCGGCGACGCGTACTTCGGTAAGCTCGCCCCGGGCTTCTATCAACTGACGGCCTCGCTTCGCGGGTACGAGGAGTACCGCAGCCCGGTTTACATCTCGCCCGATACGACGACCGATCTGCCGTTGCAGCTTCTGGTCGCGCCGGTGATCCCGATCAATGAGAAATCCGCCGCGCGCTTCAACGTCCCGAACCTCCCTTCAAAGAACGTGCAAGCGATCTTTCAGGACAGCGAAGGCTGGATGTGGTTCGGCACCGACAAAGGAATCGCCAGGTTCAACGGCGCGGAGTTCAAATCCTCAGCCACCAGCGGCTCGCCCTATGAAAAGCTCGGCGGCGAGGACGTCCGCTCAATCGCGGAAGATCACGGCGGCACGATCTGGTTTGCGACCCCTCGGGGCGTTCGCCGCATCGGCAAATACGGCGATGACAGAGGCAGCGTGATCGAGGGCGTCGACGCGCGGCACATTCAGGTCGATTCGCGCGGACTGGTTTGGATCGCGACCTCGACCGGTTTGTTCATGTTTGACGGCGGCAAATACGGAGCATTCAATCGGTCGCACGGGCTTCAATCCGATGACGTGAAGGCAACGGCGGAGGATAAGAGCGGCAGAATCTGGATTGCTTCGGCGCGAGGCGTCGCCGTGTTCGACCACGACGTTATCACGCCGTTCGATCGGCGAATCCAGCCGGCTTTTGCTGCGCCTCAAGCGACCGTTTCCCGCCAGCGTTCGCCGTCGCACACCCCGGCCCGTCCGAACGCACCGGACTCAAGAGTGACCGACGCGCGCGCAGTCTTCGTCGATCGCTCAGGGTCGGTCTGGTTCGCGACGGGCAAGGGCGTGCTCGTTTTCAAGGATGACCGGCTGACGAGCGTGACGGTCGGCGCGCTGAGCAACACGAGCGCGGCTCCCAGCGCCATTTCCAGCGTCGCGGGGATAACCGAAGACGAGAGCGGCCGCATGTGGTTCGGGCTCGAGTCGGGCGGCGCGGTCATCTATGACCCGGCCCGCGACGAGTCGCAACGTGTCGGCTATCTCGACCGAGATCGCGTACTGGGCGTCGTTGCCGGCGGCGAGGGGATGATGTGGTTCGCAACCGACAACGGCGCGGTTCGGAGCGAGCTTTACAGTTTCGTCAATTTCACTGCGGGCCGCGGTCTGGCGGATAACGACGTGCGCGCGGTCGTCGAAGCGCCCGGCGACGCCGGCTTGTGGTTTGTGACCGCCGCAGGCGTCTCGATAATGGAGAACGAGAGGTTCGTGCCAGTCGAGCGGTTCCGGGCGAACTTCGACGTGCGAGCCGCGGCATTCGACCGTACGGGCGCGGCGTGGCTCGCGACCGACCAGGGCGTCTTCGAGTTGAGCGGCCGCACACTTACCCAGCTCAACGAAGGGAATGGGCTGCCCTCCAATAGCATCAACTGGGTAGCGGCAATCTCCGGCGGCTCGGAGGTGCTCTTTGCTTCAACACGCGGAGCGAGCCTGTTTCGCGGCGGGGAGGTTCGGCAGATCGGCGCGCTGGCGGGCTACGACATCCGGCACGTATTCGAGGGCGAGGATGGCCGCCTGTGGTTTTCGACCTCGCGCGGCATCGTGACCTTCGACCCGCGGAGCGGAAAGGCGGATTTGGTTGACACCGCCCGCGGGCTTGCCGACAACGACGTGCGCTGGATCGCGCGATTCAACTCAAGGCTGATCGTCGCGACCAGGGCAGGCGTCCAGGTTTACGACGAAGCCGCGACCTCGTCCCCGTTTTCGGCTCTCGACGGGCAACCGGCCAGCACGCTGTTTGCCGACCGCGACCGCTTCTTGTGGATCGGCACCGACGACGGCCAGGTGAAGAAGTTCGGTGTGGTCGCGGGCCACCTGGTGTCGGTCGTCTATGCGGGCGAGGCTTTCGGACTGACGACGAATCGAATCAACTCGATCTCTGAAGACAAGCAAGGCCGCATCTGGATTGCAACCGATAAGGGAGCGGTTCGGCACATTCCGTTGCGACGGGGACCGCCGGCCCGAGTATGGATCGAGTTGGCGGCCGGAGTTGAAGCCGGGCCAACTGCCGACGCCCGCGACGTGCCTTATGGCCGTCGCAATCTGACGTTTCATTTCGCAGCCGCGACTCAAAGCGGTCAGGTGCGTTACTTCCATAGAATCAAAGGCGAGAGCGGCGCCGAGCCGTGGCAGATGCTACCCGTTCAACTCGGAGCCGAACGAGATGTGTCGGTGTTCGAGCTCGACGAGGGCGCCCGCACGTTTGAAGTCATCGCGCTGAACCGCGACCTGTATGGAGGCGACGCGCCGGCCGCAGCATTCGCACTCAGGGTCGGCGCGCCGTTCTGGAAGCGCTGGTGGTTCTACGCGCTCGTCGCAACGCTGGCGGGGCTGGGCGGGGCTGTCGCGTTTGTCGTCAGGCGGAGGCGGGCTCGCGAGTTCGTGCTGCCGAGGGAGCTGCGCAGCTACGTTCCAATCGAGCCTAACCCGTACATCGTCGGCAATCCCATTCGGACCGAGCGGATGTTCTTCGGCCGCGAGGACGACTTCCGATACGTGCGAACGAAACTCGAAGGCGCGAGCCAGGGGGTCGTGATCGTCTTCTGCGGAGAGCGACGCGTCGGCAAGAGTTCCATCCTCTATCAGGTCCTCAACGGACGATTGGGCGAGCGCTTCATTCCGGTGTTCGTCGATATGCAAGAGATGGTGATAAGTTCAGACTCGGAGTTCTTCGCGCGAACCTCGCGGCTGATCGGCGATGCGGTAACGCGTGCGCTCGGACCTTCATCGGACCCTGTGAGCGCAGTCGAGGCGACAACGACCGGGATTGGTCTGGCGGGACGTGCGGACTCACACACCGCGCGAAGCCGCGCGGAAGTACCGGCTCTTGCGCCTGTAGTAAGTGTGCCCCAGTTCGACGGCCGCAATCCGTATCCGGTCTTTTTGGACTTCCTCGACGAAGTGCTCAAGGAGATTGGCGACCGCACGCTGCTGATTCTGATGGACGAATACGAGTTGATGGAGTCGAAGGTGGATGGCGGGAAGCTCTCCACTGAGTTCTTCACGTTTCTTGCGGGGCTGATGGACAACAAGGAGCGGCTCGCGTTGATCTTCACCGGCTCGCGGCGGCTCGAAGAGCGGGACAAGAAGTACTGGCGCGAGCTGTTGAGGCGGTCGCTGTTTCGCAAGGTGGGCTTCCTGTCTCAAAAGGACGCCGTGCGCCTCATCACGGAACCCCTCGAAGGCCGCGCCGTCTTCGGGCGCGGCGTCGTGGACGCGGTCTATCGCCTGACCGCCGGCCAGCCGTTTTACACTCAGGTCATCTGCCAGAACATCGTGGATGCGATGAACGAGCACAAGCAGAACTGGGTCACGCGAGCCGATCTGGAAAAAGTTATCGCGGACATCGTGGACAATCCGTTGCCGCAGATGATCTACACGTGGGACGCGTTGTCGGACGACGAGAAGCTGGTGCTGTCGCTGCTGGCTGAAATACTACCGGACGGCGTGGCGCATTCGACGGCGCACGAGCTTCGGACGACGGTGAGAGCGAACGAGTACCCGGTTAATCTGTCGGAGAACACGATCAGGCTGACGCTCGAAGAGATGTTCCGGCGCGAATTACTGGACAAGGATTCCGGCGAGGGATTCAGTTTCAAGATGGACTTGTTTAGGTTGTGGATTCGCCGGTCGCATTCGATATGGCAGGTGGTGAAAGAAGTTCGGACATTGTAGTCACGAACGATATGACGACGCGGACAGAGGAATTCGCGCCCATGTTCGGAGAGGGGGCTAATGGATCTCAGCGTCGAGTGGGATGATAAGAAAGCCGCTGATAATCTGAAAAAACATGGTGTCTCCTTTGACGAAGCGGCGACGGTATTCGGAGACCCGTTAGCGGCGAGCACAGCGGACACGACCCATTCGCTCGATGAGAATAGGTTCCTCATCATTGGGCAATCCATAGAGCCGCGCGTTCTACTTGTCGTCTATTGTGAACAGGGCGACAATGTACGCATCATTAGTGCGCGCCCCGCGACAAGGCGCGAAATAGAGGTTTATGAAGAAGGTGAGAACTAGGTCAGTCAAGCGGTTGAAATCGTCGAAGGCTGAAGCCGAGCCGGGTAAGGCGAGCGGCGACCTGAACGATGAGATGCTGGATGACTACAGCTTTCTCGACTGGAGCAAGGCGGAGCGTGGAAGGTACGCCAAGCGTTACGCTGAGAGTAGCAACGTCGTGTTGATAGCACCTGACGTTAGAGATCTGTTTCCCAATGCTGAAACGGTCAACCGGGCACTACGCGCAATGGCCGAGGTAATTCGCGCTTCGGCTCCGGCGAAGGCGAGGAGGCGCCGCGCCGGATAGCTCACTTGAAGCACACCCTCAACCAGTCCGCGGGTTTTCACTCAATATGATGCCAGTCGCCAAGTTCTACGCACTCGTCGCGACGTCGACAATCACTGTCATGCTCCTGTTACCGTGGGCGGACGCTCTAAGGCTCGCCAGGCAGAGATTTCCATGAGCAAAGCGCCATCCCGTCTAGTTCCAAGTAACCACTCGTCTGACCCCGACCGAAAACAAGCCGTTACTCGAGTCGTCGATGCGTTCAAGACTGTGCGCGCCCGCTTGCTCCTGGTGCGACAATGTAGGGGGTATGCCGCGTAACCCGTACCTAAATCGAGTCGCCATCAAGGACCCGAGCCAGTTCTTCGGACGGACGCGGGAGCTCAACAAGATATTTTCGCGGATCGGGGCGTCACGTCCTCAGTCCATCTCCGTTGTAGGCGAACGCCGGATCGGGAAATCCTCCCTGCTTCACTTCATCAATCATCCCGAAGTTCGCGCGCGGTATCTCGACGGGCATGACTCATACGCCTTCGCTTTCATCGACCTTCAACAAAAACGCCGGCTTCAGATACCGGAGTTTTTCGGGGAGCTGTTCTCGCTGCTCGGCAAAGAAGTCGGCGACGACGCGCTCAAGGAACTCGATCCCGGGTTTGATTCGGTCCGCGCCTTACTCGAAGGCTTCCAGCGCGAAGGGCGCAAGCTCGTAATCCTGTTCGATGAATTCGACGCGATCACGACGAATCGCGCCTTCGACCTGGAGTTCTATTCGTTCCTTCGGTCCATCGCAAACAACTACGACGTCGCCTACGTGACAAGCTCGGCGCGCGACCTCCAGGAACTTTGTCACACTCAGCTCATTGCCGATTCGCCCTTCTTCAACATCTTCACCAACGTCTTCTTGCGCAGCTTTTCGCGCAAGGACGCCCTGGACCTGATAACGAAGCCCTCGGCCGAAGCCGGCTTGCCGCTCGAAGGCTACGCGCGGCGCATCACCGAGACCGCCGGCCACTTCCCATATTTCTTGCAGATCGCCTGCTCGGCATACTTCGATCACCTTTCGGAAAACGACGGCCGGCTCGACCGCGACGAAGTCGAAGCGGTCTTCCTTGACGAAGCCAAAGGTCAGTTCCGTTTTATATGGGACCACATGAGCGAAGGCCAGCGCCGCGCCATTCGAGACTTCGTTCAGAAAGGCGAGGTCGAAAAGGAGCAAGAGCACGTCTATCAAGACCTCAAGCGCGCGGGCTACTTCATCGAGGACGACCGCGGCCCGCGCGTCTTCTCTTCGCTTTTTGCGTCGGTGATCTCGCGGCCGCGAGTCATCACGACCGAGTTGCGCGAGACCGACCGCGCGGCGATGGCGGTTCATGACGGCAAGACCGAAAAGGTCGCAACGCCTCCGCTCATTGAACCGGAGGGCCACATCGGGCGGTTCGACATTCGCGGCTCGCTCGGCGCCGGAGGGATGGGCGAAATCTTCGAGGCCTACGACACCGAGCTTCAGCGGCAAGTTGCGATCAAGGTGCTTTCGTCCAAACACGTCGAAGACGAAACGATGAAGCAGCGGTTTTTCAGGGAAGCGCGCATGGCTTCGCAGTTGAACCATCCGAACATCGCGACGATCTATGAGATCGGCTTGGCGGCGGGCAATCCTTACATCGTGATGGAGTACGTCGAGGGAGAGACGCTGTCGGATAGAATCGCCGAGGGCCCGATTGAGTTAAGGACGCTCATCGACATTTTCAAGCAAACGGCGGAAGCGATCAGCGAGGCGCATACGGAGGGCGTTATACATCGCGACATCAAGTCCTCGAACGTCATGATCACCGATCGCGGCAAGGTCAAGATACTCGACTTCGGTCTCGCTAAACCGCTTCCCCTGAGCAATCGCAAGGTGAGCAAGAGCAAGCTGACGGAATCGGGGGTGTTGCTGGGGACGGTCAACTACATGTCGCCGGAGCAGGCGTCGGGATCCGCCGACGTAACGCATCTGTCGGATATCTTCTCGTTAGGGGTCGTGTTCTACGAGGCGACAACCGGGCGGCTTCCGTTTGAGGGTGAGACCTACTATCAGATCATCAACGCGATAACGCGGCGAACGCCGTCACCCATCAAGCGCCATCGCAAGGACGCGCCGGAGCTGCTGGTCGAGGTTATTGCGCGAATGCTCAAGAAGCCGCCAGAGGAGCGGTATCAAACAACAAACGAAGTGTTGCGGGATTTGGCGAGGATCGGGGAAGGGGTGTGAGCATCACTCCCTCATCCTTCCTTATGGTGCTCCGGGCTGATCGATATCTCATCCGGGTCGTGCGATTCGTGTGTGAACCAATAAAAGCCGACCCCGATGATTCCCAGCACCAACAGAAGCACGATCACCAGAAAGTACCACGGGAGGTTCGGCTGGTCGGGTCTGCTAGGGTCTCGCCCGCCGACTGCCAGCATCACGAACGGCAGAACGACCGCGCCTACGAGTCCCAATAACAGCAACACTCGATCGAGCACGCCTTCAGTCGGCACGGTGAAGTAGCCGCCGATATGAGCGCCCGCTACCGTCGCGATCAGTGCCAGCGCGACGAACAGCACCGCTTGCGGCGTGTTTGCCTCGCTCAGCCAACTTGCCGCTACGAATTGGCCCTTATTAGCATCCGGCAGCCTCCAGAGGATCAGCCAGTTCAAGAGCAGAGTTATGATTGCAACCGCAAGCGCGTCCAATAAACGCGGCCGGTCGTTCATCCACCCAACGACGAGTCCGCCTATCAGAAATGCGCCTATCGTCAGCCCAAACAACACCAGAAGAATCGGGCCTTCCTGCACGCCCGCCTCGCTGGACTTTGCGGTGTATGCAATGGCGATGAAGATCAGCGAGATCAGAATCTGGAGCCCGAACGTGAATCCGAGCCCCACCAACAGCCACTTTATCCGAGCTTTCATGGTTCCCCTCCCCCCTTTTGACCACCGGCGTCACGCACTCCTGCGGAAGCGTGCGGCGTAAGGGACAGCCGCACTCATTGCGAGTAATGCCCGTGAGGCCGCGAAGGTCCGGGTCCTCGACCTGCCCCGATCGGCGCGCGATTCCCCGGCGTACGGTAGTGAAGGTTGTACGCTGACATCGCGTGGTTCCCACTCATCAGCGAAAAAGTATCAAGCAATCTCAGTATAACGGAGCCCATCTTAGTCCGGCATAGATTCGGTGTCAAAGAGCCGCCAGTGAGTCAGCGAGGATGGATCAAGCCACGGAGCGATTGGTCTATATGCGCGCAGGTATCCGCGATCAGGAGATCGATTGAGCCGCCCATCCTTCGCTGCCCGAAGGCGGGCGGATTTCAGGGCAGCAGTCGCCGCGCGGGATGGGCTTGTCGTGTGGGCATGCGGTCGGGTGGCCGAGAAACGCACAAACGGAATCGGTGACTTCTTCGCTCAGGATGTGCTCGAGTTCACATGCGTTCGACTCGGCCTGCTCTTCGTTCATGTCGAACTTCTCGAAGAAGAGCTTCTCGGCCAGCCGGTGCCGGCGGATGATGCCGCGCGCACGGACGCGTCCTTTCGGCGTAAATCGCACGCTCGGCGCCCGCCCGTCGGATTCCGCCAGCGCGATCAGCCCGAGTTCGGCCATCAGGTTCAGCACGCTGCGATTGTCAACAACGTCGGGGACCGCCAGCCGCCGCTCGAACGGTTCGACCTGGTCCTCATTGAAGATCCATATCTGTTCGAGTATCTCGTCGAAGACCTCGTTCGCTTCATGTGTCGTGAGGCTCAAGTCGATCAGCACGCCGTGATGAAGTTGTACGCGGCGGTCGGCCATGCGCCCAATAGCGTGATCGTGGGTCACCATGACTATGGTATGCCCTTCCCGGTGCAACTCGCGGATCAGCCGCATGACCTTCTCTTCGTTATCTTCGTCCAGATTACCGGTGGGCTCGTCAGCCAGAATGATCTCCGGGTGATTGATCAGCGCGCGGGCGATGCAGACGCGTTGTTGTTCGCCACCCGAAAGTTCCGAGGGCAAGTGCGTCAAACGATCACCCAGACCCACGCGAAAGAGCGACTCACGGGCCTCGGACTCGTCCGTCATCGAGTGGTAATACTGCGCCAGCATGACGTTTTCCAGCGCGGTCAGATAGGGGATGAGGTGAAACTGCTGAAATATGAGTCCTACCCGCTCGCGTCGAAACTGAGTCAGCTCGCCCTGAGACAACGTCCCGACATCGGTTCCGTCGATCAGGATCTGGCCGGAGCTGGGCCGGTCCATGCAGCCGATGATGTTCATCAGCGTCGTCTTCCCTGACCCGGAGGGCCCCATCACAGCGATCCAATCGCCTCGCCGCACGGTCAGGTTGACGTCCTTCAGCGCGAACAGCGAGTCGCCGTACTTCTTCGTCAGTTTAACTGTCTCTATCAGGCTCATTATCGTATTTTGGATTCTGCATTCCGGGTTTTGGATAGATGATTCCCCGAGACTGCCTTACGCTTGCAGTCGCGCGAATCCAAAATCCAAATCCGCAATCCGGAATTCCCTTTCACTCTCCCCTCAACATCACCGCCGGCTCAACCTCTCTGATCTTTTTAATCGGCACCACACCCGAAAGCAAGGCTATTGTTAGCGTCAACAGTACGACCACCGCGAACACCGCCGCGTGCGGCGTTACGACGGAGTCGAAGAGGCTGCGACTTATCAACTGAGCGAGTCCGAGCCCGACGCCATATCCCGCAACCCCGCCGATGACGCCGAGCGCGCCGAGCTGGAACAGAAACAGGCGCATCAACTGCGAATCGGCGGCGCCGATGGCTTTCATTGTCCCGATCTCGCGCCGCCGTTCGATGACGAGCGCCGTCAGCGTCGTGGCGACTGAGATCGCGGCCCCCGCCATAATCAAGACGGTGACCAGTAGCATCATCAGCCTAAGCTTGCCGAGTATCCGGCCCTCGCTTTCAGCGATCTGGCGCACGGGGCTTGGACGGATGAAGTCGAACCGCGCGCGGATTCGGTCGGCGAGCGCTTCGACGACTTCACTGCCGCCGACCACGCTAAGCCCGATGGCTGACACGCGCCCAGCCATACCGCCAAGCCGTTGCGCAGCTTCCAGCGAAACGAAGATTTGATCTTCTTCGGCCGAACCGGTCGTCAGCACCCCGGCAACGGTGAACTGCTGCGACACGTCGCTGTGTCTCCCCGTCGCCGTGTCTCCCCGTCGCCGTGTTTCCCCGTCGTCCGCGCCTGCGAAGTTCACAGTGATCGCGTCCCCCAGCCGCACGCCGAGCTGGGACGCAAGCCGGCGGCCGACTATGCAGTCTGATGCGTTGGCGCGGTCCTCGATCCATCGGCCCTCGACTTCCCACCACGGCGTGACTTTTTTCGCCTGGTCCAACCACGTTCCGGCTAGCACGGCTCGAATCGCCTCAACGTCGCCCGCGTTACCAGCGGTTGGACTCGCGTTGATGACCAGGTACAGATAGGGCTCGGCGCCGGTGATTTCAGCCGGCCACCCGCCGCCGGCGATCTCGTTGAGGACCCGCTGCTCAATGAACCCGGTCGAGTACGCGGGTGAGAGCATCAGGTTCGCACCATAAGCGCGAAGCTCGCGGCTCATCTTCTGTTGGGCGTCGTAGTAGACCGACAGCATCGCGGCCGCTACCGACGCGCCGACAACGAGCGCGACCAACGCCACAACTACACGCCCCCCGCGCTGGGTAAGCGCCCGGCGGATGATGAGGAAGAACATCCTGCGGTTCTCCATGCCTACCTTTCCCTCAGCACGACCGAAGGCTCGAAGCGAAGCGCTCTCCGAAGCGGCAACGCGCTCCCGATGAAAGCAACCGCGATCGACACGACGATCACCATCGGAGCCAGCACGGCACTGATTTCGATAGCCGACCCGAAGACCGACCTCGCCACGATCTGGGCGAGGCCCCAGCCCAACCCGAGCCCGGCCAGCCCGCCTATCATTCCCACCAGCCCCGTCTCAGCCAGAAAGATCATCGTTACGTCCAGATTGCTGGCGCCGATGGCCTTCAACAAACCGATCTCGGATTTTCTTTCCAACACAGTCGTCGTCATAGTGCTGGCCACGCCCAGCAGCGCGGCGGTGAGGGCGGCCAGTGCGACGAGCAACATCATCAGATCGATCTTCGAGAGAACCGCCCCTTCGGTCTGGGAGATTCTGAGCACCGGGTGGGCTTCTACATTCGTGAGCGCTCGCTCGACGTCGTGGGCTATCGAACGGGCGTAGGGGGTGCAACTCCAGCGCTCGTACTCCTCGGGTGAAAACGTCGTCGGATCGCGGCGCGCGAACGCGTCCTCGGGGCTGGTGAGCGCGCTCAGCTCGAGGCGGTCGAACTTTCCTTCGAGGCCGGCGAGTCGTTGCACGGTATCGAGATTTGCAATTAACGAATCGTCTTCCTCTGATCCGGTCTCCAGAAGACCCGAAACCCTGAATTGAAGGTTCGAGAGGTTGCCCTCCGATTTCAGGTATGCGACCGCGACGGAGTCGCCCACGGATAGGCGCAGCTTGTTTGCGAGAAGAGCACCGACCAGACAATCGCACGTTTCAGGCAGACGGCCGGTCACCTTCCACCACGGGCTCAGCCTGCCGACGCCGGTGCGGAAGACCTTCCCTTCTTTGTTGTGAAATTCGTGATCGAACCACGTGCCGACGAGTTTCGTCTCGGTCGTCGTTCCGGCAGCAGAGGTAGTCTTGACCTCAAGGGTCAAGAAGGGCGCGAACTCCAGAATGTTGTGCGCCCAGAAGATCTCTTTGAGCCGCGGCAGCTCCAACTCGTTGACGTAGGTCCTCGCTGACGCCGCCTGATACTGCACGCCCCCGGCATCGACCGTGAGAGCGCGCTGGCGAGGCAGGGCTTCGATGTTTGCACCGAACGATCGCAGTTCGCGATTGACCTTGTCGCCGACGCCGAGCGCAACGGCGCTCATCGCAGTAGCAACTGAAGCGCCAAGCGCCACCGCCGCTACTGCGACCATTTTGCGGCGGCGTTGTCTGGTGAATGACTCTCGAACTATGCGAACAAACATCAATCAGTCCTTCCTACGGACTCGAAGCTACTGTGAAAAACTGGGCACCCGCGTCGAGGTCGGAAGCCAAGATGATGACTTCCGAAGCCTCGACGCGCGACTTCAACTCGATGGGATTACACCCCCCGCTTTGCCCTATAGACGCCGGATTGATCGCAGCGGTGCAGTTCTTGCAGATGATATCCCGACCCTGCTGGAAGTACCCCTTGTCGCCGCAGATCGCGCAGGAATCGAACGCAACGCCCAACTCGCCCGAGTCGAGCCTCACGATTATGAAGCGCACCAGCCTGTCGCTCGCGTGATAAGCGAACCGGTGCAGGTTGCCGTCGTTCACTCGCGCCAAGGGGATGTGTACCTCACTGCCGCTCTGAAAATGGTCTTCGGGCGGCGACAACTGGCCGGCGCGCGCGGAATAAACGAACTGCCCGGTGATTGCGACCATCGACACCAACGCGAGCCCCGCAAGCGCGCGCGCCCACGTTCGCTCCCGCCGTACGCGATGGAGATGCTTGCGCTGTTCGGCGGGGTTAGCGCCGGCGGGCAATTCGGCCGCCGTGCGCCGCCTCCACGCAATCAACAACACCGCGAGCGTGAGTATCACGAGGTAAAAGAAGATATCGTTCTTGACCATGGGACCGATGACAGCCATTTCGCGCGCGCTGGAGGGCAGGATCATCGCTTCGGACAATTCGTGCAGACCCGAAACCAATAACTGGAAGGAGACGACCAGCAGGATAACCGATGTGACGGCGAAGAACTTCCGGAGATCGATTCGAAAGGACCCCTTCACGAATAGCACGCCGAATACAACGGCTCCTGACAACCCGGTGGCCGCGCCGATCGCGCTGAGCATTCCGCTGGAGTTGAAGCCGACGGCGCTGAGCAAGAGGACGGTTTCAATTCCCTCTCGGACGACCATTAAAAAGACAAACGTGAAGATGCCAAATGAAAAGCTGCCGGCCGCCGCGCTGCCCGCCAGCCGTCCCATTCGAGTCTCGATCTCGCCTTTGAGGCGCCGAGCGGTGCGCCACATCCAGATCACCAGAGTGGCGATAAAAGCCGAGCTGGTGAGCATCATCCAGCCCTCGAAAGACTCCTGGTTGACTTCGAGACGGCGAATAAACAGCGCGCCGATGATACTGACGGCGACGGCCGCCGCAAGTCCGGCGTAGGCCGATCGCGCAAGCTCAGCCCGGTCGATCTTGCTAAGGTAGGCAATCACGATCGCGACGATGAGGGCAGCCTCGACCCCCTCGCGCAACGTAACCACTAACGATTCGAACATAGCGTGTTGTCTCCGACTTCTCCGGCGCCTTTACTTTCGAGACAAGGTGCGGCGTCGGCACTCATCGACAGCAGCGTAACACGAATTGAAAATCATTTTCAAGACTCTTGGGGGGGGGCTGTCCGGCGTGTCATCTGAGCCACGCGTTTGGCCGCGGCCACGGCCTCATCGAGACTGGTTACGTCCCCGTCGAGCTGTAGTTCGTAGACTCGCCTGATTACTTCGCCCATGCCCGGACCTGGGTCGAAGCCCAGCTCAAGCAGGTGACGACCTTTCAGGATCGACTGGGGCGGCCCGTGCTCGACCCCCAAAGCCCGCGCCCGGGTGATGAACCAATCGCAGGCGGCCGGAGCTTCCGTGTCGCGGGCGAGGGCCCACGCCTTTGCCGTCAAGTAAAGCAGGCCGATGTCTACGCGGCGGGCGAGCCGGCGAAAATCGCCATCCGTCACCCGTTCACGATTCCGATAGAGGCGTTCAGGCGTAGCTTTCTCCTTCACGATCTCAAGTATGCGGGAGCGAGCGTCGAGGCCCCCCAGTGTATGAACGCCGAGCCTCTTCAACAGCGTGACCGCCTTGTCGACTCGATCGCTTTGCTGGGCGGCAACGTCAAGCGACTCTCCGCCGAGTCCGGCACAGAGCGCCGCCAGCATCACTGTCAGCCGCTGTTCGCGAGGCAGGTCGCGAGAGAGCTTCGACGCTTCGTCGAGAGCCCGCTTCGTCATTGCGAACGGAGCGGTTATCGCGTCGCCGTCGGATTTCACCAGCGCGCGAATCTCCGGGAACAGCTTGTCTAGGACTCCCAACTCAAAGGCAACGTCGAGACCGAGGGACGGCCGGTCGGCCAGAACCAACAGCTTTTCAACTTCGCCCCATACCCGCTCTCGCGGGAGGTCGCCGAGATCAATTGACCGGCACAAGTCAGCGGTCTGAGACTCGACGGTCAGTCCGAAGCGGGCCGCCAGTTGCACTGCGCGAAGGACTCGCAAACTGTCCTCGACGAACGTGTCCGCGGTAACGGCCCTGAGCACTCTACGTTGCATGTCATCCCTACCGCCGAAGGGGTCGATTATTTCGCCGTTGATCGGGTCCATCAGAACCGCGTTGATTGTGAAGTCGCGCCGGCGGGCCGCTTCTTCAAAGGTCATCGACGGGTCGCCCTCAATCAAAAAGCCCCTGTGTCCGCGCCCCGATTTGGACTCGCGCCTCGGCAGCGAGACATCGATCTCAAACCGGCCAGTTGGTTCTGCTTCACCTTCGCGATCGAAGAAGAGCTTGTAGACGGCGAAGTGCTCTCCAACTGTGTTGACCTTGGCAATCGGTTCGAGCAATCGGCGAAGCCGGTCAGGATCGAGCCCGAACACTTCGATGTCAAAGTCTTTCGGCTCGATCCCAAAGAGCGAATCTCTCACCGAGCCGCCGACCAGCATAGCCCGGCCGCCTGCTTCTCGAACCGCTTCGCACACTCTAAGAACTTCGGGATTCATCGATTCAAGGATATCGGTTGCTGCGGAAAGATCAATTGGTCGGTCAGCGGATGAAGAGCAGATGACAGTTCTCTGCCGCAGGGTAAGCCTCAGTCTCCAATAAGCCCCAGTCTTTTCTGAATCGCAGTCTCTATGTCGCTGACGGGGACTCGCTCTTGCAGCATCGTATCGCGATCACGAATCGTCACCTGGTTGTCCTCCAGCGATTGATGGTCGACGGTCAGGCACAGAGGGGTTCCGACCTCATCTTGCCGCCGATAGAGCTTGCCGATACCGGCCGTGTCATCATAGACCGCGCGCATCATGCCCGTGCGCTGGAGTCGCGACTTGATGTCTTTCGCCAGACTGACGATGCCTTCTTTGTTCTTCGCGAGCGGCAGCACTGCGACCTTGATCGGCGCGAGATCGCGATGGAGCCTTAAAACCACGCGCTTCTCGCCTCGGACTTCCTCTTCGTGGTAGGCGTCCATCAGGAAAGCGAGCAACGGGCGGTCGACACCGACTGAAGGCTCGATGACGTATGCGAAGACATGCTGGTTCGTCTCGTGATCGAAGTACGTGAGGTCGGCCGTCGAATCCGGATTCAGGCGTTTCCCCTCTTCGTCGACCGGCTTTCTCGAGTGGGCCTTCAGGTCAAAATCGGTCCGGTTGGCGATACCCTCGAGCTCATCCCATTGCTTCTCTTCGTCCTCGCGCTCGGGGAAGAAGCGGTACTGGAGGTCTACCGTCCGCTTCGCGTAGTGTGCAAGCTCGGCCCGCGGCTGTTCGTACTTCCGAAGGTTCTCCGCGCGCATCCCGAGCGACAAATACCAGTTCAAGCGCTCGGCAATCCACCGCTCGTGCCACTCTTCATCAGTCGGCTCGCCCGGCTTCAGGATGTGAGGCGGCTTGACGAAGAACTCGATCTCCATCTGCTCGAACTCGCGTGTGCGGAAGATGAAATTGCCCGGCGTGATCTCGTTGCGGAACGCCTTGCCGATCTGCGCGACGCCGAAAGGCAGCTTGCGATTGGTGGAATCGAGGATGTTCTTGAAGTTGACGAAGATACCCTGCGCGGTCTCCGGGCGCAGATAAGCGAGTCCCGACTGGTCCTCCACGGGACCGATCGTCGTGCGAAACATCAAATTGAATTGGCGCGGCTCGGTGAGGTCGGTTGAACCGCACTCGGAGCATTTGCCCTCGATCTTGTCGGCGCGCAGTCTCGCTTTGCACTTGCGGCAATCGACGAGGGGATCGTGGAATGTTGCTTCGTGGCCTGAATACTTCCAGACCAGCGGGTTCATCAGGATTCCCGAGTCGAGTCCGACCATGTCATCCCGCTCGTAGACGACCGCCTTCCACCATGCGCGCTTGAGGTTGTTCTTCATCTCGACGCCCAGCGGACCGTAGTCCCACACCGACCCGAGGCCGCCATAGATGTCGCTGGATTGGAAGGCAAACCCACGGCGCTTTGCTAAGGAGGTAATTGTCTCGATGTCCGCCATTCCGGTCCCCGGGCTCTCGCGCGAAAGCTTCTTGGAATGAATGGGCAACTATACAATATGGGCCGGAGTATTTAAAGTTTCGGGACTGAATGGCGAACGCGAATTGGATCGAAGGACTGATTGATGGACGCATTGAAAACGACCTGCCCTGAGTGTGCCGCGCCGCTCGAACTGCTGCGAGACTTCGACAATGTGATTTGCGGCGCGTGCGGCGCGGCATTTCGCGTGCGGGAGCACAAGGGCGCGATCTATCTTTCGCTCATCAAATCGGGCGGCGACGTTGGGGAACGCCTTTCGCCTGACGGCCCTGACTTGAGGCTCGCGGCGCTCGATGAAGAAATCGCGCGCGTCAGCGCTGAGATCGACGAAGCGAAGAGTAAAGAGCAGTCCGGGCCGCTTCACGTAGGCTGCGGCGTCTTCGGCATATTCTGGCTCGTGATAGTTGTGATCGCCGTTTTCATGACGCTGGCGAGGAGTTACTTCGGCGGCAAGTTGTTCTACTTGTCGCTCGCGGCAGTGATCGTGGTTGGGGCTCTCAGATTGCGCCGCCGGCTCACAACTCGAAGCCAGTTCGATCTTCTGCGTACCCAGCGCCTTCGCTTGCAAGAACAACTCGACACGCTCGAGGCCGAACGCGAGGAGTTGACTTGCAGCGGTCAGCCACAGGCCCCCGGCCAGGAGGTTCCCTAACCCGCTGCTTCTCCGCGGTCCTTCGGCCATCGAGCAAAAGACACCGGAATCGCCAGGCGAGGCATCCAAACTACGTACTCCGGGGGCCGTGTCCTCCGGGCAGATTGACGTAGAGATTCATGGAGGTCGATGACAATGAGAAGATTCCAGAAAACACTTATCGCGCTGGTGGCGATGCTGGCGCTGGCCGTCTCGGTTGCTAGTGCCGGGAGCGAGCAAGGGCTGGGCGACGCTTCGATCAACAGAGAAATTCGCAAACAGATTCTGACGCTACCGTACTACGGCGTGTTCGACAACATAGCCTACAGCCTCGAAGGCACGACGGTTAGGCTTTCGGGGCAGGTAGTCCGTCCAATTACGCGCCATGACGCCGGGCGGCGCGTTGCTCGCGTCAAAGGCGTTGACCGAGTGGTCAATGACATTGAGGTATTACCGCTCTCGAATTTCGACGACTCCATTCGGGTTCGCACGTACCGCGCGGTATTCGGCACGGCCGGCCTGTCGCGATATTCGATAGGGGCCAATCCGGCGATGAGGATCATCGTCAACAAAGGGCGCGTCACGCTTGAAGGCGTCGTGTTGAATAAGACGGACAAACAACTTGCCTTCATGGCGGCCAACGGCGTCTCGGGTGTGTTTGCGGTGACCAACAACCTCCGCGTCGAGCGGGAAAACTGAACCGTTTCGATCCGCGCGCGTTGCATGATCTCGGCTCTTCGCGCTCTTCGCAACGGCAGTTTACGCCATGCTCGGAGTCGACTAACATTCAAGAGGGAGGCCGGCGACGGCTTCCCTCTTCGGGCGATATCGCCATGGAATCGTCTTATCGAATGAAGACTAATACTATTCTGAAACAGTTGAGGTGAAGCAATGGATTCGAAGATCAGCAGAGTGCTCCGCCTGCGAACGCTTGCGGTGATTGTGGCAGTCGGGCTGGCGGCCGGACTGGGTTACGTAGCCAGCAGGGTCGTCTCGGCCCAGCAAACGCAACAAGCGCAATTGCCCTCCCCGGGAGATTTGTCCCGGGCCTTCATCAACGTAGCCAAACAAGTCAAACCTGCCGTCGTGAACATCGACGTCGTCGAGAAAGCGCGGCGATCGTCGTTGCGCGTGCCCGAGGGATTCCCCCAAATTCCCGGATTCCCGCCCTTTGGTGAACAGGGCCCGCGGCGGCAGCGAGGCACCGGGTCGGGCGTCATCGTCAGCGCCGACGGTTATATACTCACCAACAACCACGTCGCCGCAGATGCTGATGAGATCACGGTGAAGCTCGCTGACGGCCGCGAGTTCAAAGCGCGGCGGATCGGCACCGACGCTGAGACCGATCTGGCGGTGATCAAAATCGAAGCCGACAACCTCCCATTCGCCAGGCTGGGCGACTCAAATAGTCTCGAGCAAGGCGAGTGGGTGATAGCACTCGGCAGCCCGTTCGGGTTACAGCAGACCATGACCGCCGGCATCGTCTCCGCGATCGGCCGCGATCTCCGGCTCGGCACCTATGACAACTACATTCAGACCGACGCGTCGATCAATCCCGGCAATTCAGGAGGCCCGCTGGTGAACATGAAGGGCGAGGTCGTCGGCATCAACAACATGATCTTCTCTCACACGGGTGGAAGCGAGGGCATCGGCTTTGCCATTCCGTCGAACCTGGCGACCAAGGTCTACGCTCAGCTTGTGAAGAGCGGAAAGGTGACGCGGGGCTATCTGGGCGTTCGGTTGATGGATGTTACTCCGGCGCTGGCGAAGGCGGTCGGTTACAAAGGCGACGACGGTGCGCTGGTCAGCGACCTCGCCCCAGGTGAAGGTCCGGCGGCGCAAGCCGGATTGCGAAGCGGCGACGTCATCACCGAGTTTGACGGCAAGCCGATCAAAACCGCGAAGCAACTGACTGAAATGGTGGCCGATCTGCCGGTCGGCAAGGCGGCCGCCGTCAAGTACGTTCGGGATGGCCGGGCCGCTACGACGACGATTCATCTCGGGGAGCGCCCCCGCCCGAATGACGCAGATCAGGAAGAGAGCGAAAGTGAGGTTGAGGGCGCCGGGAAGCTCGGCCTCGTCCGAGTTCAAACGGTTACGCCTCAAACAGCCCGCGAGCTGAAGCTGAAGATTCCAAGCGGCGCTTTGATCCAGGGCGTGCAGCCGGGAAGTCCGGCAGCCGAGGCCGGGCTGCGCGAAGGCGACGTCATTCACCGTCTGAACCGCGCCGACGTGACGACTGCGCAGAGTCTCGGCGAGGCGCTGCGATCGCTCAAGGGAGAGAAGGAGATCGTGCTCCAGATCGAGCGCGCCGGCCA
Organism: Blastocatellia bacterium; assembly: GCA_035293105.1. Classification (GTDB taxonomy): domain Bacteria; phylum Acidobacteriota; class Blastocatellia; order UBA7656; family UBA7656; genus DATDOV01. Next base: position 54,080 of record DATDOV010000081.1, read on the forward strand.
ATTGTCGTTCGTGACCGTGACCCTCGATTGAGCAACGGCCCAACGTCTTTACATTGATCCCAGCAGGGCGGAGACGGCAGTCGTTGTCTCCGCCCTTCGCGTCTGTAACGAACGCGGAGCGGCTGGTTTCTTCTTCGGTCGCTAGATTATTCCGTCAGGAAGGGATTGATCGCTACTTGAACTCCATTCCGCAGTTGAGACACTTGTTCGGGTCCTTTACGAGCAAGAAGAAGAGCGAGAAGCACAAGACGAACAAGAATCCGACGATCGTAGCGACGATGGCCCATGTCGCGATGCCGCCCTTGAGCACTCTCGGGGAGCCACAACGCGGACAGCTCAACCGCCCGACTACCGGCAAGGGCGCCGGCGGCTGGGGAGCCTGCTGGTAAGCCGGCGGCGGGTACTGCGCGCCGTATGGAGCGGTCTGCGGCGGAGGCGGAGGCACTGACGGGATATAACCTGACGGCGGGTCGAGCCTGGCGACAAGCGGCGTCGCGCAATAGCGGCAGAAGTTCGACTCATCGCGATTCTCAGCGCCGCATTTCGGGCATTGCATGCAATCCCTCGCTCGAGTTCAACGGTGAAAGGCGAATCGAGACTAATACTGAACGCCCCAGAGTGTCAACGCCTTCAATCTTCAAACTCGAAGCTCCAACCAGCCGTGCGGTAATTGTCATCGGGCGAGCCTACGGCGTTGCGCCTCTTCGCCCTAACCCGGATTTCTCACAAATAGATGAATGGGAACTCCCTTTCCGAGCGTATCAGTTGTTATGAAGAAACTTAGCGCAGGAAAGGGAGTTCAAGTGAACCAGACAGAGTGTAAGAATGAAGTGTACAGATTTCAAGCTGTGGGGAAACGTGAAGCGGTCGGGGAGTT
>DATDOV010000082.1:0-74372 GCA_035293105.1 Blastocatellia bacterium
GGAACTCAAGAACGCGCAGTGCAACACGATACGGCTCAAACTGTTCAAGATCGGGGCACTGATTCGAGTAACTGTGAGGCGAGTGCTGGTGAGTTTTTCCAGCGCATACCCATACCAGCGAGTATTCAAGCAAATCTACAATAATCTTGTTGCACACCAAGCGGTTCGCTGCTGATGTTGCTGGACGAGAGCGATCGGACAAGGAAGATGATGGGGCTGCAGAGCAGATCGACAGGAGAGGTGTCTCAAGAAACGGTGCTGCTTAAGCCAGTGGAAAGCCTGAGAGTCGGCAACGCGACAGCCCAAGGCTTCAACTTGACTTGATCCAATCCTGCTGAAACGACTTCGCAGTCGGGCTTTGATGTGCGAAAGTCCGATTGTGTCGAGCCAGCAGACAGTTTGTGAGAAATCCGGGTTAGCGCCGCCAGCAACTGTGGCTCTCGTTTTAATCGCGCAACCATTCCCTTTCGATCCACGCCGTGAGTGCTTACGGCATCGGCGAGCATGACCTTATGCGTTGCTTCGGCGATCGAGACAGTAGATGTTGAACCAATGACGTCCCGTCGCTCGAGGCGCTTGAGGAAGTCAGAGCAGTCGTCAGAGAGTGACGGTGTATTTACCAAATGGTAATAAAAGATATTTGCGTCAACAAAGCAGTGCGTTCCGGTTGGAATATCACTGAGCAAGTTTAGCCTTCGAGCAAATCATACTCCGGCGAGTCACCTATTTCGCGCGCAACCGCCGGATCAATTTGTATTCGGTTCTGCCTTTGTGCATCGATCAAGTTCGCAGGTTCCACCACCAGCCGAACCTTGTCGTGCTCTTTTAGATTCTCAACCGGCGAGAGCGGCTTGAAAACTCCAGCTTCGTAAACCGCTTCAATTGTGATGTTCATGAGTTGGTCCCTCAGAACCGTATTCTATCACGGACCAAATGACTGTCGAATTGAATAGTGGCGTCCTCGAGTTTCTAACTGAGCAATTGCAATTTGCACGGCTGACTCTAATTCGAGGCCATGCACATTCGCAGACTGACGCGACTCACAAAGGATTCTCTCAGAAGTGGGAGAACCTAAAAGCGGCGCTCCCGCGCTCTACTTCGCGTGGTAGAATTTCTGTCGCGTCCACCAACCTTGAAAGTGACGCCAGCGATGGAAACCGGTTTGACGAATCACATTTGGAGCCTGGCTGAACTACTGACGGTATTAAGGAGGAATGCAGAATGGATAAGGGCAAAGGTCAGGGAACAAGTGGCACTTCGCTAAGAAACCCGAAATGGGGGCTGTGGCGACGGGACAGAGCTCAAACTAGCGGTAAGTTCCCTGCTGAGGGCGCATGGGAACGGTGGCAACACACCGGCAAGGTCTTTGACGACGACGAATACTCAAATCATGAAGACTGGATTAGAAAGTATCAAAGTAACGATCATCAATGGAAGATCGAGCCTGAATGAGTTCCCCACACAGACATTTAAGACACTACCGGCCGCGCCTGCTTCTTGACATTCTTGATCTGGAGGAAATAATGTCGGGCTCTCATGCAGCTCTGCTCAAATCAGTCATCGCTGAGGTTGGTCTTTGCACTTGCTCTTGTCATGTCCTCGTTTACTGCCATGGCTCAACAGAAGAAATCCTCGTTTGCGGATCTGACAAAACTTTTCGGTGAATGGCGAGCGTTTCAACGGCCTAAGCTCGCTAAGCTCATGGATGGCGTTCCGGATTATTCCGCGCCTGCGATGTCCGCTCAGCATCGAGAACTCGCCGCGTGTCAACGCCGCCTCGCCGCTATTGACACCAGCGGCTGGCCCATCAACCAGCAGGTTGATTGGCATGTCGTGCGGGCCGAGATGAACGGGCTCGATTTCGACCATCGCGTGCTCAGACCGTGGGCAAACAATCCCGCTTTTTATGTGACTGTCTTCCTGGATCGGAGCGACCAACCAGCGCGAGAAGGTCCACACGCATACGGCGCAGTCGAGACGTGGAAAGATACATTCCCATTAGCCGCTGAACGCGCCGCTGAAATGCACGCGGCTCTTCGCATTATCCCAAAACTCCTTGAACAAGCTCGCAAGAATCTCGTCGGAAACGGGAGAGACCTTTGGATCTATGGAACCAGCGAAGTGAGAGACCAAAGCTCATCCTTGACTCGTCTGGCAAGCCTCATCGGCGACACCTCAGCGGAACTCAAGTCTGACATTGCGCTGGCGAAGGAAGCCACAGATCAGTTTATCGGATGGCTGGAAGCACAGGCCCCTTCAAAGACTGCGCCATCCGGGATCGGGGTCGAGAACTATGATTGGTATCTGAAGAACGTGCAGCTTGTACCTTACACGTGGCAGCAAGAGGTCGCTCTGATGGAGAGTGAGCTGGCGCGAGCTTATGCTTTCCTGGCGCTCGAAGAAGAAAAGAACAAAAGCCTTCCGCAACAGTCTGTGGTTGGAAGCGAGGCGGAACATACGCGACGGTTCAACGCCGGAGTTACCGAATACATGTCCTTCCTGAAGGAGAAGGAGATTCTGACAGTAAAAGATTACATGGACCCGGCGTTGCGTGAGCGAATCGGCAAGTTCAATCCCGGTCCCCGCGAATTCTTCGGCGAAGTCGACTATCGCGACCCCGAAGTGATGCGCACCCACGGGTATCACTGGTTCGACCTGGCGCAGATGGAACATGAGCCTCACCCAGACCCGATCCGCCGAGGTCCGCTGCTATACAATATCTTCAACACACGCACCGAGGGACACGCCACAGCCTGGGAAGAGCTGATGATGCAGGCTGGGATGTTCGAAGCGAAGCCGCGGTCGCGAGAGTTGATTTATATCTTAGTCGCCGAACGCGCGGCGCGAGCATTAGGCGACCTTCGGATGACCAGTGGCGAATTCACGCTCGAACGCGCAGCGGAGTTCACCTCGCAAAACACACCGCGTGGTTGGCTTAGTTTGAAGGGAAGTTTGGTACGCGCAGAGCAGCATCTCTATCTACAGCAGCCTGGCTACGGGACCAGCTATCTTATCGGAAAGAAGCAGATCGAAATGTTGTTGGCGGCGCGCAAGAAGCAGCTTGGGGATAGTTTCCGGATGAGAGAATTTATGGACTCGTTTAATGCGGCCGGTCTTGTGCCCGCGTCGCTGCTTCGATGGGAACTGACGGGCGAGCTGCCTGAGGATGTCAGGCGTATGCTCGCATCGCATTGAGGCCCCCCCCCAACACATCAAAGCAGTGGGCTGTGACTATCAAGGCGCCGTCCCCGGCAGGTGAGGATTGCGGCGCCCAGCCATCGATGCAGAAGGCGCATTGGCTCGGAGCTTGGCTCTACTCGACGAATTGACTGACGAGAGCCTCACCAAGGATAGGAGCCCTCCGTCACATCATCGCGGCGTGTAGAAATTTCCAGACGTGGATGATTGCGAATACCAGGAATGCAATTCCGACTATCACCGTAGTAATAATCAGAACGGACTTGATGACATAGTATTCAGCCGTGCTGAACCTATCTTCCCCCAATTGCTTAGGCATATGTTGTATACACTCATGCTCAGTAAAATGTTGAACGTTGTAAACGTTGGGAGTAAGCACCCAGATGGCAACCCAGCAATCTAGCCAGCAAACAGGGGATTTCTGCACCTCAAATCTATCTCAATCAATTTTAGTTAGTCAATAGCCGGCGCGAATAGCCGCCGCGAATGCGCGCCCGATTCTATGACCGGACGAAAAAGTTGAGACAGCTCCACTACAGGGACTTCAACAGGCGGATCCTCGCCGGAGAGCAGGGGCGGTGTCCTTCGTACTTGTTTGCGCGCTATTCTGGTTCCGCATAGGTGGGCGTACCAGGTAATCGATTGAGGTCAGTAACACCAGGTTCTGCCAACCAAGCGACGAAGTCCGCCGGAGAGAGTCGTCCTGTGAGTACTCTCATCAAGCCTTCCATGAACACTCCGTGCCGAACGAGAGCGATTGATGGAGATGCGGTGGCCTTCTTCTTCGAGTGCTCATCAAAATCTGGTTTGCCGAGCGTAATCCGCTTGATATCTGGATCGAAGTCCGACGCCTTCTGCAGCACAGCAAATGCTTCTTCTTTCGCGATGAGTGGTGGTTTTTTTGTCACTGTCTTGCACTCAATTAGCAAAGCGATGTTCCCCAGCACAAGTTGAATGTCAGGTACGTTCTGTCGTTTGCCATCGTCCAGTTTGTCGACAGACCAATTCAATTCCTCTTTTAGTAATCCAAAGATAGCGTCATCGTACTCGGTGCCCAGAGCCTCGTTACACTTCAATACTTTCTCTTTAATGCCAAGTTCATCCCCCAGCTGAAGGTGCATGCGTTCGAAGTTAGCGGAAGCACCATCGAAGTTGTCCGACAATGCAGCAACGAGGGCATCAGCACGTCTCTCGCTACTCAGCAACTTCACCAGTTGTTCTTTTTTGGCGGTTATCACGTCCATCACGGTTGCCAGTCCATTTGCAATCAGGGCCATTACTCGTTGCCGTCCGAATCCGGGAACGCTCTTGCGATTCGCGATCCGAAGCACATCGAGCGCTTCAGCCGGCGCGCCCCAGCGAATCCGACGGGCGAGCATTCCAATGTAGTTGGTCAGGCGCTGGGGACAACGAAGATCGGAAGCGGCAGACACACAACTCAGGCCGTCAAGAATCCAGTCAAGATCGATGGATAGACGAGAAGGTTGCCAGCTGAAAGTCCTGTGAAGAAGCGTATCTTACGCTCAGCCTCACCCTGTATGAACAGTCCCATGGCATGGACACAGCGCGTCACATGGTCATTGGTTCTGTCCCACGCGGTTACGTGAGTCGCCCCCTGCATGAAAAAGGAGGATTCAGGCTTCATCGGGCCCGACGGCCAAGGAAGGAATCTCGGAGGGAATTCATCCGTGAACTCAGGACAGGTCAAAGCCCAATGGATCAACGCAACCTCATATGCGGCGAAGTTCTCCTGCATCTGCTTAGAATAGTTCGCGAGAAGATCGGCGAACCGCTTTGCTGTCTCTGGCAGCAAGCCAGACAATGAAGTGGACTTGCCCAACGGCGTTGCTAGAATCGTCGAGTGGCTCTCTTCAAGAAACCGATTCTCCAGGAGCCAATCAATAGCCGTGGTCGCCTTCGCCACTATTGCATCGAGAAGCTTAGGATTATTCTCAAGAACTTCATGCCAGTAGAACGTGTTTTGAAAGAACGCAGTAAGTTCAGTTTTTGAAGACACCGCGCGCGCCGCCACGAGAGAGAGCACAGTCCGACGCACGCTCAGCGTCAAGAGTTGCGAAGCCACGTGGTCATTCGTGGGTGATACCAGTTGTTTCGCATGTTGTAGCTCTGCGTTGTTGGTTGGCAGAAGGATCACGTGACCGTCACTGTGATGGCCGAGTCGCCCGGCGCGTCCAGACATATTTCGGAAATCAGACCGGGAAAACAGCGTGCCTTCGCGATCTCCGTATTCGTATGTTAACTTGGCAATGATGACCGTCCGAAACGGGAAGTTCACGCCGGCAGCAAGCGTTGACGTGGCGAAGCAAACATCAAAACTTGCCTCGATAAAGCCCGCTTCGATAACAGACCTCTCATCGGGGGTTAGGTCCGCCGTGTGGAAGGTAACTCGGCGTTCCGCATGTGACATGAGTTGCTGCGACGATTCTGTCGGCTCGGTGAAAAGTTCAAGCTGTTGCGAGATAGCGAGTCCATCCGCAGCCCTCTGGCACTTCTCACAGTACTGATTTGCCAAGTCTGCCGCCTCCCGGCGCGTCTCTGTGAACACAAGCACCGGACCCAACCCATCTTGGAGGACTTTTCTAATCACTCCAAGAAGGTCGGCTTGTCCGAACGTGTCCTCGGTCGTGTCACCGTCTTCTTGTCCCAACCGAACTGTGTACTGCTGCCCGCCGTAACGGACTGTCTGAATGAGGTCGATATCACGCTTGGCGCTGCGAACGACTTGGCAATTCATCCAAGCGGCAAGGTCTTCCGAATTTTCTACGGTTGCAGTTAACCCTACGAACTGGTGCGGTTCACGCTGACGAAGAAGTGCGCACAGCGTTTCCACGGACGGGCCACGTCCCGACTCACCGATTATCTGCAATTCATCGGCGATAATGACGGTCTTGGCCACTTTGAGACGACCGGCGAGAACTAGGCCCAGCGCCTTTTCATATGTCGAGATTAGGAGCCGACAATTGATATCACCCTCTTCATGATCTCCTGTGCTGATGCCCACCGTCACAGTCGATGCCCACGTTGGGCCCGAGAAACGCTTAACGAAGTCGGAGAATTTTTGGTCGGCAAGTGCTTTGTGAGAGACGAGGTACAGCGCGTCAAGCCCATTGTCTAGAGCATTGGCCAACGCGAGTTCCCCAATCAATGTCTTGCCGGATGAGGTCGGTGCGCAGACAATCGCACTTGAACCGCGGGGCACCTCCGCATCGACTGCTAGCGTTTGAATATCCGTTAGCGATTCGATACCCCACTCTTGAAGACATGAGACGAGTACTGGGTTCAGCTTCGGGTTGTTTTCATAGTCATTTGCCATGGATGTTTGAAAATAGCGCGTGACCTCTGCCCATAATAGCTCTACCTTTCGTTGCTCGTCCATGTATCGAGGCGTTGTTATGGCGAGTTTTAGATTGCAACGCATCATCCTCTCGCGCTATCGTGGCGCAAGTGTCATTCAACGAAATAATTCTCAAGTCACCAGTGATCCTGTTTACCGGCGCCGGCGCATCTGTCCCACTTGGTAAACCAGTAATGGCTGACTTCGTGTCTAAACTAATGAAGCAGGTACACGGGGACAATAGACAACTCCTAGAGATTCTTTTGAAAGCGCGGAAACCTGACTTAGAAGTTGTAATGGAAGAACTGGAGACGCTAAGCAAACTCGACTACACAAGAACCTCTGTGTTCATCCCTTATCCCGACCAAAAGCCCCAGCCGATGTCGGGACAGCCAGGCCAACTTCTAGAAATTACCACCGGGCTCGTCGGCGAAGTTCAAAGCAACATAAAACATCAGATCATCCGTGAATATAGGGATATTGACGAAAACAGCGTCACTGAGTGCTACGGGCCAATATTTGATGCCATTTTTGAATCTGTCTCTCGAGAGAAATATTGCCTACCAATTTTCACTACGAACTACGACAGCGCAATTGAAGTGTTTTGCGCGGACAAAGAAGATTACGCCCTAACGGATGGATTCACGGGCGCCGGCGGATTTCGACGCGACCACTGGAGTGGCAACACATTCGCCAGCTTTGCTTTGAAACCCAAAAAGAGAAACATTGTACTTTTCAAGATGCACGGGTCGGTCGACTGGATGCTAGAAACGCAAAGCGACAGGATTGGGCGCAGCTTCCCGATGTATGACGCCTTAGAGGAAGGCCGCTACAAAAATGTTTTGATCTATCCGGCAATGAACAAAGTTGCAACCAACGACCCATACTTCACGGCGTACAACTACTATGCTCGGTGTGCAGACCAAGCAAAACTTTGTTTAACCATCGGATACTCGTTTAGGGACTACGACGCACTCAGCCGTCTCAGGGGTTCTATGCTGTTGAACAATGCACTCAAGTTGGCTTTGCTCTCCCCCGATGCAAACAAGCTGCTAGAGAACCTGCAACTTCCGCAAAAGCAAGTGGAACCGTTGCCCTTTAGGTTCGGAGAACCCAAAGGATCAAATGACTATCTTAGTGCGATTCGGCTGACATTAAGCGACCAGCTCTCGTATGATTTTCCCCCTTAGAAGAGTAGGGCATCGCTTCTATTTCTACTCCTACGACTGCAGCGAGCCGCGACACACGCACGCCGACCGAGAGAATTGCAGCGCGAAGTCCTGGCTAGACCCGGACACACGCCCGTCACAAATCACGATTATCGCCCGAGAGAATTGCGCAGCATCCAGCGCATGCCTGGGAACATGGAGCGTGACTTGGTATCGGGCGGATGGCACTATGTCAACGGAAAGAGGGGTGCGAACGATTCCAAAACGATTCTAATGATTCTCGGCTGGCGGTTCTTCTTTTACGCCAATGAACGGAACGAACCGATACACATCCATTGCCGAAAGGGAGACGCCGAAGCCAAGTACTGGCTCGAAGTCGCGGGCTTCCAGGTTATCGAAGCCCACGCCTACAACATGAGTCCAGCGGATAAGACGCGAACGCCGAGCACATCCGCCCTCCGCCAGGGCCATGTTTATAGACGCCAACGCCGAGCCTATCCGCCCTCCGTCAGGAGGGCCATGTTCATAGACCCGTTGCACGGCCGCTCCCGCCCTCCGCCAGGAGGGCCATGTGCCTATTCATCAGTGAAGAACTCGAAAAGATATTTGGGCTCGTAAGCTATATCGAACCTTTTCAGCAGCGTCAGGTATTCATTCCTGAAGCTCCTTTTCGCATGATGCCTTTCCTGGTTGCGAATGTACCGAATCACCGAATCCAAGTGCGAATGCGAGTAGGAGAATGCGCCGAAACCTTCCTGCCAGTTGAACCTCCCTCTGATCCATCCTTTGCGCTTAATGAATTCGGTCGAGTCGGACTTAACGTCTCTCATCAAATCAGAGAGCGCGATACTTGGTTTAAGCCCGATCAACATATGAGTGTGATCCGGCATGCAGTTTATCTCGATCAGCTTCTGACCTTCTTTCCGGACTATGCCGGTGATGTATTTCTGGAGCTCTTCCTTGAAGTCCGGCCTGATTAGACTTTGTCTAACGGCGACGGCAAAGACCGCTTGAATGTAGAGTTGTGTGAATGTGTGTGCCATGTCTAACCTCCAGGTTTTTCAGTTACCCAGGTGGCGCGAAGTATAATCGATGATGTTTGGATTCGACGAAGAATAAGCAAGTGAAGGATGACATGGCCCTCCTGACGGAGGGCGGTCTCATCGCACCGACGGGTCTATAAACATGGCCCTCCTGACGGAGGGCGGGGCCGGTAGCGTAGGAACTTGAATAGCGCAAGGGGCGATCAAGCGTTGACTTCGTGTCGGAGTGGAATAAGTTCGAGGTGATGAAACGAGGTGAAGAAACATGGATAAGGCACACGACATTCAGAAGGTTGAGTTCATTGGTACGACCATGCTCCTCCAGGTCGACGGAAAGAAATACGAAATCGAGATTTCAGAATGGTCTGAACGACTCGCGATGGCAACGCAGGACCAGAGGGAGCGATTCGAGGTGTCTCCGGCAGGATATGGGCTTCATTGGCCGGATGTCGATGAAGATTTGTCCATTGACGGTCTGATTGGAGTGAAGCACGCAGCGCCTGCTGCTGAAACGACGAGATGAATTTTTCGTCGATGCCCTTGCATCCGACGCCCAGGACGGCGCGGAGAGAGAATTGCGCATCATCGTGTGTGAGATCCGAGTCATTGAGCAGTGAATGGGACGAATTCCGCGCTGACAAGGCAAGACCAAGGCTCTAGCGACCAGGTCGCTTCCAACAATGTTAAGCCTGACACCTCCCTGTGGTGACACCTCCTTGCGCTGGCTGCTAGTCCTTGCGCTGGCGACACCTCCTTGCGCCGGGCAATACGGCGTAGTCCAGTGGGTGGGAAGCCCACCTCGGAAAGGCCTAGCCAGCCGCCGAGTAGCGAGACCTTGGGAGGCGATCAGTAATGATCGGTTCTAAGCGTAGGTCAGCAAGCACGCAGACCGTAAGCCGAAAGGTTGAAGGGACTGAGCCCCCGTAATACCCAAACCAGGCAGGACGACGAGTTCAAGTCCTCGGAAGTCAACATGAGCACGACCGCAAAGGCAAGGAAGCGCTCGCTTCCTCGGGGTCTGAGACCACGGCATTCGCGACATCGAGACTACACGGCAACCCGGGAGGCCCTGCCACCAACAGCAGATCATCTCAGGCGTTTGCCCTAGCTCTCGGTTGAGAAAAATCACTTCCACCCCGCTGCGCCGAAACTCATCCACCAGCAGCACCTGATATGCGTACTTGCGTGCGAGTCGGTCTGGGGAGTGAACGTACAGCCGGTCTATTGTTCCAGCAGCTACTACGTCGCGCAGCCGCTCCAATGCTGGACGTACCAGCGTCGACCCGCTATAGCCTTCGTCTATGAACTCCATCTCCCGGGCAAGGTCTAATCCATCGTTTGCCACCCTGTCGCGTAAGGCAGCTACATCGCCAGATACTGCTCGGTGAAACGGTTGGGCTCAAACTCACTCTCACCTCCAACTCTCTCTTCCGGCGTGGTCGATTCACAGCATGCTCCTCGATCCTGCCTGGTTAGTTCTTCCTGAGAGTTCTCTGTGGTGAGAGGTGCTCCTAAAAACCCGTGCCCGTAGTTAGCGCGCAATCGTTCGCGGGGGATACTCGTGACCAATTCTAGCACCGTTTTTGCAACATTGTTGGTGGCGTTATTTCTCCGGTCGCGGCCAATGTCACTCTCGACGGCCTCGAGAGAGTTCTCCGAGAGCGATTCCCTCAACTGGGGCATGGCCGTTCGGCGCTGGTTAATATGGGTATGAGCAACCGAGTATTGCTTCATCCGTGATGTCACAGCAATGTTCACGACCGTGAGTTGAAGGTGGTGAAACCGCGTCTCGTCAAAGAGGCGTTAAGTGAGGCTTGAGCCGGATGAGGGGAACCTCTCAAGTCCGGTTCTTAGGGGGCTGGGCCGGAGCAATCCCGCCCGGCTACCCGACCCGACACCCGTGACTGGTGAGCTATCGGGGCAGCCGTTTATAATTTAGCTCGTGATACGTTCGTTCGCTGATCGCGGAACCGAGGATATTTTTGACGGTATCGAAACCCGAGCGGCACGAAGGGCGTGTCCTAAATCAGTGTGGCCGACCGCTCGTCGGAAGCTGGACCAACTCAATCGGGTGAGGGACCTTGCGGAGCTAGCAGTCCCACCCGGCAATCGGCTTGAGCCGCTCCGCCGTGATCGCATCGGCCAACACAGTATTCGCATCAATGACCAGTATCGTCTGTGTTTTCGCTGGGAGAATGGTTATGCAGACAAAGTTGAAATCGCGGATTACCACTAAGCGAAGTCCTCGGCGCGGCAACGCGCCGGAGCCCGGGACAGGCCGCCGGCTACCGCTCAATCGGCCACCGACCCATCCAGGCGAGATGCTGCTTGAAGAGTTTCTCAGACCGCTCGGTATCAGCCAGTCCGCATTTGCAGTGCGTCTGGACATATCCTTTCCTCGCTTGAATGAAATCATCCGAGGCAGGCGCGGGGTCACGCCGGATACAGCGCTGCGGCTGGCGCGTGTCTTGGGAATGTCAGCACACTTTTGGCTCGGGTTGCAGCAGGATTGGGACCTCTGGCATACCGAGCGGAGTGATAAGGCAGCGGCGATTGCCCGGCTTGAGCCAATTCGTCACGCAAGCTGACACGACGCCCAACCCCCGCGTCGACGGAAGCGCGCGATGGAGTTTTGACATGAACCTTGAGTGTTACGCGCGCGCTCGGTCACGCGAACGATGCGCGGCCAGCCGCACCGTGAACGAAATGGATGCAAACCGTGACTGCACACTCTCGTCGTCGCGGCTCGTCCTCGAGCCGATCCAAGCCCGACACAGCGAGCTTCTGTTCGAGCAGCTTCAGGACCCATCACTCTACCGCTACATTCCGACCGAGCCGCCGACGTCACCGTCCGCATTGCGAGCACGATATGAGCGACTGGCCAAGCGGCAGTCTCCGGACGGATGTGAGACGTGGCTCAACTGGGCAATCCGGCTGCGAGCGACGGGTGAGTATATCGGCGCGGTGCAGGCGACGGTCCGCCCCGATGCCCCGGCGCTGCTGGCCTACGAACTGGGGGCAGCATATCGCGGCGCAGGGTATGCGGCCGAGGCATGCCGCACGGTGATGCGCGAACTCGTCGATGGCTACGGCGTCAGCGAAATTCGGGCGTACGTTGACACGCGAAATGAGCGCTCGATTCGCCTACTTGAGCGGCTGGGTTTCGACCGAACCGGGCAAATCCCCAACGCGGATTACTTCAAAGGCGCGTCGAGCGACGAGTACATCTACAGCCTGGACGCCTTCAGCAAGGCCGCCCAACGGTTCGACCGGAGCCGCCGAAGCGTAGGTTCTTGAGGTTCCATCAGTGCCACGCGGCGGCCCGGTCAGCTGGAGCGTTAGCGTGCTTACTACCTCCGTGAGAGGAAAGGAATGAGAAGGTAAAATCATGAAATACTTTGCCTACTTTGCCTATGGTTCAAAATATGCTAGAAGAGAGGCTAAAAGCAGCTAATCGCGTGCCTGACGCAACCTTTCTAACTATAAGTCACGTTCAAGGATATGGCTTGCGATTTCACAAGAGGAGTATTGATCAATCGGGTAAATGCAACATTGTCAGAACCGACTCTGTGGAAGATGTTGTTTATGGAGTTGTCTTCGAGATTCCCGACGATCAATTAGAGGCCTTAGACAGAGCCGAGGGGATCGGCCAAGGATACCACCATGACTACAACGTTCCTGTGCGGCTCAGCGATGGCACAGAGATTTCTATGCTAGCGTACATAGCTGATTCAAACGCCATCGATGATAAGTTGATTCCTTATGTATGGTATCACAAGCTTGTGATTGCAGGCGCTGAACAACATCAACTACCAGATGATTACATTGCCAACCTGCGGGCAGTTCCGTCCATTGAGGACCCTGATCCAAACAGTCCTACTAAACGCGAAGCGGAGGCCGCATTAAACGCATACTATAGCAAGATACGCGCCTAACAACACATTCCCGCGGAGAGCGCGCGGCAGTTTCAAATGAATCGGTCTTCACGCGCGCGCCCGCCGATCGTATCGTTTCACCGGCTTGTTTCCTGTTTTCACCCATGCCATTATTTGTGACCGGAGGTTGAGATGAAATTCAACGTGACAATTGACCGAGACGAAGATGGTGTTTGGATTGTTGAGTGTCCAGCAATCCCCGGGTGTGTAAGTCAAGGAGAAAATAAAGAAGCAGCATTGGAAAACACCAAGGACGCCATTGCCCTTTGTATCGAAGTTCGCGCGGAAAAGGGCTTACCGTTGACGATCGAGACTCGGCAGGTTGAGGTTGCGGCGTGATGGCTGCCATTCCAACCCTGACCGGACAAGAAGTTGTGCGCGTATTTGAATCCTTCGGCTGGAGTGTTGCGCGCCAGCGAGGCAGCCACATTATCATGACGAAAGAGCAAGAAAACGTAACCTTGTCCATTTCCTAATCATCGAGAGGTTGCGAAGGGTACTCTAAGGAGCTTAATACGATCGGCTAATCTGACGGTTGACGAGTTTGTTGCTGCCGTCTGAGGTCCCGCCGGCGAACCTGGCGATGCACGCGAGCTCAAAAAGCGCGCCGCGTGATCGTTGGCGTTAGCGCCTGATCTGCATGAGCGACCCGCCCACGGGTGTTAGGAGCTGTGACGTTGCAACCCGACTGGAACAAGATTAAGTCGGAGGTGCCGGACCTTACCCCTCGCTCAGTCATTCTGCTTGGCGAAGGTTGGACTGCAAAGGCATATCGGGTGAATGACGACCTCGTGTTCAAGTTCCCGAAACGATCCGCCGAATGGGAAGAGCTTGATCGCGAAATCACATTCCTGGCCTACGCTAGGCCCTTTCTTCCTGTGCCTGTTGCGGAACACCTGTATCAGATTCGCACCTCGGGGGGCGCGCCGCACGGTTATGCAGTCTATCGCAACCTTCCGGGCGACAACCTCGCCGTTGACGACCTGTCCGACTCTGCGAGGGCCGAGGTAGCCAAAACACTTGCCCGCTTCTTACACGCACTGCACGACATGACCGAAAGCCGGGAGATTGAGCCCATCTTGCGGCAAGAACATGAACGCGCGGTGTCCGAGCAGTACTTCCGCGACGCGCAGGAGAAGGTCGCGCCGCGCCTAACGGATGTAGAGCGCCGGTGCCTCAGCAACTTGTTCAACCGTTACCTGGAGGATCCTGGCAACTTTCCGGTGATGTCCCGAATTATCCATGCGGACCTGAGTGCACAGCACATTCTGTACGCGGACGGATCGGTGACCGGGATTCTGGATTGGGGCGATGTCTGCCTAGGCGATCCCGACTACGACTTCAGCTACTTGTATGGCGACCTGGGTGAAGCGTTTGTTCGGGACGTTGCGTTGCAGTACGGGCACCATGATCCTGACCGCCTGGTGCGTAAAGCGCACTACTTCAGCGTGGTCGACCAAATAGGCACAATCGTCTACGGCAGCGGTCGTGCGCTGGCCGGAGATGAGGCAGCAGCTTGGCAGCGACTCCGAGCAATGCTTCACGAAGCCGACGGCGCCTGACTCTGCGCTGGAGCCAAGCCGCAAAAGGCGCGGCTGGCTCAGCTTCGTGTCGGCCGGTTGCCAGCGAAGCAGACATGAGGGATCGATAGCGGCTCGCGGGGCTCGCGGCGTACGGTTTGGGCAAGCGGTGGCGGGCCTGTAGAATCTTTCCCGGAGGATCCGACGGAAATGGAAACCGTAATTTTGCGCGGTCATTTTGACGGCAGCAGATTCTGCTGGATGACCCGTTTGAACTTGAGGCAAATATGGAGCTAGTTGTCACGGTCATAAGCAAGTCTCTAAATGAGGAACGCGAGAATTGGGCGCGGTTATCATTGGAAAGTTCGGCAACGGTCTACAGCGATGATGAGCCTGACTACTCTTTAGACCTGATCAAAGAGGCGAATCCCGAATATGAAGGAAGGTGATGTCGTCATCGTGCCGATGCCACAGGCCGATGGCGCGGTCAAGAATCGTCCAACCATTGTCTTGCGCGAGATGCCGCCTGTCCGCGATGTGCACCGAGCACACTCATCGCCCAACACCCTATGTCGAGGTCGCTCTTTGAAGCTCGTCTCGCCGTCGTAAGTCTCACTCACAATCAAGATCGCGCGAGGGCCGTCAAGGCGGCGCTCGCCACCTCCGTCTGACGTGCTCTACCAGGGTCATCTCACCGCCGCACTTGAATCGTTGCAGCAGGCTGCCGCCGCGGCGCCGGGCAACGGCAAACTCGCCGTGTTGGCGATGGACCCACAGATCACCTGACTGGTTGCTCAATGAGAGTCCCGGAAGGACGACCTGTCCATAGCTGACAGCCTGCTATTAGTCACCATAGCTCCATCGGAGCGACCTCGCTGATTCAAGGGGAGAGGTCGCTCCGATGGAGCGAACGGGTTCTTCCGTTGTGCCGCGTCTATAGATAGGTCACTCCGATGGAGTAGGCTCACGCCATAGTTCGCGCGGAGACAGAAACGTTAGCTTGGCGGCCTGACTGAGAGAGAAATGCTTCGGACTTCTTCGACGCTGAGGATCGCTCGGAACTTCTTCTCGCGACCGGGTCTGATCAGATCGAAGGTTGTCCATTGCTTGCCCAGCGTCCGCCTCGAAGAACAACTTGATGCCGCACAAGGTGATTCTTAAGGAAGGGCAGGAATACACGCGGGCGGGATACTTCTTGACATCCGTCATCAACAGCAAATAGTGTCCGACCTTTGGAGTGCTGCGACCCGGCGCAGCTTTGGTAGTCTCTGAGGCATTGGCGTTCGCGGCTCGGCTTCTTCCTTGTATCGCAGGCTGTCTAGTCTGTCGCTTCAGAGCGGCGTTGAATCAATGAATCAACGTTATGACGAATAAAAACTACTATGAAGAACGGGTCAACCGCGTGCTCGACTACGTTACGCAGCACCTCGACGGCGATCTTTCGCTGAACAGACTGGCACGCGTGAGCCATTTTTCCGCCTTTCACTTTCACCGGATCTTTCACGCCATCACGGGCGAAACCTTGAACAGTTTCGTCAGGCGCGCGCGTCTGGAAAGAGCTGCCCAGTTGATGAAAGCTGCGCCAGCCAGGCGGATCACCGACATCGCACTCGACGTCGGATTTCCCGGCCTGGCCGAATTCTCGCGCGCGTTCAAAGCTCATTTTGGAATCACTGCCAGTTCATGGGACCGGCGAGCGCCGCTCGAGAAAAGCAAGATCTGCAAAGCGCCGGATGGGTTGATGTTTTATCCTCTCGACGAGTTGGAACGTCGCGTGAAGTCAGAGGGGCTGCGTGTTCGAATCGGCAAACTGGACAGGTGCCGTTACGTCTACATTCGCACCTTTGACCCTTACGGCAATCAGCGGCTGATCGGCGTTTACCACTCGTTGTTGAACTGGCTGGCGCAGCGCCAAACCGATCTCAACGATGTAGTCATGATCGGAATGTCTCAGGACGATCCGGCGATCACGCCCGCGGAGAAATGCAGGTACGACATGGGCGTGGCCTTTCCGAAGGGCGCCGAGGATCGCGGCATCGTGGGAGAGATTCTCAGATCGCGGCGTCGGGCGGGCCGAAGCTTGTCGATGCCGGATCGCGCCGAGTGTGAACCGCTAGGCCTGACCGCGCGTGACTTTGAAGCGGAAGCGCTTGCGGTGATTCACTGTGTGGGAGACTTGTCGGTGGTGAGTTGTGCCTGGCAGCATCTTTTCAGGGTTTGGCTTCCCGCCAGCGGCTACCAGCCGGCGAATGCGCCTGCCTTCGAAGTCTTCGCGCGCACACCGGAAGAGATCGGCTGGGAGACCTTCGATCTCTATGCCTGTCTTCCGATTGTCAGATTGTAGCTGCCGAATGAGAAAAGGAGATTGCTTATGATTGGCAAACTGCTCTTGCTGTTGGGTGCTGGTTATCTCGTTGTCACGCCTTTGCAGAATCACAAAGCTGTGGAGGAGGATTGGAAAACGATTGAGGGTACGTGGATACCGGTGACGTTCGAACTCAGCGGGCAGAAGCTGCCGGAGGAAGCTCTCAAAGATACAAAACTCGTGTTGACCGATGGCCGCTACACGTACCAAAACGACCAGGGCACATACAAACTCATGCCGGGAGAAAAACCAAGGGCGATGGACATTATCGGCGTGGATGGTCCGAACAAAGGGAAAACGTTCCTGGCGATCTACGATCTGACGGGTGATACGTTGAGAATCTGCTACGACCTTGGGGGGAAGACGCGGCCCAGCGAATTCACATCCAGGCCGGGAACAAAACAATTCCTTGCCTCCTACAAGAGAGCAAAATCGTGAAGTTGCATCACTAAGCCGCCTTCAACTTTACGTTGGAGTTTCAATACCGCTCTTGGCGGGTGGGCGATTCGCTTCCAACGCACTTCTTGGCGATCGGTCGAGGCCGTCGGCGTGCCGGTTGGTCCCGTCCCAGGGGGAATGCCCGAATTATAAACATCGATTAAGGCGGCGGCGAAGACGAAGAACAGCGAAGGTGAGTAAGAAGATATGCTCACGCGACGGTTTCAGCGGATCGCCACTGGAAGGCGAGATTGATATCATTGCTGTCGAGCTCAACCTTGTAGCCGATCACAACCCCGATGCACATGTAATAGGCGGCGGCTGAGGTGTTAAGATTCGCGCGGCGCGGGGCCACTCGAGCTCCGGGACGCTCAACCAGCCGCCGCGCAAGACACACAAGCATCGGAGGACTTCACCGTGACCCTGCCTGTCATTGTCGCGCGCTTGGAGGTTGTCGTGAAATCAGCGGTGATCCTCATCATGCTTGATGGACTTCCGATTAGCGTCGGACTCGCCCAGGTGAAGCCAACACCCGCTCTCGAACCGACAGCCCTTGAGGCGTTCGCGCGCCGGGTCACCGCACATCTCGCCTTGGTCCCAGGAGGTCGCCCGCATCGAAAGCAGCGAAGCTCGCGCGGTTGTTACCGCCGTGGTTGTAGAAGATCCGTCACACCCCCCTCGTCGCATGCGCGGAGTTCGGATCGACCTCGAAACCCAGGGCGCAAGCGATCAGGTCTACATTGACGAAAGCAATCTTCTGCCGGTCAAGAAAGCTCTGGACGAGATCACACGCGGCGTGGCGGGCTTTCAGAACGAGCCGAGAAGCTCTCCGTACAGGTATCTCGGCGCGAAAGAGTTCTCGCGGCCCGGCCAATCCGTCCACACGCTGAATGCTGCGTATTATGTTGCACCTGATTCGTCAGGCCTTTCACTCTCGGCGCACAAGCGGCAGGAGTTCAGGTTCCCGGATCACCATCCATCAGAATTGGCCGAAGCGATCAGCCGAGCCATCTACGAACTCAAACAGCGCTGAACGGTACGGAGGGCGCTGAGTCAATCTCCTGTCTTGACGCGCTTCTATTGACACTCATTTCGTTCCGCCTCGGAACCGGCTCGCACCAGGAGCCTGTCGGAATAAAGAGGCGCTTGCTCGGAGTAACGAATTCATTCGTTCTACTTGTTGAAAACTGCGAGTTCGCAATCTGAACGAATGAATGCGCTACTCGGAAGTGGTTATTCTGACAGACTCCGAGCAGGGAGCCGCGCGCTTCCAAATCTCCCCTCCGTCGGTATAATTCCATCGCCGTGCGTTCCCGTCGTTCGATGATGCCAAAACCCGAAGGTTCAA
Organism: Blastocatellia bacterium; assembly: GCA_035293105.1. Taxonomy (GTDB): domain Bacteria; phylum Acidobacteriota; class Blastocatellia; order UBA7656; family UBA7656; genus DATDOV01. The sequence goes on from DATDOV010000082.1 coordinate 18,372, forward strand.
ACATGGAGATTGTGGGTGCCAGCGATTCGCCAGGTCGCGTGATCGCGGCGCTCGCAGTCGCCGGTTCACTACTGCTGGCGGCTTGCAGCCGGACAATTCCCGGTCCGAGTGCCGAGCAGGCGATCCAGCCCTACGCGGTCGTCCTCGGCATCGCCCAGGACGCCGGCTACCCACAAGCCGGATGCAAGAAGGCCTGCTGTAAGGACGCGTGGATCAATCCCGCGCTCAGGCGCCGCGTCGCTTCGCTAGCCATCGTCGACCCCGAAAGCGGAGAGCGCTGGATAGTCGATGCGACGCCCGACTTCAAGGATCAACTCCGCGCCCTCGATGCGCTGCAACCCGTCAACGGCACGCCCGGACTCGCGGGAATCCTACTGACTCATGGCCACATCGGACACTATACGGGACTTATGCAACTCGGCCGAGAGGTGATCGGCGCAAGCTCCGTTCCCGTGTACGCGATGCCGAGGATGCAGGATTTCTTGAGCAAGAACGGCCCGTGGGACCTGCTGGTCAGATTGAAGAACGTCTCGCTGGTTCCCCTCCGAGACGGCGAGCCGGTGAAGTTGAACGCTCGCATCACCGTCACGCCGTTTCTCGTCCCGCATCGCGACGAGTACACTGAAACGGTTGGGTTTCGCATTCAAGGACCGAAGCGCGCCGTCGTCTACATGCCCGACATCGACAAATGGGAGAAGTGGAGCGTGAGAATCGAAGACGCGATATCGGGCTCGGATGTTGCATACGTGGACGGCACGTTTTACGAGGGCGACGAAGTCGGACGGGACATCTCGGAGATCCCTCACCCGTTCATCTCCGAAAGCCTCGCGCGCTTCGCGTCGTTGCCTGCGGCGGAGAGGGCGAAGGTGCGGTTCATTCATCTCAATCACACGAACCCGGCGCTCATCGTGAACAGCCCGGCAAGGAAACGCATCGAGGAGGCGGGCTTTCGAGTCGCGGAAGAGATGGAGCGAGTTGCATTGTAGTGTCGTACGAAGGAGGAGACTCATGTCGGATTCGGCAGACGTCGTGATCGTCGGCGGCGGGATTGTTGGCGCGAGCGTCGCGTTTCATCTTGCACAGGCAGGGTGCACTAATGTCTTGATCGTCGAGCGCGAATCGCAACAGGGACTCGGCTCGACAGGCAAGAGCGCGGGAGGGGTGCGCGCGCAGTTTGCGACGCCTATCAACATTCAGATGTCGCTCTACTCGATCCCGTTCTTCGCGCGATTCGAGGACGAGACCGGCCACACGGCGGGCTACAAGCCTCACGGCTACTTGTTCGTCGCGACGACTGAACGGCATCTCGATTACCTGAAGGCCAATCACGCGCAGCAGGCGGCGCTCGGGCTCGAAGGCGCGCGGATCATCTCGGCGGCCGAGGTACGGGAGATGGTTCCGCAGCTTAGATCGGACGACGTGATTGGAGGCAGTTTCTGCCCGACCGACGGATTTGTCGATCCGTACAGCGTGATGACTGGGTTCACGGCGCGGGCTCGCGAGCGCGGTGTCAGGTTGTGGTTGAACGCGGCGGTGACCGGATTGGAGGTCGAGAGCGGCCGCGTGTCGGGAGTGATCACCTCACGCGGCCGAGTTGCCACTCGCGCAGTCGTGAACGCCGCCGGAGCGTGGGCGGCCGAGATTGCGCGACTGGCCGGCATTGACTTGCCTGTTGTCCCGCTGAAACGCCAGATCGTCAACACCGAGCCGTTTGACGGTTTGGCTCAGCGGCTGCCGATGGTGATCGACATGTCGACCGGCTTTCACTTTCGCCGCGAGGGTGCGGGGATCATGTTGTTGTGGCCCGATCCGAATGAGACGACGGGCTATAACACGGACTTCGACCGCGAGTTCATCGAGAAGGTCCTAACGCGGGCGGTCGATCGCGTTCCGTGTCTGGTTAACGCGGCGGTGAATCCGCGTAGATGTTGGGCCGGGTTGTACGAAGTTACGCCGGACCATCACGCGATCATCGGCGCGGCGCCGGGAGTCGAGGGGCTGTACCTGGCGAACGGCTTCAGCGGGCACGGAGTGATGCACTCGCCTGCGACGGGCAAGCTCGTGTCGGAGTTAGTGCTGCACGGGAAGTCACAACTATTCGACGCGAGCCCGCTGGGAGTCGAGCGCTTCGCGGCCGGGAAGCTCTTGGAGGAAACCGCCGTGCTGTGAGCGTGCCCGTGTAGGTTGTGTCAGTGCGTTGCTCGTGGGACAACCGCCAAGACTCCAAGAACGCCAAGACCGCGCCAACACCGGAATGAGAATTCCGGTGTTGGGTTGCGGTCCTTGCCGGCAAGCGACAACGCGGAGCCAGGAGACGACGGATTCTCGCCTCGATGTTGCGAAGGACGCATGCGGTTGCGAAAGACGCATGCTTGACAGTGTATTTCGCCAAACTTAATATTGTTCGACTAATCATCTCCAAAGGAGCCCCTGTTGCAGAGCAAAGACGGAGTGGGTGACAAGGCAGAAGCGCTTTACATCGAGCCGGACTTGAGCTTGGATTCACCCCGTCCATTCCCGGTGGCGATCCGAGCAGCCGCAGTCGTGTTGTCCTGGCTGGTACCGGGCGCGGGTCATCTGGTGCTTGGGAAGTACCGGCGCGCGGTGCTCTTCCTGACGTTGATAGGCGGGTCCTTTGTGTTCGGTCTCATCTTGAATGGCCGGCTGTTTTGGCCGGTCGTCGCCGAACCGGATTCAAAGCTCCACTTCGATCTTCTTTCGTTACTCTGGTTCTTTGCTCAGATCGGGTCGGGACTCTGCTACCTGGTGTCGTACGCGCTCGGAATTGGGACGACGCCGCATCCGGAAGCGGCGACTTATGACTACGGCAACACGTTTACGTTCCTGGCGGGCCTGTTGAACTATCTTGTGATCCACGACGCGTTCGATATCGGCGCGGGGAGGAAACGCTGATGCACGTGTTAATGATGGCCCTTTACGCAAGCGTGACGGCGATAGTGTTGTCTGCGATCGAATCGAAACCGGCTACCTCGCGCGAGCGGGTTCTTCACGGGCTGAAGATATTCGGGTCATTCATGGGAATCGGTCTCGTGCTCTCTTGGATACTTTACCCGCTGCCCTGGTGATCTGCCCCGGCTCAACCGCCACCTGCCTTCTGTTCACTTACCGAATCTCGTCACCGTGAACCGTTCAACCTGTACCGCCGCGCCGAGTCTGATGTTGGCTTTGAGATGAACGGTCCGCCACTGCTCTTCGACGGTTTCGATTCCCGGGATTGCCGGCAGCAGCAATCCTCGGCGGCTCCCGTCGTGCTTTTTGATGGCCACGCCGTAGAGAGCCGGGTCCAGGTCTTCGGGTCCGCTGATGAGCTCGGGCGGCGACAGCACGTCCACGCCGTATTTCAGATACTGCAGCTCGTCGGGTGACACAGGCGAGAATCGCGGGTCGTCGACGGCCGCGCTGATCGCATTGTGAATCACTTCTTCCGCAACGGTCGCGCGGACCGGCAGGAGCGTGCCGATACAACCCCTCAAGTCGCCGTCATAGATGTGCAGGCTGACGAAGACACCGGCGCGGCCCGCGAGTACACCCTGCGGCCGGCGCGGCGGCTCAATGGTTCTCCGTTCGAGTACGAAGGCTTCTATGACCAGCCGGGCCAGTTCATGCGGAGGGGTGTTGTCAAGCGCGGTATGCACGGTATTCTCACGATGACTGGTTCGCGTCATAAAGCACGGCGACCATGTACCCGACTCCGAATGGGCCCTCGTAGCTCAGGACTTGATGGTCGCGCAACGAAGAGCCTGCGGCCCCGATCGCGACGACTATAGAGCGATACCCGCATTCACCGGCTCGCGTTCTCAGGCCCGGATCAACCTCAAGCACGCCGCGAGCGTCGCCGCGAGTTATCGCAGACACCACCTGTTCATCGAAGACATGAGCCGTGGGCTCGAATTCGTACGGTCCGCCAACGATGAGCCGATGGCTGAGGTCGCCGCTTGCGACTACGGCAATCCGGCGATTGAGTCGCGCAGCCGCCTGCCGGATCGCTTCGCCGAAGGCGACGTGGATCTCGATTGACTGAAACGAGAATCCCAGCACGACAATCGTGCCGGCCCACCCCGCATCTCGAAGGTAGTACAACGGGACAAGCGCGCCGTGGTCCAGGTCGTGTTCGCCTTCAAGTGTGTGCATCTTGAGACCCGCCTCTGCGCATTGGCGTTCCAACTCCGCGAGCAATTCGAGGTCGTTTGCGAACTCAAGCCGAACGCCCGGCGCGTAGAATTCCGCGAAGTCGCCCTTCAGCTTCCTGGTTGCTCGAGCGGTGAACGCATTGGCATCGAGAGGCGAGTGCGGTGAAATCAGTACGACGGTTTCAGGGTTGCTCTCAACGAGCCGCCGGGAGAAATCGGTGAGCGCGCGTTGCGAGTCACGGACCCGCGCTATTCGGCTTCCGCCCACCTCGGGAACGAGCAGAGGCGGGTGAGGAGCGACCCCGACGAAGACGATCGAGCCGGCCATGGCGCATGCTCCTTCCTGGTCCTGTGGGAGTCTCGCACGCCTATTCTAGTCCCAAGCCAATCCCCGCACAACGCGTGCAACCCGGATGCAATCAGATTCTGCCATCCAACGACAGCCATCCAACCACAATTTGACAACCGAATCTCGTTCGGATACCCTGAAAGCCCGTGAAGGGAGACACAGTAGCAATCATCCCTGCTCGGTACAGCTCGACGAGATTGCCGGGGAAACCCCTCCTCCCCCTGGCTGGAATTCCGATGATAGCCTACACGATGGAACGCGCTCTGCTGGCTCGATTGGTGTCGCGCGTCATCGTCGCGACCGACGACCAGCGCATAGCCGAAGCCGTGAGCTGCCGCGGCGGCGAAGCGAGACTCACCTCGCCCTATGCCCTCTCGGGGACCGACCGCGTAGCTGAAGTCGCCGCGACTCTCGACTCCGACCTGATCGTCAATGTTCAAGGAGACGAGCCGTTGATCGAGCCGTCAACAATCGATGCCGCCATTCAATCTCTGCTTGATGACCGAGAAGCCGATGTCAGCACAACATCCGAGCCGATGACCTCGGTTGATGACGTCTTTAACCCGAGCGTCGTGAAGGTCGTGACGGATGGGCGAGGCTACGCGCTCTATTTTTCGCGTTCGCCGATACCGCATCTCAGGGCGGCCGCTGGGATGACCACGGAGGAGGCGTTGTTGGCCGATAGCCGGTTGCTCGCAAACTATCGCAAGCATTCGGGACTATACGCATATCGCAGTTCTTTCTTGCAGAAGTTCGCTCGAATGGAGCCCTCGCCGCTCGAACGGCTCGAAGCGCTCGAACAGCTTCGGGTGCTGGAGAACGGATACAGGATTCGCGTCGTAAAGGTCGAGCATCGTTCAATCGGAGTCGACACCTTGCAGGATTACGAGCGAGTAAAACGGTTAATCGAGGAGAAAGGATCATGACAAGGTACATCTTCGTGACGGGCGGGGTTGTTTCGAGTCTCGGCAAGGGGCTGGCCGCGGCGTCCATCGGCTGTCTGCTCGAAGCGCGCGGCCTCAGGGTTACGCTTCAGAAGCTCGATCCTTACATCAACGTCGATCCGGGGACGATGTCGCCCTTTCAACACGGCGAAGTATTCGTCACCGACGATGGCGCCGAAACCGACCTCGATCTGGGTCACTACGAGCGCTTCACTCACGCGACCCTCACCCAGGCAAACAACTGGACGACCGGCCGGATTTATCAAGCGGTCATAAACAAGGAACGGCGCGGCGATTATCTCGGAAAGACGATTCAGGTCATTCCGCACATCACCAACGAGATTAAAGACGCGATCCGCGCGGTCGCCGGCTCCAACGACGTAGTCATCGTCGAAGTCGGCGGGACCGTCGGCGACATCGAATCGCTGCCGTTCCTCGAAGCCATCCGGCAAATGGGCAATGAGGTGGGACGCGGCAACGCGGTGTTCATTCATCTGACGCTGGTGCCCTTCATCGCCGCGTCGGGTGAGCTGAAGACCAAACCGACTCAGCATTCGGTCAAGGAGCTGCGCGAGATCGGTATTCAGCCCGATCTGTTGTTGTGCCGTTGCGACCGCCCGCTGCCGCACGAGATGAAGGCCAAAATCGCGCTGTTCTGCAACGTCCGCGAGGACGAAGTGATCACCGCTCAGGACGTCGAGACCATCTACGAAGTCCCGCTGATGTTCGCTCATCAAGGACTCGACGACGCAATTGTGAAGAAGCTCGGCCTGGTCGCGGGTGAGCGTGACCTGCGCAGGTGGACCGATCTTGTCGACACGATCAAAAACCCCGACGGGGCGGTGACAATTGGAATCGTCGGCAAGTACGTCGAACTGGAGGACTCTTACAAGAGCCTCAACGAAGCGCTCGTGCACGGCGGCGTCGCCAATCGACTTCGAGTGCAGATTCGATGGGTCGAGTCGGAAGAATTGACGGACGATCCGAACTGGGAAGAGCGGCTGCGTGACTTCGACGCGATACTGGTGCCGGGCGGCTTCGGCAAGCGGGGAATCTCAGGGATGGTTCGCGCCATCGGCTACGCGAGGCGCGAGTTGACGCCGTTCTTCGGGATATGTCTGGGCATGCAGTGCGCGGCGATCGAGTTCGCGCGGAACGTCTGCGGGCTCGAAGGCGCGGATTCGACCGAGTTTGATGCCGACCCGCCGCACCGGATCATCTTCAAGCTGCGCGACCTCATCGGAGTCGAGGCGATGGGCGGAACGATGCGGCTCGGGGCTTATCCGTGCAGGCTTAAGGAGGGATCGCTCGCCGAGAGGATCTACAAGGAGGAGAACATCAGCGAGCGTCACCGCCATCGATACGAATTCAATCCGCGCTACGAAGACGAGCTTGGCGGGCGGGGCCTCGTGTTCTCCGGCAAATCGCCTGATGGTAAATTCGTAGAGATGATCGAGCTGCCGGATCACCCCTGGTTCCTGGGCTGCCAATTTCATCCCGAGTTCAAGTCGAAACCGCTCGACCCGCATCCGCTGTTCGCATCATTCATCCGCGCGGCCTACGAGCATCGCGTCAGGGACGAGGCGATGGAGGAGAAGGGCGAGGCGGTGCCCGCGGCTCGAGAAGCGGGGGACGAACACGCATGGAACCTCGGCGCTTCGAGCAACGATTGACGCCAAATCTAATGCTCGGTGACTTCGGTGAGGCTGGCGCTGACCTGCCAAAGCCGCCGCGCAACTTCGTCGTCATAGGACGCGGGTGACGAGCGGGCCTCGCGCCTCTTGATGAAGTACTTTCCCGTAATGCCCTCGACCTCGGGCGACATCGCCAGGTAGACGGAAGTCTCGGCGCCCTTTTCCGGGCTGATGAAGAACAACTTGGCGGGCGCCAGAATCAGCTTGGGAAGCTCGCGAAACAAACTCGTGGCAACAACACCGGGGTGCAAGCAGTTCGCCGTTACGCCCGTGCCTTCGAGCCGGCGCGCCAGTTCGTAAGTGAACAGGATGTTGGCCAGCTTAGACCCGCTGTATGATCCCATCATCGAGTAGCCGCGTTCGTTTTGCAGATCATCGAAATCGATCCTCCCAGAATGGTGCGCGGTCGAGGCTACGTTGACGACGCGAGCCGGCCCGCTGCGCTCGAGCGACGGCAAGAGGAGATTCGTGAGCAAGAAATAGGCGAGGTGATTAACCGCGAACGTCGTTTCGATTCCATCGGTTGTCACCGATCGGTGTTTGAGCATTACTGCCGCGTTGTTGACCAGGACGTCGAGCCGATCGTGCTTATCCTCGAATTCCGCCGCGAGCCTTCGGATTTCACGCTGCGAGGACAAATCCGCGACCATCAGCTCAACCGCGTCGTTCCTGCTCTTCCGGCTGATATCGCGGCGCGCCGCTTCGCCTCGCTCGCGGCTGCGGCACACGATGACCACCGTAGCACCCGCCTTCGCAAGCTCGATCGCCGTTGGCTTCCCGATTCCCGAGCCGGCCCCCGTGACTAAGCAGACTCTTCCACTCATGGACGGACGTGACTGTACCACTTACTTTGATCTCCTATGTGAGGGGATTCTATAACACGACCCCGGTGATGAACACGGCCCGCCGCGCGCATTGCGATGTGTTGGTCGGTCGGTCGGTGATTCTCACTGGCGGGGCGCGCCGGGATGCGATATCCTCGCCGGAGTTCAGAGTCCCCTTGATGGCGGTTGTCATGTCCTCATCGGCGACGCCAGCGGATGGAGCTCCGACTGTGCGAGAGATACGGCAGATCGTTGCTACGTCGGGACACCTGGCGGTGTTCTTCGACGAAGAGAACGGCGAACCGTGGGTCGATCAACTGATAGGCTGGGCACTCGTTGGCGATGGATCAGGCGCGGCGGCGGCCCGGATAGTCGGCGTTGTGTCCGATGGCAAAGAGGTTGTTCTGTGTGACGACATTCCGACTTCCTCGGCTACCTGTCTCCGGGCGGCTCGCTTGAAGAGTGGAAAGAAGAAGCCGCGAGGGCGTTCGCTGAGAGGGATGACGATCAGTCAGACGGCGACGCGTCGCGGGCGACGGCAAAGCGAACGACCTCGCTGTGGAAAGAGGCACGCTCGGGTTTGTTCCCCGAAGGCGCACCTGCTCGCCGACGCGCCGATTTAAGTGAGCTTGTAAGGAGTCAGTCCGTCGGCGTTTATCTGAATGCGTTGCAAGGCAGATCGTCGATTCGCAAGAGCAGCGACAACGCGAGCCGATAGCCCAGATACACGCTGATTGGATTGACCCGCTCAGCGCCGTCCTTGTAGGTGTGAAGCACAGCCGGCCAATCATTAGTCAGTCCGTGTATAGTGAGCGCGGGGATCTTCTTGTCAAGGAAAGGCGAGGAGTCGGAATCCGCTGTTTCGATGGCAGCATGGCCAAAGGGCAGCTTTAACTGCGCCGCGATTTCGGCCGCGAGCTCAAGCAGTTTCCTGTTCGACATATTCCTCGCCACCTGAGCTTGGCCTAGCCCGAGGCTGTCGATGTTGATCATAGCGCAGTAGTTTGCCACCTGTTCTTTCTTGATTGCGCCAACCATTGCTCTCGAGCCGATCAGCCCTTCCTCCTCTTTTCCGAAGCCCACGAAATAGACCGTCTTTTTAAGGGGATACGGGTTGACGGTTCTAAGCAGGTGGGCGACCGCAACCACTCCGCTCCAGTTGTCTATCGCGCCGCAGCCATCGACAACCTTATCGTAATGCGCCCCGACGACGATGATGCCGTCTGAGGTACCAGGCTTCCGCACGACAATATTCTCAACGCCCTTGAACCGCTCGACCGAGATTTCGGAAGGGGCAGCACCCATCTTCTCGAAAAGTGCCACGGCCGCGCTCTGACGTTGGGAGTTTTTGCAGGGAACCGAATTGAAATCTTCCTTAACCTGTTCCAGCGTTGAGACGACCGGCCCGCTCTGGAGAGCGGCAGATGCTATCGACGCTGAAAAGAAGGCCGCCGCGAATAGTAACGCGCCAAATGACGGAGCAGTCCGTCCGTTCATCTATTGCTCCAGAGGTGGTTACTCACAGTCCGTGAAGCCCATTCCCCGTTGCCACACCCCAAGCCGCTACTGCGGTAGGTTCGCACTACTTTGGATTTGTGGCGCCTTGGCCTGCCAACACTCGGCCGGGCCGCGCTTCGGTGATCTTTCCTTCGTCGAGGATCAGAGTGCCGTTGACGATAACGTAAGTGAATCCCTCGGCGTACTGGTGCGGCTGCTCGAAGGTCGCCCGGTCCCGCACGCGGTCCGGATCGAAGATCACGATGTCGGCCTTCATCTGCGGGCGCAGCAATCCGCGATCATGCAAACCGAGACGTGCGGCGGGCAGGGAAGTCATCTTGCGAATTGCGTCTTCGAGCATCAGTGCTTGTTTCTCGCGCACGTAGACTCCGAGCACGCGCGCAAACGTCCCGTAGCTGCGCGGGTGCGGCGCGCCTTGGCCGAAGACCGGTATCTCGCCGTCCGAGCCGATCATAGTCATCGGATCTTTCATGATCGCCAGCACGTCGCCTTCGTTGATCGCGTGAAAGACACCCGAACCACCGCCTCTTTCAATCAGCTCCATCGCCGTTTCGGCGGCGTCCTCGATGGATGACGACCGGCCGCGCTCGCGGGTGATCTGGGCGAGGCTCTTGCCTTCGAGGCTGCGGTCCCACGCGCAACGCGCGACGACAACGTTCTTTGGATCGCCGCCGCCGCGATTGAACCTAATGTTGTCGATGACGGCTGCTTTGATTCGGGCGCGCGTCGCCGTATCCGCAAGCCGCTTGACGATGTCCGCCTGCCGGCCTTCCTGGGCCCACTGCGGAAGCAGCGCCGCAAGACCAGTGCTCGACGCGGTGTAGGGATACTGATCGAGGCTCACGTCCACGCCGCGAGCCCGCGCCTCGCGAATCATACGGAGCGTGTCGGCGCTGCGGCCCCAGTTGCCGGTTCCGATGATCTTGTGGTGCGTGACTTGAGTCGGCAAGCCGCCCAGTTCCCCGATCTTGATCGTCTCGGCGACGCTATCTAGCACGCCCGACGCTTCGTCGCGCATGTGCGAGATGTGCATTCCGCCCAACTGGCCGGCGACCTTCGCCAGCTCGATCACTTCTTCAGTCGGCGTGAAGTTGCCCGGAACGTAGTAAAGCCCGGTGCTCAGCCCCAACGCGCCGTCCTGCATGGCGCCGCGCACAAGTTCCTTCATCTTGTCGATCTCTTCGGGCGTGGCTTTACGGTTGACGTTTCCTATGACGCGTTCGCGAATCGTTCCCTGTCCGACGAACATTCCGAAGTTGACTGAGATTTGTTTGCTCGCGACTCGCTCGAAGAACGGCTTGAGCGGCAATGGAGAGCTGCCGTCATTTCCTTCGATCAGCGTAGTCGCTCCCTGGCGCACGTAGTTCTCTGCGGTCGGTACGTCGAAGATTCCGCGACGAGCGTGAGTGTGAATGTCGATGAGGCCGGGCGCGACGATCAGCCCCTTCGCGTCGATCACGCGCCGCGCGGTTGCCCCGGCGAGATTTCCGATCGCGACGACGCGATCGCCCTGGACGGCGATGTCGCCGCGGAACCACGGATTCCCCGTGCCGTCGATTATTCGCCCGTTGCGGATGATCAGGTCATAGGCCGGCGACTGCGCCGGAGCAGGTGAAAGTGACAAGAGCACAAGGAGGAGGCAAAGGGCGGCGCGTACGTATTTCATAGCCGTGTTGGGAGAAGCTGAGTGAAGTGGTTTCGATGCATGGGCAGTCGGTTTTCCACTGGAGACTGCGGGAGGGCGAGAATATCAAATCAGGACCCGAGTGCGCTACTGCGTTGTTTTGGGCTCGAGTCTTTCGACGCGTCGATCGAGGTCGACTTGATCGGCCCTCACCTGGATTATGTCGCGACTCAAGACATCAAGTTTGCGCTCGACGTTGGAAAGCTGCTTCTTAACGCCAGTAAGGCCATCTGCCAGTTCACCGACTCGCGCGGCGAGATCCATCAAAAGCCCTCTCAGTTCGAGTATCTCGGCCAGAGCGCGTTCCCAGATCGGTTTGGTATCCAACCCGCGCTGTTCGGCTTGGACCTCGAGTACTCGGAGGCGCTCATTGAAGTCATCGAGCCGTGCGCCGAATCCATCGAGCCGTGCGTCGAATCCATCAAGCCGGGCGTCGAGTGCGTCGAATCGCGCGAACACGCGTTCCTCAAAGCTGCGGCTGTCCGGAGTGTCCTTTGTGATCTTGTCGCTCATACATTCCTCTTGTGTGGAGATTATGAGGGTTAGGACGACTGTCTTCAAGCACAAACTGAGTCGGTGCGGCCGGCCTGCCCACGTCAAAGACAAAGACCTTGCCCCAGTTGTCGACGCGGCTCATCGAGGCAATGTAGTGTCTTCTTCGCACGACAGCGCTAAGGCGTCATCAAAATTGACATACGCTCTCGACACTCTGTATTCTTTCACAGCGTTGAAGGTCCGCTCATACTAATGGAGAACGGTACCGGAGCCGATCTCACGAGCGTGGCCGCGCGCAACTCCGAATGTGCCCGCGTAGCTCAGTGGATTAGAGCGTTGGTCTCCGGAACCAAAGGCCGCTGGTTCGAATCCAGCCGCGGGTACCACCCTCCTCCTTCTCTGTGAGGCTTCGAGTATGGCCGGGCGGCGTTTGCTCTCGTGTTCGGTTGGGGCGAGCCTCCTCGTCGTCGCCGGATTCACCCAGTTCGTTTGCTTCGGCCATCAGACCGACGCGTTCACTGCCAAATCGGTGCGCGCGTTCGCCGGGGCGTCATCGCGACCGCAGGCTGAAACCTACAAAGAGAGGGGCGACGCGTTCATCAAGTCCAAGCAGTACGACGAGGCCGTCGCCGCTTTCAAGGAGGCAATCCGGCTACGGCCGGATTATCCGGAGGCCTACTACCAACTCGGCTGGGTGCACGCGGAGACCAAGAAGTACACCGAGGCCCTCACCGCATTGCGTGAGGCAGTCCGGCTGAAGGGCGACTACGCAGAAGCTCATCATAATCTGGGCGTTTCAAGTAAGGCGCCAACACGCGCGCGTCGCGGTCGCTCGATGAGTGTACGGGAGGCGAGTTTCGATGCTTAGGCTCGGATTTCGTGCCCGTATTGAGGTCGCGGCGAAACGAGACACTTCTCTTGTGGAAGGGAACCAATCATGAAGATCAACCGTTTGAGTCTCATAAACGCTATCATTGTTTCGCTCTCAGCGATTACGGCGGCCTCGGCCGACATCAAGATCACCACCAGGAACACCGTTGCCGGTCATTCATCGCAAGGCACGACCTACATCAAGGGCGCGCGCCAGCGCACCGATGCGGGCGTCGGAATCGTCTCGATACTTCAGTGCGACCTGAAGCGGACGATTCAGATCAACGACAACGGCAAGACGTACATGATCACGCCTCTCGATGACGAGGCGTCTCCGACCCCGCCCGGCGAGCAAGCTGCACCCAAACCGGATCAGCCGGCGCGAACCCGGCGCGGAGGAGTGGTCACCTACACGACGACCACAACCGACACCGGTGAACGCAAGCAGATGTTCGGTTTCACTGCGCGTCACATCAAGACGTCGATGTCCGTCGAGTCGTCCCCGGACGCTTGTAATCCAACGAAGTTGCGCATGGATACCGACGGCTGGTACATCGACCTTCAGTACGGAATCGAGTGCTCCTGGGAGAAGCCGGTCATTCCTCGCATGCCGACGACGCACGCGAAGCCCGAATGTCAGGACGAGGTGCGCTTCAAACGAGCCGGCGCGGGCAGAATGGGTTATCCGCTGGTCGTGACAACCACGATGTACGGTGACGACGGCCGCGCGTTCACGACGACGACCGAAGTCGTCGAGTTATCGACTACGACGCTTGATGCAGCACTGTTCGAGCCGCCGGCCGGCTACCGTGAGGTTAACAGCTTTGAGGAGTTGGCCGGGATGCCCTCGGTCGAGTCCATCCTCGCCGGAAGACGCGCGGCGACAGAGCCCCGGGAGGAAGCAGTTTCTCGCCCAATTGAGAAGAAGCAGCCCGGCGTGATTCGCGTCGGCGTCGTGGCCGTCTCCAACAAGACCGACGGCCCGGTTGAAACGGCACTCCTTCGCGACCAGTTGATCGGCGACATCCGAAGCTCGAGGATAGACGCCGTGCCGCTCGATTCGCGGGCCATACCCGACATCGAAGCCGAGGCGAGACAAAAAGACTGCGATTACATCCTCTACACCGACATCGCCGAACTGAAGAAATCGGCGCCTGGTGGAAAAGTGGGAGGGCTGCTGGGCAGGGCGTCGGGCGTGCTGAAGGAGAGGTACGAAGCTCGCTCCGAATTCAGACTTTTCCCCGTTGGAAGCGCAACTCCGCAACTGGCGTCTTCAGCCAGCGCCAAGGAGGACGAGAGAGAAGCGAGCCTTGCCTACATCATCCAACGCGAGGCCAAGACGGTCGTGGACGAGTTGAGAAAGAGGAGATAGTCGTCAGGGCCGCTTTCCGTTATAGACTGGCACGACCGGCAGCAGAGCGCGCGAGGGGTGCGCGCGGTCGTGGTGTATGGAGTTGATCGCCGCCCGAGTCTCGTTGTCGGCGCGCATCGGCTTTCCGGTGTTCGGGTTCGGGTCGAATCGCGGGTCGTTCGAGCTGGTCACGTGAATGGCGATGCGGTGGCCCTTGTTGAAGATCAGGCTCGTCGACCATAGATCGATCGTAAACTTGTAGACCTCGCCTTTCTTCATAAAGGCTTCGCCATCGAATCCCTCGCGGAACCGCGCCCGCACGGCCGAATCGAGCACGAGCCGTTCCGTGCCGTCGGGATAAACGTCGACGAGTTTGGCCATGAAATCCGAATCGGGCGCGTCGGACTCGGCCCACAACTCGACGGTGACTCGGCCGGTGATTTCAACCGGAGAGGCGAGCGGCTCGGTTGCGAACTTCAGAATGTCTTTGCGGTCGCCGACGGCTCGCTGGTCCATCGGGCCTTTCTTGGCGAAGAGGTTCTGGCCGCCAATCGTAGGCACGGGGTTCTTGGGGTCGTACGCGTAGCTCTCCTTGCTCTCCTGCTCCTTCGGGAGCTTCTCGCTCAGCTTTCCGCCGGCGTCGAGAAAATACGGTGTAGTCCTCGATGGCACGGGCCATCCGATCGCGGTCCGCCATTCGTTGCCCGGAGCCTTGAGGTCGGTCACGTCGCCCATCACGTAGTACCGCACAGGCGGCTCGTCCATGATCCCGTTATCTTTTCCGTTGAGCCAGTAGTCAAACCACCGCATCGCTTCTTCCGTCGGATTCACCCCGGAGTTCGGCGGATACTTGACCTCGTCGATGCTGCCGTGACCCCATGGCCCCATGATGAGTTTCTGATGGCCCGCTGCGATGCCGCCGCCGCGTGATTGCAATCCCACGAAGTTGTCGATGTTGCCTTGCGAGAAGATATCGTACCAGCCGCCGTAGTTGTATGAGGGTACGTGAACCTCATGCCAGTGCTTGGGCATCTCGGCGAGGTCGAAGAAACCGTCATAGACGTTGTGCTTGAATGTCTCGGCCAGCACCCAGTCGGCTTTCATGCGCTTGAGCCACGGTTCGTTCAACTCCTTTCGAAACACGCCGCCGATGAACGACGATTGGTGATAGATGCTCGATCGCGCGACCAGCACGAAGGTCGCGACTAGATGGGGCGGATTCATCATCGACGCGAGGTTCGCCGTAATCCCCATGGCCGAGCCGCCGTACATTCCAATCTTGCCGTTCGACCACTGCTGTTTCGCGATCCACTCAATAGTGTCGTAGCCGTCGAGGTGATCGTTCATGAAGGGCCGGTACTCGCCCTCGCTCTTGAACGTCCCGCGGCAGTCTTGAACGACCAGCGCGAAGCCGCGCTTGTTCCACCCCGCAAAACCACCTGACTGCGTGCTCTTGCCGTAAGGGGTGCGGACCAGGACGACGGGCCACGGTCCGTTGCCTTCGGGCAGGTAAATGCTGGTGGCGAGCTTGACGCCATCGCGCATCGCGACCATCTGTTCTACGGGCGTCGTTGCGGTGGAAGGAGCTGACTGCTGCGGCGCGACGGGAAAGAGTGCGCCGTGGGATACAATGATAGCGAGCGGCAAAAGGAGTCGAAGCTTATTGACGTTCACGGGATACCTCATTTGTCGGAGTAAGTGGAACGGATAGACAAGCACCAGAATGTGATTTCAGGTCTCGGATGTCTCAGATCTCAAAACCTAGACAATTTACATGTCAAATCCCGAGTCTGAAACATGCCTGAGACCTCGGGTTCGGTTGGGCGCTAGCGCGTGGGGCCCGCCGCCAAGGCGCGCCCCACGCTCGTTCCATCCTACGACCTCGGGCGTTGCGCTACGCGCGGCGGCCGTGACTCTGCCACACCCAGCCGAATTGCGTGTTGCTCGGCCTCGGGTCTTGCAGGTACTGCTCGCGCGCCTGGGCGATCTTGTCGGTCTTGATCGCGTTGCGCTTGGCCTTCACGTCGATCTTGTAGATTCGCGCCGCGTTCAAGCCGAATACCTTGGCCTTGATTTCCGGCGTGAGCTTCCTGTATCCGAACTTCTCGGCGATGTCGTCGCGAATCTGGAAGCGGCGGAAGCGCTCGATCTGGCTCTGCGGGCTGCCTCCCCAGATCGAATCCGTCCCCCAGATGATCTGGTCTTCGACGCCGGGGATGTTGAGCAACTGGCCGAAGAGGTGCATCGCAACTTCGGGTCGTCCGCTCGAAGTTCCGTTCCACGTTGAACCCAACTCGAAGAACACGTTCTTGAACTTGTTGCGCTTGACGATGTCGATCAGGTCCGAAATCCACGGAATGTACTGCGGATTGGCGGCGGTGCCCTCTTTCACGCGAGCCGTCGGATGCCAGCCCGAGTGATAGATGATGAAGTTGAAGTCCGGGAAGTCCTTCGCCGCCTTTTCAACGTCGCGCGGGTGGCAGTGCTCTTCGTTGAACAGGCCAAGCGGCAGTCCTTTATGTATGCACAGGTTCCTGACGCCGAGCTTGCGGCTCTTCTCCCAGACGGGGTAGGCGACTTTCTCGTCATCGAGCCACCAGCCCTTGTCGCCCATTTCAGCTCCGGGGTACATCTTCCATGAGTTGATCTTGAGGACCTTGACCTGCCGTTCCATCTCGTCGAAATCCGCGGGGCCGAGGTTCGGACGCAGCAGCCCGTGTGACAGCATTCGCTGCGAGCCGGCCCAGCCGTTCACGTCGTTTCTGGTCTTGACCATCTTGTCGGGCGGCAGAATATTCTCGTTCCACATGCGACTCGGCACGCCGCTGATGATCGACATCACGGTGTCGGAGTCGAAGAAGAGTTCCTTGACGTAGTGCCCTTCGTTGAGGGCCTCAAGGCTGGCGGCAGTCGTCTTCTCGCCCGGACGGAAGCGGCGCAGGAACGCGGCGGCTTCGCGGCCGGACTCGGTCTTTTCGAACCACCCGGATTCAACGTCGATGTGATGGGTTTGATTGTCGAAGATGAAATCGGTCTTCGGCCAGTGCTCCTCGAAGGCTGCCGGGTCGAGGGCCTCGACCGGCTCGACCTCGTAGGTCTTACCGAATACTTCGTTGAAGCAGAGCATCGCCGCCGCCATCCCGCACGAGCTTTGAAGGAATCGCCGCCGGGATACGCCGAGCAGTTTTGCGTTCTTATTCGCCAGTTCGCGAAGGCGGTTTTCGACCTCGCGTTCCTTCGCCGACTGCGGCGGCGGGATGAACTCTTCATTTGATGAAATCCTGTTCGGTATGGGTGACTGAATGTCGGACTGATCATCCAGGTAGCACTTTCGAATCCACATAATTCGGTCCTTTCAAAAAACTGTGACGCGACGCCGAGAGGAGCCGCGAGCGGATATACAGCCCCGCGCCCGCTCGTGGTCGCGTCCACTGGTTAACAGAAGTTTTGAGGGGTGGCGAGTGACGAGGTCCGCCGACCCGTCACTCGCCAATCCTTTATTAGAAGGTTACGCGTCCGCCAAGCTGAATAGCTCGGGGCCCGCCGGTACCGAAGGCTTGGCCGACTCTCACCGTCGGCTGCCCGAAGTTAGAGTTGACCGTAGTGCCGTAGCCCGCCAGGTTCGATATGTTGAGCAGGTTGAACACCTCGAACAGTGCCTGGATCGACACCCGCTCCTTGACTCTGAACGTCTTGGTGAGGCGGATGTCGTGGGAGTGGAAGTCGTCGCCGAACTCGAATTTGGCCGGCAACACCAGCGGCGCGATTGCGCCCCCGCTAGGAGTCGCGAACCTGTCGTTGAACTGCGTGACGAGTTGGAACAAGTCTTCGCGGCTCACGCTGCGGCCGAGCTCGTTGATCTTCAACCCCGGCAGCGTATCGCCGCCGATCCCGTCTCCGTTGACATCGACCGTCCCGCGCACGCGAGCGTTGAACGGCCCGCGGCTCGCGTAGATCGCGATCAACGAAGCCTGCATGTCCCACGGCAGGTTCACAATGCCGCTGAACGTCAAACGGTGCCGAGAGTCACCTCCGAGCGGCCCCGGATTCGCGAACCAATCGGCGAGGTTCTCGGTGATGAAGTAGCCCCTGAGGCTCGACAAGGCGTAGGACGCCGTGAACTGGTAGCGATTCGAGAACCGCTTGTCCACTTTCACGAGCAGCGCCTTGTACGAGTTGCGGTCTATGCTCTGGAAGACCTGTATCGGTCCATTCGAGCACTTGGCGGTTGGATCGCCGGCTTGTGCCCCAACGCACTTAGGGATGACTGGACCGCCGCGAGCGGCCGGGCGATTGAAGAGATTCAGGTCGATCGCGTTTCCGAATCCCGACGTCACGTGCACGCGATTGCGCAGCACAAAGTCGGCCGAAAGCGCCATGTTCCCAGGCAACTGCCGCTGGAACCCGAAGGTGAATTGCACGGAGTAGGGAGATTCCAGATTACTATCAAGCAACGTAGCCGGAAGCGCGGCTGACTTGACGAAGTCTATGCTGGTCAAGCCCCGTCCAGCGCCGGCTCTCAGCGCCGCTTGAAGCGCGGGTACCTGAACCGCCAGGTGATCCAGCAGGTTCTGCCCAGTGAATTTGGTCGGTATGGTCCTGAAATCGATACCGGCCCCAACCGGAGGATTGACCAGGTTGAGGAAGGCCAGCGCGGGCGGCAGCGGCACCGGGCCGGGATAGACGATCGTATTCCTGAAGAACGCCGTCGGTATCGACAACCGTCCGTCGCCGGCCGGCCCGACCAGCGGACGCTCGAGCAAGCGAGTCACAAACAGCACTGTCTCGTAGTACATGCCCGCGCCGCCTCGGATAACGGTCTTGCCGTCGTTCTTGACGTCCCAGGCGAAACCCAACGAGGGCGCGATGTTGTTGCTGTCCTTGGGCGCCTTGCCAAGATTACCCAATAGCGGCCGCAGCAGCTCGGGCTTGGCCAGGTCGTGATTCAAGAGGTTGGTCTCGTAGAGATAGGATGCCCCGAACGAGAACGTAAACCCTCTTCGAATCTGCCAGGAGTCCTGGGCGTAAAATCGGTAGCGATTGCCCTGACGTGCGATGCTCTGGTTGAAGGTCGGCGGCTGTACCTTGTCGCCTACCCCCACGGCGCCGGCGGCTATCGGAAGCTGCAGAATGTCGCTCAGCGTGAGCGTCCCACTGCCTGCGATGAACTGAGCCGGCAGCGGTATTGTGAAGATCGGTCGAAGCGGCGCCGGGAGGAACGCGTTCACTGCGCCGTTCACCGCGAGCACGTCCCTTGGGTCGTGCAGCACCATGATCGCCGGGTTGAAGAAGTCCCAACTACCCTTGCCGTAGTTGTGCTCCCATTCGCCGCCGAAGCGAACACGGTGCGAGCCCTTCTGCCAGTTGACGTTGTCGGTCGTCTGGTAGCGGTCAAGGATGCGGTTCTGCGGCGCGCTGGTCTCGTTGCCGATCGTGAAGTTGCTGTTAACGATCAGAACCTGCACGCCCCGCGCCCCGATGCAAGCCGGATTGCTCGAGGGACAATCGCCCTCGTCGGGCGGGTCGCTCGTGTTGTCGATGCGCTGATAGTTGAAGCGCGCGTCGTTGACGATATTCTGAGTGAAGATCGTCGTCACGCCTCCCTGAATGTTGTTGTCGCGGTTTCGGTTGTCGCGCCAGTTCGACGGCATCCGGTTGGTCCCGTTGGGCGCGAATGCGTCGTTCTTGTCGCGGCTGAAACGGGCGAAAAGGTTGTTCTTGTCGTTGAGCTTGACGTCGCCCCGCACATTGAACAGGTACCCCGAGTACGGGCTGTTGAATGTGGTATTGAACTGGGACAAGATCGGCGCCCCGGTGTTAACGACCGAGATCGCCGCGTCCTGGTCCAGAAACTCGACGTTGCCAAAGAAGAACGCGCGGTCCTTCTTGATCGGCCCGCCTAAGGACCCGCCGTACTGCGCGCGGCGGAATTCCGGCGCCGGGTCGAACGGGTTGCGGAAGAAGGTCGGCACCGCCGCAAGCTGGTCGTCGCGATAGAAGACGAAGCCGTTTCCGTGGAAGTCGTTCGTCCCTGTTCGCGAGACTATGTTGACCGCGCCGACCGAGGTCGTGCCCGTCGAGAGGTCAAAGCTGAAGGTCGAAATCTGGAACTCCTGGATCGACTCGGTCGAGAAGTTCTGAGCTGCGCCTCCAGTTACGGGATCCAGCACGCTGCCGCCATCGACCGTTATTCGCGTCAGCGACGAATCCCCGCCTCCGATCGAAACATTGAAGAGATTGTTGGCGTTGCCGAGGTTCGAGACCGAAACGCTCACGCCGGGCTCCAGTAGCGCCAACTGAAGGAAGTTGCGCCCGTTGAGCGGCAGCGCATCGATCTTCTGTCGCGTGATGACCCCGTCGATTTTGAAGTTCTGCTTGTCGATGATCGGCGCCTCGGCCACAACGTCGACGATCTCGTTGGCAGCCCCGACGCGAAGACTCGCGTCCGCGGAAGTCGTACTGCCCGTGACCACGGTCACCGAGATAATATAGGCGGCGAACCCTTGAGCTTCCACCTTGACCTCGTATTCGCCGGGTAAGAGGGTAGTCACAAGGTAGATGCCGTCACTCCCGGCGTTGGCTTTCCGCGTATCGCCGGTTGCTTTTCGGGTCACGGTGATTGAAGCGTTCTGAATTACGGCACCTTGCTCGTCCTTAACGGTGCCACGAATAGAGCCGGTCGGCTCTTGAGCAAAGACCGGGAGGGCCATTCTTGCCACCAACACCACGGCGGTGATCATCAGCAGCAAGCCTCTAAACTTGTACCTCATACCTTCTTCTCCTTTCAGTCCTGTGAGCGGGTACGGTTGCCTCTGATCGTGCTGATTCACAAGGTCCGCTGAAGAAACTCCGAAGAAAACTTCGATGTGCCATTGCAGCATCCGCGCGACCTTGATGCGAATTACCTCGAACCAGCCGGTGAATATAAGGCCTTTGCTCCGATGATCGTCAGGCTGCGAACTTCAAGCCGCTTCGGTGCATAACCTCAACTGAGAATGAATAGAATTAAAGCGCTAGAGTGCGTATGAACGGGCTTATATTCGGTTCTTTGACCGGAGTTGTCAAGTCCCCGGCGGAGAATTTTCGCTGGCAGAAAATCATCCGCCAGCCCTCACCCCCGACCCCCACTTTCGCGCCTGCTCAGCGAACGTAGATCGGATTCGAGTAGATCCAGGGCCGCAATTCACCGTCGATCGAAAGCCACGCCTCTACTCGATAAACCCCCGCCCCGTCCGCTCTATGATCAAGCCGCGAGCCGGTCACATCCTTGACCACCGCTCCGTTCCGGATGAGTTTGAGCCTGCAGGCCACGGGAGTCGCAGCCTCGAGCACCAGGCCGCCCCCGGCCGGCACTTCGTCGCCCATCGTTCCGGTCAGCTTGCCCCCTCGGCTCGCGACGAAGGCGAAGCCCGTGGCGTCGCGCAACCAATCGTGCGCGACATAGGCGTGCCCACGTCGCAGCGCGTCGCGCACAGCCGGTTCCGATAGCTCCTTCGCCAGCACGTGAGTCGTCACATAGGTCAGGCTCCGCTCATAGGGATCGAAATCGAGTCGCGCGATCAACTCGCCCGGCTTGCGCCCCCGGACCAGTTCAGCCACGCCCGGCGCCTGGCTCGCCGTCACGCGGATATTGGTGGGACGGCTTCCGATGTAGCCGACTTCGATTGCGTTCTCATCGGCTACTGCGACGGTGAATACCTGATTGTGATGGCAGTCGTTGGCGGCTACACCGGTCAGCCGGCGAAGCTGAGTGTCGCGGTCCCACTTCGCTATGATCGGGGAGAGATAATCCTGCTGAGCGCTGAAGACCTCTTCGGGGTACTCCGAGAGCGCGCGTTCGAGCTGCTTCAAACGGACCGGGTCCGAAAACGCGCCGCGAAGCCACAAACTGAACTCGGCTTCGTCCTTCGTGTCCGAGTGATGGTTGTAGATTTCGAGCCCGTCCAACTCGCTCGCCGGGTAATCGAGCCGCTCCTCGACGTGCGAAAGAAATATGTTGCCGCCGCTTTCCCTGATCAGGCGAACGTATTCGTCCTTCGATTTCCACTCGCGTCCCCGGACCGAGGCCATCGGAAACACGAGAAACCCCTCGCTCTCGGCGCCGGGGATGAACAGCACGCCCTCGCGCAGTCCTCGCCAGCTATCATTGATGAAATCGCGCTCGGGGCGCACGTGATCGGTCAGCATGATTATCCGGACGCCAACCCGCCGGGCCGCGGCAAGCAACTCCGGCCTCGTGCCTCCGGTGTGCGCCGAATCGTCCGCGTGCGCATGCAAGATGGCGCGATAGTCGGCGTAGCCGGTGCGGAGCCGAACCGCTCGCCGTTCTTGCGCGTAACGCAGGCGATCGAGATGAACAGCGCGAAGGCGTTCGATGTCGAGCCGCTCGATGGTCGTGTACTTCCGGCCGGGACCAAGTCGCGGGACCGACTGACCGAGATCAGCCGCCGTCGTCGCGAGGAGCATCGCCGAGATGAGACCAGACGCCAATAGCGTTTTCATAGAGCCGATATTCTACTAAGGCGAACTACCAGGACAAAACCGAACGACCAGCCCGTGCGGGCTCAACTGCAGGGTAGTTGATCCTTAAGCAAACTGTGCGGCCCCACCTCTCGATGAGGTGTAGTTTTTCATTCATCAAGCGCGTTAGTTGTGATATACATGTGCGCTCTCGCGTGGTTCGCATCGGGGAGAAGGGAACTCCCCTGAGGTCAGAACAGTTCGACGACACTCGTTGATCATCATGCCGCGCCGGCTGCTAATTCTGTCTTCATCGTTACTCGTGGTCCTCGTGGGCGGTGCGACGTGGTACGCCTTGCGCGGTTCGCGGGTCGAGCGCGGCAATCGGGCGCTGGTCAGGGCACTCTCGAATAAGCGCTGTATCGAGGCGCGTCTCTCCGGGGGAGCGAGAGCTGCTCCCTTCGATCATGCTCGGGGTGATCTAGCAGGCGCTGATGCTGAGGCGCTGGAAGAGGCGAAAGAGCTCATCCTCGGCGCCGTGCTTGAGACTGACAGCGCAGACGTTCACCTGGCCTACGGCCGTTTGCTCCTTGTAGAAGGTGACAAGAAGGAGGCGTTGCGTCAATTGCGGAAGGCCGCGAAGTTGATGCCAACCAGCTCGGAAGCCCACAACGACCTTGGGGTCTCTCTTCTCGAGCAGGGCAAGCTTGAGGACGCGCTCGAGGAGTTTGAGAAGGGACTGTCGTTACGTAGGGAGATGCCGGAAGCTCTGTTCAACCGCGCGCTTTGCTTTGAAAAACTGCTGCTGAGAGATGCGGCACGCACAGATTATGAGCGCCTGAGTCAGATTGAGCGCGATGACGGCTGGCTGACCGAGGTCAACAGCCGCCGCGAGAAGATCGCCCGCCCGATCACACCGGGGAAACCCGATAAGGAGATTATCGCCAACTTCGAAGCGGTGGTGGCTGCCGGGAATATCGATGACGCGAAGAAGCTAGTCGCTCAAAACTCGGAAGTGATGGGACGCCACGCCATTATGGACCTCTGCGTTCGACGCTTGCAGACAGCGGCAGAAGGTGACCGGGAGAAGGCGGATCAGGCGCTCTTTGAAATCGAGTTGATCGGCAGCGTGTTGAATGAAGCGAGGCGCGATTCGATGACCGCTGATATCGCTCAATACCTGAAGAGGTTGCCGGAGTCTGAGACGCAGCTTGAACGAGAGATGATCAAGGACTACACAGTCGGCGTAAGCGAGTTTGAATCGAGGACGGCTACAGATATCACGACATTTGAGCGGTTACAGAAGCAGTTCAGGGGTCGCGGTAATCAGATGTTCGAAGCCCTTTCGGCCTTTCGTTTGGCCGACTGCTATTATTACGTCCACCGGTACGGCGACACCGTGACGACACTGCAAGGCATCCTTCCCCTCATCGAGCGGCGCGAGTGGCCCGTTGATCGAGTCCGGGTACTAGCTCTCCTTGGTCTCCAATACTCAGTGCTGGGGCGAGACTCCGTTGCCATCAAGTATTTTGAACAAGCCCTGTCGCTCGCCGAAAGAGCGCCGCGATTGCGGGCGAGGATCATGCAGTATTTGAGCTTTCCGTACTTTCGGCTCGGCAATCTGGACGCGGCGCTCGCTCGGCTCCGCGATTCCACAGAGGCGATCATGGAAAACGGTTTGGCGTCTGGGCTCTTTCTGAGCCTCGCCTACAACTACTTCCAGATTGCCGATATCTACAGTCGCCGCAACCAACACTCTCTTGCGCTGCTCTACGCCGAGCACGCGCTCAGTTTCTCCGAGCAAGAGAATGTCTTCGATTACGCCGCAGAGTTTTCATCGTTTATCGCCGCTGAGCATGCGCGCGCCAGGCAGTTCGAGCAGGCGGAACAGAGCCTCAAACGCGCCTCCGACCATTTGGCGCGGATCGAGCCCGGTAGCCCGCGCGACCTTACAGAGGCACGTCTCCTTATCAATTCCGGTGAAGTCGCGGTGCGTCAAGGCGATACGGCTCGCGCCGACGGATATTACCAGAAGGCTGAAGCGCTGGCGGCGCGCGAGCATGATGCACTTCTAATGATAGACGTTCTACGCGGCCGAGCTGAGGAGTACATTGCATCGGGACAAAACGAGAGGGCGCGGTCAGACCTCATTCGTGCGGTCGGCCTCCTCGAAGAGTACCGGAGCAACATCGAGACGAGCGAGCAGCGAAGTAATTTCCTGGATGCCAGCCATAAGGTCTTCGACCAACTAATATCACTGGAAGCCGGCGAGCTTGGCCGGCCGTCCGAGGCGTTCGAGAGGTCGGAGCAGTCCCGGGCTCGCGCTCTCCTTGAGGAGATCAGGATTGGTGGCATCGCGCCCCAGCGTAGTAACCCCGCCACTCACTCCGGGGCCGCTGGGCGCGATTCGCGGTCGGGGGCGGCCACACCCCTGAAGCTGGCGGAAGTGCAATCTCGGCTGCCGGACGACGCGACCGTGCTGCAATACGCTGTGACCGGAAGAATCACCTATCTGTTTCTGGTCACTCGCTCCGGGTTCAAGGTCGTAGAGTCATCCGCCACTACCGAACTGCTGGACCGGCTGGTGCGAGATTACGTGGCCAGTCTCCTGGAGCCGGCCCCGATAGAAGAAGTCGACGAAAAGGCTCGGGTCCTTTACGACTACTTGATTAAGCCGGTGGAGAGCGAGATCAGTGGCAAATCAAACCTCTGCATTGTGCCCGACAAGGCCCTACATTTTTTGCCGTTCGCTGCACTTGTCGGCAAGGCCGGGTACCTTATCAACTCGCACAGCTTGACGTACGGGCCATCCGCCTCCGTGCTCGTGCAATGTATTAAAGAGGGTGAAGCGAAAGGGCGAGGGGGCTCAGAGAAAATACTCGCCGTTGGCAACCCGGCCTTCAATCGCGAAAGCCTCGCAGATCTGTTGCCGTTAACCGACGCCGAAAGAGAAGCTGATGAATCGGCGCGGTTCTATTCGCCCGAATCGGTGGTACTGAAGGGAGCCGACGCGACCGAGCGAAGAGTCCGCGCGGCGATGACGGAATGCGACGTCGCGGATCTTGCGCTGCACTGTCTGGTGGAGGAAAGTTCGCCTTGGCTCGCCGCGCTAGTGTTGGCCGGCTCGACTCCGGCCGCCACGATACGCGTTGAGGCAACAACAGCAGGCGAGCGAGGGCTTCAACGAAGCGCGGTTCCGAGGAATGCGGTGCCGAGAGCCGAGGTTGATCCCGACGACGGCTTGCTGTATCTCGACGAGCTTTACGGGATCAAACTGCCTCGCACCAAACTGGTTGTTCTCTCGGCGTGTCAGAGCGGGCTTGGACATTATTACAGAGGCGAGGGGATTGTAAGCCTGGTTCGACCGTTTCTGGCCGCCAGCGTACCCACTGTCATGGCGAGTCTCTGGCCAGTTGATTCAAGGGCGACCAGTGACCTGATCATCGGGTTTCACCGTCAGCGAACATTATCGGGACGGCGGGCAGCAGAAGCCCTCCGCGCGACGCAGCTTGAGATGCTGCAACAGGAACCGTATCGGCACCCATACTATTGGGCTCCGTTCATTATAGTTGGCAATAACTGACAGGCCGGGCACTCGGCATACGTAGCTCTGACACCACACACACCGTATATCGGCGCTCGCTCTGGGGCTAACATCCGCGAAGCGCTGAAAGCCGGATCCGCCGGGCTTTCAGTTTCAGTCCAACAGCAGAATCGGGTCGCACCATTCACCGAATGTCGCGATCGACGAAAGGAGAGAGTATGAAGGCAACTATCATTCTCGACAGTGGAGCATTCTTGCTCGATGAGAGCAATGGGCAGAGCTATGTCGATGTCGGGTACTTCGAATCAAAAGGTTCAACCGACATAACCGTACGCGCTGATGGGCCGTTATCGAATCCCGCGTCCATCAAGCTGGGTAAAAAGCAGCGTAGGATCGACGTGCGCCACGTTGCCGCCGATGGAAGCATGAAATCCGGCACAAATCTGTCGCCCTCGTTTGATCAGTACCTCCTGCGCAAGCGAGATCTATACCAGTCGGGCGCGCCACCATTCACTCCAGACGCATTTGATTGCATCATCCGTTTCAGCTCGGGCGACTTCTACGGGTGGGACGTGACGCCGCGACTCTTCAAGCAATGCGCAGTCGCCGGCGGAGCGTACACTGGCCGAGACCACACAACCAAACCAATAGCGAACGATATTATCGTCAACTACGAGCTTGCTGTTGGCGATGTGCTACGGCTCGTAAGCGTAGATCAAAATGGAACGGAGACAGAACTGCTATCGAGCGATAAGATCGCACCCGGCGCGAACCGTCTTGAGATCAAGTTCGAAGCCGACGACTCTTGCAATGAGAAGTACTACAAACACGCGCTCAATCACCAAGGCAAACACTGCTGGCTGCCAAACCCTAATCCTCCGCCTTTGAACTCATAAAGGTGCGATTGGAAGTGGCAGCGCAGCGTCTTGGATTGCTCTTGGGCTCAGCGAGTCAACAATAGCGGGGGTGATGTCGGTCAGCGTCCGTACCCGCGAGGTCATTTGCTCGCTCGCCGCGCCAAAGACGAGCGTGGCCACCGGGTTCGTCGTGTGCCTGCGAGTCGTCAGATCTTCGATGTTCCCGTGATCGCTCGTGACGATGACGGTTTGGGCCTCGAGGTCGACGGCCTCGAGTACGGCTCGAACAAATCGTGTGAGCCGAAGCACGTGCTTTCGCGCCATCTCGCGGTCTTGCTTGTGCCCGATGCGGTCCGTGATGAAGTGCTCGTACAAGGTGAACTGGTGCCGTGATGCAAGCTCTGCGAGCCGAACACCGGCGTCCTCCGGACTGCATGCCGGCACGCTGTAACCGAGGCTGGCTGCGTGTGAGTTGGTGAAGTCATGGTAGACCGCTTCCCCGGCGAGCAGGTCATCGATCGTTCTCAGACGCAGCCCTGCGGATTCCGCCGCAACGGTCGTCGCCGAGACGAACCGCGGCCTCTTCTCGAAAAAGCGCGGAGTGTAGGCGTTGGCGAACGTAACGCTGCAACCGCGCTCGGTCAACTTTTTGTAGATCGAATGTTCGGCTAGAACTCGCTTCAGCCGCGGCGAAGGATATCCGTTCAAGTGCCGTCCTATCAGAGCCGGGGCGTTCACCCCAGTGAGGATGGCCGTCTGTCCGGTCGCGCTCTGGGGCAGGCCATCGACGCCCAGCCGTGCATCAGTCACGGTCATTCGTCCATTGAAAGGCAGTCGCGGCTCTTCGCCCTGAAATATAGCGAAGAGATCCGAGTCAATCCCGTCGAGCGGATTGTGATCACCGCGCGTCCCGATGCCGACGCCGTCGATGAAGACCAGGAGGACAGACGACGGGAAGGAGGGACGCGGAGACACGGGGACGCGGGGACGCGGAGACATCGTACAAACCGAAGCAGCGTCTTCTGGCATCATCTTAACGAATCGTCCACTGGCCTGGCTCGGACATCATTCGCACGAGTTGGCCCAGGATGCCGTCGTAAACGTCGTCGAGCTCTTCCGCCTCGGCATCCGTGATGTACCGGCACCGGCTCGCAAACTCGAGCCAGACCCGTGTTTCCTCGGCTTCGCCTTCCGAATCGCTCAGTTTACTCACAAAATGCGCCTCATATCGTCACTTGCGTCAAGCTTCCGCAATGTTGGTGCACGGGAAGGAGGGACGCGGAGACACGGGGACGCGGGGACGCGGAGACATCGTACAAACCGAAGCAGCGTCTTCTGGCATCATCTTAACGAATCGTCCACTGGTCCGGCTCAGCCATCATTCTGACAAGTTGGCCCAGGATGCCGTCGTAAACGTCGTCGAGCTCTTGCGCCTCGGCATCCGTGATGTAGCGGCACCGGCTCGCAAACTCGAGCCAGACCCGTGTTTCCTCGGCTTCACCTTCCGAATCGCTCAGTTTACTCACAAAATGCGCCTCATATCGTCGCTTGCGCCAAGCTTCCGCAATGTTGGTGCACACTGAACGGGACGATCGACGCATTTGGTCCACCATGGAGAACTTCTCTTCGGTCGGAAACTTTTTGGTGAGCTCGAAGATGCGCATCGCGGCATCCATTGCGGCCTGATAGACTCGCAGTTCTCGATAGCTCCTAATGTTTCCCATCGTCGTCTCCGCGTCCCCGCGTCTCCGCGCCCCGTGTCCTCCCCGTGTCCCCGCGTCTCCCCCCGTCACTCCTCCTCGGCGACGCGAATCCGTCCCTCTTCCTGCGCCTTCTGAACTATCTTGTGTGCGATCAGCGCCGGAACCTCATCGTAGTGGTCCAACTCCATCGTGTATGAGCCGCGCGCGCCGGTGATCGAGTTCAGTGTCGATTGATAAGAGAGCATCTCCGACAGCGGCACCTGGGCCTTCACAACCGCCTGGTTGCCTTTGGTGTCCATTCCCTGCACTCGCCCGCGCCGCGAGTTGATGTCGCCGAGGATGTCACCCGACACTTCCTGCGGAGTCGTGATCTCGACGTTCATTATGGGTTCGAGCAGCACCGGCTTTACCTTTTCCATCGCGCCGCGAAACGCCTTGCGGCCCGCGAGTTGAAATGAGAGGTCGTCCGAGTCTACGGTGTGGTACTTGCCATCGATCAGCTCGACCTTGAAATCGACCATTGGGTAGCCGGCTATCGCTCCGCGAGTCGCTGCGTCCTTGACTCCCTTCTCCACGGCCGGCCGCCAATTCTGTGGGATCGCGCCGCCGAAGATCTTGTCGACGAACTCGAAGCCGCCGCCGCGCGGCAGGGGCTCGAACACACAGGTTGCTTCTCCGAACTGGCCGCGGCCGCCGGTCTGTTTCTTGTGACGCCCGACGATTTCGGCTCGGCCTTTGAACGTCTCGAAGTAGGCGACCTTCGGCGGGTGCAGCTCGACTTCGACGCCGTATCGCTTCTTGAGTTTGTTGACCGCAACTTCGATGTGAGTCTGGCCCGAGCCCGAAAGCAGGAATTCTTTAGTCTGAGGCTCGCGGTCGAACCTCAGCGCGAGGTCTTCTTCGAGCATCTTGTGAATCGCTTGCGACAGTTTGTCTTCGTCGTTGCGCGACTTTGGCGTGATGGCGAACGCGATGGCCGGCGTCGGGAAATGCACGGGTTCGTAGGCGATCTGCGCGGACTTGTCGGCGAATGTATCTCCGGTCGTCGTCTCTTTCAGCTTGGTCACCGCGACGATATCTCCCGCGCGCGCCTCGCTGATCTTCTCGAGATTCTTGCCTTGAATGACGTGAAGCGGTCCGAGCCGTTCCTGAGTGTTCTTGGATACGTTGTAGACGGTTGCATCGGACTTCGCGGTCCCCGAATAAATCTTGAAGACGGAGATGCGGCCGGCGAACGGGTCGGCGATCGTCCTGAAGACCAGCGCCGAAAAGGGCGCGACGTTCAGGACTTCGCGCTCGATGATCTCGTCGCTTTCAGGGCTTGGATGACCTTTCGCGGTCCCCAATTCGTCTGGTGCGGGCGCC
Organism: Blastocatellia bacterium; assembly: GCA_035293105.1. Lineage (GTDB taxonomy): Bacteria > Acidobacteriota > Blastocatellia > UBA7656 > UBA7656 > DATDOV01. Next base: position 48,181 of record DATDOV010000082.1, read on the forward strand.
AGCTCGACGATGGCAGTCAGCAGCGGTTGAATGCCGATATTCTGCGTGCCCGAGGCCGCGAGAATTGGAAACAACTTGCGCTCCCGGACGGCGGCTTTGATACCTGGAATCAAATCTTCGTCTCCCAGTGTCCCCTCGGCGAAATATTTTTCCATCAACGCCTCGGAGCCTTCGGCGACGACGTCTATTATTTTTTCGCGCGCTGACTGAGCGGCTGCTTTCAGGTCGTCGGGCACATCGCCCTCTTTCACCTTTCCGCTGCCGTCGGCTTCGTAGGTGTAAGCGCGCAAATGAATCAGGTCGATGACGCCTCTAAAGTCCTTCTCGCTTCCGATCGGCAGTTGAATCGGGACCGCCTCGCGGCCGAAGGTCTCGTTGATCTTCTGGACTGCTTCGCCGAAGCTGGCGCGCTCGCGGTCCATCTTGTTGACGACGATAAGGCGCGGGAGTCCGAACTCGTCGGCGTAGCTCCAGGTCTTTTCGGTCTGGACCTCCGGGCCGTTGACCGCATCGACGAGGACCACCGCCGCGTCACACGCTCGAAGCGCGGCCTTGGCGTCGAGTATGAACGCCGCGTAGCCCGGTGTGTCCAGGATGTTGATCTTCGCGCCGTTCCATTCACAGTGAGCGATAGCGCTATGAATCGTGATCTTCCTGGCTATCTCGTCTTCGTCAAAGTCGGTGACGGTCGAGCCGTCATCGACGCGGCCGAGTCTATTAGTGGCGCCCGTGTCAAAGAGCATCGCCGCGACGAGCGATGTCTTGCCCACGTCGCCGTGACCTACAATGCCAACGTTTCTGATCTCCTTGGTGTCGTAGACCTTCATAAGGTCCGTCTCCTTTCAGCGCGAAGTCGTAAGAGCTCGGCGTCCGGCGTTCGCCGCAGGACAGAACGCCGCCTCGAAGGCGGGCGCACAATGCCCGAAGAGTCTGAGATTCTACACAGCAATTTGACGAATTGGCTACGGGAGTGGTCAGCGAGGCAGCCTGAACTCTCACCCGGAGGAGCTTATAACCTGGGACCGAGGGTGGCAAGTTCGCTCCCGCGGACTGGAGCGCCAGCGCTACAGCGGCCGGAGGCTGCGCGCCATCTGATCGGTGATGTTGCGAATGAGGTCCACGGTGCCGCGCTTGCCGTTGAAGCGCAATGCCCACACCGAGTCGCCGTCTTGAAGATAATAGTGGGTGCTCGCGAACTTGCGTCCGCCATCCGTGCTGTAGAAGGCGAACCGCAGCCCGCGCAGCGGACCGCCCCCGAACGCTTCGATCGAGCCGCGCTCGTACCCCGGGCGGTATATCTTGAGGCTCTCCTCTTCCTGCCGAACGAACGCGTCCAGGGAGGCGCCGGCGAGGCTCTCTTTGGTGATCTTCAGAAGGCCTTCGCTTCGGTCTTTGTAGACGAACTCGGTTTTCTGGCGGCCGATCGCATCGCTATAGGAGACGGCGCGCCAATCTCCGACGAGCGCAATCTTGTACTTTCCTCCGGGGTCAGTGAATTCCTGTCCCGGCACGGCTGCGAAGCCGAGCGACGAAGAAAGGACCAACACACCGGTAAACGACAACAGACCTTCCAACTTCATGCTGCCTCCAACTGTGTTTCGTAAATGGACGCTGGTCGTTCCTGCGTCAGAAACTCTATCACACCTCACAAGCCGGGATCATCCTCGGCGATCATCCTCTGGGGGTCAGCGCGTGCCGGTCGTTTGCAGTATAATCCTCCAACCCCGAATGCCGCTGAGAGAGGAGCCGAGAATTGATGTCCAGGACGGCGAAAATCGTGATCGCGGTTGGGGTCTGCCTCGTGTTGTTGTTCTCGGTGGTCGTTGCTCTCGGGGTTTATTGGCTGACTCGTCGCGGACGCGAAGTCATGGAAGACGCGAAGAAGGAGATCGTCGAGGGAATGGACCGCGGCAAGCAGTCGGACGAACAGGGCTGTCTCACTGAAGCAATTTCACGCTACAAGCAGCATCGAGGGTTGGGCGGCTCCATCTCGACCGGCGTCTTCCTTCGCGGCTGCCTTGAGACGGCGCGGCCCACGCCCGGTTTCTGCGATCAGGTGCCGGACCAAAGAGACATCTTCGGCAGCGCGCGATGGCAGATGAAGCAGTGTCAGGACGCGGGCTTGTCGGACAGCTTTTGCGGGCAGATATTCGGGCAGGTTCAGGAACACTGCAAATCCCGGCGCACCAAACCGAATCCTGAAGACCTCAAGCCCCCGCCGCCGCCGGCCAGTCCAAACGAGCGATCGACTTTGAAGGACACCGGCGTGAAGGCGCTACCCATCACCGCAGAGTTCCGCCGAGGACTCCGCGCTGCGCCTCGATCAGTTTCTCAATCCCGACGCCGGCCATCGCGATCATTTCATTCATCTGAGAGGTCGTGAACGGCTTCGATTCAGCGGTACCCTGGATCTCGATGAAATTACCTGAACCCGTCCTCACGATGTTCATATCGACGTCGGCCCGCGAGTCCTCTACGTAGGCGAGGTCCAACATTGTCTGGCCGTCAATAATCCCGACAGAAACCGCCGCAACGTAATCCGTCACCGGAATCGGCGCCGCCAGCTTGCCGTCGTTATAGAGTTTTCGCAGCGCCAAGACCAGCGCGACAAACGAACCGGTAATCGAAGCCGTCCGCGTTCCGCCATCGGCCTGAATCACGTCGCAGTCGAGGTAGATCGTCCGCTCGCCCAGCCGATGGTTTTCCACCACCGCGCGAATCGACCTGCCGATCAGTCGCTGTATTTCCTGCGTCCGGCCCGATAGTCCGCTGCGGCCGGTTTCACGTTGCGTGCGCGTGTCCGTAGCGCGCGGCAACATCGAATACTCCGCCGTCACCCATCCCTTCCCCTGCCCGCGCAGGAACAACGGCACGCGGTCGTCTATCGAAGCCGTGCATATCACGCGCGTCTCGCCGACTTCGATCAACACCGAGCCTTCGGCGTACTTGGTGTAACCGGGTGTGATCTTAACCTGCCTCAACGCATCCGGCGCGCGGCCGTCTCGCTTGTAGCCCATCATGCTCCCAATTCTACAGTCTCGACCGACTCGAGGGGGCGGCCGAGGAAAAGCTCCGCAACGCGGCGAAATCGCGTTGCAGAGTCGGTGACGAAGAACCGCTCCGTCCGCGGCTCACGGCTCGTTCTGTCGAGGCCGCGTTCGGCGATCAGCCGCGCGACCTCTTCGGCGACCGCCTCGCCTGAATCAACGTAGGCGACACCCTTCCCCATCGTGCTCTCAATGACCGGGCGGAGAATCGGATAGTGAGTGCAGCCGAGCAACAACGTATCGACGTGCCTGGCGCGCAGCTCGGCCAGGTATTCGTCGGCGACCTGCTGAGTGACCGGATGATCCACCCACCCCTCTTCGGCGAGCGGCACGAACAGCGGACACGCGCGCGAAATGACATCAAGCCCGTCCCGCAGCGCATGGAGCGCCCGCTCGTAAGCTCCGCTCGCGACGGTCGCTTCGGTTCCGACCACCCCGATGATTCCGCTGCGGGTGAGCTCGGCGGCGCGGCGCGCTCCGGCTCGTATGACGCCCATCACCGGGACCGCGCACTCTTGCCGCAACCGGTCAGCCGCGAGCGCCGACGCGGTGTTGCACGCGATGATGATGGCCTTGACGTGTTGCGCTTCAATGAACGCGGCGTCTTCGACGGCGTACCGCTGCACAGTGTCGACCGAGCGAGTCCCATACGGTATTCGCGCGGTGTCACCAAGGTAGATCAGGCTCTCGTTGGGAAGCCGCCGCTCGATTGCGCGAAAGACCGTCAGGCCGCCAACGCCTGAATCGAATATTCCTATCGGAGCTTCACGATGGTTGAGGAAATCGGTCATGGAGATTTTGGATTCTCGATTCTGGGGTCTTAGAATCCGGTTTCGTCAGTTGCGTGGTACCAAGCGCGAATCAAGAATCCTAAAATCCAAAATCTAGAATATCTCGAATCCAAAATCGACCGGCCGGTCTGCCTGTCTTTCAGGCGGAACCGGCCGCTCGATAGTTTGTGTTTTACTCTCACGTTATTGGTGGAGGTGGAGAGAATCGAACTCTCGTCCGGAAGCCGTCAGCGAAACAATCTACATACTTAGTTGCTTCCTTTTTGATTCACCCTCCGCGACCGTGGAAGCAACGAAGCATCGCGGCGGGCTAGCCCGGATTAGCTTTCTCGGGAGGCCCCCGAGCACGGACCTCACGAGGCAGCCTGCTTAAGTTGCGCCCCACATTCAACACGCAGGCGATGTTGAAGGGGACGTGGCGGCGTTAAGCCGCCAGTGCTAATTCGCTATTCGCGATTGTGTTTCCCAAGCTTGATAACGCGGAGCGTGGGCCGCGGTATGCATCCTTCGCCTCCGAGTACCCCCGTCGAAACCTGGCACCCCCAAACGCCATCAAGGTAGCACCCACTCTTTTGCGGTGTCAACTCAGGGGCCTCTCACCTCTCACTGTCACGTCGTTAAGCGGGCGGGCCGAACTGGCGGCCGAGTGGTTTTCCACGCCGTTTTGATTGAAGCGCCTTTGCCGCTTGTGGTATAGTGCGACCCCTCAAGAGCATCATCCGGGTACTTAATCGGGCTTCATCACCTTACGAGCAAGACGGGTTTGAACGCGGTTGAAATCCGGGCTAGCACCGCGAAACTGAGGCGTAGAGACCAGAGCGACGCGATGTTGGTCCTTCCGTTCACTCACGATTAGATCGCCCCCGCGGCGACGAACGAGGAATTCAGGAGGCAAGAACAATGAAGAAGTCCCTGGCTTCAATAATGCTGATGTTGATGGCGATGGTGTCGACGTTCATGCTGTTGACGAAGACAGCCAGAGCCGAAATCGTGGTCTTTACCGCCGCTTTGTCGCCGGCCAACGAGGTCGCCCCGGTAGTAGTGAATCCGGGCGAGACGGGATCGAGCGGCACGGCGATCATCACGTTTGATGTTACTCGCAGCGGATCCACTATCACGGCGGCAACCGCGAGGTTCGACGTCTCTCTTGGTGGCTTCCCATCCAACGGCTCAAGTGTGATCATCCTGACGCACATTCACCAGGGGGCTTCCAACGTTAATGGCCCGGTTAGGGTCGACTCAGGGCTAAGCCCTTCCTCTCCAGTTGGGACCCCGCAGGGGGCGGCTCAGTTCACGCGGAGTGGCTTGGTAGTGTCGCCTGCCCTAGCCCAACAGATACTGGATGGCCCGGGCGGCTTCTACTTCAACGTCCATACGGCGCTCAGCCCCAGTGGCGTGATGCGCGGTCAGCTCGCGCGGCCTGTCGAAGTGACCGGGACGGCGCCGACGCTGTCCGAGTGGGGCATGATCCTCATGAGCCTGCTCTTCGTTGCGGCCGGCACGTTCTTCCTGGTTGCGCGGAGGAGAGTCGTAGCGGCGCCCGGCGGGCCCGACCAGTCCGTTTCGTTCGACTCCCCCGTTAAGGCGCTCGACTTCAAGGAACTGGCCAGGGTGACGATGTACGTCGAGGCGTTGATCGCGCTTGCTCTGATTGCGATCCGCCCGCCCGTCATCGACGTGGTCGGCACGATCGTCTCCGGCCTCCTGGTGGCGTTCACTGTGTATCTGTTCATCGCCAGTTCACGTCGGCGCTAGAAGTTGAAGTATCGCGCCGCCTGAACGCCAGCGGGTTGTTTCAAGAGTGCTAAGTCGCGAGCGGAATTCCGTTCCGCTCGCAGCTTGGCATTTTTCATTCTCTGGACACGAGATCGTGGGGCCAGAGGTCGAGTTCGGCAGGTTATGATCGCAGCGGAGCGAATCGCAGCCCTGGTGAGTGCGAACCGGAAGCCGCTGAAGTTTGTTGCGTTGTTTGCTCTTATCTTCGGAGTGTGCTACTTCGTGTTCGGTATCTCGCCGGGTGTTCGAGAAGGGCTGATCAAGCCCTACACGGTCATCTTGGCCAGGGCCGTGACCGCGATTATCAACCTCTTTGGCGCGGGTGCGATTGCCGATGGAACGCTCGTGCGGTCGTCCCGTTACTCGGTCAGCATCGCGATGGGTTGCGATGGCGTCGAGGCCTCGAGCCTGTTCCTGGCGGGCGTGATGGCGTTCCCGACTGCGTGGCGCGCTAGACTGATCGGGCTCGCATTCGGAATACCCGCGATCCACTTGATCAACCTGTTGAGGCTCGTCGGCATTTACTATGCGGGCGTCTACCTGCCATCCATAGTTGAAGAAGTTCACATCTATGTCGCGCAAACCATCGTCATCCTCTTCTCAACAGCCCTCCTCATCTTCTGGCTCGAGAGATTTGCAATTCCGCATCGGCAGCCATAAATGGACCAGGCTGTTGTTGGCGGGAATCGTCGTCTACCTGGCACTGTTGCCGGTCTGGTGGGTCTCCCTTGACGGGCTTTCGTTCATCGCAGGTGTTTCCGCGAATGTCATCTATCAGTTCTTTGATCCGCAGGTGACCATGCGGCCCGAGGGCAAAACGGTGAGCGTTGTCGTCACTGCCGCCGAAGAAAGTGGATTCGGCGGCGAGACGCAGACATCAGGCTTGAAGATGGACACGGTAACCTACGGCTTGCCGCTGCTGCTGGCGCTTGTGATCGCGACGCGCTCCGATTCGTGGCGCAGGAAGGCGCGGGCGGCCGCGGTCGCGCTTGGTCTCGCGGTGTTGCTGACCGTGCCGGCAGTGTTGTTGTGGGCCAAGCTGACGAGCCTTCAACTGGACGATCGCATCGCGCAGGCGTCGGGGGCGGTCAGCGGAGACAGATCGAGCTTCCTCTACTACGCTTTTCATGGCTACGCGTTCTCTCAGCCGGTGGTCGCTGTTGCAGTGTGGATCGCGATGCTGACGCTCGGGATGTTTCGCGACAAACCGCGGGTCGAAAGGCCGGCCGCCGCGCCCATGCGCAACGCGCCGTGCCCTTGCGGCAGCGGGAGGAAGTACAAGCGGTGCTGCGGAGCTCGCTGACGGGGGACTACTCGGCTTGAATGCAGATGTTGGTTGCGGGGAATGCCTTGCGAGCCGTTGAATCGCTCACCCACATCACGATCGTGTAGACGCCGGATGAGTCGTTAAACAACCTCACTGGGAACCGGAACTTCCCACCCCTTTCCATCTGAATCGTCCCGGTCGACCCATCGGCATAGACGACATTCGACGGCAGCCTCAATCGAAGCGTGACAAGAGTGTCCGGCAATGCGTAGGACCTCGGCGTCTGAAGCCAGGCGAGGTCCATTGGAAGGGGCGGCGGTTCGAAGTAGACATCCACGCTGTGGAGTTTGTGGGCCGGATTGAGCAGTTTCCCCGAGACTGTCACGGTCGCCAGCCTCCGGGCGGATCGGGGGACCGGCGCGAGCTCGACGTAGCGCGCCAGATACTCTTCAGCAAGTCGAAGGCGGTCGCCGACTCGCGCAACGCCGAATCCAACGTAAGTGTGGTGGGGCGCCAGGATGGTGCGCCGATGACCATCGGCTGGCGCCGACTCTTCATGCATTCTCACGTGCATGAAGACGAGGTCATTTGCGGTGTCCTCAACGCTGAAGTTGCGCAGCCCAGAGAGTCCGGAAACATTTTCGGCGACGGCATCGGTTCCGCCGGCAAAGGAATAGCGCTGATAGGGCTTTCGGCCATCCCGACCCCAGTGACTCAGGAAGCCGCCATTTGCCATGTCGGCGGCGTGCTCTTGCGCGACACGGTTTGCCAATTGGTCCAGCACCAGCGGCCGAACCCCCGCTATCGCTCGTTCGACGTTTACCAGTTTCAGAAGGCGGGCGCGGATGTCGTCAAGGTCGAACGGTGCGGCATCTTCTCGTTGAATGGCCTCGGTTATCGTGCAAGGAAGAAGTGCGATCAGCGAGATCACAGTACAACAGAGGACCGAGCGTTTCACGCCTGCACCTCGCCTCACAGATCACGACTTTCACGCCTTGCAGGAGGCCTATTCGAAACTGGAAGCGCCGCATGCGTGCGGCGCGATTGAGCGCACTGCTACAAGCCGACTCGGACTATCACAACGGCCGCGTGAATTCGAACATTTCAGTGATCGAGTCGTCCGAGTTCCTTATCTGAAGCATGACGGTCTGGCCCCGGCTTATCTTCTTGCCCGATTTACGGGCGATCACGGCGCCGGAGACGTTCTCCGAGTCGTTTGAAGTCTTCTTCTGCTTCGCGCCGTTCAAAAAGAGACTCGCGCCGGCGTCGAAGTTCTCTCCGGTGACGATCAGCTTCTTACCTTCGACGCGCGCGCCGGTGATTCGCGGAGCCCCGCTTCGCACCACGTCGGCAGTCGTATAAATCTGATCGCCGTTATTCGTTCCATCGTTGTTGGCCTGGTTACCCGCCGCATAGAAGATGACCGGGCCGACATCGGTGTCGGGCGCGGTCCAGTTGAACATCCAACTCCCCTGACTCGTCTGCCCCTGGAATGTTCCGCCTATGCTGTGTTCGATATACTGGCGGTTGAAGCCCGGCCCGTCATCGTCGAGAACTGCGGTGGTCCCGTTTATGCTCTCCAGGTTGCCGGCCTTGTTATTGGCGACTGTCAAAACCGTAACCTGGAAACCCCACCGTCGGCGAGATGAGTCATTAGTGATATGCCTGGCTTTGATCTGATAGGTTTCGCCCGGTTCGTAGATTGCCGGGGCTTCGATCACGAAATTGCCCGGCCCTTCGTTTAGACTTCCCCGGTGACAATCCGTAGCCGAACAAGTATTCTCCAGCGGCGCGCCTGTGTACCCGGCGGGAGGGCCGCTTGAGAACGCGTGTGCAGTTGGGGCGACTCGAGTATCCGCAAAAAACAGCGCCCCAGCGGCGAAGAAGAACAGCACGAGGCAGACGAGTTTTGCTCGATCTGTAGTTGACATTGGTGCCTCCGTCTAGGTCCGACCGCATCTTGGCCGAACCTAATTCCTGGCCGCTGTGGTGAGCTCAGCGGTGTGATACTTGGGCCTAATTATTTGTTTATTTTTCCAATGACCAGCCAGCCACATGAAAGTTACTTCGACAACAGACAAAAAGCAAGAGTCGTTTGGAAGCTGCTCGTGGGGCGGACGGTGCGCGGCGCGTACAAGGCGGCTCAGGGGCTGCAATCCGGGCGGGGCAGTTGTTCAACATGCGATTGACTCGGGGCGCTCACAGGCCGACCAACGTGATCGCTCTAACTTTATGGTGGCACGCGCATTACGTCCGTGGATCCGGCGCACGCCGACAGGTTTGGATTATTGACAACACGAAGCCGCTGCGGGATAATCGACGCCGTGCAAGCCCTTCCCCCCTGCCAGAGAGAACATCTTTCGGATGCGGAGGAGTCGCGGAGTGGAAAAAGAGCGTGAGGTTCGGCTGCGCCGTCAGATCGAGGAACTCGTTCGCTCCCGCCTTGTCAGCCTCGAACAAGACATAAGTCATCTCCAGCGCGAAGTCAGTGAGTCTTTCACCAAACTGTTGGAGCGCACTGACTCGTCCGCGGTCATTTCTGAATCGGATCACCTGCTTGAGCGCATCGCCGCTGAAGTCAACGCGCAGGTCGATCAGGCCTCGACCCAGAGCGTGCGGCTGAGCGCGGATATTGCGCTGCTTCGCGACTCGGTCGCCGAGCTCGACGAGCAGGGTACGCAGGCTGAAGTCCTGAATGCGCTTGTGGCGCGAGCAGCGAACTTTGCGCCACGCGTCGTCCTGTTTGTCGTCAAGGGCTCGAACGCGCTCGCGTGGGCGGCTCGGGGGTTCGAAGAGGGCGTTGGGAACAGCGGCATCAGAGGGCTGTCCATTTCCTTACAGTCCGACACCGTGCTGCGGGCGGCGCTCAATTCCCAGCAAACCTTCTATGGCTCGCCCGAGCAACAGTCCGAGAATCAACTGATATTCGGGCGGCTCGGCAGCATCAGGCCGCAGCGCGAGCTCGCTGTGCCGCTCCGAGTGCGGGGCAAGACCGCGGCCATTCTTTACGCAGACTCGGCGGACCGCGGCGAGGGCGCGACCAACGTAGAAGCGATCGAGTTGCTCGTGCACGCCGCGGGACTGGTCGTCGAGCTCGTCTCGCTGCGGAGCCGGACCGGCGAAGCCGCGAAGGCCGCGACCGGCCAGCTCGCGAAGAGCGGCCCGCTGGCGGCTGCCAGGCCCGCCACCTCGGGCGAATTGGCGCCGTCTCCGCCTCCCGCGGCAGCCGGAGTTAGGGTCGCGGCGGAATCCTCCAGGCCGGAAGCCCGCCCGGCGGCGCAAACTCGTCCCGGCGAGCACGTGGCGTCAACGTCGCCGACGCCAGCCGGCGCGGCGCCGGATGAAGAAGAGCGGCAGCACGCCGATGCCCGCAAATTCGCGCGCCTGCTCGTCAGCGAAATCAAGCTCTACAACGAGCAGCGGGTCGCCGAGGGACGTCGCAACAACGACCTCTACCGCCGGCTGCGCGAAGATATCGACAGAAGCAGGCAGATGTATGAGAAGCGCGTGACACCCGGCGTCGCGTCGAAGTTCGACTACTTCCACGACGAATTGGTCAAAACGCTTGCCGAGGGAGATCCCATCAAGCTCGGCGCCGACTACGCCGGACCATCCTCGAGACCCTGATCCACATCATTCTGAGACTTCGGCGCTTGTCGATGTAGAAGCCATTCGACGATAATCCAATCAGCCCCATCAACAGGCATTCGCCTTGCGAAGGGATTACAGTCTCACGATGTCATCATTAAAGAAGGCAGCCCAGTCACCCACGCCGCGGCCCACGTATTCGCCGAGAGTGGCGGCGCTCATCGTCGTTATCTGTCTTGCGACGCCGGGAGCCGCTTCCTGTCAGTCGAGCCAGACCAATACAGACCGGGGAACGAATGAGCTAAAGGCGCTCGTGGATGCCTCGAATGGCAAACCCGCGCCGGCCGACCTCGTTCGAATCGAATCCAAGTATCCCAAGACGAGGGCGGCCTCACTGGCGCGGTTCCTTCGCGGCTTCTCGTACCATTCAGCGCAGAATTGCGAGGCAGCCCTGGACGCGCTCGACGCGAAGATCATCGGCGCGAACTCGTCGCTTGTGGACTACGCGCTCTTCTACCGCGCCGAGTGCGAGGCTGCAACCGGCTCGAAGGACGACGCGCTCGGGGATTACCGGATGTTGTATTCGAAACACGCGGATTCGATTAAGGCCCGGGAGTCTCGGCTTCGCGCCTCCGAGCTCGCCATCGCGTCCGGTGACCCGAGCTTTGCGACGAAGGAACTGGATGCAATGGCCGAAGCCAGCGACGCGGATGCAATTCTGCTGATCGCGCGGGCGTACGAGGCGATGGGCAAGAATCAAGAGGCGTTGAAGCTCTACCAGCGGCTCTACTTCGATCTGCCTGCGACTGCGGCAAGCGCCGAGGCCGAGTTGAGGCTCGAGGCGCTTGGTGCTCTGACCTCAGACGCGCGAGGGTCCTATGACGAGCAGCGCTCGCGAGCCGACCGCTTGTTTGAGGCGAATCGGTATGCGGAAGCGGCCGAGGCTTACGCTGATCTCTTCGCCAGGTTCCCCGAACGCGACAAAGACGACGAGATTCAGCTCCGACTCGGTGTGAGCCTCGTTCGAAACAACCAGCCGGCGCAGGCGGTCCTGCCGCTGACCAAAGTAAGCGCACGCGATCCTGCCCTGCACGCCGAGGCGCTGTTCAATCAAGCTGAAGCGCTGCGGCGGTCGAATCGCGCGGCGGAGGCCGCTTCCTTGGTCGATGCTTTGTTGCGCAAACACGCGCGGAGTCGGTGGGCCGAAGTGGCCCTGTACAATCTGGCGACTTATTTGAACAAAGAGGGGCGCACGGCGGAGGCTGTCTTGCGGTACGGCCAGTTGCTGTCCGCCTACCCGAAAAGCGAATACGCGCCCGAAGCTTCCTATCAAACAGGCTGGCAGTCATACCAGGCGAAGCGATACGGCGACGCCGCGCGGATCTTCTCTCAGCATCTAGCCAGCTATCGTTATCCGCTGACGAAGTACATCGGAGAGGCGGCGTTCTGGGCCGGGCGGGCCGAAGAACGGCTGGGTCGTCGGACGCGCGCGCTGTTGCTCTACGACTTGGTGAGCGAGCGGTACCGCTACGGCTATCACGGGTACGTTGCGGCGTTGCGGGCGAAGTCATTGCGCGCCGCGAATCCATCTCTCAAGCCGGAGCAGGCGGCGCCGGGTTCGGAGCTCGAACGAATAAAGCAGAACGTGCTCTACATCGAGGGCGTGCGCGAAACGGCCGACGGTTCCGAGACGAAGCGGATCGCGAAAGCGGATGATCTCGAGATAATCGGGCTTGGCGATCTTGCGATAAGAGAATTGAACCGGGCTCTCGAAGCCGCGCCATTATCCTTGAAGCTGAATCTCCGCCTCGCGCAGGTTTATTCTCACCGGGGTGACAGCTTTCAGGCGACCCTCGTGCTGCGGCGCGCTTATCCGGACCTCTACTCTTATCGTGATTCGGACTTGCCCCGCGAGGCGTGGGAGATCTTCTTTCCGTTGGTCGAGTGGGAGACAATCAAGGATGAAGCGAGGCGCAATGGCATCGATCCTTATCTGGCCGCGGGACTGATCCGTCAAGAGAGCGTGTTCAATCCGAATGCCGTTTCCCGAGTTGGTGCGCGAGGACTGATGCAGTTGATGCCGGCAACCGGCCAGCTTGTCGCCAAGCGGCAGGGCAATGGGCGGATCACGCCGGCCGATTTGTTCAACCCGACGCTGAATATCAAGCTGGGCATGAGCTACCTTGCGCAGATGCTCGGCGAATTCGGCCGGATCGAGTACGCCGCGGCGGCTTACAATGCAGGGCCCGCGCGCGCCAGGCGCTGGCTGGCCGAACGAGGCTCGCTGGACATCGAGGAGTGGATCGAGACTATTCCGTTCGCCGAGACGCGAGGTTACGTCCAGAGCGTCCTCCGCTACGCCGCGAACTATCGGAGATTCTACAAAGAATGATGAAGCCGCCGAGGCCGGCTATCGGGCAACCTTCCACCAGGCTGCGCTCGCGTCATGTGGTGAGAAGCCTGCTGCTGGCGGCTGCGATTGGGTCCGTTACACTGAACGCGGACGCGCAACCCTCCCCTTCTTCACGGCCCAAAGCCGCAGGTCGCGGCGCGCCCTCCAAAGTCGGCGCTTTGAGGGTCATAACCGGCAAGCCCGGCTCGGTTGTGTATCTCGTCAACGTTCGCCAGGGCGTCACGAACGATGCCGGCCTGCTGGATATGCCTCGGCTCAAGGCCGGCGCCTACTCGATGAGGGTCCGAACGAAAGGTCACTCTGATTGGCGACGGGCCATCGTTGTCCCAGGGGGTGCGACTCGCACGGTGAGAGTCACTCAACCGGCAACCGTCGATCAGGCCGAGTTGCGCTACCAGGAAGCTGACGAGTTGCGCGAGTCAGGAAAGCTCGACGCGGCGGTCGCCGCGTACAATCAGGCGATCGAGTTGAGGCCGGCGCTGTACGAAGCTCGCATCGGCCTGGCGCGTTGTTTGATCTCGCTTCAGAGATTCGACGAAGCCGAAAAGCAAATCGACGCGGCGATGAGAGACCATCCAGGCCCGGACCCGGAAGCGCAGACGGTGCTGGCGAACCTCCGGCGATATCAGGGCCTGACCGTCGAATCGATCTCCGAGTACAGGAAGGCGCTGCTGCTGGCGCGAGGCCGGTCCCCGGAGGCCCACATCGGACTCGCAATTGCCCTGGAACAGGCCGGGAAGGCGGACGATGCGATCAACGAGTACCGTATCGGCATCGACCAGGACATGGACACCGAGCCGATTCTGTATTTCTTACTTGGGAGCGCGCTCGAAAAGTATCAGCGCTACAAGGAAGCGATTGACGCGTACGGCGTGTACTTGCGACTGGACCCGGCGGGCCAGTATGCTTCGGCGGTTGAATCCATAATCGCAAGGTTGAAGGAAGAACTCGATCGAAAATGAACAGTTCGTGGTTTGTAGTTTGTGGTTCGTGGTTCGTAGTTCCGGCGCCGAGTCGCGCTCACTCATCGCAAAGACATGAACCACAAACCACGAACCACGAACCACGAACCACAAACCACGAACCACAAACCACAAACCACGAACCACGACCACGAACCACAAACCACGAACCACAAACCAACATGCCAAAGCAGATCATATCTTCCAAAGCCGAACAATTCACCGAGTCGGTCATCCGCGAGATGACCCGCCAGGCCAACCTCTACGGCGCGATCAACCTCTCTCAGGGTTTTCCTGATTTTCCGGCCCCCGAAGAGATCAAGCTTGCCGCCTGTGACGCGATAATGGCCGATGTGAATCAGTACGCGATCACCTGGGGCGCCAAGGGTTTTCGCGATGCGATCGCCGAAAAGTCTTCGTGGTATCTCGGTCTGGAAGTCGACCCGGAGCGCGAGGTCACGGTCACGTGCGGCTCGACGGAAGCGATGATCGCCGCGATGATGGCGATCGTCAATCCCGGTGACGAGGTCATCGTCTTCGAGCCCTTCTATGAGAACTATGGTCCGGATGCGATTCTTTCGGGTGCGACGCCGCGCTACGTGACGTTGCGCGCGCCCGACTGGGACTTCGATCCCGACGAGCTGGCAGCGGCATTCAACGACAACACCAAAGCGATCATCATCAACACGCCGAACAACCCGACCGGCAAGGTATTCACCCGCGAAGAGCTGGAGACGATCGCCGCGCTGTGCCACAAGTGGAACACGATCGCGATCACCGATGAGATCTACGAGCACATTCTCTTCAACGGCAAACAACACGTTGCTATGGCGACGGTCGGCGGTATGCGCGACCGCACTATAACGATCAACGGTCTCTCGAAGACTTATAGCGTGACCGGGTGGCGGGTCGGCTACACGATTGCGTCGCCGCACATCACTCAGGCAATCCGAAAAGTCCACGACTTTCTCACCGTCGGAGCAGCCGCGCCGCTTCAGGAAGCAGGCGCCGTCGCTTTGAGATTGCCGAGGTCCTACTACGACAAGCTACAGGCGGACTACGCTATTCGGCGAGAGCGCTTGCTGAGCGTTTTGAAGGACGTGGGCTTTCGATGTTTCGACCCCGATGGCGCCTACTACGTGATGACTGACATCAGCGAGTTCGGCTACGTCGACGATGTCGAGTTCGCCCGGTACTTGGTGAAGGAGGTCGGCGTCGCAGTGGTACCGGGCAGCAGCTTCTATCATGAGCCCGAACTGGGCCGCACACAGGTGCGATTCACGTTCTGCAAGCGAGACGAAACCCTCTCGGCGGCCGAAGAGCGGCTGCAAAAGTTGAGGTCGTACGTCAAGTAATCGACCGTGGCATGAAGGCCGCGCAGGAACTCAACGCGATCGTTCAGAACAAACTGCGGGACGGCACGGCGGCGCTTGCCGCCTGGACGAGCGCGCGGCATGTTGAGCGCACGCCGCGAAGGGCCGGCTCGCAGAAGTCGGGGGTAAATCCACCGGCGCCGGGTGGCGGCTCGGGCGGATCTGAAACGACTGGCGGCCCTGCGACGTCATCCGGGTCCTGAGCATCACCAACGATGAACGTGACTGAATAAGACAGAGAACCGAAACGGGAGACTGGTAGTGGGTCGATTTCAGGGGGCTCACTACCATTTCAACACCTAAGCTGCGGCGGCGAGTGTAGCTGCGAACCCTTCGGGTTGGGACCATCGGCCAATCACTGACAGTTCGCCCAGCAGGTTGAAATCTTCAATGCTCCACACGTCCATCGTGTCATCAAATAGCGACACGAACTGCAAGGCTTCGGGGCCGATAGTCAGGTTGTTCAAGTCATACCACGCTGTGTGCACGTGCTCTGTCACGCCGCGCGCCGCAGCACGACTGCCGGTACTTAGGACGTAAACAAGCGAACTGCGCTGCGCCATCCTCGTGTGAAAATCCGGACGCCAAGTGCGGCCCGATCGCCCAACAAGAGGCTGGTTCCGTTCGAAGGGCACGTGCCTTTCCGCCAGGTACATCTCGACTTCTTCCGTTACGGATTCAACCGACCGAGTCCGCATCGTAAACCAAACGTCCGCAACTCGCAGTGCGCCCTGTGCCACGCGAAGGATAACCTCAGCGACAGGTTCTCCGGGTTTTACGCGCGCCATCAGCATACCGCGATACAGTTCCAAACCATGGTTCAGGCAGACATCCTCGACAAGCTTCTGCTGGCGCGCCGAACGACGAGGTGAGAGGCTCTGCATTCGCAGCCAGCGCAGCGTCTCTCCAAAGTCGGTGATGGTAACAGCACCGGCCTTATCGGATATGAACAGATCGATCACGTCGCCGTCAGGGTAGAGAAAAGGGGTTCGCACGCGCGTGTAGCCGTTGACTTCTGCGCAAGTAAACAGAGCCCCTAGGCTCTGCGCAATGGCGTCACAAGGTGGAGCGCTCATATCATCTCCAATTGGATAGCAGGCGGGTCGTGCATCGTGCCTTCATGCAAAATGTTCGCTTCGGCGCAAAACTGCCGCCAGACATCAACCGGGGCATTGACGGGCGCCGTTATGTCGGGGGGAACGTAGGCTTCTTTGTCTCGAACCGGTTCGTTCCATCTATGCTTATGCTTTTCACCGACATAGTTGCAGTCTGGATTATGATGGTCCTTGCCAAGATCAAGCGCATACACTCGGCCACTCCCTCTGTGAATAAGCGTATAGCTGAGAGTCCCGATCAACGCGTTATAGCTTCCTCTCACAAATATGGGATAACCTGGGTCCGACTCGACTTCAACGCGAAACTCCACAGCGGGTGAATGGTCTTCATCTTCGCCCCAGTTGATGTCGGTGAGGATACGCTTAGTCGTATCGCTAAGCAACGCTTCGAAGTCCGATTGATTCATGGTCTCGACAAAACCTCCACTGTGGAGATTGGCTCATTGTGCTTAGCTTCATCGTCCAATAAAGCACGCTCAGATTATAGCTTCTGATGCCCATCTGGCGTAGCCGCCATATCGCATGGTTCCACGGCAACGTCAGCATGCTTCTTAACGTGGGCCGATATCTCGGCCGACGTAGAAGCCCTGCTAAAAGGCAACTGAAGACTTTTAAGAAAGGAGCGCGACTATGCTGAAGCCAATTGTTGGTAGGCGGCTGTTGCTTGCGGCCGCTTGCCTGGTTCTGCTGTTTGCCACAATCGGGCAAGCTGCTGATCGCAAAGATCGGCTCACAGATAAGGAGAAAAGAGCCATTGACTACCTCGTGCACGACTGGGACGAGGACTACAGCGCTACCAGCGTTGATCTGGCAATGTATGCCGTGGGAGTGAAGCAATCGGATGAGACCCGCTTCCATATCGGCAGCTACATTAAACAGCACCCGGAGCTACACGAGGTCACTCGGCGCTGGAGCTGGGTTACGTTTGTGTTGACTGCTGATGAGAAGCGTATTGCCCGTGCGCTGATCAATGCGCAAAGGGACGCGAAGCCTGCGCCGAGCATTGCAGAGATTGCTAAAGCGGTTGGCGCGAGCGACGATCGAGTCAAGCGCGCGCTTTCAATGCTTGCTCACTACGAGATCATTAAGGCCGATCCATCAGTTGGTGGTGCTGGCTTCAGGGTCGAGTCACGTTATCTGAAGTGGGAGCCTCGCCTCGACTTTCTTTTTCACACCGTCACGTTAGCCGGCGGGCGCAAGTTCAACACTAACTGAGCGGTTGATTTTATGCTGCTGGTCAGCAGCAAACTTGCCGATGAAAAAGTAATCGTAGATGATTCCTCACCAGAGAGCACTGCTCGCATTCGCGTAGTATTTGATAAGGGTAAGCTCGTCAGCGTTGAACCGTCCTCAACGATAGTATTTGCTGGGGGCGGCTGAGGAGTTACAAATCTCTTCAGGTCTGAGGAGGCACTACAGGAATGGTTAAAGCACTACCCTGAGCTGAAAGACAAGCTGCACGGGCCGATACCGCTGGCGTTGGAGTTCATTAAAGGCCAGCAGAAAAAATAGCTATCGCTTCATGATGTGGCAACGACATCGGGGTAAGGTCCAAGGAACCGCTCGCCATTGAAGTGAATCATATGATCTGGATCCGACGCGACCCACACTTCAGTCTCCCAGGAAATCTGATTGAGAAAAGAGCGCATCACCTCGCGACTCGCAAACGCGGTCACGAACACGAGGCCTGCGCTGCATCCAGCGAAGAGCTCTTTCAACTCCCTTCGACGCTTGCCGTCTACCGGGCCGGCGGTTGCCACTGCCTCTATGAGAAGAAGCCAGTTCCGTCGCACGTCGTGTATCACGACGTCTGGCATTCTCGCCGGCGCTGACACGACGACCCCCAAGTCTTCAAGGTAGTCAGCGTCGAGATGCAAGAACTTGTCTTCCGCGTCACCGATGTAGACCACAACTCCACCGGGCACAAAGCGCGGACACAACTCTTCAATCACAGTCTTAATGAGCGGGTTTTGTCCGCCCGCTGACAACGTCACAACTCCTCCTGATGGAAGTGTCACCGGAATACGTGCTAGCTCCCTGTAGCGCTCTAGCTCTCGTCGAATGGCTGCCCGGCTTTCGAGATAGGTCTCAAGCCTAGTCGTCCACTCAGTGCTACCGAAAGAACGAAACAGCTCGAGTGCATGTGGCTCTACTTGGTAGACTGTCTTTCCGCTATTGGTCGGCCTGGCAGGATTGTCGGGGTTTCTGATCAGCATTCCAGCATCCGCGAAATACTTCACCGCTTCATCCCTGATCGTTTCGCGTGTGTTGGGAGCGTAGTGAATCCTGTATGCGTCTTTAATGAATGCGATGATCGGCGTGATCCCGCGCAGAGGATTGCTGGCCTCCATCCACGGTTTCACCGCCGTCAGGTCAAGAAGAGCAAGCAGCGTGTACGCCGCAACTTCATTACTCTGCTTCGGGCCAAACCCCAACGCGCGCAAGATG
Organism: Blastocatellia bacterium; assembly: GCA_035293105.1. GTDB lineage: Bacteria > Acidobacteriota > Blastocatellia > UBA7656 > UBA7656 > DATDOV01. The sequence goes on from DATDOV010000082.1 coordinate 66,961, forward strand.
CCGATGGCTTCGTTGATCTTTCGGGCGCGTGCCACTTCAAATGGGCTTCGCCGCTTCTTTGCCATTAGAAAAGTTCCTGGGCAACGAGTTCATCAATTTCTCGCTGGTCGATCGCAGGATCATCGATTCTAGCCCCGAGACGCTCGAGCTCCCTTCTTGATGGATACCTCAATGCTCGGAGGTCGGTCGCGTTGACTTGCGTGTGACCGCTGAATTGTCGGAAATATACGTCCACTACCGTAGAGTTCAGAAATGCTGCTAATCCTTTCGCTAGATTCATCGACAGGCCGCTGCCATTCAAGTGAAAGTAGTTGAGATGGTTTTCGAACCCGACAAACGTAGTTGCAAGCTTGTCGGGATCGTAGATACAAGCAACAACTCGCCTTCGCTCCTCTTTAGCCGTGAATCGCTTCACCAGTACGTACACCTCACTGGGTACTAGCAATTCCCGCGTCATCTCATCACACAAAATGGCGTTCGGCTTACGTGAATTTGTCTTCGGCCAACTCACGAGCCCGCCGCTAAAATGACAAGGATAAATGAGTGGCGCCGTGTTAGCCTCGGGCTGTTGCCGCAGGAATGATCTCGCTCGAAAGTCCACGACTCGCCCGGTTGAAACATTGAGACCGATGTCAGCGAGCGTTGCCGAGAGCCGCGCGATGACCGATTTCGCGTTTCTGTGAATCTCGTCAACAACCAAATGAATGAACTGGTCGGGGTCGTTTGGCGAAACCACGTCACCATATGGAACCTGACTCTTGATAATTGAGCCGTGCGGCTTGCCGCTGCTGGTCGAAATGATAACGTCCTTTGGTTCCGCCTTCCCCTTCACCGCGTGGATGATGATGTTTTCTTGAAGCACGTTGTCGTTACGGAACGCCGCAGAACGTGATTCGAAAATGTGCAGGCGGCGCAGCGACATTCTATCGAGAAAGTCCGCGCGGAACGGCTTGAAGTACGGGCCATTGCAAAAGCTGCGAGGAGTGATTGCAACTAACTGGCCCCCAGGCGCGAGGAGCTTAATGATGAGCGCGACGAAACCAGTGTAGAGGTTACTCGTCTCTATTCCTGCGGAACGTAGCCACAATCGGGTAGAGGAACTACTGCGGATTTTGCGGTACGGCGGATTGACGATCGCGGTGTTGAACATCGGCGACTGACTTGAGAAAAGGTCTCCGCGAGCCACAGGTGCTACTGCCGAAATGAAGTCTTCGTTTAGCAAAGTAACTGAGAACGAAATGCCAGCCAATTCGCATTCCTTCTGGGACTCCGACATCGTTAGCCGTAACTGATCGATCAAGCCAGGGTCAAGTTCATAGGCAGTTACTGAGACTCGTTGTGGCTTTCGCGACTCCGCACAAAGCCGACTCACAAAGGCGGACGTCAAAGCCCCTGCGCCAGCACCCGCATCAAGCAGTTCGACATCACCTGAGTCAATGTCAAACATCGAGGCCATCAGATTCGCTACCGGCCGAGGCGTGAGGAACTGACCAAACTCATGGCGTTTTTGAGTTCGTCCATCTTTCGCGGCTGCCGACGATCCTAGCATTGACCCACCTGTTCTCCTTTGCGGCAGATTCTATATCGGCGAAAGCAGTTTAGAAAGAGATTGCTGGACGAGACAATCCAGCGGCTGAGGTATCGGAACGGGCACGATAAGCCTCAAGTGACGATGGCAGCCGATGACAACGAGCAACTACTTCGAGGCGAGCCATCGGATTCGACTGCCGAATTGAATTGAACGTGTCGAGCAGCAACTTCCCGCGCTTTGATCGGAATATGAACACGGGCGGAAAGAACTACGACGAATCGAAAGACGTGATCGCACGGCGACCCCGGCCGCTTTGAGGTAGGCCCCTGCTGTTTCTCGACGCACACCGGTGGCCTTCTCGATGCGCCGCAAGGTCCATCCCAGCCGTCCCAGTGGAAGGATTTGCTGTTTCTTTTCGTCGCTCAAAACGTTGCTCATACCGTCGGAGGCTACAACGCCTCTTGTCGGAGTCAACGTCCCTTGCGACGATCTGGTTGGCCGGTTTTGGGTGACCCCCGACCGAGGGGCTGTGGGAACTGTGGAAAAACATGCAGTTCGTTTTTCCACGGTTCCCACGGCGCGCCGAGGGTTTGGAGTGTTGGAAGAGGATCGCTTAAAGTGGCACGGAGTGAAGATGGATGAGGATATGCGGCCAGCGATAGTGATCGCATTCAAGCGAGCGCAACAGGGCGCGATCCGGTTGCAGTGGGCTGAGAAGCTAGCGGCCTGAGGAAGCTTGACGTGAAGCGACTATCGTTGGAGGATACGCTCTTACCTTTCAAATTTCCACCCGGCTCCGGGACTCCGCCTTTCGAATCGCCAGGTCTTGATTTCAGAAGGATACCTTACCCGAGATCGATTGATGACGTTGCTGGCTGACCGCACTTTTTTACACAGTCAGCTATGTACCGAATATCATCGCCCTGAAGCCACCAACCGACTGGGATACATACCATTGTTTGGCTGAAACTATCAACACCGCGCAATGGGCATCTATAGCGATCAAAAGCCGAATAAAGGTCGTTACGTCGGTGGACTTGTGAGACTTCTATTCCGAGTTCTCTCATCGAAATGACAAATCCGTCGCGATTCTTCACGTGTATAGTGTAAAGCCAATATGACGACGATTTGCCATTGGCGTGGTCCGTAGCAGTCGGGAATTCGGGCAGGGCAACCTTGTAGAAGTCGGCATTCCCACGGTGGCGTTGCAGAATGCCGTCGATAAACTCGAGTTGCGCACTACCGATCGTCGCCGCTATGTCGTTCATGTGAAATTTGAAGCCACTCTCCGGAACATCCAATGCAAGTCTCATATCCCCAGCCGGGGCATCCCGATCCAACCCATACCACCTAAGAAGTTTTGCCCGCCTATAATCATCGTCGTCCTTACAGATCAATAGCCCGCCATCAACAGTGGTGATGTGCTTGACGGCCTGAAGTGAGAAGCACACAAAACTGCTGTGGCTCCCTATTTTGACGCCTGCATATTCACTTCCTAGAGCATGGGCAGCATCTTCGATGACCTTAAGTTTGTAATAGTCGGCGATTCGATTGACCGCATCCAAGTCAACTGGATTTCCGCCCCAATGTACAACCATCACCGCCTTTGTATTCGGCTGCACCTTGGTGGGAATATCATCAGGGTCGATATTACCAGTTATAGGATCGACATCTGCCCAGATTATGTCTGCGCCGACAGCGCGGATTGCGCAGTTCGTAGCGAGACATGTCATAGGTGTGGATATTACGGAGTCGCCTGTTTTGACACCAGCTAGAATCAATCCTAGTTGGAGTGCGCTTGTGCAGGAGTTAAGGGTCACGATGTTTCTGTTTCCGAACCACGCCCTCAACAGAGTCTCAAACTCGTCAACCCTTGGACCTTGTCCGACATAACCGGAGCGAAGCGTCTCAGCCGCGGCGGTGATCGCTTCGTCCGGCATATGTACCTTGAAAAGAGGGATCAAGCTGCTAGGTTTCATATCGCTCAGGAAGCATAGAGACGAGCTTAAGACGCTTTCCCTCTTTCATGACTACAGGGAACTGTTTCTGAGGAAAGAAGTACGCCCGTAATTTCCTTTCAAATAAAGGGTCATCTTCATGCAGCGGCCCAGAGAAGTCGATGGATCCCCGAAGCGTCCGGTAGCCGCCGGACGGCTGGGACTTCTTCATCGAAAGTACTTCCTCGATTTGCTGGGGGTTCACTCTGCCCTCTCGATAAGGCATTAGTAGGTCTAAGAACTGCTTGAAAAGCTCGACACCAGCGAATACCCCCTTATAGTAGAGGGACTCACAAGTATCCGAGGGAAGCATAGGATAAGCAGACTGCAATATAATGTCGCCCTCGTCGATAGCACTGGTCATCTCATGCAATGTCACTCCTGTTTGCTGATCACCTCGTAGTATCGGAGCGGCGCAGGTGTGCACGCCTTTGTTGTCGGGAAGTAGTCCCGTATGAAGGTTAGCGCAAAGGCGAAATCGCCGCAGAACTACATCTTCAATTCTGTGAGGGTATTGCACGGAAATGAGTACATCAGGGCTCGCCCCCAGGCCCGTCCAAGTCAACGAGATCGCAAGGTTCCTGTTGAGAAGCTCCTGATAACACAAGTAAGCCAGCGGCCCAGCGCCCACAAAGACGATCACAACGACTCTCCTCCACCGGAATTCTCGTGCGGGACGGCCAATAGACTACCTTCTGATTCATGCACATTCTTATTGACCGAAGCGGATGATACGTTTAGCTCCTCTAAGCGGCTCAGGAGGTCGCATCCGACGTCCGACACACTTCGACCGCGAACAGAGATTTTCACCAAATGGGGTCGGGATAGAATCCGCGAACCAACCCACGTGCGAGTTATTTCCCAGTTATTGAACTCACGGGTGAATGCTTCGTTAAGATGGTAGATCACCTCACGATCGTACTCGAAAATATGACCAGGCTTCCCACCCCTTTGTATCAATCTGCCGACTACAGAATCAGCGTCATCCTCAAGAAGTACTGCAACCTCTGGGTCTAAGCTACCACAGAGTACCTCGGTATTGACCAGCCTTAGCGTCTCATACTGAGCATCGGTTACTTTGTTCAGCTCATGAAGTACTTCGACGTATACGGCGATGTCATGAAAGGAATAGCGATCAATGACGAGCGGAGACCTAAGCTGTCGTGCTGCTTGATCTCGTTTAGAATAGGCAACAATGAAGAACATCATTGAGTGATATGGATCAACGAAGGGATTAGAAGGTCGTTCCGGTAACGGAGGTGTGGCAAACGTCTGCTTCAGGAATTCGCAGACAGCGCTCTTTCCAACGCCATGGACCCCAGAAACTGTCACAACTCCGATATTCATCGTCAGAAGAATTCTAAATAATAATAGGCGAACCCTCATCCGGGACAAAGGTAGACGGGAAGATTCTAACCGACTCCGCAATCATGGCTTGGCAACGTGACTCCGAGTAAGACGGGTTAATATGAATCAAGCCGAGTCGCGAAACACCAGATTGCTTTGCAATTGACGAAACACCCAGGTGCGACCCGTGATCTGCCTTATGTCCCGGTTGATTAGCAGCGGCTTTGTAATCATCTGAGTCATACATAGCGTCCATGAAGGCAACTTGGACGCCGCGAAGGAAGGACACGTGGTTCTCGTCGGGATCCGTGTCCGTGATGTAGGCGAACCGATCCTCAACCCGAAATCCAATTGACCCACCAGAGTGACGTTGTCGCATCACGCGAATGGTGAAGTTGCCCACGGTGATGGGTTCCTCCGTTACGAGTGGAAATACTCTTGTCGGAAAAGGAAATTTGTGCAAAGGAAGCGCAAACAGGGGGGCATCCGTGAGGCGCTCCAGTGCTCTCTCTGCAGTTGTTTCGACTAGGGGCTCGGACGGTACGAAGAGTTGAAGCTCTCTATCCCAGAGCTTCGCCATCCATGTTAATCCTATAACATGGTCTAGATGATAGTGTGAAAGAAGCACGTTCAACTTCTCTACACCATCGAGCTCTGCCCGGAACTTTGGGTCTAGGAGTCGAGCTACTCCAGTCCCCGCATCGAACAGCAAAGCGGTCTCCGCGCGTCGCACGAGAACAGCCGCAGTCTCGCGTACTGGAGTTGGAATGAAGCCACCAGTACCCAAAGGCACAATCCTAATCGCTGTATTGCTCATATAGATGTATCTCCATCATCATCCACCGCGCGCACCCTGCTACGACTTCTTAAAAACAGCGCGAACATTATAGGCGGCTAGGATACCAATCACTGTGGGAAGAGCCCACTTGAGCCACTCGAACATGTCATTCTTGAGGCTGGTATAAGTGACAAAAACACCGAGAAGGACTGCCCACGCGGCAGCCACAGCTAGATTCAAGACGAATCTTGTCCGGTTCGCCCTGTGCATTTGCGCGAGCTCGTCTTCTGATTCGGCTCGTAGCTGGTCGTATTCATAAAGCAACTCCGAGTAGGGGGTTTGTAAAACCACCTCTTGTGAAAACCGGGCAAGCGTAATCAGTGCCCAAGCCGTAAAAAGCTCAGAGTTATACCAACTTCCGGTGTCTCGAAAGCAGGTTGAGCCAAAAAGTGATGCACTACTCAGGCGACCAATCTGAGTGTTACTCTTTCCTGGCGAAACCCACAAGCCTTGTAGAGCAAGACAGATGTTCTGGAAACTAGCGTTGTCAAGCCGTGCGGTCGAAAGATATTCCTTTAGGAACTCAACGATATTAGGGATGATCTCGCTTTTTGGGTTTCCCAAACAGAGAGCTTCGACGGATTGACCGAGCACGTATGGAGAATAGCCATCAAGGGTTCTGTTTAGGGATTGCTCCAGGTGATTGCAGTTGCGTTGCAGAATATCTTTGTGAACAGAAGCAGTGACGAGGGTAATGATCGACTGGGCCATATGGTGTGGACCATAGTTGGCGGGGTGCTCCGTTTCCCTTATGAGCCATGCAATGCGCTGCTTAACGAAGTCTCCGTATTGCTGATCGTCGATGAAAAAGAGCGCTCTAGTTGCAACCGCCGTGTCCCAGATGGCATGCTCCCAGCGGTTCTCTTCGAACCTCGCGAATAGAAAGGCCGCCCCTTTTTTGAGCGCCTGTCTGACCTCGGAACTTAGCTCCCATTGATCTACTGGCGTCGCAAGCTCTAAGAGCGCGATGATAGAGAGTGCTGTCGTAGCGACGTCGTCCTGGCCCCACGCCCCGTTCTCCTTCTGCGACGCCATCAGCCATCGAATAGTTTTTAGGAGTCGGGAGTCGGTTCGCGATAGAGGAATTTGGCGTCGGTGACCCTCGAGCATCTCCCGGAAACTTTGAAAGTCGCTTGCAAGGAGTGAGGTCATTGTCTACCTGCCGCAATCATTTAATCTTAGGTCGAGGTCAATCTACTGAAGACATGCCCTCTGTGTCAACGTGACTGAGACACCGACCCGAGCCCGCGATCAAGATTTGAATGGGTCTCTTACGTTGTTTGTCAGAAGGCTGCTACATCATAGTGGAAACCCCAGCGGAGTATACTGCTCGCATCGCGTTGAACTAGGAAGGACGAAGCGCAAGGAGCCGAGAGCAAAGAAGCAGGCGACTTCAAAGAGCACCTTTGATCGCCAGGACGGGTCAGGCTTGACTTCGTTGGAAGCGACCGGGCAATACCGGGTAGTCCAGTGGGTGGGAAACCCACCTCGGAAAGGCCTAGCCAGCCGCCGGGTAGCAAGACCTTGGGAGGCGAGCAGTAATGATCGCTTCTAAGCATAGGCCAGCAAGCACGCAGGCCGTAAGCCGAAAGGTTGAAGGGATTGAGCCCCGTAAGCAAGGACACAGGAAGGACGACGCCTTCAACAATGGCGGAAGTCAACACGAGCACAACCGCAAAGGCAAGGAAGTGCTCGCTTC
>DATDOV010000083.1:0-85985 GCA_035293105.1 Blastocatellia bacterium
AAGCGGGCGGCGTGCTGACCAAGGGCTATCTCAGCCAGATCGTAGGCGGAAAGGTGAGCAACCTGACCATCGACTTGATCGTGGCTCTGGCGGAGGGATTGCGGGTGCAGCCTCACGACGTGTTTGACGCCGCAGTCGGCAGACCGCGCGGCAAGCCTTCGGATTCCGAGAGCTATGAGCTGCCCGACGCCGTCTTCGTCCTTGAAATAATGGAAAAGGTCATTGTGAATCCCGCCCTGATGATAGCACTCCAGAACGGGGTGGGGTTGACGCCCGACAAGCAAGTGATGTTGGCCGAGTTCGCGACCGACCTCGCGGCGATACAGAGGAGTCGAGCGGGGAAGTCCAGGCGGAAAAAGAAGAGGAGTTAGTTCTTGGCCCTGTCCTTGGCTATCAGCTCTTCGGCTGCGGCAATGATGGCTTCCAGCGCCTGTTCGCTGACGCTCTCGGAGTAGATCAACTCTCCGATCGTGGCGCGCTTTTCGCCTCGCGACATCGCTTTGATGTCGTCCTTGCTGAGCCTCGGAGTTGTCCTTGATTCTTTAGGCATGCGGGTCGTCTTCCACATTTCAATGTCGACTACCGTTCCCGGCTGGATTCCCAGGCGGGGTTCGCTCGATGCCCCTTCGTCAGCGCGCGCGAACTCAGACAGGCGCACAACGTTGTCAGGCATTGGAGCCGCTGAAGCCGTTTCACAAAAGCCTACAACCGAACGTGACGGACGGAGTCCCCTCTCTGCTATCTCATCGAATGTTTCGCGCCACTCAGGATACGCACTCGCGTAAGGCGACGCAAGCACGATCCGGGAGACGTTGCGAGCTTCTTCCAGCCGCCCCACCCCCGCAAGCTCGACCGCGTAGCTGTTGAGGTAATCGGAAAAGAGCGGCGGAGAGGTCCCACCCACTGCCCGGGCCAGAGGGAAGATCCTTTCGAGATCCTCAAGCGACCGCTTATGATCTCCAGCATCGCCTTTCAGCGCTGCCGTCGCCATATGAATGCCCAATGCGACGGGCGGGTCGAACGGTCTGATGTGTTGCGCCGCGCGACCGGCCTCGACGAAGAACCCCAGCGCAAGTTGAAGCTCACCCAGCTTGTGGCAGTACCCACCCAAGGAGACCATCGATCTTGCCCTAAACCCAAGCGAACCTTCTTCGGCCACCCGCTCAAACACTCGGCGCGCATGTGTCACCTGCCCGGCGCGGCCGATACAGATTGCCCCATAGTAACTGCCGACAACCGCGTATTCTCTCGACAACGGGAGACTCCGTAGGATCCTGCCAGCCTCCTCTGTAGTGTCCATGCGGCCCAGCCGGTAGGCTCGCTCGGCCAAGACTATCAGGCCCTCGGCATAGCGACGCAACGCATGTGTGTCAATCAATCCTCTTGTGAGACCTCTTGCGATTTGCTGATAGAATTCGCTGGACGAACCTTCGGATGGAATTTCACCAAAGACCTTCAAGGGGGTGACACTTGTGAGAAAGAGATTTGTCTTGGCGGCTGTATGCATAGTAGTCCTTCCCATCGGGTTCTCAGTTTCTCAGGGTTCCGCGCCTGCCGGCTCTCCTCCATTTGCGGTCGTCGTGTTCGCGGGCCACACACACCAGGGGACCTTTTGCGAGTGCGGAACATCGGGCTGCGCCTGCGACCCCGGAGAGTTCCCCATCGGGAACGGCGTTTCGCCTTCGGAAGGAACTGGTTTCTCGGATCACGATGCGACTCCGGTCAGCGCGGATGGGACTTCGGATTTCGACCTCGGCTCAGGCGCGCTGATGTTGGCGCTTGCGTTCATGCTGTGGATTAGAAGGCTCGCGTAGTTTACAGCCGCCTTCTCAATCCACTTTGAGTCTGTTCAGTTCACAACCGCCTGCAACCCTGGCGGCTCATGGGATTTGTGTTCTCTGACGCGCCGCATTGTACAACAATCGGCGGGGATTTGCACCACTGAAACTCGCTCAGCAGTACAGCGACATTGGCAATAAGGTTTTGCTCAATTAATTGGCCGCTGGCCCAGAATATTAGGCTCTCCCGCCGGGGCAAACTCGCAGTGGTCAAACGGGGAAAACGGAACCGCGGTGAGACGGGAAGTCCAGCCTGTTCGCAGCAGGCCGCAAGGGAAAGGGTGGTCTCCGGCGTCGCCAATCAACTCGATTGTTTCTTCTTGCGTTTGAACGAAAACTCAGGCGAAGTCTGGCCGGTCCTGATTAGCTTGATCACGATCGCCGTGTGCTCGCCGGTGCGAACTCGCTTATTGAGTTTCTTGTCCTCGCTGGAGACTTTCTTGCAGGTGTCCTCGTCGCACTTCTCCCTGAATCGAATCTTCGACAGCTTCCGCCCGTTGGCGTAAATCTCGGTCTGGTCCATGCGGAAGCGCCGGCCGAAAACTTCGAGCTCGTCCTTGTCGCCATCGATGTAGTCGACGTCGGTTATGATCGGCAGGGCCCAGACCTCGAACTTGCCGCTCGATGTGAACGAAGATGTATTACCCGCGCCGTCGTAGACCGTTATCCGGAGCTTCCCTTTCGATGTAGACATGTCGATGGGAATCTGCCAGTCGTAGGACTGCTGCTCGCTTCCGCTTGGCGCGACGATCGACGTGATTCGCTGGAAGCTGTCGCCCGCGTCGGTCGAGAACTCAATCACGCGCTGAATCACTCCGACGTTGTCGGTCTCCCTCCACGTGATCGCATAGGTGAGGCCGCCGCCGAGAGTCGAATCGCCATTGGGCGTCAGCAGTTGGACGCCCGGCGGCGAGATGTCCGGCGGGCCGGTGACGATCTCGAAGTTGCCGGGGCTCATCGACGATACCGGCAGGTTGACGCCGTCGAGCACCGTGATCCGTATCCGCGCCTGTTGGGTCGGAATCGAGGGAATCCTCCAGTCAAGACTCCGCGCGTCCTTGTCGAGCGCCGCGAGTAAGCTGAAGTTCGCTCCGCCGTCCGACGAGAACTCGACCCTCTGGCTTTGAATGCTCTTGTCGTCGGACGCGTCCCAGAGTATTCGAACGAGGTTCCCGACGATTTGACGCTCGCCGCCGATTGGATATCGGATGCTCGCGGTGGGCGGCGCGTCCACTGGAGTGCCGGGGTCATCGCCGAGGCTCCGCGCATTGTAGGCCACGAGCGCGAAGTCCTGGTCGGTAGTGTCGGTATTCCCCGGCACGCCATCGCCGGCTATGTTCGCGGCGATGACTCGAATCACAATGTCGCCTGAAGTGCCTTCGGGCAGCCAGACCGACTCGACATTGTTGAGCCTGTCGGCTGTGCCGCCTTCTATCGAGCGCGACGCGTTGAAGCGATTTCCAAGATAGGTCCTGCCGCCGGCTTCGACTTGGAGATTCAGGTCGTTGACCGTCGGGGCCGCCGACGGCGTACCCGGCGCATCAGTCCACGCGAGGGTGACTCGCAGCGGCTTGCCCGAGTCGAGGATTCTCGCGCGCAGTGCGACGGATTGTCCGGAGCCGGGCAGAATCCTGTCCTGATCAAGCATGAGCCGCGGCGTATCGTCGAGCGCTCGAGCGAGGTTCAGAAGTCCCCAGCCCTGAGTATTTCCGGGCAGATCACCGCCGGCCAGGTTGCCGGTCATATAGGCCGCTGAGTTGGTCAGAAACGCCTTGGTCATCGCCGGGCTCGGCGCGCGACCAGTTGACTGCTGGAAGAACTGCCGGATGATCGCGGCCGCACCCGCCACGGCGGGCGTGGAATGACTGGTGCCCGAAGACCACGTGTAGAGAGTCTGGCCCGAGGGATAATTCCGAGGTCCGCAGACCGCGGCGCCGGTGTAGAACCGGTCTTGCGACTGCGCGCCTTGAATGTGCGTGCCCGGCGCGACGATGTCCGGTTTGACGCGGCCGTCGGCTGTCGGCCCGCCCGATGAGAATTCGATTATTGAGTTCGGGTCATCGCCGCCGCTCGAGTTTATGCCGCATCCATCCAGGCCCGGTCTCAGGTTTTCACTGGCGCCCACGGTGATGACGTTCTTTGCTGTCGCCGGCACCGTGAGCCTGCCGCCCGCGCCTCGGTTGCCCGCCGCGAACACGATGGTCATCTCCTGATTGCCCGGATCGCCACGACGCGCGTCGCGAACCAATGCGTCGTAGGTCTGGCAGTCCACGGTGTAGAGGTTGCTGGCGGAGCCCCAACTGTTGCTCGAAATGCGAGCGCCGTCGCGGTACATCTGATCGACCATCGAGGCAAAGTCGGGGATTGTGAAATCGGGATTGAATATCTTCGTGACGCCCATCTTGATGAAAGGGTGGATTCCAAGGCCGAAGCTGTACCCTTCGGAGTCCGTATAGGGGAAGCTCGTGCCGGTGTTGTAGCCGCCCACAATCGCGGCGTTCAGTGTTCCGTGGCCGCCGACGTCGTTGGGTGAGCCTTCGGTGTTGATCGTACCCAGCAGGCGCGCGTATACGACGCGGGCGAGTCCGGCTTGATTGAGAAAGTCCTGGTGTAGCACCTGCGGATCGAGCAATCCCTGGTCGATCCCGCTGTCGGCGATGTCGACCAGAAAATCGGGCGTCGATCTTATGCCCTTCGATTGAAGCCACGCCAGATACCCCGGTCTGGCGAGCTGACCCGTCGTCTGACCTGAAGACAGGATCAGGCCCTGCCTTTCATCAAGAAGTTCCGGCGCTTGCCAGGGTTCGATCCACACCACGTTGCTCATCCGCGCAACGTCCTCGATTCTATCCGCGGGAATCTTCAGGCGGACATTGGTGAACTTGAGAATGCCGGTAGCGTCTCCAATCGAACGTCCCGGTGACATCGCCGTCAGATTACTGATGTCACTATCGAGAGAATCCGTGGTAACTATCTGGACGGTGACTGCGACTTGGCCGCCTGAATCCAGCGACAGCTCGGGCGCGATCTTGAATCTCGTTCTGAAGTCTCCCGTCCACTGGACGAAGCTATCGGGGCTCGACTTCATTCCCTCGATGCCGGCGAATTGCTGAGGTGTCGCGCGGACGAGGTAAGCATTGTTGGGGATGTAGGCGAGGACTTCAGAGTTCGATTCCAGTTGCTCGAGCCATTCCTGTTTGACCGGGCCAACCATCTGGACGATGTACAATCCGTCGGCGGTCGGAGGCTGGTCTTCCGCGCTTCCTCCGTCGGCGGCTAATTCCTGGGTGTCGAGTGCGCCCGCTCTCAAGAGTATGACGTTCATATCATCGCGAACCGCAGCGCGAGCGTCGGAATCGGCGGCTATCTGTTCGGCCAGCGTGGTCGGGACTTCGAGCAATGAGAAAGCCTCGTAGTCTTGTATCAGAGACGCGCCCTGAGCGAGCAGCCGGTCGCGGAGTTCCTGATCGGGGCCGCTTAGCAGGACTTTGTGTTTGGGCGCGCGGCTTCGATATGCCGAGTCGACTCCTATCTGGGCGCGACCGGGACGGACGGCGTTGCTTGTATGCGCCGGATGCCGGGCCGCCAGCAGAAACACAGTGAAGAACGAACCGAATAGAACGAGACTAACGAGTACGCGACGCATACACCCTGCTCCTGGATTCGCCAAACAAGTTGGCCGGTCGTCAGCGTGTAGGGGCGGGCGTGTAAAACGACTGACACGGACTACGGACTCACGCATTATGCACTGAAGCTGACGTTAGTGAATGCAAGGGGCAGGACAACGACTCTGCTCAGGAAATCGCTTCGATCTTAGAATAGGACCCGTTTGGTGTCAACAGTTTCCAAATGGCTTGTAACGGCAATCGAGATGATGATCCGACGTGAAACGGGCGAGCGATCCAGCAGACGATGAGAAGAGACCATTCGTTGGAAGGCAAGGCGGGAATTGCGCTGCGAACGGACGGCACTACTTCTGCGCCAGAGCGGTCTTTATTCTATCTATGAGCCCCTGCACCTCTTTGGAGTTTGGGGCTTGGGGCACGTCGGCCAGATACTGCTCGAAGGCCCGCATCGCGTCCTCGTGCCTTTCCACGATGAAGTACAATTCGCCGAGCAGGAACTGAGCTGCGCCGAGTTCTGCGCCGCCGAGCCGGTATGCGGCCAGCAATTCGCGTTCGGCGTCATCGTAGCGCTTCACTTGCAGCAGGGCGCCGCCGAGTTGAAGATGGGTCCGCGCGGAGTTGGGTAAGATTCTCACCGCCACGGTCAGCTCCTTGACTGCCTCGTCATACCGCTGTTTGCGATTCAGCAACAGCCCGTGCTTATACCGCGCATCACCGGAGGTCTGGCGGTCCAGTTTCTCATCACCCAGGACCGAGCGGAGGTAACCTTCGGCCTCGTCCAGGCGATTGAGCGCCATCAGCGCGTCCGCAAGAGGCACCATGACTTGAACCAACCCCGGGTTGTCCTTGTGTAACCGCTCGAGCAGCTCGACAGCGGTCTTGTATTTCCCCTGCCGCGTTCTCACTATCGCGAGGTTCAGTTGCGGATAGTAGACGCGCGGCGCTATCTCGATGGCTCGCTGTAGCGTTGCTGCGGCTTCATCATAGCGCTTCAGCTTCATGTAGAGGACGCCCAGATCGTTGAGAGCGCGAAAGTACTTCGGATGAACCGATATCGCCTGCTTGAATGCGGCGATCGCTTCCTCGGACTGGCCGGCCCGCAATGATTTCAACGCCGAGTCGTAGGCATCGCGAGCCTCCTTGGGCGTTTCTGCGTCCAGTTCCGCCAGGTCTATCGCACCCGCGCGTTTGGTCGCGGGCGCGACAAAGGGCTTCAAGAAAATCGGAATGTAGTAGACGCTGAGGCTGCCGTAATACTTGAACGAAACCGTCGTCGTGTCGTACGTGCGACCGTCGCCGCGAATCGTCACGGTGTAGGCGGCGTCGGGGCGCAACCCTTCCCTGCGCGTGATAAGGAACCGTCCTTTGGAATCGGTGAAAAAGGTCTCCACGAGGCCATCATCACTGGTCAGCGTGAAGCGCAACTCGTGAGGCGGGAGCGACCCGTCAGGCATGAAGACTTGTATCGAAGGCGGCGCCTGTGCCCGCGCCGAACTCAACAGCGCGAAGAGGAAAACTAATGCTGCAAGTTTCTTCGGCTCGGTTAATCTCGGGCGCATTGGGCACCTCCTGAGCGACGTCGGATCCACGCCTTGCACTGGGGCCAAAGCTACCACAAGTCGGACCTCACGTAAACGACTCGCGCACTTTTCCCCGGCCGTTCCTCGCGGCGTCGGCGGCTGACCAGGCGCAGCTACATGGCGTCGGGCTTAGACTCCTGGGCGGCGAGCAAAGAGCGAGCCGATTCATCTTTCATGCTCTGCAATCTGAGGCCGAAAAAGAGGGCCGCCCCAACGCAGAGCGCGCCGCCCAGGGCCACGGTGTTGGGCGCCCCGACTCGCGCCGCGATCGCTCCCGCAAACAGGTTTCCGAACGGCACCATGCCCATGAGGCTCATCGAGTAGAAGGCCATGACCCGGCCGCGCATGCGATCGGGGACCAATGATTGGAGCAGCGTGTTGGAGGCCGACATCTGCAGCATGAGTGAAAAGCCGATCGGCACAAGCAACAAGGCCGAAACGATCACGCTCCGCGAGAATGAGAAGAGGATCAGAGCGACGCCCACCGAGGCGACGCTGACGGCAACAACCCGTCCGAGTCCCTCAACGTGCTGGCGCGCGGCAAGCGTAACCGCGGCTCCGAGCGCGCCTATCCCCGCGGCGCCGAGCAGAATGCCGAGCGATTGAGAGCCGCCGTTGAGAATCTCCTTCGCGAAAACAGGCATCAACACGATGTAGGACAGACCGAATATGCTGACGAAGGCCACAAGCAACAACAGCGCGCGAACTGGCGTCGTGCGATTGACGTAGCGGAATCCCTCCTTAAGGTCCGCCAGCGCCGACCCCGCGACGCGCTCCTCCTGTGACCCGGTGAGCCGCATCGCAACCAGCCCGGCGATCACTGCCAGATAGCTGATCGCGTTTATCAGGAAGCACAGTCCCTCACCGTGCCAGCCAATGATCACTCCCGCCAGCGCCGGACCCAGCACCCGCGCGACGTTGATCATCGACGAGTTGAGCGCGATCGCGTTCATCAGGTCGGGCCTCTCCACGAGTTCGGCGAGAAACGACTGGCGCGTCGGCAGGTCGATGGCGTTCACAACGCCGAGCGTCACCGCGAGTACCAGCACTGCGCCGACGGTCACGCGATCACTCAAGGTGAGGATCGCGAGCACCAGGGCCTGGGTCATTGCCAAGCCGGCCGTCAACACAACTATTCGGTGACGGCTGTGCCGGTCCGCCAGGACCCCGCCAACGGGGGCGAACACAAACACCGGCACCTGCCCGACAAACCCGACAAGCCCCAAAAGCCACGCCGACCCCGTCAGCCTGTAGACCAACCACCCCTGGGCCATGCTCTGCATCCACGTTCCCGTGAATGACACCAGCATCGCGAAAAAGTAGATCCGGTAATTTCTGTGGCGAAGCGCGCGTACGGAGTCCCGGATGCGCTGATCTATGACGCTGTCCTCTGCCACCGGCTTCCCCAATCAACCTTAGCGTCCGAGGTGGGCAGGTCACTCGGCTGAACAACACAATCATTCTACTGCGACGCGAGGAACCCGCTCAAGGCGAACCTCCTGCGCACAGCACAGACGACGGCTTGACCCGGTGGGGACTCTGTCAGAGAATCACACGTCATGCCGACGGATGACAGCGAAGAACTCCGCGAGATCGCCGACCAAGTGAGAGAGCATCTCAGATTCTACAGGGAGATCGGCGTCACGAGCATAGAAGGTGCGGCTCGCCCGAAACCGGCTGCCACGGCCGGTATCGGGGGCGCGCCCGCTTTCCTCGCTAAACCTGTGGTTGCAGAATCGTCTCTGTTGCAGGCGCCTTCAACGGACTCCGCGCCCGCGCAGGAGCCGGCGGTTGCTTTGCAGGCGAACCTGTTCGGCGAGGCGCCGATCGAACGGCCGACGCGCGCGGCGTCAATCCCGGCTCCTGTCCTGGTTCCGCTTCGGCGCGATGGGTCGCTCGACGAAATCCGCGAGGACCTCGGCGATTGCACGCGATGCAGGCTGCACTCTCATCGCACTCGAATTGTCTTTGGCGAGGGCAATCCCAAAGCGCGTCTCATGTTCATCGGCGAAGGCCCGGGCGCCGACGAAGACGCGAGCGGCAGGCCGTTCGTCGGGCGCGCCGGCCAGTTGCTCGACAAAATAATTGCGAGCATCGGCTTGAGCCGCGACGAAGTCTACATTGCCAACATCGTCAAGTGCCGGCCTCCGGAGAACCGAACGCCCGAGCGCGACGAGGTGGCAACATGTGAACCCTTCTTGTTTCGCCAGGTCGCCGTCATCTCGCCGATTGTGATAGTGGCGCTCGGTGCGCCTGCGTTCCAGTGTATCCTGCGGACGAGGGAACCGATAACGAGGGTCAGAGGAGAGTGGCGCGACTGGAACGGCATCAAGGTGATGCCGACCTTTCACCCCGCCTATCTTCTGCGGGTACCGGACAGAAAACGGGAGACCTGGGAGGACATGAAGAAGGTGAGAGACTATCTGAATTCTCTTGTGTCGTGATAGGCGGCGATTCCAGCCGCAACTTCGCGCGACCAGGCGTCCACTCGCTAGAGGCAACATTCCAGCGGTCACATTGGATTAGAGCCAGATCACGAAAGCTGCGGATGAGTGTGTCCCGACGCCCTCATTCTCAGGAAGCAGTCGCGGCAATAGACGGGCCGGCCCTGAGTCGGGCGGAACGGAACCGTCGTCTCAATCCCGCAGAGCGCGCATCTGACCGTGACCTCGACTCGGTCTCGGTGAGCGGGTTGTTGTCCGTAGCTGTGAACGTTGGCGGCAATCAGTTCGTTCTTTCGCTCCTTGCAAGCCCTGCACCGCTTCGGTTCGTTCTTCAGCCCCTTATCGGCGAAGAACAACTGCTCGCCGGCGGTGAAGATGAACTCCTCTTCACAGTCGATACAGATCAATACCTTGTCCTGATACTCGTGCACAGTGGGCCTCCTGGCATCTGCCTCGGAGGGGCCTGCGTCAGCGGGACACCGTCACTGCTGCAACGACATCATTGAAAGCGGTGAGTATGAGAGGGAGCCGTATCACAAGAATCCGTAGGACGTACCCACCGGGATCTAACCTTTGTTCGCTGCAATCTCGCTTGTCCGGTGACTCTGCCACCTCGTCTCGCTCGCCTGATACCCCACCCAAGAGCCGGTTGCCATTATCGCCTTATTGTCATAAGTGTCAAGGAAATTCAGGCGCGCGTCCGCCACGACGCCACGCTCCCGATGCCTGCAATCTGGTCGCCGACTATTGACCCGATTGCGAAGTGGTTTGGTTTTTCGGCGAGACTCGATTTCGTCACAATGCGCTTTGCTTTATAATTGCCCTCGCCCTCTTGCCGGGGTGGTGGAATGGCAGACACAGAGGACTTAAAATCCTCTGGCTCGTAAGGGCCGTGCGGGTTCGAATCCCGCCCTCGGCATCACAAGAAAAGCAATGAGTGATCTGAGTGATGGGTGATGAGCCAAAGTCGAAGAGCGCTCAGCGCTCAAAGCTCGGCCGCCGAAAGTTGGTCTGGTTATCGGTGTCGGCGGTCATCCTTGCGCTTCTTGGTCTCGTTTTCGTCCGGAACCTGATCGACTTTCCAGTCTACTATGCTGCGGGCCGCTCGCTTTTGAGCGGCCGGATCGATCTCTACTCGCCCGACTTTGCGCGAGGCGAGGTCATGGATTTCAGGTACCCGCCCTTCTTTCTTCTGGTCTTCTATCCGCTATGGTTGCTGCCATACTCGGCGGCCGCCTACGTTTGGTACTTGTTCTCCGTTGCGGAGGTTTTAGGGTGTGTCGCGGTCATGCGGCGCGTTGTTCCTCGGCCCGCCGAGACGCCTAGATTCTGGATCGTCACGGGTGTCTGCGTTGCAGTGTACTACGTGATGATCTTCCACTACGGGAACGTACACTTGCTGGCGGTACTGCTTTTGTTCGGCGCCCTGTACTTGCATTTGCGCGGCCACGTCCCCGCCGCGGCATTGTTGATGTCGCTGTCGATCACGCTGAAGCTCACCCCGGCCGTGATGCTCCCATACTTCGCGGTCAAGAAGCAGTGGCGGTTTCTTCTCTTAACCTCGGTCTTCACCGTTGTGCTCAATCTCGCGCCCGCGGGCGTTTTCGGTTTCAAGACCAATACGGACCTGTTGAAGACGTGGTTCGGGCACGTCATCGCCGAGCAGGAGTTTCACGAAGCCAATGGCCCGATCAACCTGTCATTAAAGGGTCAACTACGAAGGTACCTCACCAGAGTTGATTACCGCGCGCGAGTGGAAGGCGATACCGACTACCGGTCAATCAACCTGACGGCGCTCGATCGACGACAGGTAGACAATATGTGGATCATCGCCGCGCTGACGGTGTCGATTGGCGCCCTGTTCTTGATCTTATGGGCCGGCCGTCGGCTCTCGGCACGCGAGCGCGAACCGGAGGGAGTAGACGTGGGCGCGGAGACGATTCCCGCCCTGGAGTGCGGCTTGATGATATGCCTGATGCTGTTCATCGGGCCGCTCACCTCGAAGATTTACTTCATAGCGCTGTTATGGCCGGTCGCATCGCTGGCAGGGGCGGTTGCCGGCGGCGCATCGAGGATCAAGTTGGTGACGTGGGTGTTGCTTGCGGTTGCTACTGCTAACGTTGTGTTACCCCTGCTGCCCGGACGCTCGACTCAACGGCTTCTTCTTGTGCTCGGCGTCGATTTCTACCTGAACTGTCTGGTGATGATGGCGGTTGGCTATGCGTTGATTGCTCATTCGAAGGCTCGGCGGCGAGACGACCGGCAGCAAATACGAGTCCGGTCAGAAGCCAGAACATCATGACCACTTCGCCGTCGCCGAAGTTGAAGTGAAAGACCGAGCTTACGTTGAAGGCCGTCACCGCTCCCATACCGCCCAGCACGAGTCCCCATGCCTTGGTTTGATTCCGCGCGCGAAGGGCCTTCGCGAGGCTCCAGCTTCGTGTCAGGATGATCGTCATCATCGAGAAATAGAAGACCAGCGCCGGCAAGCCCCACCACGTTGCTATCTGAATCGGCGACGAGTGAAAGTGTCCGGGCGGAAGGCGGCCGCCGTCGTATAGACCGAACTGTTCCTTGAGCTCGGCCTTGGCCTCGCTGCCCTTGCCGATCCCGATCAGCGGGTGATCTTTCATCATTCCCAGCGCTTCTTGCCAAACTTCCAGCCTGTACGCCGTGCTGCCTTCCTTTGGATCAACGAACGAGATGCCGCGGAAGCGTTCGACCGAAAGGAACGCCAGCGGGGCAAGGACGAGAAGGCCCAGTGCGGTTATCAGGAGCGTGCGGCGCTGAAAGCTGGCAACCGAGATGACCGCGGCCCCGGCGGCAAGCCCTCCCATCGCGGCTCGGGTCGAAGTCAGGAAGAGCGTTGGGATGAGCAACGCGAGCGCGCCGATCAACAGGAAACCCATCGCCGAACGTTTCGTCGGAAGTGCGACCCACAGTCCAAAAGCGAGCGCGGCGATGAGCTGCAACACCTCGGCATAGGTTTCATAGTGGCTGTAGAAGCCGCTTACCCTGAAGCTCCTTCCCGGATTCGTCGCGATGCCGAGCCTCTCGACGCCTACCCCCGGCGAGCGGCGAATGGCGCGCCTGGACACCGTAACTTCGCCGATCGTCTCACCTCGCGAGAACCTGATCCGAACTCGGCCACGCTGTGAATCCACGATCCGCGAGATGTCTTCGGCGGTTTTGACCTTCTGGCCATCCACCTCGAGGATCACGTCCCCGACCTTGAGGTTCTGACGGGCAAGGACGCTCTCCGGACTTATGCTCTCAATCCTGAGCCCTCGCCCTACTGCGAGCTGTCCGGCGCTGTACGCCACGCCAACCATGCTCGACGCAACAATGAGCCCCGCCATCACGATCGCCAGACGGAGGCTGCTGACTTTCTTGCTGACGAAATAGAATGCCAGGAAGAAGGCCGGACTCTTCAGCCCTTTCAGGCTGACCATCGGGTCGTAAGAGAAGAACGACGAGACCACGCAGCATGCGAAGAACCCTAGTATCGCAATATCCAACGGGCTCCGAAGTGACCTGACGTTTCGCGAGCAGAACAACTGTACGGCCCAGGCTGAGAGACCGAGGAGAAAAGATCCCTGGGTGATGGCAATTGAATGGGGAGCGAACACCGCGTACATCAGCAGCGAGAATACAATGAGCGCTTCGGTGGCTCGGATTATCCGCTGACGGAGCCGGGCAGGTTGGGCGGAAGCGGCGTCATCCATCAGGACTGGTGAACCTCTGTTCGTTCAAGAATCGAATAGCAATGCATAGCCATGGTGAGCAACTAAGGAATCCGCGCGACAACGACCAAGAGTAGTTTTCCACCCCTACGTTGTCAACCAAGCTCAGCTTACTGCGCGGCCGCACCCCAGCGGGATGCAACTGCATACCGTCCAAGGCCGAATGCGGATTGCTGACCCACGTGAACTATCTCGCCGATCTTGAGCAACTCCATAAACGGCCCGAAGTCCCCCTCGAACTTCATGCTCCCGACGAACCCGCTCATCGGCACGTCCATACCATGCCGGTTAGAATGGCGCTTCCACCGGTCCATAACCAGTTCGCGGTGGCTCGTCGTCACCTGGCGGCCAGCCTTCAACAACCCCTCCCGCCAGCGGTAGAAACCCGCCTGTCCCACCCACCCCTCGCCGTAGAGTTGCCACAGCCCCGCCACCCGCATGGCCAGATGGTAGATGAAGTCGTGGAAATCGCTGAACAGCGCAAGGCCGCTCGCCGGATCGCGCAGCCGGGCGTTCTGCATCTCGACACGGACGGGCGTGATGAACTCTACGCGAAGCTCGCCCGGCGCCGGGGCGGCATCGACCAGCCGCGCAGCCTCGGCGATGTCGCGAGTCTCAACGCCTGCCAGCCCACCTTCGACGTACACTGAGCGGCCGGACGCGAGCAAATCACGCACGTCCGTGATCCGGAACCGAACCCGCTCCCGCGCCGGACCGATGATTCCCATCTCGCCGAATCTCTCAAACGCTACGACCGGATAGCCAATCTGGTGGCAAAGAGGTCCAAGCGATGTGAACCCGAAGGTGAGTCGCTCGCCTGATCCGTGGGGATGCGTGGCAATCGGAGGGGGATCGATGACGAATGCGCGCGGTAGGTCGACGACGTTCTTCAGCGGGGCGTCCAGTCTCCGGCTCGTCTCGAGCGTGACGCGAGGCTCGAACAAGCGGGGATAGTCGCACTCGTTGAACCGCGGGCACTCGCGGCAATCGTTGATGTCGGGGTGGTCGCAGAGCCCGTTCTTCAAGACCGTGCCGTATCCTCCGCGCAGCCGCGACCCCCAGTCGCCCAGCGGCGCGTCGTCGTCGAGCATCTCGATCTCAATCTCGATTTGTGAGTATTTGAACACGGGACAATCCGGATGCCGCGAGCCGCTGATTCCGCCGCAGGCCAGGATCACGCCGCGCGCGAGGATCATGCCGCGGGCCAGGATCATAGTGAAGCACGGGACGATTGAGCGCAACCCGACGGCGATTGGCCTCGAACTGAAAGGGGGACGCGGGGACGGACACGGAGACGCGGGGACGGACACGGAGACGCGGAGACGCGGAGACGCGGAGACGCGGAGACACGGCGAGTCGCCCGTTCGACTAACCGCTGACGAGCTGTCGCGCGGCCGTTTCGAATCTCGGGAGTCTCATGATTCCTGGGCCTTCGCCACATCTGTGTTTATCTGTGTCCATCTGTGGTTGCTACTAATGGGTTTCGAATGGGCCACGTGATTCCTCGCCCTTCACGACGAAAAAGGGCAACCACGGGGAACACGGGGAGAAACGATGAAGGTTTTCCGTCCCCGCGTCTCCGCGTCTCCCCGTCCCCGCGTCGCCCCGTCCCCGCGTCTCCGCGTCTGCTGTATCAAAGGGGCCACGTGATTCCTCGCCCTTCGCGGCTTTCCGCGCGCAAGCGCCGAAAGATGCCCTCCGTCAGGAGGGCCATGTTTATAGACGTCAAGCCGGAACTGAAGTCGCCCTCCGTCAGGAGGGCTATATCCGTCGATGGGCGCAGCGTTATTCGCCGCTCGAGAACTCGAACACGTACTTTGGATCATAGACGATGTCGAACCTCTTCAGCAGAGTAAGATACTCGCTCCTGAAGCTCTTCTTGGCATGATGCCTCTCTTGATTGCGGATGTATCTAACCACGGAGTCCAGATGCGAGTGCGAGTACGAGAATGCGCCAAAGCCCTCCTGCCAGTTGAATCTGCCTGTGATCCATCTCTTGCGGTTGATGAATTCGCTTGAGTCCGACTTTACGTCCCTGATTACATCAGACAACGCGATGCTGGGCTTCAATCCGATTAGCAGGTGAGCGTGGTCCGGCATGCAGTTGATCTCGATGAGCTTCTGCCCTTTGTTCCGAATGATGCCGGTGATGTATTTCTGGAGTTCCTCTTTGAAGTCCGGCTTAATCAGGCATTGCCTAACGGACACAGCAAAGACCGTTTGAATAGGGAATTTTATCTTTGACAAACCCTAAAGTTTTGCGGGAGTTTTTATCGCGACGAGCAACAAGAATTTTTATTTCAACAAAAAAGTTATACTTCAACAAAAATGTCTTAGAGCGCTCTTAATTGGTTTGACATCTCGACGGAAAATGATCAAAATACATACATAAATTGCACAAAATATGTTACGGTCGGAAAATGCGATCTTTGAATTGATTTGTACGGAGCGGGCGGGACTCGAACCCGCAAACACCTGCGAGGATGTACGTCGGTTTTTAAGACCGCTGCCTTACCATTAGGCTACCGCTCCGGTATAAATCAATAACGGGGCGATGGGGGGCTTAGCTCCCCATCAAACCACTATTGTTGTGGTTATGGCACTTAAGCTACCACAACATCTCGTGGGTGTCTAATGAAAAAAGTGTCGGACAAACTTATGTCGAAGCCAGGCCCAAAGCCTGAAACGCTTTCGCTTCATCCGTTGAAACCGGAAGATGTAGTCCGCCTGCTCTTACAGACGAAGCCGAAGCCAATGAAGGTATCGGCATCATAGACGATTGTGGGCCTCTGTTTAGTGTAGCTTAGGAGAAAGTATGCAAATCGCTCACGTAATCCGAATCGACATCCGAGCTGACCTACCCTGGGCATGCTTTGAAGCAAGAGGGGGCAGTTGGATAGGAGTGTGCGATCCCCTTCGCCTTACTGTACAGGCCGAGACATGGGCTGAATTGATGGAAGACATCGGATTGACACTCGATGCAATGCTTCAGGATCTCCTTAGTTCAAATGAACTAGATAATTTCCTGCGCGATCATGGATGGACGGCGATCAATCAGATTCCTGGTCATCCCGATAGGGCTATAAGGTTCGATGTGCCGTTCATTCCCGAACTAATGAAAGGTCCATATGGTTCGCAGGGAAACGTTCATCAATAAGATTCGGACACTCCGATACGCCTATAAAACCCAACAGAAACGGACGACCCTCTGGCGACAATCGGGGACGACCAATTACATTTCGGTACCGATGAGAGATTGGCTGGAAGATGACTTTGTTCAACATGCCCTGCGGCAAGCTGGATTGCGCGAAGAAGAAATCGCGTCTTTCCTCGCTTCGGCCAAAAACTAGGGCAGCCGTCCATTACTGAGTTTTGTACATCAGCCTTTTTCCTTGAGCGCCTTTGATGGCCATTGCGGTTCGCGTCCCGTCTGTGGTTTTTCGTAGATTGAATCTAAAGTCGAACTCAGCAAGGTAGCGGCCCAGGTGCTGAACTGACCAATGGTGATAGGTTCCGAACACGCCACGCTTGAGCAAAGAATGAACCGACTCGGCGGAGTTGATGTGAGTGCCTTCGCGCACATACTCGCCGCGAGAATGATTGACTGATAAGTGATTCGCGAAACGCTGGCCGAGTTTATCATAGGCGGCGGCGTCATCAGTCATAAGATGCGCGCCCTCATCAACGTAGGCGCTCAGAACTGCGTCAAGGTTGGCTTCGGTCACTCGTTCAAGCTGAGTGGTACGCACGCGCCCGTCACGCTCAACAAGGGTCATCACCGGAGTCTTGTTGACCGGGCCGCGTCCTTGAATCGCTTCGCGGCGCTTGCTGGCATGCATGTTCTTAGCCTTGCCGCCGAAATAGGTCTCGTCGCATTCAACTATGCCCGTGAGCTTGCTGGCTTCGGGTGATTGACTAACGGCATGACGAATGCGATGCATCATGAACCAAGCTGACTTGATCGTGATGCCAAGCATTCGGTGAATCTGATGGGCGCTGATGCCTTTCTTAGATGCACAGAAAAGGTGAATAGCGAGCACCCACTTTGATAGCGGGATGTGGCTGTCGGAAAAGATCGTGTTGACCATAACCGTGAACTGCTTCCGGCACGCTTTGCACTTCAACAGTCCCTTGCGAGTCTTAGCGCCGGGCTTCTTTGGGGTCAGACGATATGCTTCCGCGCATTCGCAATGCGGGCAAACCGGACCATTGGGCCAGAGCAAGGATTCGACAAACTCGCGGGCTCTGTCTTCATCGCTGTAGTTTTGGAAGATCGTAAACAGGGTGACATCGTTTATATCAGTCTCGTTCTCGATTGATAGTTTCCTTTTCATTCTCTCAACTCCCTTTCTGACGCTCTAAGGGTATCAGAAAGGTTTGGGTTTGTCAAGTATAAAATTCCCTTTGAATATAGATCTGTGAGAATGTGTTTGCCATTTCTCCCTCCAGGTCTTGTGATGGTGCTGAATGGAGTTGAGTATAATCGCGATGACGTCCCGAGGCGACGGAAGAATCAGGCGGGCGAGGAGACATGGCCCTCCTAGCGGAGGGCGGGTGCGTCATTCGGCCTATCTATAAACATGGCCCTCCTGCCGGAGGGTAACTTTCGGCGCGTAAGCACCGAAAGAACGAAGGTAGTGATGTTTCAATGGGCCACGTGATTCCTCGCCCTTCGCGACATCACTGCCTAACATCTCAATCTGCGTTCCATCAGAAGGTTTCAATGGGCCACGTGATTCCTCGCCCTTCACGACACTTCGATCAATAACAGAAGTTTCCGGTCAGTGGAAAGTTTCAATGGGCCACGTGATTCCTCGCCCTTCGCGACGACTACGATATTTCAGGAGCCAAGTCAATGCCCTCCCAGAAGTTTCAATGGGCCACGTGATTCCTCGCCCTTCGCGACGAAAAGGGCAACCACGGGGAACACGGGGAGAAACGATGAAGGTTTTCCGTCCCCGCGTCTGCTGTATCAAAGGGGCCACGTGATTCCTCGCCCTTCGCGACATGCTCTGGAAAAGAAGCAGTCGGAGGGGCTCAAGATTGCTATAGAGTTTCGATGGGCCACGTGATTCCTCGCCCTTCGCGACAGAAACCACATCTCCAATCAAGACGCGTACCTTATCACGTTTCAATGGGCCACGTGATTCCTCGCCCTTCGCGACAAGCGTATGTCGGAGAGCGAACGGGGAAGCCAGTCGAAGTTTCAATGGGCCACGTGATTCCTCGCCCTTCGCGACCGGGAATTGATGCAGCAACCCGCGTGTGCAGAAGTTTCAATGGGCCACGTGATTCCTCGCCCTTCACGACAAGCGATGACCGATGATGAGATCATGCGATTGAAAGAAGTTTCAATGGGCCACGTGATTCCTCGCCCTTCACGACCAACATCCATGTTGGTTCGATGGTGTCCCATTGCAAGAAGTTTCAATGGGCCACGTGATTCCTCGCCCTTCACGACCTTTCTTGGACTCGACCGAAGTACCGTTCCAGGTTTCAATGGGCCACGTGATTCCTCGCCCTTCACGACAACGTCCCTAAGGAAGGGTCGTTCGAACTCCAGAAAGGTTTCAATGGGCCACGTGATTCCTCGCCCTTCACGACGGAAGCCCAGCGCGCCGCGCGCCACAAAAAAGAGTTTCAATGGGCCACGTGATTCCTCGCCCTTCACGACCATCACCTTAGCGGTGTATATCATCGGGTCGTTGAAAGGTTTCAATGGGCCACGTGATTCCTCGCCCTTCACGACAATTTAAAAAAAAGTAAATTAAAATGATCAAAAAAGAAGTTTCAATGGGCCACGTGATTCCTCGCCCTTCGCGACCAGTTCGTCGTGGCCGTGTGCTTTACATGCCTCACGAAGTTTCAATGGGCCACGTGATTCCTCGCCCTTCACGACCGAGGTGCTAGGCAAGCAAACGCTAAAGTAAGTAGAAGTTTCAATGGGCCACGTGATTCCTCGCCCTTCGCGACTGTCAAGCTAGAGGCGGAGGATGGGTCAGCATAGAAGTTTCAATGGGCCACGTGATTCCTCGCCCTTCGCGACGCTACGATCGTTCCCATTCCTATGAAAAGGAGAGTTTCAATGGGCCACGTGATTCCTCGCCCTTCGCGACCCATGCAAGCAATGTCAATCGCCGGTGCAGTTTAGTAAGAAGTTTCAATGGGCCACGTGATTCCTCGCCCTTCGCGACCGCTCAACAGCAACCACAGACGCAAAGCAACAGGTATCGAAAGTTTCAATGGGCCACGTGATTCCTCGCCCTTCGCGACAGGTCTGGGTCGCGGTGGAACGTGCGTCACTGAGAAAGGTTTCAATGGGCCACGTGATTCCTCGCCCTTCGCGACGCAAAGGTGGTTGTCAGCTAAGGAAAGGTGAAGAAAGTTTCAATGGGCCACGTGATTCCTCGCCCTTCGCGACCTTACCATGTCACCGTCCACGGCCGCTTTACATGTTTCAATGGGCCACGTGATTCCTCGCCCTTCGCGACTTCTTCATCTTCCGATGATGCTTCCACGCGCACAGGCATTTAGTTTCAATGGGCCACGTGATTCCTCGCCCTTCGCGACGCCAAAGCACACGGCCGGCACGATCACGACGGGGTTGATCGCGAAAGTTTCAATGGGCCACGTGATTCCTCGCCCTTCGCGACGAAAAGGATTCAATTAGTCGTCGGGTGTCACCACAGAAGTTTCAATGGGCCACGTGATTCCTCGCCCTTCGCGACAGGAAATCGGATGCCTTATGGGGTTTGGCTTTTAGAAGTTTCAATGGGCCACGTGATTCCTCGCCCTTCGCGACTTGAGGGCATTCCTAAAGATCTGCTTAGTTGCAAAGAAGTTTCAATGGGCCACGTGATTCCTCGCCCTTCGCGACGGCGAAGACAATTGCCTTCGAACGTGGTGAAGCCAGAAAGTTTCAATGGGCCACGTGATTCCTCGCCCTTCGCGACGCTGATAAATGGATTTGTCCATGTCGGAAATGTTGAGGTGTTTCAATGGGCCACGTGATTCCTCGCCCTTCGCGACACGACGAGCAGAAGGAGGGTTGGGTCGTGGGTCGCAAGTTTCAATGGGCCACGTGATTCCTCGCCCTTCGCGACTCCCCCCTCAACAAGTCATCCGATTCTCATATCTTACGACCGCTTTTCCGAGCATCGCCCCCGAAGTCACACGGGCAACGCTAGAATCGATCTCCCTATACCTCCAAATAGCCTCTTAACTCCTTTCCCGTCAATCCCAGCGCGGATCGAAGCTCCCCGCGCAAAATGCCGAATCTGCCTAACGCCTTCAAGCGATTCGCGATGACCAGCAAACCGACGCTCGTGTTTCATTCTCACACGCGATCCGCGCGAATCAACTTCTGCCGCACCGCAGCAGGTTGCGCTACCGACCCTCTCACACCTGATAATAGTCCGGGTCCGTAGCAAAGCCCACGCCTCGAACCACTACCGAGCCCTCAACGCAGTTGCGGCACAGCCGATAGACTCGCACCTGGTCTTCCACCGTCGTCATCTCGCGCACTCGGTCCAACAACATCTCGAACCGCCTGTCATCCAACTCGAATTCAAAGACCGACTTCTGAGCACGCCGGCCCCAATTCTCCAACTCATCGGCCAGCCGCGTGCGCCGCGCGTCATCGGATATATCATAAGCGAGAACCAGAAACATCGTCGTCGGCCGCGGCGATCATACTACACCCTCGCCGCCTCCTTTTCCATCTTCCATTTTCCATTTGTCATATTCCATTTGCCATCGCTTGGTGATCTGCTCCGTCAATGACAAATGACACAATGACAGATCACAAATGGAAAATGTTTTTTGCCTTGTCATCGCGATTCAAAAGGGTGGTACCCGTCCACCTCGCCGCGCAGGACTTGAATGTAGTGGCCAATCTGAAGGTCGATACAGCCACGCCACGTGGTTCGCACGGCGGCGCGCGGGTGGACCAGCAGTGTGTTCATCTTCTTCTCGAAGTGCGCGACGAAGTTTCGCCGCGCCTGATCGGTCAGATAGCAGCCGTCCCCGTCGAAATAGAAATCGGCGGGCGAGACCACGCGCTTGGAGACCAGCGACGTCACCAGCGAATCGACGATGGGGGCGCGCAGCTCCTCGATCAAGTCGGAACAGAGGGCGGGATGGCCTTGGCGCAGCGCGTGCAAGCTGCCGACGTAGGGCGACAGGCCGCGCGCGCGGGCTATGGCGTAGATGTTGTAGAAGACCAGCGTATAGCCGAACGACAGCATGGCGTTCACGGGGTCGCGCGGAGGCCGCCGGGTGCGGCCCTCGAATGTAAGAGGCGGCTGAAAGCACGCCTCGAGGCCCTGGAAATAGAGCGCGCTGGCCGCGCCTTCGAATCCCCGGACTTCATCGAGCGTGGCTGCGTTTGCGAGGCGCTCCCTGATTCCGGCGAGTCCGTCAATCGGGTGCTTGAGCGCGTCGCCGGCCGTGTCGCGCCTTCGCCTTTGGAGCAACGACCGGCAGTTGAGAATCTTGCCCGAAACGATGCGGCGCGCGGTATCGAGGGCGAAGCGCTGGTCGGAAGCGCGCTCGAACTGGCGCTGCTGGAGGAGCACGTTGAGGTTCCCGGTTGATTCGACGGTGCCAAAGAACTTGCCCTGCCCGGAGAGCAAAATAATGGGGATCGAGTTTTGAAGGCAGAACTTCATGGCCGGGGTCGTTATTTGCGAATTGCCGAACAGGACGATCTGGTCGATCTTGAACGCGGGAAGGCTGATCAGTTCGACAGCGTCTTTGCACACACGGAGGTGGTCGTCTTCGCAGCGAAGGATGGCGCCGTGCTCGTGGAGGTAGAGCGTGCGAAGGGTGAAGAGTGAGGGCGGCGGCATGTCGGGGGATGGCGGGACGGGGAGAGGGGGCGACGGGGGGACGGGGAGAGCGGGCGACGCGGGGACGGGGGGAAGGGGCGACGCGGGGATGTCGGGTCTCACCGTCTCCTGGTCTCTTATCTCCGTGTCTCCGCGTCTCCGTGTCACCGCGTCGCTTATCTCCGTGTTTCCGCTGCGCCCCGGCGCGGCGTCTTTTGTCTTCTCTCTGGCGCCGCCGGCAGGGGGCTCGGGACCGCCACAACCACGTGGTGGTTGAATGTTTCTAGTAGCGGACATGGGCAAGGCGGCCTCACCTCGTAGAGGTGAAATGTCCTTCGCCACCGGAATGCGTTCGATCGTAGATTCAACTCCTACAAACATCGAACTCCCCCGGAGTTTGGACTCGCTTGCCGGCACTACTTCGGACTCGCTTGCCGGCAGTTCTCCGGACCCGCTCGGGCGCCCGCCGGAATCCGCAACAAAGAACGACGGAATTTCGTCGCCGGAAATCTCATCGAAGGCTTCACGCAGACCTTCGCGCAGAGCAGGGTTAAATGGCTCGCGGCTCGAGTATGACGCGCGCATTATGGGCAGCCGGGGAGGCATCTGGACGGCGGCCTGATCGCGTGAGACCCCGCGGCGAGGGGGCGGAATGAGGCAGAGATTGCGGGCGAACGTAGCGCCGAGGTACTTGAAGCCGTCGGTGAAGCTGGTGATGCGTGTCTTCTCATCGTTGAGGGCGAGGTTGAGAGTGGCGAGCGCACGCTGGGTCAGCCGGAGAGCATACTCAGCCTTCGGTTTGGATTTGCAGAGGACGAGAAAGTCATCGGCGAAACGGATGAGCTTCTGTCCGGCGGAGAGCATCTGCTCGTCGAAGGTGTCGAGGTAGAGGTTGGCGAGCATGGGGGAGATGGGCGCGCCCTGCGGAAGGCCCTTCTGCATTTCGGAGACCTGCTTGCCGTCGTAGACCTTGGGCGCGATCCAACGGCTGATGAGATCTACGATGCGCGGATCGGGAACGAGTTGGCGGACGCGGCCGAGAAGGAGTTGGTGATCGACATTTTCGAAGTAGGCGGTGATGTCGGCGTCGACGACCCAGACGTAGCCCTTTTCGCGGAGGCGTTCGACTTCGGCGAGGGCTTGTTTGACGGAGCGGCCCCGGCGATAGGCATAGGAGCAGGCTTCGAACTCGCGTTCGAAGTCGGGGCGGATGATGCTGATGACGGCGTTTTGGGCTACGCGATCGCGGACGGCGAGGACACAGAGGGGGCGCTGACCACCGGAGGCTTTAGTGACGAAGAAGCGGACTACGGGGAGAGGCTCGTAGATCATGGAGGAGAGCTCGCGGCTAAGTGCGGCGAGTTGGGTTTCGAGGTCGTTGGCATAGCGCGAGAGGTCTACGCCGTCGATACCTGCCATGCCGTCGGACTCTTCGACGCGCATCCAGGCCATGCGGAGGGTGGTGAGGTCGCAGACTTGTGAATACTGATCGGGCTGGTTCATACGGCTTCTGTCAGCTCCAGCGGCATCCCTTAATCCATGGGGATGAGAACCTTCCTGCCTTGGGACGCGTCGACTCTGCGAATCTCTCTCATCGCTGAGGAGAGCACTCAAGCGGTTTGTGTGATTGGCTTGTCTTCCCAGAATATTTGCAGGATCACTCCGACTAGCAAAGCAAATGGAGCAAACAGGAAAAGCGCCTTAAGGTGCACATTCCCTGCCAACCCGAGAGTGCCGGTGTAGGGGGGATTTCCGGGGAGACACGCGCGTGCCATCGGCGCGCCTGCGATATCTAGAATGACAAGACCCATTACAACGGACACAAGCCATCCGAAAGATGTCAACCAGAGTGCTCGACGAATCGAAACCCACTTGGACAAAGTTGGAGTGCGAGCTAGCCTGTTTCCGACTTCCCATCTCAGATAAAAGAACGCCAGCACGAACGCAAGGAGATTCAGCAGAAAGAGTCCCCACCACCTCGACCCCCACCAGGGCTGACCGGGTGAACCGTTTTCCGACACCGTCGGGTAGACGATCTTCCACAACTCGCTGGTCAAGAACAGCGGCAAGTATCCCACGGCAGTTCCGGCCCAAAGGCGCGGCAAGAGCAAATCCATGATCGGCCGCCAAAGGAAGCCTAAGACTCCTGCAGTCAACAAGCCAGAATACACGGCAGATAACGCGACGGTTAGCCAACTGATTTGCCCGGGGAACCAGCGGTGCTTCGCGAGCAGCACAACAAGCAACATGACGATCGGGGCAGATACTGCGGCGAGCGCCTTGTGCCACCGTACACCGTTCAGCCAGGCCGATGCTCGATGCCACGTCACTATCGCTGCTCGGCGCCAATCAGCCCTATCGCGCAAGAACCAATCAGCCATTATGCGATCAAGTACTCGTTTCCCTTTGTCGTCGCTGAGATAGAATTGATAGAACTCGCCGGGCGTGCGATGAAAGATTGAGACTACTTCGTCCTCAAGGGCAATCACGTTGACTGGCCATCTGTCCGACTCTCCGGTTTGTACGTCAGTCGAAAAGAGGAAGTGGGAGTCGATATTCAGGCAGAAGTTGATCCAATCACGGCGAGCAAGGGCGAAGTTATTTCTCAACTGGCTTGCATCCGCCTGCAGGGAGTCTTCTAGGTGTAGATTGGCGATCTCCTCTCTGCGTTCATAGAGACGAACCATCGTATGGTAACGAAGGCGAAGCAGATGCAGCCACGCAAGCTGACATCCCCATGTCTCTTGATCCAGCTCATACTGTCGAAAGTATAGGATAAGAACCGATGTAAGCGAGAACGCCGTGAGTAGTCCTTCAATCGTCCATTCAGTTTGTCCCGGCGTGTTGCGCGATTCGGCAACTAGCACTACGTCGCGATGTATGCTGGGGAGCCGACGAAGCGTTTCAATGCTGTCTTCTCCGATCTGTCGAGGATCCTCGCATTCGTCCAACTGCATCAGTTTCTCCGCAGGCTGCATCGCCAGCGAAAGTAGGTGCCTGTCTTCGATTCGACCTGTTAAAGTCGGCAATCTCAAGCATAGGAGCTTTTTGCCTTCGTCTGTGACGAACTCAAAAGCAGGATCCATATACTCACTCCTCCACGAGCGCGTGACTCATCAAAGTCTCGCGCGAGTAAGGCGGGGTGGTATCGATGCTGGAGTCATCCCGTTCTTCATTCCACTCTAACCATGCCTGAAGCACGACTCGGAGCTTGTCATTTGCAGGTAGCTGTAGAAGAGCGTCCAGCCTGGTTTTGTCATCAAGACACCTTCGCCTCGTTCGCTCATCATCGACAGGGATTTCGCGAAAATAGAACTTTAGGAAGTCAGTTGTGGTAAAAACATACTCGATCGCGGCAGGCAAGATCTGTTGCGTGTCGACTATCGCATCAGACCAGTCGAGGAGCTTCAACTCTCTAAGCAGATCGGGCGCTAGGGCCGCAATCCATCGATATGATCGTTTGATTTCGGGAGTGCACGAGGTAAGATTCAGCGCCACTACACCACCGTCAGCGGGGTTGTTCAGCAGCCAACGCCAAGTCGTTCTTGCGCATGCCTGCACAATCAAATCCCTCGGGTCGTTGGTTTCATCACTTGAAACTGGATCATGGAAAGCGACTGTCTTGCTCTCGATGCGCAACCAGGCTGCGAGAAAGATTGCGGCCAAGCGCGAAGCGACAGATCCCATGGGAAAGATGTGAGTCGTACTTACCGGATGCTCATCGCTATTGAGACTTTGCCAGACAGCCGAGCCCCTACACCAATCCTCCACTCTCCGGTTCACCGTCAGGTCTTTATAGATATCCAACAGTGGCCCGGGCAACTCATCCGGAAAATTCCACATCGCGTCGATTGGCTCATCCCAGCCTTGAAGGATATGGGCAGCGTCTTCCGATATCACACCTCGGAGATCCATGCTCTTCAAGAACCAGCCATCGATCAACATGCCCGTCACGTATGCCATGTTGTTCCAGCCACCTAATACTCCTCAACTGCTGGAGTACGCATAAGTATGGGCTCCCGGCGAAGTTCCTCTTGGAATTCCTGTGCCTTCGTCTGGAACGACTCAGGCCACCGGCTGGGGTCGATAGAGATGAGTTCCGGCTGCTCTTCAAAGGAGAAGTAAAGCGCCATTCTATGGGCAAGGGCTGCATACGTCGCATAGGGTATGAGGGACTTGAAACCGCCAGTTACATTCAAAACCGGGCGCTTGTCTGGAAACTTTTGAATCGATCTGGTTATCACGCCAAAGAACTCATTGAGACCGTCTTCGAAGAATTGCTTGAAGTTTTCTACTTGAAGCCCGGTGATGATCTCCAAGTCAGGGTGGATAGACCTTTGGGTCAAACATTTTTGAACCAGCAATCCGCAGATTACTCCTTCAGGAGAATCTGACAGGAGAAGAGCAATCCTATCCTCGGCAGTCGGTCTCAAGAGGTGCAAGGTGGTCATTTCGGCCGAAAAAACATTTGTCCCACCGAGTCTTGGTTTGTCTTTCTCTTCATCTACATCGAGCTCGCCAATCAACTCCCAGTAGGAATCACGGAACCGCACAATACCGGTAGGGGGATCTTCCTCTGTCCACGTTCTGTGCCAGTTCTCGCTCGCCCTTGGCAAGGATCTCTTCAGATCCAGCCAAGCGCTTGATAGATACAGGCGCCCTAGTTTGTCCTGGTTAACTGAAGAGGTCCCGACAGTAGTCAGAATCAATCTTCCTGGCTTCGCAGTCTCATCTCCTGGCACGTCTGTCTCCTTGTCTTTCTAATCGTTTGGCAGCCGTTCGCCGCTCTCGACTTCGTCAACTGTCGGAAGCTGCTCATCCCCATGCTTGCGAAACCAGTCGTAACCGGGATAATGAATCTCCTTCGAATAATTCACCGCCGATAACATAACTCGCAGGTCCTGAATGTTCTTGGCCTCAATCTCCCACAGATCATCGACGTCGGCGTGCCCGAGGATGCGGCTGTACT
Organism: Blastocatellia bacterium; assembly: GCA_035293105.1. GTDB lineage: Bacteria > Acidobacteriota > Blastocatellia > UBA7656 > UBA7656 > DATDOV01. Next base: position 27,029 of record DATDOV010000083.1, read on the forward strand.
GCCGGGCATATGCTTGCTTCAATGCTGTAAAGCGCTCGCGCATTCGCTGCTGCGCCGCAGCCAGAGCGTCGCCTTTGAGACCTTTGAGGGAAACTTGGAGCGCTGGTCCATCGAAGTCCCTATAGCGGGATGCGGGATCAGCGGGGTCTACCTGATTCTCTTGCCAGCCGACAATATCGATGCGCACCGTGCCTAGCCCAAGCGGTTTCGCCATGCCAAATTTGTGGTACTTCTCGGGTGGCAGATCGAGTGCATAGAGGAGGAGTCCCAAATCCAATTCTTCGACATTCCAATAACGCAACGTGAAGTTGAACGCTCCGCGCACGAGTGGCTCGATACGGACATTGCGATGAGTGGGACGGGTCTCCGTCGGTACTGCGCTGATGTCACGAACATGTTCTTGATGGTAATAGAATTTGCGCCCGCGTTCCTTTGCCGCAGCCTCATAAAAGGGAGTGTGTCGCTGAGGCTTCGGACTGCTCAGCTCCTTCATAGTTACGCGGTCAGAGAACTCGTAGCCGGCTTCGGCAAGCGCGTCCGAAATGCCCACATGTCCGGCATGGACATGCCGGCCCTTCAGGTATCCGAAGACACGGCACGCTGGGCATAAGGAGTCCGGCGATTTACACGGCGGTTGAATCCGATTATCAAATGGACTGCAGCCGTTGCACATGGCTTCGACTAGGCTCCGAAGCATCCCTTTGAGCGACGACCCAGGCAAAGCGGGATGATTGTCTATGCGGAAGAATCGCAGATCGGCGGCCGCGCCCTGAGATCTTAGCGCGAAGGCGGGAGTGAAAATAGGTGTCACTACCCGCAATCTGCACGAAATAATTCCGCTGCGCCCACGCAGTCGATCGTGGCCCACGGGTTCGGATCGCGGCATATGCTTGTCTGAGCGTACAAAGTTGTATGGATTTATCACGGCCTCTCTCCCTGTGTTTCTGGTCCCGGCCCAGCTGCGGTTGCTGGCCGCAAGCCCACAAAGCGGTACACGAAGTCATTGAATGAACTGACTGCCCTGCCATCCGGGGACACGCGATAGCGCACGACCTCTAGCGCGAGCGCCTTATCGGGAGAATCCCACGGATAGCCCAGGAATCTGGGGATGCGTTCTTCATACCACCAGTGCCTATCTGAGTCGGCAAGATCGGTTTCTTCACGCGGATCTTGCCACTCCCCCCACATCCGCGCCTCAAGAGTGTCGACTCTTTCCAGCAAGCGCGCCTCACCGAATCCGCCAATCTCTTGTTCCAACTCGGCTGCGAGAGTGAGAGGTGTTTCCGAAATGATTAGCGAAAGGAAGTAGTCGCCTCGTCGCCGCCATCGCAACTCTACGTGCTCACCGAAAGCACGTCCGCGCTCCGACTGATTTGGGTCAAAACCATCGTCGAAGTGAAAACTGTCCGGAGGGCGTGCGACCGCTACGAAGGTCACATCAGCGACACTTTCGAGAATCGCCTGTCCAAAGTTTGTCTCAAGGCCGGCGAGCAGCGCGGCCAGTTGTCGAGTTGACAACCTTAACGAATATGCAAGGCTCATGTTTCACCTCTGATGTCCGTTTTCCCGAAACTGCATGTCAGCCGGGATTTGATAGTCGTCCAGAAAACTTGATGCGAGCCGAGCTGCATTACGCCATAACGAGAGGGCCGCATTCTCTCCAGAGAGCCGATAGCTTGTCTGAAGATCCAAAGGGTCTTCAACAGACTGCGCATCATCAAGCAAAACGCCATCACCTTCCCGCTGCCAGTAACCGTAGGCGCGACGATTCTCGTCAGTTTCGAGTGCCATCAACCCCCACAGCCTTTGTCCATCTCGATTCGGCAGGCTGTGAGAGGCCATAGCAACATCTACGTAGCCGATGATTGCACTCACTTGACCAAGACCGCGCGACTTGCCCGAACCGATGCCGATCAAGCCTTCCTTCAGGTCCCGCAATACGAAAGCCAGCAAGCCCAACTGCCATAGCTCGAAGTTGACCAGTTGCAATCGCACCCTGAACTTCGCGTTGGTGACCGCCTCAAGATCAAATTTGGCTCGATGGGCAGCCCCTCCTGTGAACCGGTCTATGCCAACGCCGTCGCGTCGCTCGGTGCGAGGATGTACCTCGGGCAGCAAGTAGGCATCGGGCACCGACAAACGACCAATGAGAAATGTGTTTCCGAAGACCTTGCAAGCTGGGCAGGAATCACGGTACACGGTCGAAGAGGCGAGATCCTCTTTTTTATCTTTGCGTTGCTGAAACTTTGCACCGCAGTAGCCGTCAGGCTTAGTCCAGTCCCGGGCTTTCTTATCGGTGAGAAAGGGATTGCAGGCGCCGACGCGGAAGTCATCCGGGTCCCAGCAGAGCGTGCGGGCGATGCGCTCGGCGTGACTGCGGATCACCCCTTTCAAGCTGCTGCCGGGGATGTAAGGCTCGGCTTTCGAACGGTCCCTGAAAGTAAACACTGGAGCCATGTCAGGACCCTCGAATCCCGGCGAGCCTGACTTAATCAGGAGCGGGCCTTCGGTCCTAATCTCCAAGTCTATCAAGCATTGATTAAGCAATCTCTTATGCATCGTTGCCACCTCTCAGAAAAAGGCGTATTCGCTCCTCCAGGAAACCGCGAGCGTTTTCTACTTTCCCCTCCCGTCGCTCATCAGGCGGCTTTAGAAACTGAAGTAAGATTTCGCTGTCGAGGGGAGTGCATTTTGAGAAGTCAAAGTAGTACAGACTCTCGACAACGAGGCGGCAACGTCCCAAACCCCGCGTGCTCTTGCCGCCAATCGGCACCGCGCCGTTCATCATCTCAATCAGCGCCAACGCCAGCAGGGCTTGATCCTGAGCCCCGACGTTTTCAGCCGTTAGATAGAGCCGAAATGCAGTCAGTGATGGAACCACTTCATAATCGAACTTGCCTTTATCGACCGCTGTCCCAGTATCACGGTCGATGGCTACGCCATCACGCACTTCGGTGAGCGAGTGTGCAAGCGGCTGGAAGTGCTTTTCTAGAAGCAGGTCATCTATTTGAAGCTTACCTGCCAACACGGTGGACCCAAATAGCTTGCACACCGCGCATAGTTTCACATCCATGTCTGCCTCCCGATCTTCCAACGAGCTCCGCCTCCAGCGTTCATCCACGTCGCCGAGGCAGCCACGATCTTTCAGATAACAAGAGTGCAAGCGTAGCCATTCCACTCGCCTTTCGACTGCGCTGCGCAAAGCTCCTTTCAGCGATGATCCCGGGATGAAGGGCCGCCCCTGAAAATCGCGGACGACTCCAGCATCGGTCGTGGCGGAGGTCTGCCCTGTGCCTACATGAAGCGCCGTTTCCATCAATACTGCGCCTCGAATCTCGAAACGGTTTTCAAGCTTGTCGTGCAGTAACAGCATAATGTTCTCTCCTGATCAGGTTCGTTCTTTCGAGAAATTGTATAGGTAGCCGATACCAAACGACTGAACGAACTCTCGAACCAGCAGCAGGTGGACTTCGGGCAGGCGCCTGCGCTGATCCGTCAGCGCATCCACTTGCGGTTTGTCATCTTCAGAGCTTCGCTGGTGATAATCGCGTACCTGCTCGGCAACTTCGCGCGCGACCGTTTTCGCCCGGTCGAGCACGTTCCCCCGGATCAGTGTTAGAAGCCGTTCTGAGTAGCGCTGCCATGGCTCGCGGCGGCTTCCTTGCTTTTCGAGAAACCGCGTGATGTCCGCGATCTTGTCAGCGGTGTTGGCGATAGCCAACATTCCATTTATCTGGTTGTTGGCCAAGTTAGTCTCCCCGATTTCCTTCAATACCTGCTGCGCCAGCTCCGTAAGCGAATCCGCCTCGCGCGCCACGGCCCGCCGCAGCTCCAAAGCTATCAGCCGCTCGGTAGAGACTGCTGCTTCTCCGACACCTGATTGTGCATTTTGTGCATTCATTTTTTTGGGACCTCCCAGTGAAAAGGATGACAGGCGATGATCTGGCCAAACCCTTCGCTTCGCCTCTCACCTATGCCCTGCGATTCTAGAGTCTGAAGCCAATCCAACAAGGCTTGCGGGTCAGCACTCGACTTGTAGAGAAAGGCCGCACCCTTGGTTATGGCAAGCTCATCTTCCTTCGGCAGGCGATGCGCACTATTCCAACCGCTGACGATTCGCGTTCCAGTGAAGAACCGCTCCCCTAAGTGGCATGCAGGTAGCCCCGGCGCTTCGCTAGCAAGCACGTGCTCGTCTAGCACAGAACAGTATCGCCACAACTCGTCGAGTACGATCGCGTCCGAATTCAACGTCAGCGTGAATACCGTCTCTCCTGATAGCTCGGGGTTCGTTTCACGCCATTTCTCCTGCAACTGAACAAAGCGCTGCTCCAGCGGCATAAGCTCTGGAGTGTCGAACTCGGAGAGTTCTAGCCTGACCCGGCCGAGTCCTCGCGTCCTTGCCGCGCCAACCGACAGCATGCTCAACTGGCTTCCAATGTGTCCGTGCAATAATCCCATAAGGGCTTGCTGATGCTCGGAGGTAAGATCGGGAGGCGCATCCGCATTGAGCTTGCCCGAGAATACGGCGTAGCCGCCGCCTCCCTCTTCGATGGACTCCAGCGAATAGAACATCCCCTGGCGTACTATTTCGGTTCCAGACTCAATGGCCGTACGTGTTAGCACTCGACGACGGGCGTTGACCCTACGGCGCGCTTGCGCTTCTCCATTAGCGGACTGATAGAACCCGTGGACAGGCTCCATGGGCGCGCCGCATACCATGTTCTTTCGATCGGTGGCGCACCGGAAGCGCTCCGGCTCGAAAAGCAAAATGTCAAACACGCCGTGCGGAATCTCTCTGCCTATCACGTCTTCCGCGACGAATCCCGAATGCAACTTGCACGAGCGGGCGCTTAGGGGGATCACAAAGGAAGTGTGCTCCTGGCGGGGATAGAGATTTGCGAATCGGACCAGCCCGCTCAGAAACACCCAGTCAAAATACTTTTCAAATGACCACTCGAAGGGCTGAAGCAGTTCGTCAATCTGCCGCCCCAGGTCTTCGCGATTTAGATATGCAGCAGCCAGAGCCCCTCGCAACGCGGTACCCGGGATATAGTGTAAGGTCTTGGAGTAATTCCCCGCACCCAGCCGTTCGGCCAGATGAAGCGGCCCCTCGGGAGTAGCTGTCAGTTCACGCTTCATATTCGCTCAATCCCAGCAGGTAATCTTCCTCGGCAAGCAGTTCTGTAAGGTTGCCCGCCAGATTCTCTTCCTCGCGGCCCTCGACGACGAGCCCAGCGATCGTAATGCGACAGCGCCCCATGCCCCGTGATCGTGAGCCGCCTACCTTGTCGACCGACAGTAGACCAACAGTTAGCAACCACCCTTCGAGCGGCAGGCGGATGTTAAGCCTCTCTGAGTTTCGGTCATCGACTTGCCCCTTGATCGAGCCTTCATATTGCAATTGATCGGCTGTGTGCTCGATGGAAAACAGAAAGTCAGGCTCAACCGTACGCGTAGGCCGCTCCAATTTGTTGCCGGCACGGACAGTACCAAGAGCAAACGGGTCCGCCGTGCTCGCGCTCGAGGACCCGGGCAGCCGCGCGACTACACTCATCTTGCTGTGCAGGAGCGCGTCCGAAAATTGCAGGCCGCCGGGAGAGAATGGGGTTCCGAATATTCGGCAAACAATGCACGGATTCATCTTGCATTTCCGCGCACCGCAAATTTTCAGTCTCAGGGTGTTTGCTAATGCTTCACATCGGCTTCGCGCCTTGCCCTTGATCGAGGAGCCCGGAATGCAGGGCAATCGCGCGCCCTCGCCTTTTGCGGGTCCCGCGCGAGTCACCATGTCATCAATCATCTTGGCAAATCCCATGCCGGTTCCGATGTGCATAGGAGTCGCAAGATAAATGCGATAGGTAATATCCAGGCGAGTCATTCTTGCTCCTTGACGAACGGATAGATTTCGACGAGATCCCCGTAAGGCGTTTCCAGCGATTGGCCGGTCACCTGTCTCCAGGGCGGCGGGTCTACCCTCAAGTACTCTTTCACGTTGTCTAGCGCTCGGCGCTGCTCGTCGTTCGTGTTTCCCGCGCGGACCGAAATAGTCGAGTAAGTAAGTGTGGCCTGATGCTTTCCCTGCCACAAGCTTCGATACAAATCGTGCAGCTTGCCTTGCGGAAACTTCGCCTGTTTCAACTCGCGCGCTGCCCTGATCAGCCCCTGAGTTTCGTCGACGGTGTAGGGGCGGCAAGTCAAACGTCGGTCGTCTGAAATTGCAAACTGCTCCCTGCGCGTTTCTTCCACATTGCCCCAAGTCGGCGTCGTCACAACCTGAAAATCGAGACACGCCACCTCGCGGTTCTGCTGGTACTCATCGTAACTACGGCGCTTGGCCTGCCTGCACAGATCGTGAGAAAGGTCGAACAGCGCCGACATAGGGGTTGCCTGTTTGGCGATGGCCACGCCGGCGCACGCCGATACTTCGCTGGTGCCCTGCATTTCCTCCACTTCTTTACTCATCATGTTAGCGATGAGACGCTGGACCTCCCTCAGGTATTCAAGAGCGATGTCCATCGTGTGTTGTGCGGGTGCCACAACTATTAGATCATCGCCTCCACACAGGGGAACAACCACGGGCAACATCGGCGTGCCTGTGGCGTCGGCGAACTTCCGCGCTAAGACCGATGAGATGGCGTGTCGAGTCGCCTTATCGACAATGTCGCTGAAGTGTCTGAGCGCAGTTTTGGTCTTGATCTTCTGGAAACGATCGCCCATTCGGTTTCCGTCAGCATAGATGACACCGATATATCCCTTGGGCTTTGCGCGGATGCCTATGTCATCGAGGGTGGCCGGAAATTCGATCTCGGCATGTCCCGTCGCTCGCATCAACCTCCTGACATGACGATGGATGTCAGGCTCGCGCCCATACGTTCGTTTCACAGAACAGCTTGCACAGACGAAACGCGACTCGTCTTCGTCACCAAGCCTGTAATGCCGCTCGGCTGGGAATATGCCGCAGTGCTGGCATCGCTTCAAATAAGGTCCTGTGAAGAGCTGCGTCTCCCGCCTTCCGCTCCGCTTCTTCTTTCGCAACCCGTTGTATCCTTGCCGGACAGCCTTTTGAAAACCTTCGGGATCACTGTCGTCATAATCGACAACGACACCGGTGCTAGATGCTGTGCCCGTCCGATCCGCATAGCACTTGCTCACCTCATCGCAGAATTTATTGGCACGGTGCGAGTTATTGAATTCTGCTGCAGCGGAACCGCCCCCAAAGTAGACACCGTCGCCCCCGTTTTCGTGCACCAAACGGCGTGTGTCCCTTCTGTTAATGGAATCGATCAGCGCGCTTGCACCGCGAATCTCGCGGAGTCGATTGGTCGCCAGTACGTACGCCTGAATAGCGTCCACATCGTGAATCACAAGGTAGCGCATCTCTATCACCTCACCTACAGTATATGTCGGTCGCCAGATACTTGAGTCGTTGAGATCGTGCCAACCCAACTCGACCCACGATCCTACGGTTAGAAGTTCACCTAATCACCCCAATGACAGAAATCCGACGCCTCCAATTCATTCAACCTCGCGCCAACGAGCCGTCGCAAACCCACGTTGCCACGTTCCAGCGCAGAAGTTAGGCGCGTTAGCTCCCCATCCCGCCGGCCGCGGCACGACCTCTTTGAAGTCGCTTCGCGCCTAGCTTATCACTTCGCACCACCCAAACCCCAAGGCTTTCTCACCTGAGTTTGTTGCCTGGTTTGAGCGATTCGAGATTGTTTGCTGAGTGGGATGTTGATGCCGCTCATCCCCCAATATGTAAAGACGCGAAACCTGAGGCGAGTTTTGCAGACGGCCGAAAAAAAGTGGGCAGGAGCATGCGAGAGGCTTGGCTAGATACGTGCGTACCTACCATCCCTTGCGCCTACCGATGTGAGTATCTTCTGCGCGGGAAGACATTCAACCCCTGACGGGGTTGGTCGTGCTACTCGCTGTCCCTTCTAGAAACATTCCACCTCTATGAGGTAGTCCAGCCTACGGGTCCTTTTCGCGTTTGGCCTTCGGCGGGTTGTAATAGCGCCGACCGCGGAGTCCTTTCGGCAAACACTCCATCTCCTCGGCGCGGCCCGAGTCGTAATCGTGAGCGTACTGATACCCCTCGCCGTAGCCGACGCCCTTCATCAGCGAAGTCACCGCGTTCCGAAGGTGCAGCGGTACAGGTTCGGCTTCCGTTTCAAGCGCGTCCTTTTTAGCCCCCGCGTAAGCCGTCAACACCGCGTTCGATTTCGGCGCAGCCGCCAGGTAAATAGTCGCCTGGGTCAGCGCGAACATCGCTTCCGGCATCCCGACAAAATGCGCCGCTTGCATCGCCGCGACCGCTTCCACCAGCGCGAGCGGCTCCGCCATCCCGATGTCTTCGGAAGCAAGAATCACCAGCCGCCTGGCAATGAACATCGGGTCCTCCCCCGATTCGAGCATTCGCGCCAGCCAGTAGACCGCCGCGTCTACGTCCGAGTTGCGAATCGACTTTATGAACGCCGAGATCAGGTTGTAGTGCTCTTCGCCTGCCTTGTCGTAACGAAGCACGGCTCGCTGCATCGACTCGCGCAGTACGGCGTCGGTGATCATCCGCGCGCCAATCGCATCCGTCTCAGCGATTGAAACTGCGAGCTCAAGCGTGTTCAACGCCACGCGCGCATCACCCGAGGAGTACACTCCTATTGCTCGCAGCGCGTCGTCGCCCACGTCGATGCGTTCGTTACCCAAGCCGCGTTCGCGATCTTCAAGCGCGCGCTTCTGAATCGCGACGAGATGGTCGGTTGTCAGCAATTCGAGGACGAATACCTTGGACCGGGACAACAGCGCCGAGTTCACCTCAAATGAGGGATTCTCGGTCGTCGCTCCGATGAGGATTATCGTGCCTCGCTCCACGTACGGAAGAAACGCGTCCTGCTGGGCTTTGTTGAAGCGATGGATTTCATCGATGAAGACGACGGTGCGGCGGCCGGATTTGCGCTGGTATTGATCGGCCTCCGACATTACCTGCTTTACCTCACGAATGCCGGAGGTGACGGCGCTGAACGGCAGAAAGCGAGCGGCAGTCGCGTCGGCGATGATCCTGGCCAAAGTAGTCTTGCCCGTGCCGGGGGGACCCCAGAAGATCAATGATCGCAGGCGATCCTCCTCGACGATCCGCCGGAGTGCGCGGCCCGGACCGACGACCTTGTCCTGTCCGATAAACTCATCCAGCGTGCGCGGCCTCATGCGATCCGCGAGGGGAGCCAGGTGCGGGTCACCGGTGTCGACTCCGGCATCAACGGCGTCGGGTTCGTCGAATAGTCGATCAGCGATTTCGCTGATGGGATCGAAGTGTCCTTTCCTGGCTCGCGGCACGACAGCCTCCCACGCAATAGTAGGGTGCGGACGGCGCATCTGCAACGACCCGCAGGTTTTGTCTCAAGGGAATCGGGTGATTTCCCCGACCCCATTGCGTTGACAAGCTACATTCCTGTTTGCTACGGTTTCGATTTATTTCAAAGCAAAACACGGCCTCTGAGGGCTTCGTCGGAGTTATCTAAATCGTGGGACGGTTCAAATGGTCTGCGCTGGTCATCCCGGCTATTGTGCTACTTGGTACAGGCTGCATAAGGCGGGTTACGGTTAGTGAATTACTGCCGCCCGCCAACGAGCCGCTGTCAACGGATGAGCTTGTAACCCGGATCAACGCCTTCGGCGAGATCAAGACCCTGTCGGCTCAAGGGAGCGTTTACGTCCTGAACTACTTCACTGGCGTGGGATCGCAAGCCGACGAGTTGCCCGGCGCAAACCAGGTGCTCAGATTTCAACGGCCCGCCCACATCCTGATGCGAGTACGAGTGGCTGTCGTCGGCACGAAAGTGGTCGATATGGTCAGCGACGGACAGCAGTTCCAGCTCGCGCTTTACTATCCAACCGAAAAGCGGCAGTTCATTCACGGCTCGAATCTGGCCGACTATGAACGCATGGCGGCGGATGAAATAAAGCGCGCGAAGGACCCGACGCTCAGCCAGGCAGGTGGACTGCTCAACATGCGGCCCCAGCACGTCACCGAGGCGTTTTTGATAAGACCCGCGAGCGGCGAGAAGATTGACTACTTTCGCGAAGAGGTCCGGCAGCGCGAGGCTGATGACAGACCGGGTAAGAAAGGACGCTTCGTGGAGCGGCCCTATTACGTCATCTATCTGACCGAGCGGCAGAATGGAAGCGGACGCGCGGAGTTGCTGCGCAAGTACTGGTTCGATAGAACCAAATCCGGGACCCCGCTCGTTCGCCAGCAGACTTTCGAGGGCTCGGGCGGCAAGTTGACCAGCGATATACTCTACTCCGAGTGGTTCAAGTCGGGCGTCCACGACGTGCCGGGCCGCGTGAAAGTCGACCGGCGCACCGACGGCTATCGGATCGAGCTGACGTTGGAACCCGAGTCCGTGCTGATCAATGCGGAACTACCGGACACGACGTTTGTTCTCGAAAACACCGAAGGGCTAAAGGACGTCGATCTCGACGCGCCGCGTAAAGAGACGTCCTCGCGGCCTCCTGGGACCGAGACCGTAAAGCTGCCGAAGCGATAGATGGACAACCTGATTGCAGCTAACCTGAAGCAGCGGCCGATGCGCACCTTACTGAGCGTTGTCGGCGTCGCGCTTGGAGTTATCCTGGTTGTGCTGACCGGCGGATTAGCGCGCGGAATGATGAGGGACTCCGCCCAGCGGCAGGCCAACGTGGATGCAGAGATTCGGTTCTTCCCGCCCGGGAGTTTCTCAACCGCCGCCAATCCGCTGAAGCTGCGGACGGCGTACGCCGACGCGATCCTTCACGGCGTGAAGCCGGCGCCCGAAGATTCGGATGTTGAACCAAAGCCGCCAGTCGGCGGTGTGGTTGCCGCCTCCCCGGTAGGCGAATGGGTTCAGCCGACCCTCGGCGGGATCGGGTTCGAAGTGATAGATGGGATCGACTATCCGAGCTTCTGTCAGACGACGCCACTCCGCCTGGTTGAGGGCCGCGCGCCGGCCGACAGCGGCACGGACGACGGACCATATGAGGCCATCATCGATCGCTACTACTCCGAACATAACGGTCCGTCCGACGGGCAACAGGTCAAAGTTGGCAGCACGATTCCGGTCTTCGGACGTCAGTTCACGGTCGTCGGCATCTACGAGCCCTCGGTGTTGGGCCGGGTGAAGATTCCGCTGGCGACGATGCAACGGTTCATGGGCGGCGCTGATAATTGCACGTTCATTATGGTCAGGACTGAGAAGCCCGAGATGGCCGGCCAGGTCGTGGCGAACATCCAGGAGTACTATCCGGGCAACAACATAGTCCTTACTCGCGATCTGCCAGCGCTCTACTCTCAGGGGATCAGGCCGCTGGAGGTGTTCCTCGACGTCGTGATCGGGCTGGCGGTCGTCATCAGCACGCTGGTCATCTTCCTCGCCATGTACACGACGATAATCGAGCGCACGAGGGAGATCGGGATTCTCAAGAGCCTCGGGGCCTCGAAGGGATTCATAGTCATGGTGATTGAAAAGGAAGCGGCCCTGATCAGCGCGTTTGGAGTCGTGTTCGGTTTCATCCTGTCGGTCATCGGTAAGTATGGAATCGAGGCCAGGACGCGCTTGATTATCGACCTGCACCCAAGATGGCTGCTGATGGCGGCCATCATCGGCGTAGCAGGCGGGATCATCGGCGCGCTCTATCCCGCGTTTCGCGCTGCCACGCTCGATCCGATTGAAGCGATCAGCTATGAGTGACCTCGCCGGACGCCGGTTACGCCTTGCTTCCTGTGGCTCCAGGGGTAAACTTCCAGCGAAGAATGAACAACGTTCTCGAGACGATTGATTTGAAGATGGTCTACCACGTCGGCAAAGTCGACGTGCAGGCGCTGCGCGGCCTGAACGTCAAGGTTGCCACGGGCGAGTACGTCGCGATTATGGGACCTTCGGGTTGCGGGAAATCGACGTTCCTCCACGTCGTAGGCGGGATGCTGAAACCGACGTCGGGCCGCGTGATCATCGATGGCGAAGACATAACGGAGATGGGCGACGCCGAGCGGACCGAGGTGCGGCGTCGCAAGATAGGCTTCGTCTTTCAGCGGTTCAACCTGTTCCCGACCCTCACCGCCGAGGGCAACTTGAAACTGGCAGAGAGAATCTACTCGAACGGCCGCGGCGGAAACGTCGATCGGCGGCACGAGGCGCTCAGGCTGCTTGGTCTCGAAGACAAGATGCATCACAAGCCGCTTGAACTCTCAGGCGGGGAACAGCAGCGCGTCGCAATCGCCCGGGCAATCGTGAATCGGCCCGCGATTCTGCTCGCCGACGAACCGACCGGCAACCTGGACAGCGAGAACTCAAAGGTCGTGCTTGATATGATTCGGGGCTTGAATGAAGAATTCGGACAGACTATCGTTATGATCACGCACAATCCCGAAGCCGCGGCGCGGGCGGACCGGGTGATCGAAATGCGCGACGGGCACGTCGTCGGAACAACTGAAGTAGTTTAAGAGGCGAGGCGGTGATAATCCTATCGACTCTGAAAAAAATCCTCTTCTGGTCGTACGAACGAGGCACGTGGCAGTACGACATCCTGTGTGTTCTGATCCTCGCCTTCATCTTTGCCACACCCAACAGCGCGTTTCACAAGCAGGCCGGCCTGAGGACCGGCGCGATTCTCATCAGCAGAGAGGAACTCGGAGAGGTCCGACCCGACCAGATCACGTCCGCTATTAGCAGGTACGTCTCGCGCACCCGCGGTAGCGATATGACGGTCACGGGGATCGATGCGGTGACCGACGAAAGCGGACAAGTCGTCGGCTATCGCGCGACCGTGAAGTAGTGTCGAGTCTCTACGAGGCAGGCTGAATACGATGGCATCAAAGATCATGCACGTTACCCTGGTGTTGTTCCTGTCGACCACAATGCTCGCGGCAACGCTCGCGCCGTCTGGGTCGATTAACGGTCAAGTGGATCAGGTCCTTAATAACATGCAGCGGGCCGGAAGCGCTGTTAAGACATTCCAGTCGGATCTACTGCTGGAAAAGCGGGACGTGCTCATCGGGGGCCGCCCCGAAGTGTACCAAGGCACCCTGATCTACAAGCGCGCCGGAAAGGGAAATGACAAACTGAGGATTACTTACCGCTCCCGCGATCAAGTGATTCAAGACCTCTCGGTGGTTGGCAACAAGATTGTGCTGTATCAGCCTACGATCAATCAGGTGACCATCACTTCGCGGGAGGCACAGGCGGCGCGCAATCCGGAGTTCAGCTTCATCTCGACTCCCTACAAGTCAACCGCGGAACTCAAAGCTGCCTATGATATCGTCCACCTCGGCGATGAAAACGCGGGAGGCGCCAGGTGCTCGGTGCTGGAACTCACCCCAAAAGCAAAAGGACTGCTGGCCAAGCAGGACTTTTGGGTGAGTCAGTCAACCTGGCTTCCGGTGAAGTACAAAATATGGGAGCGCAACGGCGAGGTCTCCACGTTCACTCTGACCAACATGAAAACAAACGGCGACATCCCTGACTCCTCGTTCACCATCAAGTGGAAGGATGGCACCAGGGAACTCCGCAAGTAACCGAGCTCGATCCATGCCGCCAACCCCCAAAGACGCAGCCGCAATCATCCTGTTGAAAGATCCGGCTGACCCGAAGGTCTTCTGGGTCAAGCGCAACCCTAAGCTGACGTTTATGGGAGGCTTCCATGCGTTCCCCGGCGGACAACTCGATCCGCAGGACGCCGCCGCGCCCGTTATTAACAGCGACGGCGACTCGGCACCCATGCGAGCATGTGCGGTGCGCGAGTTCTTCGAAGAGACAGGAGTCCTGCTAGCGTGCGGCAGGGACTTCCTTTCCGACGGCATCCGGACGGTTGGGCGAAAGCTGATCACCGAAAGTTCGGACGGCTTCAATCGGTTTCTTCGCGAACACGTCGTCCAGATCGATGGCTCGCAACTGATCCCTGCGGGCCGTTGGGTGACGCCTCCCTTTGCGCCGCGCCGGTTCGACACGTGGTTCTTTCTTGCGTGGCTTCCGGATGGGCAGGAGCCTTCGGTTGAGCCGGGCGAGCTTGTGATGGGAGAGTGGGTGCGGCCCACGGATGCGCTCGCGAAGTGGCATCACGACGACGTCATTCTCGCGCCCCCGACGCTTCACATCCTGCGCACGCTAGCCGCGCACAGCCATTCGATCGCAGAACTTCCCGCGCGATTGACGGCGCTCCCGGAAGCCCAACGCGGCGTGGTTCGGCGAATCGAATTCCGGCCCGGCATCTTTCTTTTTCCGGTCAAGACCGCTACGCTGCCGCCCGCGACGCACACCAACTGTTACGTTGTCGGGGGCGACGAGATGATCGTCATCGACCCCGCCTCGCCCTATGAAGAAGAACAACTCGCGCTGGACGCCTTTCTCGACAGTCTGCTTGCAGAAGGCCGTTCGGTTCGAGAGATCTTCCTGACACATCACCACCGTGACCACGTCGGCGGCGTCAATCATCTGCGCGACAAACTCGGGGTACCTGTCGCCGCCCACAGACTCACCGCCGAGCGGCTCGCGGGTACGGTCGTCGTCGATCGTTACGTTGATGACGGCGAGCTTATAGAGATCGCCGGGGAGCCGGGCTGGCGATTGCAGGCGCTGCACACGCCGGGTCACGCACGCGGCCATCTCTGCATTTACGAGGAGATCACCGGCGCGATCATAACCGGCGACAACGTGGTTGGACTCGGCACGGTTGTAATAGACCCGCCTGAAGGAAACATGCAGCAGTATTTCGACTCGTTGAGGAGACTGCTTGAACTGCCGCGGCTGACGTGCTTGTTCGGCGCGCACGGCCCGGCAATCGGATCGGCGCGCCACAAGATTGAAGAGTACGTCGCCCACCGGACGATGCGGGAGAGCAAGATCCTCGGCGCAGTCCGCGCCGGGGCCGAAACGCCGTCGGCAATCGTAGAAGCTGCGTACACTGACGTGTCGCCTTCGCTGTACTGGCTGGCCGAGCGGTCGACGCTTGCGCACTTGGAGAAGCTCGAAGCCGAAGGCCGCGTCATCAAGCGCGGCGACTCACGCTACAGGGCCGCCTGACTTGAGCCGAATAATCATTCCGCGAAATACCCTGGTCGTGCTGTGCGGCCCGGCCGGCTGCGGCAAATCGACGTTTGCGGCAAGGCACTTCTCGCGCACCGAAGTCATCTCGTCAGATGAGTGCCGGGCACTCGTGTCGGATGACCCCGCCGATCAGAGTGCATCTCGCGACGCCTTCGAGCTGATGCACTTCATCATTGAAAAGCGACTGAAGCGCCGCTGCCTGACCGTTGCCGACGCGACCCACTTACAACGAGACGCTCGCCGTCACCTGACGAGAATAGCCCGGGCCAATGCATTCAACACCGCGGCAGTCGTCTTCAATGTCCCGCTGAGCGTCTGTCTGTCACGGAACCGAAGACGCGCACGCGCCATCCCGGAAGACGCGCTCGCCCGACAGCACAAAATGCTTGGGGCGACCTTGGAGACGGTAGGCAAAGAGGGGTTTGACTTCCTCTTCTTTCTGGATGAAACAACTCAATCCAGAGTAAGAATCGAAGTCACCCGCCGAACGCGCCGTAATCCGCGATCATCGGCCCCGCGACAATGACCATTGAGATTCAAGGCTTGAACTCCCGCCGCTGTTTCTTTTCCGCTTTTACCAGAGCTTCTTCATCCGATTGATGCTCGGTGTCGCGTATCCGGATCGACGCCCCACCGCCCTGTATCGCCGCTTCAATCTCGATCCCGTCGCACTTCAGTACTCTGTTGGGACTCTCATTCGGTCCGGCCGCCCATCGTTTCGCTTTCGGCAGCTTGAGCGTCTCTGAGAGTTTTTCCACCCATTCGTCGATCGTCCTCCACGTCGGGCCGACGTATTGAACGCTGAAGTCCACCACTCTGCCGTTGCGCAGTCCGACTGCAACGGTACTCACGCCGGCAAACTGATCGCCCGTGGAATCGATGGCCGGTTCGAACGCCAAGTATACCGTCTCACTGGCGGCCGCCGTCTTTGCTGGCTCCAGCGAAGCCCTCGTTTCTTTTCTCTTGTTGACGCCGGGAAACAGCGCGACTACTTGTTCGAGACTCATGGCTAATCGAACGCCGCGAACCGCGGGAGAGCTGGTTGCCGTCATACCGCACGTTCGTTGGGCAACCTGCTTACCTGTGACCGGGCCTGACGCCGGGGCGACAGCCAATGCGAATAAGAGACCCAGAATGATCCTGTTCACTGTCTCCTCCTATCTATTCTGTTGGCACGCGCGACGCCCACGCGTGAAATCGACCGCCCTGGCTCGTCGGTCGGCAGTCATCGTGGAGTGATCTACGAGGGAGGGGCTCAACTTCCGGCGAAGTGTGCTCCGCGTCGTCGCGGTCGCCGTCGCGATGGAGCCGCCAGCCGCTTCATCGCGCAAGCCCAGGGCCGCGGTCCCGTTGAATCGCCGCCCTCCCAACGAGCCGACTCGAATGTGCTACGACGGCTCTCAGGTACGCGCATAGTATATCACCGGAAGTCTTCAGTTCCGTGCCCATTCAGTGGGGAACTCCAGGACACAAGATCGGCAGGACGTGCACGTGCGAGGTATCGTTGAAGCGGCACGACAAAACGCGCTATCATTCGGCCGAACAGCTCACAGAGTAGGAACCGTTGCTGAGTAAGGTCATGAAGGACATGTTGATCGACGGCTCGCGCCGGATCGCAAGCAGGCAACATAACAAGTATGTTGCAGATGGAGTAGCCCCGCACCAGGCGACTCAGGTTGCTCCGCCGACCCTGATCGAGCAGTTCGATGAGAAGCTGGGGGGACAGATTGAGTCTCGCCATGCCCTGACCGAGAAGTTGCTCACTGGAGCCCTCGGGGCGCCGTTCTTCTCCGATACAGGTTTTTTCCTCTATCAGGGAGATTGCATTGATCTCCTTAGTCGGATGCATGAAAGCGGGATTAGCATCGACCTAACATTAACGTCGCCCCCTTACAACATCGGCAAAGAATACGAGCAGCCGATGTCTCTTGATGAATACGTCGGCTGGTGTGCCAGTTGGATGACGGAGGTTTACGATATCACGAGCGCAACCGGGGCATTCTGGTTGAATGTCGGATACCTTGAAGTCCCTGGCAAAGGACTATGTGTGCCCATTCCCTACCTTCTCTGGGACAAATCCAGCTTCTACCTGTTGCAAGAGATTGTCTGGAAATATGGCGCCGGCGTCTCCGCGAAACGCAGACTGAGTCCACGAAATGAGAAGTGGTTGTTCTTCGTGAAAGACCCTGAGCGGTACACGTTCAATCTGGATGAGATTCGGGATCCAAATGTGAAGTATCCACACCAAAGAAAAAACGGAAAGTTTCGGTGCAATCCGCTTGGAAAGAATCCGTGTGATGTTTGGGAGTTTCCGAAAGTCACAACAGGCGAGGATCGGAGTTCCAAGGAGCGGACAGGACACCCAGCACAGTTTCCTCTCGGGGTCGTCGAAAGGGTAGTCCGAGCATCCTCGAATCCGACCGACCTTGTGCTTGACCCCTTCGCTGGCTCGTGTTCTGCCGCCATCGCGGCAGTTGGGCTCGGGCGCCTGTTCGTGGGCTTTGAGCTCAGACCTGACTATTGTGAGTTAGCGGTCGAGCGGTTCAAACAATTCAAACGGGAGCGACAAATCGCCCGCCAACAACCCGCACTCTTCTAGGACAGCTTATATAGTTCGAGGAGCTTGGATTTTTCCACTTCGGGCGACAGATGCGATTGCTGCCCCGTTGGCGCTTCTTGGCCAATCCAGTCGCTTGAATCAAGCCAACCAAACCGAACCAACAAGACCGAAGGTCGTTTGGGACGGACCGAGAATTTCTCGAAGTTCACGGCTAGGTGGTAACCCGATTTCGCTTTCTTGTCGGCCGTTGCACGTTGCCCATAACTGCGATTGCCAAATATGCGAGTCGGGTTGGATGACGTTTTCACCTCAATGGAAAAGTGGTCATCTGGAGTGTAAACAATGTCCTTTTCTGATGCCGACTGTTCTCCCCGCCACTTTTTTGGATGACGTGCGGCAATTTCAAGAGGGATTAGCTCGTGGAGAAGGAACCCCATGATCTGGGGCTTCGGAAAGATGTGCCTTCCGATGCGGAATCCTCTTTTGCCCAGCTTCGATGCAAAGATGGAGTCCCACGCCGCAAGTACTACCTCGACAATCTCGGCCGTGCTAAGAGGGAGCACTTTCACTAGCCCCTGCGTTACATCGCCCCACTTCTGATAGGGCTGGTTCTCGTATGGGGATGTCATCAACTGATGCCCTCTAATAGCTCTGCTGGTTTCACGCCAAGCGCCCTCGCCAACGCAACGATATTCAGAAGGCTGACATTCCTTTCACCCCGTTCGACTGAGCCTACGTAGGTTCGGTGAAGTTCACAGACAGCCGCGAGTTTCTCTTGCGACCAACCGGCCTTCTCTCGGAGCGACCGAACTTGGTCGCCGAAAGTCCTCCTGGGATCCTTGCTCATGCCAGCAAGGTGCTACAGGTGATGACAGTGAGTCTACAGACTATGAGTAGCACCTTCTTCCTACGAAAGCGCCTGTCCGACGTCGTTCAAAAGAGCGGGTGACGACAGCCATCTGGTCTGAGGCATACCCTCTGACATGTCGCGCATTCTTGACGTGCGCGGGCAGAAGTTAAGGTGCTCCGCAGGCTCAGAATCACTGGCCGCTACTTGTCCTCAGGGATTGAGCGTGAACCCGAGTATCCGTCCGGGCTTAGTACGGCCAAACTGGTGCGCGCGGCGGTCGGTTCGATGCAGACGTTACCCAGCTTGCCAGACGTGAGGAACTTATGTTAGTAAATACTAACTAACTTAGGAGTGAGCGACCGTGGCATCCACATCTACTGGCAGAGCGCCGGCAACTCGAATGGCGGCGGTAGACCGGCGGCAGCAGATCGTTAGCGTCGCCTCCGAACTGTTTTCCAAGAATGGTTTCAATGGCACGACGACCAAAGAAATAGCCGATCGCGCCGGCGTCAGCGAAGCCATTATCTTTCGCCACTTTCCAACCAAGCAGGCCCTCTACTCGGCGATCATCGACTTCAAGACGAAACAAAGCAGCGAACGACTCCAGTCCCATCTGAAGGAGGCCGCTAGCCGTAAAGACGACCTGGCGTTCTTTGGGTCCCTCGCACTCGATCTGCTGGAGGTTCACAAGAAGGACCCGACCTTCATGCGGTTGCTCATGTTCAGTGCGCTCGAAGGTCACGAACTAGCCGAGATGTTCTATCAATCGACGGCTCGCGAGGTCAGAAATCACGTGCGCCGCTACATCAAACAGCGCATCGCCGACGGAGCGTTCCAAAACGTCGATCCGAGCGTGGCTGCTCGCAGTTTCGTCGGGATGATTCTGTACCACGCCCAGGTTCGTGTCCTTTATGTAGACACGAGCGTCGATGACATCCGCCTTTCCAGCCGCCAAATGGCTGAGCGATTGACGAGCCTCTTCATGAACGGTATTTGCCGGCGTCGCCGCTGACGGACGGCGCAAGGAGACAAGTGAGTGAGCACGAGCGGTAACGGAAGAACAACTATTCGAGTTCTGGCAATCGTCGTTGTGACGTTCGCCGCGCCTGCGCTGATGTCGTGTTCGAGGAAACAGGAGGCGAAGACGACCTCATCCGGGAGCGAATCCGAGCCTTCGCCGGTTTCGGTTTCGACCGCGCCGGTCCTCGAGCGGTCAACGCGCCGGGGCCTGGAGGTCGTCGGGTCGCTTGAAGCCGAAGATGAAGTGACTGTTTCGAGCCAGTCGGCGGGCAACCTCGAAGCCATCACCGTCGACGTCGGCACCGCAGTCCGCAGCGGACAAACGATTGCCACCATCGACCGGCGCGAGCTCAAACTTCGCATCGAGCAGGCCGAAGCTGCTTTGAGCCAGGCCGAAGCCAAACTTGGCGTGAAAAGAGGGGAACCAGTCGACCCGCAAAAGCAGCCGGATGTGCGACAAGCGCGCGCTGCACTCGAACGCGCGCGCTACGATTGGACCGCGGCGCAGAACCTGGTCGAACACGGTGACATCTCGAAACAACAGTTCGACGTCGCCCAGCGCGCATTCGAGCAAGCCGAGGCCCGCTATCAATCCGCGCTCGAAAACGTGCGCAATCTCGACGCTATCATCGAAGAGAAGCGAGCGGCTCTGGCCCTGGTCAAGAAGCAGTTGACCGACGCGACGATCATCTCGCCGATCAACGGAGTGGTGAAAGAGAAGCTCGCGTCGCGCGGCGAGTACCTGCAGCCCGGCAAACCAATCGCGACCATAGTTCAAATCAACCCGCTCCGACTTAAGATCGACGTGCCCGAAGCCTTCGCGGCAATCGTCGTCATCGGCCAGAAGGTCACGCTCACGGTCGAAGCCTTCGCAGGGCGCGAGTTTCGGGGCGCGATCAGGCGCATCAACCCGTCCGTCGATGAGAAGAACCGCTCGCTAATCGCTCTGGCCGAGGTCGCGAACGACAACGGGCTGCTCAAGCCGGGTATGTTCGCGCGCGGTCAAATCGTCTCGAACTCCATGGGCGTCGCGTTGATGGTCCCGGAGAACGCCGTCGTGTCGCTGGCGGGGGTCAATAAGCTCTTCGTCACCGACGGACAACGCGCCACAGAGCGCCAGGTCAAGCTGGGCGCACGCGACGGAGGAATGGTCGAGGTCGTTGAAGGCGTGAAGGTCGGCGAACGAGTTATCACCAGCAACGTCGATAAGCTCCACGATGGGAGCTCGGTCTCAACCTCGTGAGCGACCCGTCGGCTGTCCGTTGTCAGTCGCCAGTCGTGCGCCAATCCGAATCGCGTTAGGACAATGAGCCGCGAGAAAATGACACCGACAACCCACAACTGACTACGGACTAGGGACAGAGGATCGAATGCAAAAGCTAGCGGAAATATGCATCAGGCGACCCGTCTTCGCGACGATGATCGGAGTTGCGCTGCTCGTGCTCGGAGGCTTCGCCTACCTGAAACTCGGCGTCGACCTCTTTCCAAAGGTCGAGTTCCCAACCGTCACCGTGACGACAACGCTGCCCGGAGCCTCGCCCGAAGAGATCGAAAGCGAGATAACGAAGAAGGTCGAAGAGGCCGTCAACACCATCGAGGGAATAGACGAGATGCGCTCCGTGTCCGCCGAAGGGGTCTCGCAGGTCTTTCTCACGTTCGTGCTGGAACGCCCGGTCGACAGTTGCTCGCAGGATGTTCGCGACCGCGTGAACCGAATCCTCAAAGACCTGCCCGAGGATGCCGACCCTCCCGTCATCGATAAGGTCGATACCGACGCGCAGCCGGTGATGTCGGTCGCGGTGTCTGGCAAGCGGGGCCTGCGTGAAATCACCGAGATCGTCGACAAACAGATCAAGCAGAACATCGAGTCGATGCCCGGGGTCGGCCAGGTTCGGTTCATCGGCGACCGGAAGCGCGAGATTCAGATTTACCTCGACCCCAACAAGCTCCGCGCTTACAACCTCGCGGTCGATCAGGTTCGCCAGGCGATCGGCGCCCAGAACGTCGAAATACCCGGCGGGCGTATAGATCAAGGCTCGAAGGAGATGATCCTGCGGACCCTGGGGCGCGTCGAAAAGGTCGAGGACTTCAACAACGTCATCCTTGCGAGCATCGGCGGGGCTTCTGTCCGCGTGCGTGACGTCGGCCATGTCGAGGACGGCGTCCGCGAAGCTCGCACGGTCGCGCGCCTCGACGGCGAGCAGGCTGTCGTCGTCGAAATCCGCAAACAGTCCGGCACCAACACCGTCCAGGTGGTCGAGTCGGTGAAGAGGCGGCTCGAGGAGATCGGGAAGAGCCTGCCGCAGGACTTCAGAATCAACATCGTTCGCGACCAGTCGACGTTTATCAAGGGATCATTCGAGGCCATTCAGGAACACTTGATCCTCGGTGCCCTGTTCGCGGCGCTCGTCGTTCTGATTTTCATTCGCGACCTTCGCTCGACGCTGATCTCGAGCATAGCGATTCCAACGTCGATCATCGCGACCTACGCGCTGATGTGGTACATGGACTTCACGTTGAACAACAACACGATGTTGGCGCTGGTGTTGTGCGTCGGCATCGTGATCGACGATGCGATCGTCGTCCTCGAGAACATCTACCACTTCATCGAAGACAAGGGCATGTCGCCGATGGAAGCCGCGCGCGAAGGGACTCGCGACGTTGGACTGGCGGTGATGGCAACGACGTTCTCACTGGTCATCATCTTTCTGCCTTTGGCTTTCATGACCGGAGTCGTCGGCCGGTTCATGAAGGCCTTCGGCTGGACAGCGGCCTTCGCCATAATGGTTTCGCTGGTCGTGAGCTTCACCCTCACGCCGATGCTCTCGTCCCGGTTCATAAAGAAGAAGGCGGGACGCAGCTCGAAAGAGTCGCGGCTTTATCGTTACATCGACCGGCCGTACACGGCGATGCTCAAGTGGTCGCTGGCGCATCGCCGCACGATCATGATGGCGGCGCTGCTGGTGGCGCTCTCTACCGGCTGGTTGTTTGGACGGATCGGCAAGGACTTCCTTCCAACCGACGACCAGTCGCAGATGGAGGTGACGCTGCGGTTGCCGGAAGGAAGCGCACTCGAAGAGACCGACAAGCTCGTGCAGGAAGTAGCGACGCGCATGAAAAAAGATCTTCCCGCCGGCGTGATCGACCACATCCTGACGACCGTCGGGGGCGATCAGCAGCAGAGGGTCAATCGCGCATCGATCTTTTTCGAGCTTGTTCCGATGGACAAACGAGAGCTGTCCCAGCAGCAGTTGATGGGCATCGCCCGCGGATGGCTCGCCCAGTACAAAGACGTTCACCCGGCAGTTCAGATTCCCTCGCCTTTCTCCGGCGGCGGTTTCTCTAACGCCGACGTGGTGTTCGTGATTCGCGGACCTGACCTCGCGAAGCTGCGCGAGTACTCAGGCCGCGTGACGAAGCATCTAGCGGCGGTGGAGGGATCGGTTGACGTCGACACGAGCCTGGAAGAGGGCAAACCCGAAGTGCGTGTCCACATCAACCGGGATAAGGCCGGCGACCTCGGCGTCTCGGTCGGCTCAATAGCCGGGGCCTTGCGCACGATGGTCGGGGGACAGGTTGTCTCGTCTTATCGCGAAGGCGACGATCGCTATGACGTTCGTCTTCGAGTGGCGCAACAGTACCGCAGCAGCGCGGGCGACGTCGCGCAGCTCTATGTTCCATCGGGGAAAGTCGGAAACGTCCGGCTGGATAACGTCGTGACGCTGGATGAAGGAACGGGGCCGGCTCAAATCGACCGCTACAACCGGCAGCGGCAGGTGATCATCACCAGCAACGTTGCGCGCGGTTACGCGGTATCGCAGATAATGGAGGCGCTGACCGCCAGCCTTCCGCAGCTCGCGATGGACCCCGGCTACGATGGATCGTTCAGCGGGCGATCACGCGAGCTTGGCCGCGCGGCAACGGCTTTTCTGATGGCCTTCGGGCTGTCGCTGGTGATGATGTATATGATCCTGGCGGCGCAGTTCGAGAGCTTCATCCATCCGATCACTATACTGCTGAGCTTGCCGCTGTCGGTTCCGTTCGCACTCTTCTCGCTGCTGGTGACCGGGTACAACTTCTCAATCATCTTTTCGTCGATCGGCGTGCTGATGCTGTTTGGCATCGTGAAGAAGAACTCGATACTGCAGGTCGACCACACGAACAATCTGCGACGCCGCTATGGGATGCCGCGGTACGACGCCATAGTCCAGGCGTGCCGCGACCGAATGCGGCCGATCTTGATGACGACGTTCGCGCTCGTAGCCGGAATGATTCCGATGGCGTTCGGGACCGGGGCGGGATCGGGTTCGCGGCGGTCGGTGGCCATCATGATAATCGGCGGCCAGATGCTGTGTCTGCTGCTCACGTTGCTGGTCACTCCGGTCGCGTATTCAATCTTCGACGACTGGGCCACGGCTGCGTTGTGGGGCCGGTTGAGCCGCGGGTTGTTGGGATCGATTGCGTGGGCCAGGCGCAAAGCAGCGGCCGCCACCTCGTCGTTTTTGGGCGTGTTCAAGTGATTCGTTTCGGAACCGTTTTGAGTTCAACCTTCAGGTTGTCGGAATCCGGATTGAGCAAGCTGAAGCTTGAACTCAGAACATCAGATGCGCTGTACCGTTTTGAGTTCAACCTTCAGGTTGCCGGGTCCGGGCTGAGCAAGCTAAAGCTCGAACTCAGAACTGGCTTGAGCAAGCTGAAGCTTGAACTCAGAACATCAGATGCGCTGACAGACTAATAGACTTCGGTGACATTGAGGTAAGTCATGCTTTACAGAATCAGTCGCGCTATCGTTGCGCTTACGATCACACTCTCGCTGCCGATGGCAATCGCCGGGCAGATTGTCTCCACTCCCGTCGCCCTTAGCCAGGGCTCGTATGCGTCCGCGGGTCGTCAGTCCAGAGAGGTCGCGCGCGTCGGCGTGGACGAGACGCGTCCGCTTGCGTTGACGCTGTTCGACGCAGTGCGCATGGCGCTCGAACAGAATCTCGACCTCGCCGTCGAACGGATCAACGTCCAACAAGCCGAATACGATCTGTTCGCTGCGCGCGGGACGAGAGACGTCGGGCTTGCGTCGAACACCTACTACGAGCATCGCACAGTGCCGGTCGGGTCGGTGCTCGCGGGCGGCGCGAACGGCACGCTCACGACCAAGACCACAAACTTCGATCTGACCGCGCAGCAGTTGCTCGCGAGCGGCGGACAGTGGCAAGCCCAGTTCACCAACAATCGCGTCGATAGCAACAGTCAGTTCGCGTCGCTCAATCCGCAGTACAACAGCAGCCTCACCGTCCTCTTTCGTCAGCCGGTGTTGCGCAACTTCTCGATCGACGATTCGCGCCGCCGGATTCGCATCGCGAGCCGCAGACTCGACCTCACCGATAGTCAGTTTCGAAAGAGAGCCATCGAGACGGTCTCGCGGGTGCAGCGCGCTTACTGGGACCTGGTCTTCGCGCTGCGGGACCTTCAGATTCGCCGCGATTCGGTAGCCCGCGCCGAGAGCCAGCTCGCGCACAACAAACGCATGGTCGAGGACGGCACGCTTGCCCCGATCGAGTTGGTCTCGGTCGAAGTCGAGCTTGAACGCCGAAATGAAACCGTACTGACTGCCATCGACGTTGTGACTCGCGCCGAGAACAACCTGAAGCAGTTGATCCTCGGCGAGCGGCAGTCAGCCGTCTGGCAACAACCGCTGATTCCCACCGACACGCCCGACCCGCAACGCGTTCAGTTCTCGCTGGCCGACGTGTTCGCGAGCGCTTTCGCGAATCGAACGGAACTCGCGCAAAATGATCTGCAGCAGGAGATCAACAGGGTCGACGTCGGCTTCTATCACAACCAGACCCGGCCGCAGGTTGATCTGGTGGCGCAATACACTTCGACGGGTCTCAGTGGAACTCAGAGCAGCGCGGTCAACCCGTTTGCATCGACGACTCTGCTGCTGCTTGATCGCGTAAACGTATTGTCGGGGCTTGCGGGCCTCCCGCCGATCATCGTCGGCGGCGGAGGGCGCTTGCCGACGTTTCTCGAAGGCGGCGAGGGTCAGAGCTTGCGCAACCTGTTCAGCAACGACTTCCGAACCGTGCGGTTCGGCGTGAGCTTCGGGCTGCCATTGAGAAATCGAACCGCGGAAGCTCAATTGGGGCGGGCGCTCGCCGAAGGGCGCAAGCTCGAGTCGCAGCGCAAGTCGCTCGAACAGTCAATCGAAGCCGAGGTCCGCAACGCTCTGCAGGCGGTCGAGACCACACGGCAGCGGGTCGACACTTCGCGAGCGTCGCGAGAGGCCGCGCAGAGGCAACTCGAGAGCGAACAGCGCCGCTTCGAGGCCGGACTCTCGACTACGTTTCTAGTGCTCGACCGGCAGAACGTCTTGTCTGAAGCGCAGGGACGGGAAGTGCGCGCGCTGACGGATTACAACAAGGCTCTTGCGGACCTTCAGCAGGCGATGGGGACGACGTTGACGAGCGCGAATGTCGAATTGAAGGGTTCCCCAACGGCCCCACGCCGGTGAGAAAGTGAAGGTAAGCGTGTCCGCCGATTACCGCACACCCCACTCCCAAATCCCGTAAGCCGTCTTCTTATCGACCGGATGCCCCGCCTGCTTCAACGTCAGCAGTATCTGGCCGCGATGGTGTGACTCGTGGGAGATGAGGTAGCCCAGGAATGCGCCGGCGTGCGGCTTGAACCCTTTGATCTTCCCGCCCGCCGCTGCTCCCTTCTCCAGCAGCGCCGCGATCGCGCGGCCCGAATCATCGAGCGAGCGATTCAAGAGCGCCTTGTCCGGCGCTTCGTTCTTCTCGATGCGCGCGAGCCGTTTCATCAGCTCCGGCGCAGCCGCCTTGAGCCACATCAGCCGCACGTTGTGCATATGGGCGAACTGCTCGGCCACGTTTCGACCCTTCGACGCCGAGACCGAGTTCAGCGCTTCGGGCTTGATGGCCGCGAGCAAGTAGAGGTTGATCCGATTGTGGATTGCCCAGGTTTCGAGTAGTTGCTCCATGGTTAGGTCTCGCCAGGTCTCGCTTAACGTGACAATCGTTTGAGCGATCGCTTGAGCACGGCCTCGATCGCCGAATCGCCTTCTTCACGCAACGCGCCTTCGACCGCGCGCTCGGCGACGGGTCGGGGATACCCAAGCGCGATCAGAGCAGAGACGGTGTCATCCCTCACCGCTGCTCCCACGGCCGCACCCGCACCGGCCGCCGCGGCCACTCCGACTTCGGCCTCTTCCGGAATGATGGCGGCGACTTTGTCGCGAAGCTCAACGACGACGCGCTCGGCGGTCTTTCGGCCAACTCCCGGAATCGACGTGAGCCTGCCCAGGTCGTTCGTCCTGATCGCGGTGATCAATTCCGGCGCAGGCATGCCGCTCAGCATGGTGATCGCGAGCCGCGGGCCGATGCCGCTGACACTCGTGAGCTTCAGGAAGAGTTCCTTCTCGGGGCCGGTCCAGAAGCCGAATAACTGGATGACGTCTTCGCGAACGTGGGTGTGAATGCGGAGCGCGACATCGGCCCCAACGTCGGCGAGTTGGTAGAAGGTCGAGAGCGGGATATTCACCTCGTAGCCGACGCCGCCAACGTCGATGATGATCGTGTTGGGCTGCTTTTGAATCAGTTTGCCGGATAGCTGCGCAATCACGTGTGGTCTCCGCTGTCCGGGCAGAGTCTACGAAAGAGCGCTGAAAGGTGTCAACGCAGTGATCCCTAGAACAGCCCGCCCCCGACCATTTCGTCGGGCTCAGGCGGCTCGAAGTCCGCGCGAGTCTCCTGTCGAGCAAACGTCACCTCGCGAGGCAGCAGGCGACTTCGCTCGAAGAGATCATTCACCGCGAGCACGTGAGCATCTTCCCGCAGGCGCGCAATCAACGCGGTCTTTTGCGCCTCGGTCATCACGCCTTCGAAGACGATATGCCCCGACCACTCATCGAAACGGAAGCCCTCGCACTGAGCCGGAACCACATAAGCCTTCGGCCATGACTCGACTGCAACCGCACTGACTGACCAGGAAGCCGGGAACCGTTTTCCTTGGGCGCCGCGCCACAGGTCTTCGATCATATCGGGATCCAGGAAGTAGATCGCAAGCGCCACCTCGAAACAGTTGATGAGGATTCCGTTGCCGTATTGAAATGCCTTCAGGACCATCAGGACTCTCTCGGGGTCGTCACGCAGCACGGCGGGAATGATGTTCTCGTAGAAAGTTTTCACATACATCTCCGCCACGGCGAGGTTCGGGGCCAGGTCCAAATCGGTCTTGTGACCGGACACGCGGCTTGCCTTCGATGCGATCAAGCGCCTCACTCTTTCGTCGTGGCGGTCGATCGCCCCATCCGTGAGGAAGTGAGTCTCGATGTACGCCATTGGCTCCTCGAAGTCGCTCTTGGCGGCTTTGATCGAGCGATTCACGAGCATTTGGCGGACCTGCTCGCAAGCCTCGTCGTAGTCTTCTGTGCCGGTGTCCGGACCGGAAACGCCACCTTTGCTTTCCCAGATGTGGTAGGCGTTGAGCTCTAACACGTCCTGCAGCCATTGCCGTTCCAGCCGGTAATACGACCTCGATCCGACCTGCCGGCAGAAGCTGATTCTTCCTTCCAGCACCGCCGCGCAAAAGTCGATGTTTGCATTGCGCCAGTCGCCTTCCATCTCGTCGGGGCTCGACGGTATTCGCTGGATGTTGTCGGCTTCTCTCAAAAGCGGCGTCGCCTTGCGAACCTTGCTGAGATACTTGGCGCGTTCGGTGATCCAATGATCGATATCGTCTTCCGGCAGTAATCGCGCGGGTTGCGCGGCCTCGAGCGGGCGGAGCGGCGGCGAAATCTTTACTTCCTTTGGCATGTTGAGAAGCGACGAGAAGACGGTCTGCCATCTAACGGCTGCATCGCTCAGCCACATGTAGTCGTTGAGCGAAACAACCTGGGCCGAAAGCGTGCGGATGTCTTCCAGCAGCCGGTCCGCGTTGGAGATGAACGAATTCAATTCCGTTTCGTTCTTCAGCAGCGCGCGGTGATCGGCCAGCACCCGGTTGTATAACTCTTCGTGAGCCGCTTTGACGTCTTCAATGGTGCGCGAGCCGGTCATTTCAAGCTCCTTCTCCTCTGATCAGGTCTACGAGATTCACGATCAGCCGGTCGGCATTGATGATCAGCGTCTTGGTCGTGCTGGACAGGTTCCTGATCTCGACGTAGAAGCTCGTTGCTTTCTCCCGGTCTTGGAGCAAGGGAATTAGGTTCCCCCTGGCGTCGTCGACGAGCTTATCATTGAGCTTCTGATACTCTCCCAACTGCCTTTCGATCGCGGTGTAGAAACCCTGCGACAGCCTGACCTGCTGCCTCGTCGCGGCGTCCGAGTTATTCAACAGGTAGGCGAACGAGTCCTCGACTTTGCTCTTCAGATCGCCGAGCCGGTCGAACGTGTTGGGCCGCGTTCGATTCTGATAGTAGCTCATGTAGCTCGTGGCCGCGGCGATGAAGTCTCGTATGCGTCTCAGCTCCTCGCCTGCGGCGAACACGACGCCCTCAATCTCCCTCAGGAGATTGTCGGCGTGCGCGGTATCGATGCCTTGAATCTCGTCATGAATCGTTTTGGCGAACGAGAGGATGCCACGAAAGTGGTCCCAGAAGTCAGGCTGAAGGAACATCCGGTGTCTCTCGTGAGCCACCGACACGCCGTGCTGCCGCCAGTCGGAATCCGTCAGCGGGTCCTTCATCCTGGTGATTCTGGCCTGCAGCTCGAAAGCGACTCGATCTACGAGGGCCGAATCGATCGCTCCTGACTGGTACTTGAGCGCGTACTTGGTGTAGATGTCGCTTGGGAGCGTGCTGAAGTCGGTCGTCAGGATTATCGTTGGCTTCCCGAGCGCGTGCGCCATGCCGAGCTCGTAGAGGACGTTGGGATTGGCCTTTCCGGTTTGCGGTTCGGGGCTGCAGACAGCGACGACGACGCGGGCCGATCTTATCCCGTTGACGATGTCCTGAATGAAATCGGCGCCCATCTGTACCTTGTTAGTCTGGACGGCTTGTAGCTTGAGCCGGTTGGCCGCCGTCGCCACGGCTTGTGCGACGCCGTCGAATTCGTCGGCAAACGGGGTGGCTATGAAACAGAGGTCCCGCGCCTCCGGGACATTCACGACGATTGCGTAGAACTCCTGATTTGAATCGGGCATTTTTTGGCACCTTCGTGGTTCGATTCTAGTTGCCTATAAACAAAGACGCAAAGCTCGATTGGGATTTTGCCGCCGGATGACTCAACGATGATCGGCAGTGCAACACGCGGTGGGAAGCTCGACGGAGCGGACCGTAACCCAACTGACGGGGCCTTCATTGAATCCATCGGCAGCTTCCCTCCCATCGGGACCAACGGGGCGGAAGAAGCCATCATTTCTACATTCCCGTTGCACTCGTCGAAGTTCCCGAGTAATACTCGCCCTTGATGGATGTTTGAAAGGAAGGCCGGAGGCATGAAAAAACACATCGCACTCATCACTCTCACTTTCTTCACGCTCGCGCTTCTGCCACGAGCTAACGCTCAAGGCGGGCGCGAGTCGGCGAATCAGTCCGCTCGGCAGATAACGATCGGCTTCGGTAAGCGCGTCGATGATTGCTCACCCCCGCTGAGGAGCTTCTGTTTGGTCATCGAATTGAAGTGCATGCAGGCGGCGCGCAAGACCAGGCCGAGGGACGCCGCCGACGCCAATGTCCGGGTCGACAATGACCATCTCTCGCTCGACTTCACGAGCCCGCCCCCGCCAGGACTCTCCAAGATCACCTTGGATCAAGACCTTTCGCTCGATCAGTGCACTGCCAGCGCACTCGGATATCAGGCGCTCACTTTGCAAAAAGGCGAGTACAGTGTCCAGCGCAGCGGAACAAAGTATTGGAAAGTCACAGTCAGGATGAGAGGTTCGCGCAGCGCCGGTACGACAAAAAGTTAGGTTCCAATCGAGCTCTAATCGTTGACACGGCCTGCGTCTGACCGTAACCTAGGAGCCTGGGAAACGGCAGGCAGGCACCAATCCCACTCCTCACACAGAGAGCCGGCTCGCCGCGTTGCGCGGGCCTCGGCCCCCGGCTTACAAATCAGTCTTCATATCAGTGCGCCCGTGTGAGGAGGCGGCTTGACGAAACCACTTAAGAGATTCGCTTTGTCGTCGCTGGTCTTGCTCGTCTGTGCTTTCGTGTGCCCTGAGTCGGGGCTTGCAGATAGCTCCGCGCGGCCGGACGATGATGCCCTGGACAACCTGATCGTCGGCGCTCGCGCGATCGTCCGAGGAAAAGTCGTCGCCATCGAGAGCCGCATCGACCACGATCAGGATCGCATTTTCACCTACGTCACTCTGCGGGTCAATGAAGTCCTGAAGGGCCAGATCACCGAACGCAACATCGTGATCAAAGAGGAAGGCGGCGAGGTCGGCGATCGCGGCCTGGTGATCTTCGGGGCGCCCGAGTTCCGACTCGGTCAGCGGGTGCTTCTCTATCTGGACACGTGGCCCGACGGGAGTCTCCGAACGCACCAGATGTTCCTCGGCAAGTTCCGAATCGCGCGGGACCAGACAACCGGCGCTCGATTCGTTGTTCCGTCCGAACCGGAAAGCAACGTCGCATTGCGCAACGGTCCGGGTCGTTCCGCTCGTGGGGCCGCCGGCAATCGCGTTGAGCTGGGCGTTTACACGAGGACGGTACGGGAGAGGCTCGCGGCGAATTGGGACCGCGCTCAGGAGTTCGAAGCCCGTTACTACCGGGACGTGCCGTTGCTCTCGCGGCCTGAGGAGTACGACCGGGCCAGCCGCAGCGGCGAGATGCAGCCTCAGTTCACGTTTTACCCAGCGGCGGCGCCCGCGCGGTGGTTCGAGCCCGACAGCGGCCAGCCCGTCACTTTTTTTGTGAATCCCGATCAAGCGCCCAACCCGCAGATCGTCGATGACGTGACAGCGGCGATGAACGCCTGGTCAACCGTACCGGGCTGCACGCTGCGGATGGTGAACGGCGGCGCCGCGCCGGTCTGTCCAAATGACAGGACCACCAACGCAATCGTATTCAACAACTGCGACTCGCGATTCGCGCCCACCCCCGATTGCGCCCAGATCATCGCCATTGGAGGGCTCTTCACCGACGGGTCGCAGAACCGCAGGGTCAACGGCCAGAGTTTTAGACGAGTCATCCGGGCGTTCATAAGCTTCAATCCGTATTCAGCGTGCAGCTACGCGAACCACTGCGACGTTGGCGAGATCACGACCCACGAGCTTGGCCACTCAGTCGGGCTCGGGCACTCGGCGGATCCAACGGCGACCATGACGGCGAGCGCCCATTTCGACGCGCGTTGCGCGTCGTTGCGCCGGGACGACGTGAACGCCATCGTCTTCGTTTATCCCGTCGAGGACCTGGGCGACCGGCCGCTGACGATTACGAGTCCCGCGACGCTCGGCGACGGCGTGATCGCGCGAGAGTACCTGCACGTCTTCGAGGCATTCGGAGGCGGCCGGCCTTACAGTTGGAATTGGCAGCCGGGATTGGACCGAGTGCCGACGGGACTGACGCTCATGGAGACGGGTACCATCATCGGCCTGCCTACCGTCGTCGGGACTTTTAACTTCATCGCGAAGCTGACTGACTCGCGCGGGACGTCGGTGCTGAAGACCTTCTCAATCACGATTCAGCCGTCGCCGGTCTACAACTCGCAGTACGTTTCTCAGTCGGTGCCCACCATGCTCAAGGCCGGCGAGCAATTCAACGTTTCGATGACCTGGTTGAACACCGGCACCGAGACATGGAATGGTTCAGCGGGGTTCAAGCTCGTCTCGCAGAATCCGGCTAACAACTCGACGTGGGGAAACGATCGAGTTGTTCCGCTCACGTCGGTCGTCGGCTCGCGGCAGCAGTTCGATCTCATGTTTGGAGCGACCGCGCCGCGAACTCCCGGCACGTACAACTTCCAGTGGCAGTTGTTTCAGGATGGGACGGGGTTCTTCGGCCAGCCGTCGGCGAATGTCAGCATCCTTGTAACGGCCGTCGCGCCGGTGATCGAAGCGCCGGCTTCGCTTCAAGGAGCGGTCGGCGTTGCGTTCAGGCATCAGTTGACGGCGCTTGGGGGAACTCCGCCGCTAACGTGGTCGATCACGAGCGGCGCGCTTCCGGCGGGAGTTGGGTTGAACGCGATGACCGGACTCTTGTCCGGGACGCCGACCGCCTCGGGGACGTTCCCGATCACGGTGCAGGCGACCGACGCTCAATCACAAACCGCCCAGAAGGCGATAACGATCCTGGTGGTCGCGCCGCCCCTGGAGGTCGCCACACCATCGCTTCCATCCGGAGTAGCCGGAATGCCCTTCAACGCTCAGTTGACCGCCACCGGAGGCAAGCCGCCTTATACGTGGTCGGTGACTGTGGGAGCGCTGCCGGGCGGATTGAACCTCAACTCGGCGACCGGGATCATCTCCGGCACGCCGAACGCCGCGGGCAATTTCGGCTTCACCGTAACGGCGACGGACTCCGAGTCACGCACAGCGAGCAAGGGACTCTCGATCACGGTTATTCCGCCGCCGCTTCGGATTGACGTCACGCCTTCGATTCAGGGCGTGAGAGGAACGCCGCTCAACTATCAGCCGACCGCTTCGGGAGGAACGCCGCCTTACACGTGGTCGATGGCGGGCGCGCTGCCGGCGGGGTTGAGCTTCAGCGCGAGCACCGGCGCGGTGAGCGGGACCGCGACCGCGAGCGGCACGTTCAACATCAGCATCACGGTCCGCGATCAGGCATCGGCAATCGCGAGCGGCCCGCTTCAAATTCGAATCGTCGAGCCCGCACTCGTTCCTCAAATCACGAGCGTGAAGTACAAAAAGGGAAAGCGAAAGCTGACTGTCAAAGGTGAGCGAATAGACGCTACAGCGGTGCTGGTGATCGACGGAAGTGAGTCATCGGTGGGGCCCGACGGGGGCAGCTTCGTTGTCAAGAAGCTGAGGCTCGCGACGGGTGAGCACGAGATCAGGATTGTGAATCCGGGCGGCGTCTCGTCTTCGCCCTACATCCTGAACGTGAACTGACACAGTCGTTGTGTGTCCGGTCAGCTACTGGTGCAGGTATCGCTTCCGCTCTTCGGCAGTTAACCCTCGCTTCACACGCGAACGAGACAGCGCCATCAGGTCTTCGATTCGCAGAGGATGAACGTGCACGGTCCAGTCTTCGCTGACCGCAATGAGTTTCGAGCCGTCGGGGCTGAAGGCGATCCCGCGAACCGGCCCCCCGTGGCGATAAAGCGTCATCTTTTCGTCGCCCGCTGACGCGTCCCAGACCTTGACGGTCTTGTCGGCCAGAACGGTAGCCAGGCAAGTTCCATCCGCACTCAACGCCACCCCGATCGGTCCTGTGATGCCCGAAGAGACGGGCTCGCCTCCCGATACCTTGATGAGCTGCTTTCCAGAAACGGCGTCAACTACCTCTGTTTCATTCGAGGCGATGGTTAGTCTCTTTCCGTCGCTGCTGAACGCGATGTTGGTGCCGAGTCCGCTCGTCTTGAATGTCAGCACACTGCGCTGGGAAGAGGTGTCCCACACCTCGCCGCCGTTGCCGACTGTTGCCAGGCGCGATCCGTCCGGGCTGAAGGCGACACCGAACACCGCGAAAGCCTTGGGGCGCACGCTCCATAGCTCTCGACCCGAAGCGAGGTCCCACACCTTCGCCGTATTATCGTAGCTGCCGGTTGCCAGCCGGGCGCCGTCCGGACTGAAGGCGACGCGCAAGACTCTCGCGTGGTGGCCGGACAGGGTGTGCAGCAACTTCCCGGATGCGAGGTCCCAGACCTTCACGATGGGTTGATACTCCATTGCAACTGCCAGTCGCCGGCCATCGGGGCTGAACGCGAGCCCCGCGCCGGGATTATCAAGATCGGTTACGAACTGCTCACGGCCCGACGACGCGTCCCACACTCTGAGCTTGCCGGTGTCGGAGGTAGCAGCGATTCGTTTCGCGTCCGCGCTGAATGCGACGCCCCGGAGCTTCATTTCGGGCACGCCCCAGATCCGGAAGACGCGATTACCTGAAGCCGTGTCCACCACCGACAGGCTCGCCTCGCCGCCCGTCACAAACGCAAGCCGCTCTCCCTTTGGGCTGAGCGCCAGCCGCTGTTCGGCGGCTACCTCGCAGAGCTTCGCGCCGGAATTCACGTCCCACACTTGCGCATGTTCGTCGCTGACGGTCATCACCCGCGACGCGTCGGCGCTGAAGCTGACGGTGATCTCGGGCCGCTTCTCCCCTTGCAGCGTGCGGAGCTGCCGGCCTGATTCCACGTCCCACACGGTCACGTCGCGATCATGTCCGACAGTCGCTAGGCGCCGCCCGGTGGGACTGAGCACAACGTCTTCGACGTCCGGCCTCTGAACCGAGAATGTTCGCAGGACACGTCCTGTGGCGGCGTCGCAAACCTTCACGTTTCCAATGTCGGCGACGATCACCCTGCGGCCGTCGGGACTGAACACCGCGCGTTGAACCTCCTCGGCGTCGGTTGATATGCGAAACACCTCGTTGTGAGTAGCGACGTCGAAAACTTTCACATCGCGATCGTTTGCCGTAAGGAGGCGTGAGCCGTCGGGGTTGAAGGTCACAATCAGCAGGCGCGATTGGTCAGTCGCGATGACTGATGCCGAGTTATCACTACGTTCCTCCCAAAGCCTGACTTTCCCATCGGAGCTTACGGTGGCCAGTCGATCGCCGGTCGGACTGAGGGTGAGGCGTCCGAAGGTGGCGCCGCGAAAGCCGGCAGCCGTTAAGACTGTTCGACCTGAGGCGATGTCCCAAACCGCAACGCCCATCTCCTTGCCGGCGGCGAGGCGATTTCCATCGGCGCTGAAGGTGATGTCGCAGAAGCGCCCGAACTCCTGCCACGGCAAGGTTCGCAACAGGTTGCCGGAGTCGGAGTCCCAAACCTTCACGGTTTGATCCTCGCCGGCGGTCGCGACCCGTTTTCCATCGGCGCTGAATGCTATTCCGACGATCTTCCCGGTATGGCCGGGCAACGTCAGTTTGACTTCGGCGCCTCCGGTTGTTCGATATAGGACGTCTCGAGCTTCGTCGGTCACGGACTTGTCCGCCGCGTAGGTTGTCGTGACCGCTTCCAGGGCGAGCAGGATGCTGAGATCTGATCCCAGATCCTTTTCGGCAGCGGCGGCCAACTCGCGTGAAATGGCGAGGCGCTGTTGCTGCTCAGCTCGGGTGCGTTCAAACTCGGCTGATTCCCGAGCGGCGTCGGCTGCGTCCCTCTCCTCCGCAGCGGCGTAATGCGCATCGCTGGCGGCCTTGGCGCTGACTGCGGCGGCGAACGCCTTGTCATCGGCGTCCTGTCGCGCGGAGTCGGCCTTCGCCGCGTTATCCTTCGCCCTCACTTCGTTTTCCTGCGCCTTTGCGCGTTGATTCCAAGCGAACAGCGCCGCAATTGCGGCCAACAGCACCGTCCCCGCTAACACAGCAACCAGACCGCGCAAGCGGCGAGCGGCGCCTGCCTCTTGCTCCGCGCGCCGTTGCTGCTCCACCGCCAACGCTTGCGCGTGAGCAAGCTCGCGCTGAGCCTCGGCTTCGCGCTCGGCGGCTTCGAAGGCGGCCTGTCGTTCCGTGTCCGCCTTTTCCTGCGCCTGCACGTGACGCCGCCGCCAATCCAGGATCGCCGAAGCCAGCACGTCGTGGAATATCTCATAACGGTCGGGTTGGCCGGCGGCGCTTATCGTGCGCAGAATCCGCATCCCCGAGCTGAGCCGCACCAGCACCGATCGCGTCGCTTCATCATCCACGTCGGCCCATGCGGCGAGCGAGGCTGGGTCCTGCGCGATCTTCGTCCCCGAGGGCGTCACAAGGAATCGGAACACGCGCGCGGCCAAATCACGTTCACCGTCGCTCAGATTCGCCATCTCCTTATCCAGGTGAGTGCGCGCGATGTTCTCGGTGCCGCCCAAGCGCGCAAGGGTCTCAAGCTTCAGTGCGCGTGATCCTGACACCATCTCCTCTTCCCACAATCGCGTCAGGACGAGTTGAAGAAACGGCGTTTCGATCCGCGCGTCGGCTGCGATGCCCACCGCCGCCTGGCCTTGCCCCGCGTGGCCGAGCGTGACCCTTCCCGCTTGAACGTCACGCAACAGCACGTTGACCAACTGGTCCTCAATCGCGATCGGAGGACGGTCGGAAGGAAGCCGGCGATTGTATTCGTCGAGCGGACGGCGAATCGCGTTGGTGGCTGCGTCGCGGTCGAGGTGCTCAAGCCGCAGCATGTTCGATAGCAGATTTGGGATGCGCCCCTGGAAGCGGTCGAGCTTGCTCAATCCGTCTTCGCGCATCGCCAGCATGAAACTGGCGCCAATCTCCTGGCGGTTGATCGCGCGCGCCAACGCCGCATCAAACCCATCACCGTTCGGCGACGAGTGATAGAGGAAATACTCTTCGAACTGGTCGAGGAGAAAAAAGACCGGCCCGCGAAGACTGCGGGAACACGCAACGAGGAAGTCATCGAATGGAAGCGTGTCATCAATGCTGCAAGGCTTCTTGAGACTCCGCGCTACCTCATCGCGCAATCCCTCTTTGAGCGCGGCCTCGAAGCCCGGGTTCTGCCAGTCGCGAAACACGACGATTGCGAGCCGCGGCGTCTGTCTGAGCTTCGGCACGACGCCAGCCAGCAGGACCGAACTCTTGCCGACGCCGCTCGCGCCGTAAAGGACCGTCAGCGGCGCGGCATACAGATTCGACGCGATGATCTCCTGATCGCGCTCGCGGCCGAAAAAGTACGCCCGGTCGGCTTCAGTGTAGGGTTGCAGCCCCTTGTACGGGCAGAATCCTGAGAGGGGATTGCTGCTCATGTCTCTCCTCCCCGTTCACGGCTTTTGATCTCGAAGCCGCCTGACGAACTCGTTGATGTCCACGTCGTAGATCTTCACGTTGCGAGAGTTCCACAATTCGACTTCAAGCGCCGAAGGCCGGAACTGAATGGCCCACGACCGCAGTTCGTCTTCGTCATCATCGGCGGCCCCCGGCCCCACATCGGCCGGCAGTACGCTCGTCAGGTTCTTCAGCACGACGCGGAGGTTCCAGTCCCGAAGCCCGTAGCCGAGGAACAAAAAATGCCGCGTCCGGAAGTGACGCATGAACAGCGCGGGCACTGCGGTCTGACCGGTCATGCGCGAGAGAAAATCTACATAGTCCTCTTCGGTGATCACGTAGCTGTCCCACTTGCGCTGAAGCCGATCCACCGTGCCGTGCATCTTGTAGATCACCGTCGTCGTGTTGAGATCGATGAAGAGCTGATTAGGCGGAACGGCCGTCGGCTCGCTCTCGCCGTGCCGCCACCACAACACCGACGCCTGCACGTCCTTACGATCGGTTGGGTGAATCACGAGATCATAAGGCCGACCCGCTTTCGCGAATGCCCGCTCAGTCAGGTCGTCGTAATTCGTCGTCACTATCAGAGTAGGCGCGGGAATCTCAGCGAGGTACGAATGAATGTCACATGGTGCGTAGTCCCGGTCGAATATCTTGCGCAGGCGTTCGCGCAAGGGCTTGCGGCCGCTTGCCTCGACGAAGTACGACGCGACCTTCGCAAGGTCGGTCGTATCGTGATCATCGGTAGAGGGGAAGTTGCTTCGGCCGGCGAGGAACCGCGACAGCTCTGCGCCGCTCGGTAAGAAGTCTCCGTCGGCGGCTGCGGGGTCCCAGTTTGCGCCGCGAGGCCGCGTGCCGAAATTGACTCCGGCCCCGAGGAAGGGAATCACCTGGCCGCTACTGAGCAGGTCGGCGATCTCACCATACGGTGGCTCGGGCATGCATTCACCTCCAGCATCCCATCATCGGCGCCTCGATTAGCAGCGCGATCTCCGCTCGTCACGCCCGCTGTTCCGCTTGTCGTATTAGCTGCGACCTGATGGGTGACTCATTGTATTCCGATTTCGCGGTGAGGTAAAACACGTGGCGCGGTTGTCGGGAGAGACAGATGCCGCGGGCATCTCCGTCGTGCACATCGGGGATCGATCTGGCCGAGCAGATGGGTCACTTCCTGAGCTTGCGTTGAAAGCCTCGGAAGGCAGTTTCTACTTCGACGCTGTCAGGCTTGTAGAGTTCCAAGATCGTCGACCACGTCGGGGTTGTACTCGCCGTCTTCGACTTGCATCTCGATCGCATTTAGAATCCCGTTGAACTTTCGCTGTTTCATGAAGGGCAAGGCGAGGGCCTCGACGGCGTTACGCACCTCCTTCAACGCTCGCACAGCCCGGGCATCGTACTTCGATTCGGACATTTCTTATTGCCCGCTCTTTCTCTCCCAGCTTGCCGGTTCGAGTTCTATCTTCGAAGGATCAACTCCGAGACACTTTTTTATCAAGGCATCTATCGTGGACGCATTGGGAACGTAGACAAATGGCCGCCTCGGCAGAAGCCGGTCGTTCACCCACCACTCGCTCCAGTCGGTCGATGTACGAATGAACATCTCCGAGTACGTTATCTGCTTGCCTTCGAACTCGATTCTCGTCGCGAGTGGGTAAGTCGCTTCGATCTCGAGACAACCGTTCAAGCACACATCGACGTAAGACTGGACGATTGGGAATTCCGGCGATGCGGGACGTTGCTGGGTGTTGGCGTAGAACCAGATATCTCCTTGAGGCGCGGCGCCGGTGCCGTCGAGCATCGTGATGTTCGAAGGATCGATCTTCTCTCGCAGGTAGCCCGTCTCGCGTTGGTCGTAAGCGACGAGCTCTTGTTGAGTGACCGAGAAGATCACGCCGTTGCAGGTTGCGCCGGCCTGAACGACTGCGCCGAGATAGGTTGGGCTATAGCCGGGCGTCGTCACCTGATCAAACCAGCCGCGCTGGACTCCGGTGACTACCGCGGGCGAGGCGTAGACGGCGCTGGGCCAGGTCATGGCTCTCGACTCCGCCTCGACCAGTGAGCCGTATCCAAATATGTACTGTGGTTGATCGGCCATGGTGTTCCTTTCTGATAGATTCATTCTACGACGCCAACGGTCGTCGTAAGCCCAAGTCACCGACAGCCAGGTCGGGTTGCCGGGGCAGAGACCAGTTGACGAACGATGCCAGAAGACAAACAATCGCAACGGCCCTTGAGCCACTTTGTCCTGGGTTAACCGCCGCTCCTGGCTCCTGCTCTCTGCACGTCTGGCACGACGTGCCCGCATCATTAGCGGACGCAAGTATAGCGCGACATGCTGCACAGCAGGGAAGAAAAGTAGCGACAAGAGCGAGAAGGATGGACTGCGATGGGGCTAAGAGGGCGCGGAAGGAACCCGAAATCCCGCATGCAGATCAAAGCTATCCGACGATCTTCAGCAGCGCGTCGAGCGGGCGATAGTGGAAGACTCGCGGGGCGTTCTCCAGCACCTCTTCAAGCGTAGTGATGCCGCGCAGAGCCTTGACCATCCCGTCTTCCTGCATCGTGCAGAGGTAGCACGAATCAAGGCTGATCTGGCGGATCTCCTGCATCGTCAGCTTCTGGAGTATCGCGTCGCGAATGTCGACGTTCGGCACCAGCAACTCGTACACCCCTACGCGACCCCGATAGCCGGTGAAGTTGCACGATGAACAACCCTTGCCCTGAAACAGCGTGAAGCCTCTCAGTTGCTCGCGCTGCAATCCGAAGCGTCGGAGGACCCGGTCTTCCGGGACGTACTCGACTTTGCAGTTCGTGCAAACTTTCCTGACCAGCCGCTGAGCCAACACGGCGCCGATCGTCGACGCGATCAGCGAAGTCTCGATCTCCATGTTGATCAGCCGCACGAGCGCGCCGACCGAATCCTCGGTGTGGAACGTCGCGAAGACCTTGTGCCCGGTCAGCGCCGATTGAACCGCCACATCGGCTGAGAACCGGTCGCGTATCTCGCCGATCACGATGATGTCCGGGTCCTGTCGCACGATCGACCGCAACGTCTCGTTGAACGTCAGGCCGATCTTTTCGTTGATCGAGCATTGCGAGATGCCGTCGATGACGTACTCGACCGGGTCTTCGCAGGTGATGATCTTGACCGTCGGGTCGTTACAGTGGTCGATCGAGCTGTAGAGAGTCGTCGTCTTGCCCGAGCCGGTCGGGCCGGTGATCAACGTGATGCCCGAAGGAACGGCGAGCACGTCTTCGGTGTACATGCGCAGAATGTTCGGCGCGAATCCGAGCTCTTCCAGGCTGATCAGCGACGCCTTGTTCAGGATTCTGAGCACGACGTTCTCGCCGAACACCGTCGCGTAAAACGAAGCTCGCACGTCGATCTCCTGTTTATCGGTCTTGACGAAGATGCGGCCGTCCTGGTGTTTGCGGCGTTCGGCGACA
The DNA here is from genome assembly GCA_035293105.1 of Blastocatellia bacterium. Taxonomy (GTDB): domain Bacteria; phylum Acidobacteriota; class Blastocatellia; order UBA7656; family UBA7656; genus DATDOV01. Next base: position 67,825 of record DATDOV010000083.1, read on the forward strand.
TCGGCGTCCGCGAGAATCTTTATGCGCGAGATGATTCGAGGCGTGTAATCGCGGGGAATGTCCATCTTGTGGACCAGCACGCCGTCTATGCGATATCGCATCCGCAGCTTGTTGGCCATCGGCTCAAGGTGAACGTCGGATGCGCCTTCTTCGATCGCCGAGCGGATCAACTGATCGACCATCTGAATGACTCGGTCGTCGCCGGGCGCTTCTGTCTTCGGTTCGAGCGTGTGGTACTTGACCTTCTGGTAGTCGGCGATGCCGGCGTCCTTGCCTTGCAGGAGCGCTTCCATCAATTCGAGTGTCTGCAGGATGACGCCGCTCGGCGCGAGCGCAAGCTGCACTTGGCAGTTGAAGAGCCTTGTGATCTCTTCGATGAAGTGGGTTCTGGTCGGGTCGGCGACGAGCAGGTGCAAGTGGCCGCCTTCCAATCTTATCGGCAGCGCGATCTGATGTCGCAGGTAACGCAACGAGACTTTTCTGACGAGGTCGGCGTCGATCTCGCTGATGTCGGGATCGAGCACGGGCAGACCGAACTTCACGCTCAAGGCGTCGATGACGTGGCGCTCCTCGATCAAGCTCATCTCGACGAGTATCTCGCCGATCCGTTTTCGGGTGCCGCTCTTGCGTTGCGATTCAAGCGCCGCCTCGACATCGGCTTCGGTGACCAATCCGTTAGAGACCAGTATCTCACCCGTTCGCATCTTGCTCTGATGGCGGCGCACAAAGTCCTGCAGGCGAGGCTCGCTGATCCAGTTCATCTCGACCAGCACTTCGCCAAGCGATTTCTGCGTTCCGATCTGGTCCCTGATCTTTTGCGCCTTTGCGAGTTGGTCGAGAGTGAGGAGTCCCTCGGCTATGAGCGCACTCTCGGTGCGCTTGTCGAACGGAAACTGGAGCATGTTGCCTCCCACGAGCAAGGGATCAACCGTCGGATGATTTCGAATCCGAGTAGAAGATGCGCCGCAGGGGCAGCGGAAAGTGGGGGAAGTGAATTGAGGACCGGCGACAGACGCTAACGAACCGACTTAACCCCGAGCGCATTGAACTCGGAGTGCAAAGATGATAAACGATTGCCGGTGAAAAATCACGAGTTATTTCGAGTTCTGGATCCGGGCAACCGGTGCCGGCCGGCGGCGGTTGCGGGGGGAGGTTTGATCTTGAGAACGCTTCTAATCGCATTGACGCTCTCTGTTTCGATAACGGCGCAGGTCGCGCAAAGGAACGAGCGGCCGCGACTCAGGGATATCGGCGTCAAGGTCGGAGTCGTGCCGACCGGCCCGCTTAACGCGATAACCGACGTCGCAGGAGTGAAGGTCGGCCACTCGACTATCATTCGCGGTGACAACATCAGGACCGGAGTCACTGCGATAGTGCCGCACGGCGGGAACCTGTTTCGCGAAAAAGTACCCGGAGCCGTGTTCGTCGGCAATGGATTCGGCAAACTCGCCGGCTCGACTCAGGTGAGCGAGTTGGGCGAGATCGAAACTCCGATCCTTCTGACCTCCACGCTCAGCGTTCCGCGAACCGCCGACGCCGTGCTCGATTACATGCTCGCGCTGCCCGGGAACGAAGACGTTCAGTCGATCAATCCTATCGTCGCCGAAACCAACGACGGCTTCTTAAATGACATTCGCGGCCGTTACGTCACGCGCGACGACGTTGTGAACGCGATCAAAGGCGCGACGGGCGGCGCGGTCGAGGAAGGATCTGTCGGGGCGGGAACCGGAACTGTCGCGTTCGGGTTCAAGGGCGGAATCGGTACATCGTCGAGGCGGCTGCCTGCCTCGCTTGGCGGTTACACGGTGGGAGTGCTGGTTCAAACGAACTTCGGCGGCGTGCTGACGATCGCGGGCGCGCCGGTGGGCCGCGAGCTTGGACGTTACTACCTGAAAGAAGAACTCGAGCGGACGACTCGCGGAGGACGGACGGATGGCGCGAACTCGCGAGGCGGATCAACCGGTGACGTAGCGAGACTCGAATCGCCGGACGGCTCGGTCATCATCGTGATCGCGACGGATGCGCCGGTTGATGCCCGGAATCTCAAGCGAATGGCTGCGCGGTCGATGATGGGGCTTGCCCGCACCGGGTCTTCGGCCTCGAATGGCAGCGGCGACTACGCGATTGCGTTCTCGACTGCGACTGAAGTCCGCATACGCACCGTCGCTCAGGCAGGCGATCGCAACTCACCGCGGGACGTTAAGCTGATGCCTAACGACGCGATGTCGCCGCTGTTTTTGGCCGTGATCGAAGCGACCGAAGAAGCCGTGTACAATTCGTTGTTCCGGGCTACGACGACGACCGGTCGCGGCCGCACGGTCGAAGCGCTTCCGATTGATAAGACGGTCGAGATACTTCGCAAGTACGGCCTGAAGTGAACGGACACGATCCACGAAGGACACGAAGTCACACAAAGAAAGACGGGGAATAAGCGAAAGACGAATTGGAGAATGACAGAATGAGAATCTGGTGACCCCCAGTTCATGTTCGCCGATCCGTCTTGTTCACTCTTGCCAGACAATTCGCCCGTTTCTCCCTTTCATTCTTCGTGTTCCTTCGTGTCCTTCGTGGATGATTTTCCCTGCAAGACATATCGCTCCCTCCCATTCTGGTTAGCGAACACACACCCGTAGCAAACAATCACCGCTCATGGAGGAGGCGCCATGCGAACGAGATACATACTCGCGCTGGTAGTCATCACGCTTGCATCTATCGACTGCTTCGGCCAGGGAGTCATCAGCCCGCGCCGTCCCCAACCAAGCGCCGTCGGTCCCGGCCCGCAACAACGAGTCGAAGACGTGCTGAATAGACCGCTCCCGGCGTCGCTACCTGTCTCCGCAATCAGAATCAACCTGCGCGTACAGGGCCAAGTCGCGACGGTCAGGGTCGAACACCTGTTCCGCAACGAGACCGAGGATCTGCTTGAAGGCACGTACTACTTTCCCGTCCCCGAGGGCGCGAGCCTGATCGAGTTCGCGGTCTATGATGGCGACGAGCGCCGCGTCGGTCGCGTGAAAGAAAAAGGAGAGGCGCGCGCCGCATACGCTGCCGCCGCCGCGCAGGGCGAGGACCCCGCGATACTGGAGATGACCCGGCGCGGCTGGTTTCAATCGCACGTCTACCCGATCCCGCCTCACGCAGATAAGCGAATCGAGATCATCTATTCGCAAGTCTTGCAGGCTAAGGACGGCGTGGTCTCGTTCGACTATCCGCTCGGCCAGGGCTACAAGAAGCTCAAAGTCCCGGTCGGCAGCGTCGAAATCGACGTGGACCTGCGTTCCGCGATTGCCATCAAGAACGTCTTCTCTCCCACTCACCCAATCGATCTCAGCTTCGACGGCGATGGGCATGTGACCGGCAAGGTCTCGACCGTCGGCGGAGGCGAGGCAGAGAACTTTCAACTCGTCTATTCGCTTTCGGACAGCGAGGTCGGCATGTCTCTGCTCACCCATCGGAAGGAGGGCGAGGACGGCTACTTCCTCCTGATGCTGTCTCCGAAGGCCGACTTCGACGCGCGGCGCATCTCGGCCAAGGACGTCATCTTCGTGATCGACATCTCGGGCTCGATGCAAGGCGAGAAGATCAAGCAGGCGAAGGAATCGCTCAGGTTCGGGTTGACCAAAACGCTGAACGAAGACGACCGTTTCAACATCGTCGCCTTCGAGTCTTCGATCAAAACGATGGGCCACGACCTGGTGCAGGCGACGCGCGCTAACATCACTCGCGCGCTCGATTTCGTCGATCGACTGAAAGCCGACGGTGGCACCAACATCAACGACGCGCTGGTCACGGCGATGAAGATGTTCGAGCGGGCGCCCCGGCCTCACAACCTCGTCTTTATCACCGACGGCTTGCCGGAAGCGGGAGTCGTTGATCCCGACCTGATAGCCGCACACGTGCGCGAGTCGAATACGGTTCGCGCGCGCCTGTTCAGCTTTGGCGTCGGCGCGAACGTGAATCGGGTGTTACTGGAACGTCTCGCTGCCGAGAATCGTGGCGCGGGTTCGTTCATCGATGACCAGTCGCAGCTCGGACAGACGGTTTCGGGTTTCTTCTCAAAGGTCAGCAAGCCGGTATTGTCCGACGTCCACATCGACTTTGGTCCGGTTGAGGTTGATCGCGTCCATCCGGCGCAACTGCCGGACCTCTACACGAGATCGCAGATCAGAGTCTACGGGCGCTACAGGAACGCCGAAGAGTTGCGTGACGCGGCGGTCGGGCTCACGGGACAGATGAATGGGCAGCCAACTCGGTTCGATTTCGACGGTTTGAACTTTCCGCTCGTCGCGCAGGATAAAGAGTTTTTGCCGAAGCTCTGGGCAACCGAGCGCGTGAACGAACTGCTCGCCGAGGTTCGAGTCCACGGCGAGCGCCAGGAACTCAAGCACGAGGTCATCGAGCTTGCCCGCGAGTTCGACCTGGTGACTCCCTACACGTCGATGTACGTTCCTACGACGGCCGATCTCGCGCGCGAGCGGGAAACACAGCGGCCCTCGCAACCGGCTCCCGGAGACGCTTCTGCGTCGGCCACAAACAACAAGCGGCTCTCGGAAGACGTGCAGTACATCAAGGGGTCTTCACAAGCCGCGCCGCCGGGCACAATTGTCGATGCGAGCGGCGCGGTCGTCGCCGGGGCGACGGTGACAATCCGCGACCCCAACACCGGAACCACGCGCACGGTGACTACGGACGCTTCCGGCAACTACAGCGTCGCGGGACTTCCGCCGGGCAAGTACGAAGTCAACGTCGAAGCATCGGGCTTCAAGAAGACGGTCGTCACCCACGTCGTCGTGCAGTCGGGCCAGGTGACGGCCGCCGGTGTAGAGCTGTCGCCCGCCGGCGCCACTGAAACCGTAACGGTCACGGGCATCGCGCCGGCTCTGATCGACACCACGGCCACAGAAATGTCTTCGTCTATCGAGTTGCGAAAACTTGCGGAGCTGCCGACGCTCAACTCGATCGATTCGCTTGCGCTGCTCGCTCCCGGGACCAACGCGCAGAGACCCGGCGATGAGTCGCAGCGTAACAGCGATCCCGGTCAGCGCGTATTGCCCACCCTTTCGATTAACGGCGGCCGCGCGCGCTCGAATCAGTTCACAATCGACGGCGTGGATAACAACGGCATCGACGGCCGGCCGGCCATCTCCATCGACAATCGAAACGCGGCTTACGAGATGACCGTCGGAACCCTTCCAACCACCGGGGGTCTCGCGCAAGGCGATACGTCGATCGAGGTGATCACGCGCGCCGGAACCAACGAGTACCACGGCAGCGTCTTCGACTATTATCTGAATCGCCGCCTCGGTGCGCTGTCGCCGCTCGAACGGCGCAGCGGATTGGATCACTCTCCGCTCTTCCGAAACATGACTTATGGCGGAACGATTGGCGGACCGATCGTACGCGACCACATCTTCTTCTTCGGATCGTTTCAAGGAGAGACCGAGACCGCGAGACGTTTCGTAGATTCGACCTCGTCACTGCTCACGCCGACACTATTCGGCTTGCGAACGCTCCGGAGTGCGTTGCCCGCGTCGGCTACGGTGAGTGACCTAATCGCGAGAGGGCCGCTGGCTCGCGTCACGGGAGGTTCGCAGATAACGCGCACCTTCGTGCGGCCCGTGCTTGGCGTGCCGGTCGAATTCGGCGAGGTCACCCGGCTCGTCCCTTCGACGGCGCGCGGCTATGAAGGAGTGGCGCGATTCGATTTCAACCTGAACAACCGCGACACGTTGAGAACGAGCTACTGGTACGACGCTCGCGGTTCGCGAGATTCAATCGGCAGGCTTGCGGCGGGCAACCCGGGTGGCGCGAGCGCTCGCGGGCAACTCGGCGCTCTGCTCTGGACCCGACTCCTTTCGGCACGCACGGTTAACGAATTCAGCTTTGGCCTCAGCCGCTCACGGTTATCGCTAGACGAGTCGCGCGACCAGACGCTCGGCGGGGGCCCGAGCGTGAGCGTTGGACCGCGCGGGCTCGCGTACGGAAGCGATCCGCTGGTTCCAAGCGACAGCCTCTCGACGTTGTATCAGGCCGGCGACAGCGTGACACATTCGATTGGCCGTCACACGCTGAAGTTCGGCGGAGACGTGCAGCGCAGGCTTACCCGCTTCGACCATCTCCCCGGGGCCGCGGGTTATTACAGCTACGCCGGCTTCGATGATTTCGTGCTGGACCGGTACGCGGCGCTCGTGGTTGCTTTTGGCGATCCACGCTCGCGGTTCGGCGAAACGCTTCAACACTACTTCCTCGATGATTCGTGGCGCGCGCTCAGCAATCTGACGCTGACGTTCGGTCTTGGTTATCAACGATCGGGCCAGCCGATGAACGGGTTCGCGGAGCGGCTGCGCCGGCGAGAGGCCAATCCCGCGACCACGATGTTCGACGCCCGGCTGCCGCTCGACGCCCGGACTATTCGGAAGCTCGATGGCGACAACAACAACTTCGCGCCGCGAGTAGGGTTCGCGTATACGCCGCGGGTTCGTCCATTCGGGCTGAATCTGTTCGGCGACGAGAGGACAGTCCTTCGCGGCGGCGCGAGCGTGTCGTTCGATCAGACTGCCTACCGCCACCTGGCGGACGTAGCCGCATCCGCGCCTAACGTGCTGCTGGCGGTTCTGACTCCCGCGTCGGGTCGCGCGACGTTCAGCTTCCCAAGCCTGCCGAGCGCCGCCGATTTGCGCTCGCTACTTGGGAGCGATGCGCGGCGATATGCTCGAACAGAGATGACGCGCGATTTTCGCAGCCCTTACTCGATTACGTGGCACTTCTCGGTGGGCCGCAACGTCGCTGACCGGCTAGGCGTCGAGGCAGGATACGTCGGCTCGCGCGGCATAGGCTTGATGCGAATGCTGGATGGGAGCGCGGGTGTGCATGGCGCAGCGGGTCCGCTTCGCGTCTACGCGAGCACGGGCCGTTCGACCTATCACGCATTGCAGATGAGCGCGGACCTCAAGCTCTCGACCGACCTCACCGGCGGCGTCGCGTATACGTGGTCGAAGTTGACGGATGACGTTCCCGAGATCGCGGCGCATCTGGCGGGCGGAGTCGGCGACCCGGCCTCGTTCGCGGGGGCGGCGTCTCAGGCGTTCGCTCAAAACCCGCGCGACGTGTCTCGCGGCGAGCGGGGATTGTCGGGCCTGGACCGCAAACACGTGCTGACCGGACACTTCGTGTGGAAGCTGCCGTCGCCGCGTTATGGATCGGGCTTTGTTGGTACGTTGCTCGACGGGTGGCAGGTCAGCGGGATTGCCGGGATGGCGAGCGGCTCGCCGTTCACCGCGCTCCAGTACTACGGCTACTCGAACGCGCTGCTGGCTTCGATCTTCGCCGATAGGTTTGGATCGCTGCGGCCGTTCGCCGGAAGCGCAACAGCGCCTGCGGATGCCGTCGCGTTTTCCAACGCAGCTAATCGCTTCTTCAACTTCTTCTCCAATCCGAATGGAACTCCATTCGTCAGCCCGACCGGCTTCATCGTCGCAACGCGTTCGGGATTCCACGCCGGCTCGGTCGGACAAGCGCGGTTCGTCTACAACGACTTTGCGGTCGAGCAGGCGGCGCGTGCATTGGGGCTCGGGCCGGACGCGTTCGGCAAGACGTTCGCAGCCGGTCGTCCATTTGGCGACGTCGGGAGGAATACGCTGATCGGGCCTCGGCTTGCGAACGTCGATCTCGCGCTGACGAAGACGACCAAGCTGAGTGAGAGGGTATCGCTCGAGTTCCGCGCCGAGGCGTTCAACTTCTTCAATCATCCGAGCCGAGGGAAACCGAACTTCCTGGTCGAGAACGCGGGCGGATTTGGCTTCGCGGATTTGGGGGAAGCGGACGCGTCGCCACGCCGGATTCGGCTTGGGTTGAAGCTGACGTTTTAGGTTCATTCTCCGGCTGCGGAATCACCGCAGCGCGGTGATGTGTTTGTAAGAGAAGGAGCCGGATTGTATACGCACAGTTGTGTTCAGCGATGGACCGTCGTTAGCGGCGAGTGTCGATCGTACCGCCAAACATAGGAAACATCGCAGGTTGGGAAGAGGCCCTTGTGCCCGCTTGCTTACCTGCTACTCAACGTCGAGGGCGCGGGTCGAAAAGCAAGCGGGCACAAGTGCCTCTTCCCAACCTGAGACCTGGCTGAGATTGAGCGGCGCTTCGAGTTTGACCTTTCCGAAACGTCTAAACTCCAGGCGACCGCTATGCGGCCGATCAACGTGGCGACGCTGAGGCGCGTTGAAATCGGCGAAGCGATTCATCAGTTCTCGGGCGTTAGCTCGCCGCTGAGTCTATTCTTGAGGCCGGTTGATTTTTCGCCCTCCGCATCGGAGAATCGCTTCTCTTACAAGGCCCACGAAAGAGACTTGCAGACTATGAGCAAAGCAAGACCCGATGGATCCACGGAAGTAGGCGAGACCGCGCCCGATTTCGAGCTCAGGGACGCAACAGGCAAGACTTGGCGTTTGTCGAATCATCGCAGCAAGGTCGTCGCTCTCGTCTTTTATCCGAAGGACGAAACACCGGTCTGCACCAAACAGATGTGCAGCATGCGCGATCGATGGGCGGACTACGAGGCGACGGGCGCAGAAGTAGTCGGCGTGTCGGTCGGGTCCGTCGAGTCGCACAAGCGGTTCGCCGAACACCACAACCTGCCGCAGACGCTGCTGGCTGACGAGAAGGGGGAGGTGACTCGCCTCTTCGGCGTGAAGTCGTTATTGGGTGGCTCGCAGAGAGCGGTGATCGTCATCGACCCCACAGGCGTGATCCGTCATCGCAAGTCCGTGCTGCCGATCTTCCGCCCCGGTGATGACGAGGTGATAGACGCGATCAAGAGAGCAGCGGGATCAAGTGAAGCGTAGGTATTTTTCGCGAGGCGAGTGGCTCTGCCTTTGTAGCACACCATTAGCCGCATCCAGCGGCTTCCCCGCATGGCAGGCTTAACCAGCCGTGAGAACGGCTGGTTAAGCTAACTCCGATTCCAGTTCGGCTGCGAGCATGGACGGCTCCGCGCCAGAGGAGTTGCGCGCCACGGAATACGTACCGAACGACGCAAGACTCTGCCACGAAGGCGCCAAGACACCAAGGACGCGACGCCACGCGGACGATCAGTAACAATGAGACTACTATCAGTGTCTTCTTTGTGACGTCGTGCCTTTGTGGCGACAAGAGACTGCTCCACGACGCTAGGCAATAAGGTCCGCGAGGCCCGTGAGGTCGCGCACTTCCGCTGTCGGCTCCGGCCCGCCCTGGCGAGCAGCCTCACCTTTGCGATTAACCCACACCACAGGGATTCCAAGCTCGCACGCCGGAACTACGTCGTGAAAAAAGCTCTGAGCCGCGTGCAAGAGACGGCGTCCGCCCGCGCGCAAGATCGCTTCGCGAAAGTGCGCGTGGGCGGGCTTGTAAGACCGCACCTGCTGCGCAGTCACGATCAGATCGAATCCGACTGAGAAGTGGCGCCGGGTCGCCGCGAGCAGATCGTCATCGACGTTGGAGAGAATCCCGAGTTTGTGTCCCTCGGCCAACCGTTCGAGCGCCGGATTCGTATCCGGGAAGGGCTGCCAGTCCGCGATGCTCGCAGGGAGAAACTCAGCTTGAGCCGGCGTGATCTCCCATCCAAATCGCGCGGCAACCCGGACGGCCGTCAGCGCAAGAACCTCCCGGTACGACCGATAGCCTTCCGACTCCACGGCCGGCTCTTCCGCCATATAGGCTTCGATTATCCGGCCGGGATCAAGATCGAGACCAGCGCGCGACGCCTCTGTTTGAAAGGCGCGAACGATGCCGCCCTCCCAGTCGATGAGAGTCCCATAGCAATCGAAGGTGATTATCTGAAAGTCCGTCTTACTGACTCTTCTTTGCAGGGAACGCGCTGCAAACCTGAAATGCTCCGGAGGGGTCAATCGCGGTACCACCCTGCTCGATATGGCGGATTATCCCTTCCTTGTCGATGACGAACGTCGCACGCGTGCCGAAGAAACGCGCTTCGTCGAATATGCCATAGTCCTTCACGACCTTCCGCTTGAAATCGCTGAGGAGTGGGAACGTCACGCCGATTTCCTTCGCGAATGCGGCGTTGGCCGGCGAGCTGTCGACGCTGATCCCGAATACCTGTGTTTCAGTAGCTTCGAATTTGGCGATATCAGCCTGATACGCCTTAAGCTCTCTCGTTCAGCCACCGGTGAAGGCGAGCACGTAAAACGCAAGCACGACATTCTTGGTTCCCTTGAAGCTGCTCAGCGTCACCTGTTCGCCTTTTGTGTTTGGCAGGGTGAAGTCGGGCGCCGAGTCGCCTACTTTCAAGTGCGTCTTGGGTGCTGCGGGTTGCTGGGCGAGCGCAACCACGTTGAGGACGAGTATAGCGACAAGCCCGGCTACTTTTTTGCTCATTAGTCTGCCTCCTAGATTTTGAAGTGCGGCTGAGGGCCGCGCATGTGTCGCCTGCCATTAGACACTACGCGGACCTGTTTGGCAACGCAGGGGAGGTTGTGGTTTGTGGTTCGTGGTTTGTGGTTCGTGGTTTGTGGTTCGGGGTTTGTGGTTCGGGGTTTGTGGTTCGTGGTTTGTGGTTTGTGGTCAATCGCCGAAGACCGGGCGCAACCACTGACAACTGACCACCGGCAACGACCGTAGGCTACAACTGACAGATCCACGAACCACAAACCACAAACCACGAACCACAAACCCCCAAACCCCTACTCATTGACCGCCTGCCAGAGTGACTGCCACGACTGGTGAAGCAGATCATCGATCTTCTTCCAATCCTCTTCGCTTACACCGCCTTGTTCCGCTTTCGTGTCCCGAATCGTCATCGCGTCGGCGCGCAGGCGGGCGTGTTCCATCAACCTCCCCGCCGGCACACAGTAGACCTCGGCGGCCAGGTCAGCCAGCGCGCGCTCCAGGTCACCCGGATCGTGGGACTTGCGCTCGCGATGGATTATCCACCACTCGAGCTCCAGCCTCGCCGCGCGCTCGACGTCGAAGTCAACGTCGCCGACCTTGTGAATCGCTGCGTAGAAGCTGATCAGATTAGGAAGCGCGCTTTCATAGTCCTCACGATTGTAGCCATCCTTGAACACGAAAGCGGCTTTGGCGGCTTGGTACGCTACCGCATTCGACCTGAAGAAGGGGAGTCCGTATTGAGTTCTCAGCAGCTCCGAAAGTTGAAAGTAGAGCCGGACGCGCTGCCTGTCGTAATACGAGCGCCACATTGCCGTGTCGAGGCGCGCGACTTCATTCGGGTCGAAGCGGCGGAGGCTCGTCGAGCGTGTCCCGTAGAGGTCAATCCCCAGCCAACCCAACAACACAAGCAGCACTCCGATGATTATTCGTCTCTTAACCGCGCGCCTGGGTGCCGGCTTGCCGCTGTCTGCTTCCCGGATGTTGATCATGATCGCTCCCGGCCAAACGGATTCCTATTGAGTGTGCTCAACGAATACGTCAACGGGAGGTCAGTTGGATTGAGGGACCAAGCCAAAATGTCGCGGCGTTTGATTGTAGGTGCGACGTCGAGTCCACGTAGTGACGAATTCATTCGTTTCCTGGAATCTGAACGAATAAATTCGTTACTACGTTAGGTGAGTTCCGGTTCGGCATTCGGCGCGGCCTCGCCGGTTGGTGGGCCTCGGCCGCGCGCGCCATTTCTTCGACCGCCCCTTCACGGCTCACGAGGCGGTCAGGATAGAGTCTCTTGAGGTTCGCGGAGACTTGAGGAGCACGGCAAGAAAATTACGCGCAAGCAGACAGGAGGCCCAACGACCACCAGAAGAAACCACCCAAGAGCGGTTTTGCGGAGGTCGGGCCACAGCTCCAGGACGACCAGGCCCGTTATTGACGGCCATGCTACTGCAAGACCGACAAATAACTGAAGACGCTTGGTCGAGTTCTCTGCCTGCATTCAGTTTAGGTCCTTCGAAGGGGAATCTCCCCCAGGTCTCGTCAAGATGAGAAATCCGACCAACCAGTTTGCTGAGATCCCGCCGAGATTCCTCGGTGTTATTGCACCTGATCGGACCGGCGGGCGGGCGCGTCAAGGTGCCGAGTGGTCTCTTCAGTCACACTTGGCGGAGGTGCGATCTGAGATAGCGTGCGGGGCGGTTGAAGCTCTCCAGTGTTGGGCGCGCGGTTTACCGATATCTGTCGCGGCGCGGTAGTTGCCACTCGCGCGTACTTGGCGCTCGCAATCGCGGCGATGCCTCTTCCGAGCATTGCAAAGGCCGGGATCAGCATCCACAGCCCCCACCACTGCTTCGAGACCCACAACCCGATAGCGACGAGGAGAAACGCTGTTCCCATCGCCGCGCTCGTTATGCCGCGTGCGAACTGGGACTCGTCGCTTCGGTCGCGACGCGTGTGCCTTCGATGCCGGCCAGGGCGGTCGTCTTCGGGCGCTTCTGGCAGTTGGCCGCTCAGAGCCATCGGCACGAGGCTGAGGTTCGCGCCGCACCCGCGGCAGAATTTCGTGTCGTCAGAGTTCGTCGTCGCGCATTTCGGACAGTACATGCTGGTTCACCTCGCCTACTGCTGAAGCATAGTCGTTGCGTGATGGGGTTTCAACGGCAAAACAACATACGTGACTCACAACAGGCGGGTTCCTCGCAGTGATCGGTAGCCGCCTCACTTCAGGTTGAAATCGACGTCGAGAGCTAACCAGTAGGGAACCGGACTGCCGTCCTTTGTCGCGGGAGAGAATCTAAGTTTGCGGGCCGCCTGATCGCCTCCTCATCAAGACCGTGACCGAGGCGTGAGAATCGCAGCACAGAACTCACCGCGCCCTTTTCATCGACAAGCACGGCCAGGTGAACGGTTCCCTGGGTGCGAAATCGCCGAGCATCTTCGGTGTAGTCAGGTCTGGGCAGGTTGAGTAGAATAGGCCGCCTGTAAGAACCCCCCTCCTGATGGACACGGGATTCGAGATAACTGTTCAGGGCACCGACAAGCTCTTCCAATTCTCGTACCCCGACATCCGAAGGCGCCGCCCTCCTTATCGCTTCCTTATACGCGTCGACCGCTGACTGATACTTTCGATCGAGGACTTCCAGATGACCCCTGATGACGTAAGCAGCGGGGAGCTGAACTCCCTGGGCGAATGCGAGGTCTATGGCCTCACGAGCGCCCTTGAGGTTGTTTTCCTCGAAGAGCAAGCGGGCAAGGTAATAATTTGCCTCGGGATAGACGGGCCTGGACTTGATTGCTCCTTTGACGGCCTTGACGGCGTCGTGGCTCTTGCCTTCATCGTGATAAACAACCGCGAGAAGCAGTTGGGTCTCGGGTTCCTTCTTGAATTTCAGCGCGCGCTTGAGGTCCTTTTCAGCCTCGCGGTACTGCTTGCGTTGAATCTCGTCGCGCGCCCTGGCGACGATTTGCTCCGCCGTCTCTTTCTCTTTTTGCGGCGTGGCTGAGAGTACGACGGACTGACTCGCGATGAACAGCGCCACTAGCCAGCATCTGAACCGCCAAGACGCAAAGAACGCGAAGAGGGACGCGAAGGGAAGAACGACCCTCGCGTTCCCCTTGGCGATCTCGGTGTCTTGGCGGTTCGATCTCATCATCGAGTACGCCTCATTGAGGTCCGGCAAACACAATCTCCACCCGCCTATTTGCCGCTCGGCCGCTTATCGTCTTGTTCGTGGAGACCGGAACCGAAAAACCACGCGACTCGATCTTGAAACTCGTTCGAGGCACGCCGAACGCCGAGATGTATTCGGCGACCGACTGCGCGCGGCCGAAGGCGAAGGACTCGGCTCCACGCCGCTCGTCCGAGTGGCCCTCGATCGTGAACACGACGTCGGGATGCGCGGCGACGGCCTGGGCCAGCTCGTCCATCTGCTTTTTCACCTTGAGTGCCAGCGCTGTTTCACCGGCGAGAAAGAAACTGTCGGGAAGCACGGCGATGAATCCGTTGCCGCTCGGCCTTACCAGCACCGCTCGAGAGACTGCGGCCTGAAGTTCGGCAAAGTCACGGCGGCGAGCCTCGGCTTGCCGGCGCTCGCGCTCCTCCCGCTCCATCGCGTCGGCTCGCGAGGTCGCTTCGCCAAGCTTCTTGCTGGCCGAAGAGTATTGAGTTTGGAGGTTCGTGATCTGCGCGCGCGCGTCGGCGAGGTCCTGTTTCAATCTATCGACGTCGCTTCGCAGGCGGTCGTTTTCAGTACGTAGCGAGCGAACTTCGCTGCGGGCTTCCGCGGCGTCGCGAAGCGCGCGATCCAACTGACCCTCGGCGTTCGTCCGCGCGATTTCAGAAGCCCTGAGCCGCGCTTCGGTGTCCGACAGCCGCGTGCTCAGGTCCGAAGCGGTCTCGGTTGCGCGGCGGACTTCGTCGTCCCTCCGAGCTATCTCCGCGCGGCGTTCTGCTGCGACCGCGCGCTCTTCGGAGACGTCGCGCGCGCGGACCGCGACTGAGATTGCCTCACGCGAAAGCCGGCCTACTTCGTGCACGTCGACGTTTCGCCGAAAGGCTTCTTCGGCCTGGTCGAGCGCGCGCACGGCGTTCTTGTAGTCCTCGGGCACATACCGCTCGGCGTCGGCCAGACGCGCGATCTGGACGGCTCGCCGGGCCTGCAGCAACTCCATCGGCGTTTTGTTGTAATCGCGCTCGGCCACTGCCGGTACCGTCCCGTCGGTGTAGTACTTTCCTGAGTCGCCGGAGAAGTAGATCTCGCTCACTTGGATTTGGACGTTCGAGGATGTCGGCGCGAGGTTCTCAAGCACGACCATCTTTGACGGGAGCCGGACGAGATAATGCGGTTCGGCGGTCACGATCATCGCGAAGTCCTGGTAGGCGGTCGCGGTTCTCAGCCTCGCCGAACCGCCCGACAATCGAAACTCTCCGAGATTATCGACCTGCCCCGCCGGAGAGATGGCCCATAGGATGTAGGTGTTGTAATCCGCGCCGTAGTTGAACGCCGGGATGAGGTTTTCGACCTTGATGTCTATCTCGCTGCTGTTCCTTTTGCGCAGGCGATCAACCCAAGCCTCGCCACGGGCGTTCGGCCTGAGTGTAGTCCCGGCGAATAACACCTTCACCGAGTTCTTAATGTAGGTGATCGAGATGGTGCGGCGGCGAAGGTCGCCCCCCGATTGAGCGACAGCGCGAGAAGAGAATGAGGTTGCTGATATCGTGACGATGCCAACGGAAACGATGAGAAACTTCTTCATTCACCAAACCTCTAAATCGCCGGGCGATCGGTTGTCGGACATGCCGAAACCTCAGCTACAACGTGAGTGTAAGCCTAGAACGCCGGTAGCAGATTGCAGTACCAACCCTCGATTCTAACAATCGGTTCGCCGACGCGACAAGCAGACGCGAACAAGCAATTCCCCGAGCCGGCAGGTTGGAGCATTGCCGTGGTCTCGCGCGTCCTTTGCACCTAGCCAAGAATGACGGAGGCCAACCTCCCGGTTTGGAGGACTCCTCAAGTGGATGTTGCGCACCGAGCCTGAAGCGCGTCACCGGACCGGACTCATTGTCACTTCATCGGCGAGCCAGTATATTCGTTCAATCGCCGGACGATACCGGAGATGGAGGCGGACGAGAATGGGCGCCGTAACGGATCGCGAGAAGGACTTCCACAACAAGGCTTACGCCGATGACTCGCGTCGGGTGGTTGGGAAGTATTATTCGATCTCGCGGCGTAGCGACGAGTTCTATCAACAGACCCTCGATTCGTGCGCAGGCGGCAAGAAAGTCCTCGAGTACGGATGCGGGACCGGAAGCTACGCGTTTTTTCTTGCGCAGAACGGCGCAACGGTGACCGGGATCGACATATCCGACGTTGCGGTAAACCTGGCAAGGCAGCAGGCGAATCGACGGCGCCTCGACGGCCTGGATTTCAGAGTGATGAACGCCGAGCAACTCGACTTTGGCGACGACTCTTTCGACGTGATCTGCGGCACCGGCATTCTTCATCACTTGCAGCTCGACAGGGCCTACGCTGAGCTATCAAGAACCCTTAAGCCTGAGGGACGTGCTGTCTTCGTCGAGCCGCTGGGTCACAATGCGTTGATCAACCTCTACCGTAAGCGCACGCCCGAACTTCGCACCGAAGACGAGCACCCGCTCTTGATGCGTGACGTGCGATTGGCGGGCGATTACTTCGGAAGCGTGAAGACCCGCTTCTTTCACCTGACGTCGCTTGCGGGGGTTCCGCTGCGACGGGTCCCGGGGTTTACGGTGATGCTCGGATTCTTTGAAGCGATAGACAGGCTTCTGTTCATGGTTCTCCCGTTCCTCAAGCGCTACGCGTGGGTGGTCGTGCTCGAACTCGCCAAACCGCGTAAGCCCGCCGGCGGCATGTCCGAACACTGACCACACGCCCGTAGAAGTCGAAGCCGCGCGCTGGCGTTTCAACACCTCGCGATTCTCATTGTGCTGGCGGACGGCGGTTCATAGAATGGCAGGCGAACTCAAAAGCACGAAAGGGGTATCCGTATGAGAATAGCACTTCGGCGTCTGTTGGTTGCGGCGGCGGTTTTGTTGCTCGTGGCCAGCTCCGCGTGGGCCGACATCCACATCGAGTTGGTGCAGGGGAAGCGCACGGTAACCGACAAAGTCTCCTTCACGGTTGAGATAACTCACGAACGGGTCGAGGACCCTCGCTACGCCAAGATGCCCGAGTTCATCGAAATCACCGCGACCTTTCTGAATCCGGCGAGCGGCACGGTCTCAATCGACGGCACGGGCATTGGCCGCTTCGATGAGACCCTGCGGTTCAACAGCAATCGGACGGAGATCACCTACGGGCGCCACGTCATCACCTTGCAAGTTTCGGCTCCGGCCGTCGTCACTAGGTTGTCTGTATTTGTGCGAGGCGGTTTGCCACGAGAGGTGATTGGCGAAACAGCCGCCGTTGCACCTGCGCGGCCCGCGGCAAGTCTCGAGGACCGCATCGCGGAGCTGGAACGAAGAGTGAAGCAGCTCGAGGCTGAGGTGGAGTCCCTCAAGAAGGCGCGGCGCGTCCCGTAGGTGCTGCGTTGAGTCGGGGCGACGAACGATGCGACGAGTATCGCCAATTGAGGTCCGCTCGCGCAGAGCCGGCCGCGACTGATTTCGCTTACTGGAGCCGCGTGCGGTCGACGACCACGCGGGTTGATCGACGCGCCGCGAGATTGGAGGATGAGATGTCGTCCCTTCCGCGCAACGACGCCGAGGTAATCGCCCAACTGATTCAAAGGATCAATGACGCGTGGATGAATGGCCGGTCGGCGGAATTGACCGAGTACTTTCATGACAACATCGTGATCGTCCCGCCGGACTTTCAGGGTCGGGTTCAGGGCAAGGCCGCGTGCATCGCAAGCTACGAGGAGTTCAGCCGGCAAGCCGTTGTGCTCGAGTACAAGCAGTCAGAGCCGACAGTCGATGTATGGGGGACAACGGCAGTCGCGGCCTACTCCTGGGAGATGGCCTACGAGTTGAACGGAACAACGTCGCGCGAATCGGGTTGGGACGTGTTCGTGCTGACGCGCGAAGATGATACCTGGCGGGCCGTGTGGCGGACGTTGATGTCATCGCCGCAGCAGAGTGAGGACTCGCAGTGACGACACTCCGAACTGGAAAGCCGCGAGTGAGAGTGCGAACCAAACGGCGGAAGCCAACGCCGGCTGAGAGGGCGGCGTCTCCCGATCGCTGGGTGCGAGTTGACGTGGCAAGCGATCCCGCGGTTTCTCAGGAGATACTTTTGAAGCTCGCTTGCGACTCGGATGCCGGGGTCCGCGCGGCGGTCGCTTTTAACCGGCAAGCGCCCGCTGAAGCTCTGAACTCGCTCGTCGCGGACGCGGACCATCACGTGCGCGCGCGGCTTGCCGAGAATGCCAACGCGGGGCGGGACGTGCTCGGTCGGCTAGCCGGCGACCCCGACCGTGAAGTGCGGTCGTGCGTAGCTAGAAACCGCAACACGTCTCCGGAGGTTCTGGCGCAGCTCGCGGTCGATAAGAACTCGTGCTGCCACATGGATGGCTCGATGATTGAACGCGGCGCGGCGCGCGGCAGATTACGATTGAGGAACGAGCAATGAACCTGCACGACATCGACCTGCTCTTTGCGTACAACCGATGGGCCAACGCTCGCGTTCTGGAGGCGGCGGCGCTCCTGGCTCCCGAGCAAGCGACGCGCGACCTGAGAGGCAGCTACCCTTCGGTGCGAGAGACGCTCGCGCACATCGTGTGGGCCGAATGGTTGTGGCTCC
>DATDOV010000084.1:0-4198 GCA_035293105.1 Blastocatellia bacterium
TGGCGCAAAAAAGTAACCAGCAAAATGCACGGAGAGGAGACGAGATGATGATGACAAGGACCTGCTAAGTGTTCATGATTTATTCAAGGTGGGTCAGTTTTCGATGCTCGTTAGTGGGTCACTTTTCAGTGCTCGCTGACACGGGTTACTGATGGCGACCTTCGACTCTCTCCACGGGTTCGCGGACTCACCCGTGGCTACGTGCCTCCGCCCTTTCAGGGTTGGGGCCGCGCGACTCGGGGTGGTCGCTTTCTAGGAGCATCGAACTCCTCTGGGATCCTCGCGGCCCGTTCGGTCCGCAACCGCGTCTCGACAAAAGAACCTGACGCGCATTTCATCGAGCGGGTCGCGGGTTGCTACACACTCCGCGCTGTGGTACTTTCACGAACCTGGAATCACAATCAGGAGGCTGCGATGGAGATCAAGGAACGAGTGGTGGAGGGCGTGAGCGTGCTCGACTTGTCCGGCAAGATCGTGCTCGGCGAGGGCGACATGCAGGTCAAGGAGCGCATCAAAGACCTTCTCGCCGACGGCCAGCGGAAAATCCTGCTCAACCTCGGCGACGTCTCGTACATCGATTCGGCCGGGCTGGGCGCCCTGATCAGCGGCTACACTACCGTCAGGCGCGAAGGCGGCCAATTGAGGCTCATCAACCTGACGAAGCGAATTCAAGACCTGCTGGCCATCACGAAGCTGATCACCGTCTTCGATACGTTCGACAACGAGAAGGCCGCCATCGATTCCTTCACCGCGGCATGAAACGTCTGGAGAGTGGTGAGGCCGCCCCACTCTCCCTCGTACCGGCCCACGCTTCCCTTCCCTCCGCCGTCATTGTTTTTGTGAAGCCAGCGCCCGAACCCGCTCAATGCTCTCTTTGATGGCCGGATCGTTCGTCGCGGCGTAAGCCTTCTCGTAGATGCGCAGCGCCTGCTGATACTGCTTGTCGTTCTCGTAGACATACGCAAGCTCGGCGAGCGCCGGCACTGAGTCGGGCGTCAGCCGGATGGTGATCTCGAGGGCCTCCATCGCTCTTCGCATCTGCCCGCTTCGTGACAAAGCGATGCCGTAATAGAGCCAGGCCTGACCGTTGTCGGGATCGGCCTTCGCGAGCTTCTCGAGCGCCGGCACCGCCTTGTCGAATTTGCGCGCGCCGAGGTACGCCCGTCCCAAAACGTTTGCTGCCCGCAGGTCATCGTGAATCGCGCGGAGCTTCTCGCCGGCTTCGGCAGCTTCGAGCCACAGCGCTTCCGAGCTCGACTTGCGCGCCTTGCGGATCAGGCTCTCGGCCAGCATCTCCAGGACGGAGCGGTCTTCGGCGTCGCTCTTCAGCGCCTGGCGCAGGTAGACGATAGCGCGATCGTCGTCCTCGCGCTTGAAGTAAATCGCGCCGAGATAGTTCGCGTTCTGGCCGTTCTCGTCTGAGCTCGACGAGGCCGCCGAGGCCGCTGCCAGCAGCGGGAGCGCTTCGTCGTGACGGCCAAGGAAGAAGTAACAGCGCCCCAGCGCCGTCCGTGCGCCCCGGTCGATCTCGCGCTTCGACTTCGCGGCAAGCCCAAGGTAGCGCGTCAGCGGATCAACCGCCTTGTCGTACTCGCTCAGCAGGTAGTGAGATATTCCGATCGTGTACCACGCGCCGAGAATGTCGGGGCTGTCGGGCGTCTGAATTTCGAGCAGGTCGATCGCGTGCGAGAGCGGCAGCTCGACGTTCTTGTAGCGCTTGAGCTTGAATTCACACAGGCCGATGTAGTACCAGGCGCCCGCAGCGTCGGGGCGTTCCAACACCAGGCTCTGAAACTCGGCGAGAGCCGCGCGGTAGTCACCCTTATCGTAGAGAGCAACGGCGCGGTCCCAATCAGTCGCATTCGGTGTCGAGGTCGCACCACCCCGCGACGCATCAGTGCCGCCTTTGTCGTCAACCGCCGCCGCCGACCCGGCGCAGGCGGCGAGGACGATAATCAACGAGCATGAACAAAGCACTCGCTGGATCGGCGGACACATCACGCGGAATTATTGCACGAGCGAATCGGAGTGTCGAACGGGGCATCGGAGTGGACGGAATAGCAATGAGCGCCGATCGACCCGTTCCTTTGCGACTCCGGATCGTCTGCTTGCAGCCCCGCCAGCACCGGGATAGACTTGCGCTCGCAGTTGACCAACGATGATCCCTATATTGTACGGCTGGGAGGAGAAAGCAAAGTGCACACAGTGAAAGTTGCCCGCGCGGGCCTGATCCTGCTACTGGTCTGTGGTGTTTTCGCGGGAGCGCTTGCCGCGCAGAGGTCCCCACGGGGGAGATGGATTTATCTTGGTAAGGCCCACGTCGACGGGACAACCGATCACGACAAGATCAAAGTGACCAGCTCGGAAGGGGAGTTTCGCTCAATACAGATCCACGTCGACTATGCTCCGATCGAGTTCAATCGCGTAGTTGTCCACTACGGCAACGGCGGCGACGATGAGATCGAGGTCCGAGACCGGGTCCCCGCCGGCGCCCAGACGCGGGTGATCGACCTTCGGGGCGAACGGCGAGTCATCCAGAGCGTCGAGGTCTGGTACGAAAAGGCGCGCTGGGAGTCACGTCGTCCGAGGATCAGGCTTTACGGGCGGCGCTAACCGGCAGCTTTCACCGCTACCGCACAAGTGAGGGCCCGGCTGAACGGCCGCCGGGCGCAGAGTGATGAGGTCGTTACCCTCCTCCCGATTGCCAGGACGCCGCGTTCCTCGATCGGCGCAAACAGAGGGACTTGGGCGGCGATAGAAACCCGACTGAAGTCGGTACTCTGAACACCTCTCGCCAGTTTACGCGCGCGCCACGAAGGGTCGATCC
The DNA here is from genome assembly GCA_035293105.1 of Blastocatellia bacterium. Classification (GTDB taxonomy): domain Bacteria; phylum Acidobacteriota; class Blastocatellia; order UBA7656; family UBA7656; genus DATDOV01. The sequence goes on from DATDOV010000084.1 coordinate 2,828, forward strand.
CGAAGACTACCAGCGCGTCTCCCATAGTGCCGCATTCGCGCGGAGAAGTCGGAGCGTTGACACGCCCGGTTGCGCGCGGATATCTTGAGCGTTTCCTTGACTGCGGCGATTCTTATCTAACAGGAGCAATGAAAATGGAAACCATACCCGCACACGGCGGGACTCTGATCAACCGCGAGCTGACCGGGGTCGCGCGCGAGGCCCTGCTAGAGCTGACGCCCTCGATGCCGCGACTGACTCTGCGCCCACGCGAGGTGGCCGACTTCGAGATGATCGCCAATGGCGGGCTCTCGCCGCTCGAGGGCTTTATGTGCGAAGCCGACTATGTCTCGGTGCGAGGCAACAAACACCTCGTCGCCGGATTGCCGTGGACGATACCGATCACGCTGTCGGCGACCGATGATCAAGCCGCCGGTCTTGGTGAAGGCTCGGACATCGCGCTCTACGCCGCCGACGATCACCTGCTCGGCGTGCTCCACCTGCGCGAGAAATACCGCTACGACAAGGAGCGCGAAGCCGACCGTGTTTATCTCACGAACGATCTCGCGCATCCCGGAGTGCGGGCGCTTTACGATCAAGGCGATTGGCTGTTGGGCGGGCCGATTAGCCTGCTCAACCGGCCTCGCAATCCGGAGTTCCCGGCTTACAGAATGGACCCGGCGCAGACGCGGGAGGCGTTCAAGAAGAGAGGCTGGAAGCGCGTCGTTGCGTTTCAGACTCGCAATCCGATTCATCGCGCGCACGAGTACATAATCAAGTGCGCGCTCGAAACGGTCGACGGGTTGTTGTTGCACCCGCTGGTGGGAGAGACGAAATCGGACGACATACCATCCGACGTGCGAATGCGGTGCTACGAGGCGATGTTGGATAACTACTTCCCGAAGAACCGGACCTTGCTCGCGGTGAACCCGGCGGCGATGAGGTACGCGGGGCCGCGCGAGGCGGTCTTTCACGCGATCATCCGGAAGAATTATGGCTGCACGCACTTCATTGTCGGGCGCGATCACGCCGGGGTCGGCAGCTACTATGGCACGTACGATGCGCACTATATCTTCAACGAATTCGACGCGGAGGCGCTTGGAATCACGCCGATGTTCTTCGACCATTCGTTCTACTGCCGGCGCTGTGACTCGATGGCTTCCAACAAGACCTGCCCGCACGATTCATCCGAGCATGTGACGCTGTCGGGGACCAAGGTGCGAGAGTTGCTGTCGCGAGGCGAGATGCCCCCGCGTGAGTTCTCGCGCCCGGAGGTAGCCTCGATCCTGATCGACTCGATGAGCAGCTAGCGGGGAGGGGGGACGCGGCGAGGGGGGGACGGGGCGACACGGAGAGGCGGGGACGCGGAGACGCGGGGACGGGGCGTGATGG